>NZ_DASUNH010000059.1:0-95551 GCF_036277275.1 Ideonella sp. | reverse complement strand
TGGGAGATCCCGCGCGCCGACGCACGCCTCACGCGCGTGGACCCGGCTACCCCGCCGCGCGAGGTCATGCGGGTCTGCACGCGGCACGGTCGAACCGTCTACCGCCTGGAAGGCCGCGGCTACTACAGGTGCAGGCTCCGTCGGCAAGAGCGTGTCGCAGAACGGCGACGGCAAATCAAGCGGACTCTCGTCGAGGAGGCCGGCGGCCGGTGCATCGGATGCGGGTACGACCGCTGCTGCGCCGCGCTTCAGTTCCATCACGTCGATCCGTGCGACAAGCAGTTCGCGCTCTCGCACGAGGGTGCGACACGGAGTCTCGAAGCCGCACGCCAGGAAGCGCAGAAGTGCGTCCTGGTGTGCGCTAACTGCCAGGCGGAGGTCGAGGCGGGCGTTCGCGCGTTGGAGGCTCCCCGGGGTGGATTCGAACCACCAAGAACTGATTAACAGTCAGTCATGTTGCCGTTACATCACCGGGGAACGGCTTGACGAGGATAGCTCAGGCCTCGTCGGCTGTTCCGGCGAGGCGGTCGGCTCCGCCTGAGCTCTTCAGCATCGCCAGTGTCTTCGATTCGATCTGGCGGACTCTTTCTCTCGTGACGCCCACTTCGTGGCCGATGTCCTCCAGGGTCATCGGGCCCTTGTCGCCCAGGCCGTAGCGCAGCTCGATCACGCGGCGCTCGCGCCAGGGCAGCGAGTCGAGCACCTTCAGGAGGTCGGCGTCGCGGATCCGGTTCGCGACGATCTCGAGCGGACGGTCGTGCGCCGAGTCCTCGATGAAGTCTCCGAGCGAGGCGTCGCCCTCCTCCCCGCCGACCGGAGCCTCGAGCGAGACCGGCTCCTGGCCGAGCTTCAGGATCTCCTCGACCTTCTTCGCCGGCATCTCCACGAGCTCGCCGATCTCCTCGGGCGTCGGCTCGCGGTTGTGCTTTTGGATCAGCGCCCGCTTCGCGCGCGCCACGCGGTTCATCCGCTCCACCATGTGGACGGGGATCCGGATCGGCCGCGACTGGTCGGCCAGCGCGCGGGTGATCGCCTGGCGGATCCACCAGGTCGCGTAGGTCGAGAACTTGAAGCCGCGGCGGTACTCGAACTTGTCCACGGCCTTCATCAACCCGACGTTGCCCTCTTGGATGAGGTCGAGGAATTGCATGCCGCGGTTGACGTACTTCTTCGCGATCGAGATCACGAGGCGCAAGTTGGCCTCGATCATCTCCTTCTTCGCGTTGAGCGAGGCACGCTCGCCCTCGTTCATCTTCTGATTGATCGCCTTCAACTCGCTGAGCGGGATCACCGCCTTGGTCTGCAGGTCGACAAGCTTGGTCTGCAACTCCTGCAGGGCCGCCACATGACGGCCGATGGCAGCGCTGTAGGGCCGGCCCGCGGCCGCTTCGCCCAACACCCAGTCGAGGTTCAGCACATTGGGCGGAAAGTGCTCGATGAAGTGTTCCTGCGGCATGCCGCAGCGGTCAACGGCGATGCGGCGGATCTCGCGCTCGTACCGGCGAACGCCATCGACTTGCGCGCGCAACAGGCCGCACAGCTTGTCGATCGTCTTGACCGTGAAGCGGATCGTCATCAGCTGGTCGCTGAGCTCGCGCTGGGCGGTGCCGTACGGCACCGAGCCATGGCCGTGCTTCTCGAACGCCAGGCGCAGCTTGCCGAAGCTGGTTCGCATCGCGGCGAACCGGTCGAGCGCCTGGGCCTTCATTTCTTCGAGGCGACGCGTCATCGCGCGGCTGCCGCCATTGCCGTCGTCATCGTCCTCGCTGTCATCGAACGAGTCGGTGTCTTCTTCGGCGACGTAGTCGTCGGCTTCGCCGGCCACGACGAAGCCGTCGACGACCTCGGAGATCGCCAGCTCGCCGGTGGCGATCTTGTCTGCGTAGCCCAGGATCTCGGCCACCACCAGCGGCGAGGACGAGACCGCCAGCATCATGGCCTGCATGCCGCCTTCGATCCGCTTGGCGATCTCGATCTCGCCTTCACGGGTCAGCAGCTCGAACAGACCCATGTCGCGCATGTACATGCGCACCGGATCGGTGGTGCGGCCGAATTCGGAGTCGACCGTCGACAGCGCCGCTTCGGCGGCTTCTTCGGCTTCTTCGTCCGACGTCGCCGTGCCGGCCCCGCCGGCCACCAGCAAGGTGGCGGTGTCGGGCGCCTGCTCGTAGACGGCGATGCCCATGTCGTTGAGCATCTTGATCGTCGCCTCGATCACCTCGGAGTCGACGAGCTTCTCAGGCAGGTGATCGTTGATTTCCTGCTGGATCAGGAAACCCCGCGTCTTGCCCAGCTTGACCAGCGCCTTCAGGTCACTGCGGCGCTTGTCGGCTTCTTCCTCGGTCAGCGTCGTGACGTCCAGGCCGAACTCGCGGATCAGCGCACGTTCCTTGGACTTCGGGACCTTCATCCGCAGGGGCTTGACCTTGGCGCTCGCCCCTGCCGCGTCGGCAGTGGCGACAACCTCGGCGCCCTCATCGGCGACCGTCAGGTCGTCGATCTCGGCGTCGTCGAAATCATCTTCCAACGAGACGGGAGCGGCCTTGCCCTTCGATTTCACTGGTGCCGCGGCAGCCGGTGCGCGCTTGGTCGCACGCTTGGCCGGCGCTGCGGCAGCGGTGGTTTTGGCAGGCGCCGCGCGGACGGCAGTCGACTTCTTGGACATTGGATCCCTCGGAGCAGAAGGCGGTGGGCATCACCGGCCTTCGTTGAATCGGGTGGGTGAATTGCAACGCGCCCTTGCCCAGAAACAGCGTCTCAATACGAAGCCACCCACAGTCATATGGAGACTGCGAGCCAGATTGAAAGAAAAAGCCCGCAACCAAGTCGCTGGCAGCGGGCTTCGATCTTCCGGACGTGACCCTTGGATCACGACGGTCTCGTGCGCTGGGTGACGGGTTCCCTTGGATCCGCCCTATCGTGCGGCCGGTTCAAGCGCATCAGAGGTTTGTATTATACCCACCCACCCCGGCGGGGCCTGCCCTACCGTTCACGAATCGGCACAAACAGCGGCACAAATGCACGGCCTTTCCTGCCAAGCGGCGCCGGTGCCTTCGAGAAAGGGCGAAATGTTTCGCATCGCACGCGCGACGTAGTCGTCCTTTTCTCCGACGGGCGCAACATAGTGAATCGCACGCTCGGCTGCCTCGATGCCCTCCAGCCGGGCGATCACCCAGGCGGCCAGGTACTGCGACGCGAGGCACCCTCCTGCCGTGGCGACGTTGCCGCGGGCAACGAACGGCTGGTTCAACACGGCGACACCAGCTTCCTCGACCCAGGGCTTGGTCGTCAGGTCGGTACACGCCGGAACGCCATCGAGCAGCCCCAGCCTGGCCAGCACCAGCGTGCCCGAACACTGGGCGCCGAGCAGTTGCCGCGACGGATCGAGCTGCAACCGGGCCATCAGGGCTGCGTCGGCGACCACCTCGCGCGTCAGCGCGCCGCTGCCGACGATCACCGCATCGGCGGCGCCCGCCTCGCCGAGCGACACCTGCGATTCGAGCACCAGGCCATTCATCGACCGGACGCGCGCGCCGGGGCTGGCGACCGATACCCGCCAGTCCGGCCTTTTCACGCGGTTGAGGATGCCAAGCGCGATCAGCGAATCGAGCTCGTTGAAACCTTCGAAGGTGAGGATCGCGATGTGCATGGTGTCGTCTTCCTGGCGAGGGCCGGTGGCGAGGCGCATCGTAGGCAGAACACGAAATACAATCAAATAATTGTCATGGATACACCGCCCGATGGCTCATGCCCGGTACAAGCAGCTGGTCGACGCCCTCGCCGCTGACATCCGCGCCGGCCGGCTGCCGCCCGGCACCCGGCTGCTCACCCACCGGCGGCTGGCGGCCAAGGAGGGCCTGGCCCTGGTGACCGCGACCCGGGTCTATGCGGAACTCGAAGCCATGGGACTGGTCAGCGGTGAGACGGGCCGCGGCACCTTCGTCAGAGAGACCTCCCTGACGCCGGGGCTGGGCGTCGACCAGCACGCCGTGGCCACGGGCATGGTGGACCTGAGCTTCAACTACCCGTCGCTGCCCGGCCAGACGGAGCTGCTTCGCGCCGCGCTGCGACAGCTCGCTTCCTCCGGTGACCTGGAGGCCCTCTTGCGCTACCAGCCGCATGGCGGGCGGCAGCATGAACGCGCGTCCGTCGCCCGCCACCTCGCAAGCCGCGGTCTGGCAGTGACGTCGGAAGAGGTGGCGATCGTGGGTGGCGCGCAGCATGGGCTGGCGGTGACGGTCATGGCGCTGCTGCAACCCGGCGACGTGGTAGCGACCGACGCGCTGACCTACCCTGGGTTCAAGGTCCTCGCCGAAGCTCATCGCCTGGAGCTGGCGCCGATCCCGGCGTCCGGATCGGGCCCCGATCTGGACGCACTGGAAGCGTTGTGCCAGCGCCGGCGGGTGCGTGCCGTGTATGCCATGCCGACGCTGCACAACCCACTGGGGTGGGTGATGAGTGCAGCCCGGCGCCGGCAACTGGTCTCGATCGCCCGCCGGCACAGGCTGCTCGTCATCGAGGACGCGGCCTACGCCTTCCTCGCGCAGGCCGCGCCAGAGCCACTGGCGGCGCTGGCGCCTGAGGCAACCGTCTACATCTCGGGGCTGTCCAAGAGCGTTGCGACCGGGCTGCGTGTCGGCTTCGTCGCGGCGCCAACCGGATGGATGCCGAAGATCGAACGAGCGATCCGGGCCACCACCTGGAACACCCCCGCCGTGATGACGGCGATCGCTTGTGGCTGGATCGACGACGGCACGGTCGCTCGCCTCGAGTCGGAGAAGCGCCAAGACGCCACCGCACGGCAGGTGGTCGCCGGCCGGGCCCTCGCCGGGTTGCCATGCGTGCGCCATCCGGCGTCGTACTTCGTCTGGCTTCCCCTGGCAGAGGCGGCCCGCGCCGACCAGGTGGCGAAGGCGCTGATGATGCGGCGCATCGCGGTGTCGACGGCCGAGCCCTTCACGGCCACCGCCCATGTGCCGCACGCGATTCGCCTGGCGCTCGGAACCGTCGATCTCGATACCTTGCGCGAGGCGTTGGACCAGGTCAGGCGCGTGGTGGACCAGCAGTCTTGTTGACACATCCGGCGCCACGCCTCGTTGGCCACAGCAAGGAGGCTCTCGCCGGGCAGGTCAGCCAGCGTCCTGTCCCCGCTGGCTGCAATGGCAGTTACAGTAATCTGCCCGCCCCGCGAAGACAGCCGGGCAAACCGTCCGCACAGGCGCAATTGGGCCTTCCAGGCATGTTGGCGCACCGCGTCGGGCAGGGAACTGCTGCGTTCGCGCAGCGCTTGGCTAAGGCGCGCTGGGAACCGGTAGTTCCAAGCTGCCTCGGTCAGCAGGCGCCTGGCGTTGGCGTTGCCGGTCTTGGTGATCGAGCCGCGACGAATGCTGTTGCCGCTGGAGTGCTCCGACGGCACCAGTCCGAGGTAACCCATGAACTGGTGCGCCGTGCCGAAGCGCCGGAAGTCACCGATCTCGGCCACCAGCCCAATGGCGCTGACCGTGTCGATGCCACGCAGCGGCGGGCGTGACGCAGCAAGAACGCCTTCAACTGCTGGCGCGCCTTCAGTCGCATACCCACGGCATCCTCGCGCGCACGCCACAGGTTGCGCATGGCCTCATGCGCTTCGTCGGGCACCCAGATCGGCTTGAGCTCTCCTGAGCGCGACAGCTCCGCCAGCCGCAGGCAATCGCGCCGATCGGTCTTGATTCGCTCGCCGACTCGCCGGGGGATCAGCGTGGGCGCGATGATCTCGCAGTGGTAGCCGCGCTGGCTCAGCTCGCGGTACAGCCCATAGCCCGTTGGGCCTGCTTCGTACACCACACTCACGGCAGCAGGATCTCCAGCCTTGCCCAGCACCTTCAGCAGTGCCCGCACATCCGGCCCCAGCGTGCCGGCAAAGCGAGCCGGTTCACGTCCAGCTTCGCAAGCCGCCACCGCAATCGTGTCCTTGTGGGCGTCCAGACCGACGAAGAACTTGATACGCTCGTCCATGGCTCGTCTCCTTAACGCTGCGGCTGGCCCGCCCAGCCGCATGTGGCTCTGCACACCTCGGTGCGCAACCCACGATACTGGAGACGAGCCCTCGCCGCAGCCGGCGAGCGACCATGATGTCTGGCTAGATCGACATCGATGCCCGCTGCGCCATCGCCGCCCGCCAACGCTGCAGGTTCGGGTGCTGCTCACCCGGCTTGACCTTCACCACGCGCGCGAAGTCGACCGCCACCACCGCGGTGATGTCGGCGATGCTGAACTGGCCGGCAGCGATGAAATCGCGCTCGGCCAGGCGGTCGTCGAGCGTGGCGAAGAACTGCTGCACCCTGGCCAGGCCGCGCCGGGCCAGCTCAGGGATCTGTGGGTAGTCCACCGGGCCGGGCAGAGCGCGGTTGGCCATGGCCGGAGAACTGTTGCGCAGCGCCTCGGCAACGGCCATCAACCCTTCGAACTCGGCACGCCAATGCCAACTCGCGATCTCGGCCTTTTCCAACGGTGTGCGGCCCAGCAAGGGCGGCGCCGGGAAGCGCGCCTCCAGGTAGGCGGCGATCGCCGCGTTGTCGGTCAGCAGCACGCCCTCTTCGGTGCGCAGCGCCGGCACGGTGCATTGCGGGTTCACCTGACGGTAGGCTTCGCTCAGCTGCTCGCCATGCCTCAGGTCCACCTCGACCGTCTCATGGGCCACGCCCTTCTCGGCGAGCAGGATGCGCGCACGGCGCGGGCTCGGCGCAGTGGCGCAGTCGTACAGGATGATCATCGTCGGGGCCTTCGCGGGAGAGGGGGCTTCAGCCTTGCACGGCCAGTTTGTCCTGGGTCCGCGTCTCGAAATCACTGGCGTCATGGCGCTCGTGCAGCTGGCTCGAGGGTTGACCCCAGGTGCGGTTGACCATGCGACCGCGTTTGACGGCCGGCCGCTGGGCGATCTGGTTGGTCCATCGCAGCACGTGGGTGTATTGCTCGACCTGCAGGAACTCACCGGCCTCGTAGAGCTGGCCCTTGACGAGCGTGCCATACCAGGGCCACACGGCCATGTCGGCGATCGAGTAGTCGCCGCCTGCCAGATACGGCTTCCCGGCCAGGTGCCGGTCGAGCACATCGAGCTGTCGCTTGACCTCCATCGCATAGCGATCGATCGCGTATTCGATCCTGGTCGGCGCGTAGGCGTAGAAATGACCGAACCCACCGCCCAGGAACGGCGCGCTGCCCATCTGCCAGAACAGCCAGGACAGGCACTCGGCGCGTTCGGCGCTGTCACTCGGCAAGAAGGCGCCGAACTTCTCGGCCAGGTACAGCAGAATCGCGCCGGACTCGAACACCCGGACAGGCGCCGTGCCACTGTGGTCGACGAGTGCCGGGATCTTCGAATTCGGGTTTGCCTCGACGAAGCCGCTGCCGAACTGCTCACCATCGTTGATGCGGATCAGCCACGCGTCGTACTCCGCGCCGCGATGACCGAGGGCCAGCAATTCCTCCAGCACCACCGTGACCTTGACGCCGTTCGGTGTGGCCAGTGAATACAGCTGCAGCGGGTGGCGTCCGACCGGCAGGGCCTTGTCGTGCGTCGGGCCGGCGGTCGGGCGATTGATGCTCGCAAAGCGTCCCCCGTTCTCCTTGTTCCAGGTCCAGACACTCGGCGGCGTGTAGGCGGGCGAATCGCTCATGCAGTGATCTCCAGGTCCGTGTCTTCAACCGACACCGGCCGCGCACGGTAACCGCCTCGCCAACGGCTTGCAGTCTGTACGGATTTGCGCCCCCCGCCGCCACCGCCCGCGCCCGCACGGCCCCGCACAAACCCTGCCTTCGCCGAGAAACCTGGTTACCAAACAGTCACCGCATCTGAAAGCGGTTTCAATGAGAATGGCCGAGACCACCGCGGAGAGTGGGCAGTCATCAAGAAAGCCGAGGCTTTTGTGTGGGCGAGACAAGGGCGACGCTGTCGCCCGACCAATGAGGAGTGCCAATGAACTTTCGACGAACCTTGCAGCCCCGGGTGGGCAGCCTGAACTGGATCTGGGCAGCGGCGTTGGCCGCGCTCTCGGTGCCGGCCCAAGCGGCCGTCGACCTGGGGCCGAACGTGGTGATCTTCGACAGCACGATGAGCACCGCCGCCGTGCAGGCCAAGCTGGACCAGATCTTTGCCCAGCAAGAGAGCAACCAATTCGGCTCAAACCGTTATGCGCTGCTGTTCAAGCCCGGCCACTACCAGGTCAACGCCAACGTCGGCTTCTACACCTCGGTGATGGGCGCCGGTCAGCATCCGAAGGACGTGGCGATCGACGCGGTCACGGTCGACGCCGGCTGGTTCGGCGGCAACGCAACGCAAAACTTCTGGCGCTCGGTCGAGAACGTGACCGTCACGCCGATCGACGGCGGCACCCGCTGGGCGGTGGCACAGGCCGCGCCGATGCGGCGGGTCTGGGTCAAGGGCAACCTGAACCTGTCGCCGACCAACTACGGCTGGGCCAGCGGCGGCTACATCGCCGACTCGCTCATCGACGCCCAGGTGCAGCCCTACTCGCAGCAGCAGTGGTTCACCCGTGACAGCCAGGTCGGCAGCTGGCTCAACGGTGTCTGGAACATGGTGTTCACCGGCGTCATCGGCGCGCCGGCCAACAGCTTCCCGAACCCGGTCTACACGACGATCGAGAAGAGCCCGATCACGCGCGAGAAGCCGTACCTGTACATCGACGGCGCCGGCGAGTACCAGGTGTTCGTGCCGTCCTTGCGCACCAACTCGGCCGGCACCACCTGGTCGCCGACCGGGCAAACCCCGGGACAGTCGGTGCCGCTGACAAAGTTCTACGTCGCAAAACCGGGGGTCACCGCAGCGCAGCTGAACGCGCAGCTGAAGGCCGGCATGCACCTGCTGTTCACGCCGGGCATCTACCACCTGGAAGAGACGTTGCTGGTCAAGCGGGCCAACACGATCGTGATGGGCATGGGCTACGCGACGTTGATCCCCGACAACGGCGTGGTCGCGATGAAGGTCGCCGACGTCGACGGCGTCAAGATCGCCAGCATCCTGTTCGACGCGGGCCCGGTCAAGTCGCCGTTGCTGCTGCAGCTGGGGCCGAAGACCTCTTCCGGCTCGCACGCCGGCAACCCGACCTCGCTGCAGGACGTGTTCTTCCGCATCGGCGGCGCGGCCGTCGGCAAGGCGGTGACCAGCCTCGAGGTCAACAGCAACGACGTGCTGATCGACCATGTCTGGGCCTGGCGTGCCGACCATGGCGCCGGCGTGGGCTGGAACCTCAACACCGCGGCCACCGGCGTCGTCGTCAATGGCAAGAACGTGACGGCCTATGGCCTGTTCGTCGAGCACTACCAAAAGTACCAGGTGCGCTGGAACGGCAACGGCGGCCGGACCTACTTCTTCCAGAACGAGATGCCGTACGACCCGCCGACGCAGGCCGCCTGGCGCAGCGGTGCCAACGGCTATGCGGCCTACAAGGTCAATGACAAGGTCACGTCCCACGAGGCCTGGGGTCTGGGCAGCTACTGCTACTTCAACGTCAACCCCGACATCCACGCCGATCGCGGCTTCGAGGTGCCGGATGTGCCGGGCGTGAAGCTGCACAGCCTGTCGACGGTCTCGCTCGGCGGCGTCGGCACGATCGACCGGGTGATCAACAACACCGGCGAGCCGGCCCAGGGGCAAGGCACCGTGCCGTCGACGGTGACTCACTACCCTTGAACCAGCCATGAAGAAGGCCGCGGGCCGTCCGACGACGCGCCCGCGGTCTGATCGCTTCAACGCTTCGAGCAGCTTCAGCGCACGTTCAACGCGGCGTCAAGCGGAACGAGAACGAGCGGACACCACCGTCGACCGCTTCGTACGCATTGGCGACGATGACGCCCTTGTCGTTGATGTCGACGCCCGAGGTTAGCGTGCGTCTCACGCCGAACGCGTCGACGCAACCGGCCTGGTCGACCAGCGTGTTCAGATCCACCGGCTGAGCGCTGACGGTCGGCCAGTACATTGCCAAGGCGGCGTCGGAACCCGCGACAAGCGCGGACCCAACCGCCGCGCCGCCGTCGTTGATCGCGCGGGCCGAAGAACTCGTGAACTCCGGCCACGAACCCATCGCGGCACCTGCATCGTCTTGCCAGGCGTAAGCGCGCCAGCCCTGCTCGCTCGGCAGGGAGACCATGCCGACGACGGCGCCGGTCTGGTTGACGGCTTCAGCCCGGCCGCCCGCGCCATCGGGCACCGGCAACGCGGCGACCTTGCCGCCGATCCAGCGCGCCGGGACCCATGCCTTGGCGCCGGCAATGCTGCTGTAGCCGACGACCATCCCTTCGTCATTGATGGCGGTGGCGAAGCTTTCGCCCGTCTTCTTCAGGGCACCGAGATCCTTGGGCTTGCCTTTCACCCACAGCGTCGCCCGCTCCACGACTTCGCCGGTGGACAGCATCTTGCGACTGTAGCCGGCGATCTTGCCGCGGTTGTTGATGGACGCCGCCATGGCGGCGCCGTCGCCGCCCGGCAGACCGGGCAATTCTTTCAACACACCATCGGTCCACGTCAGCGCGCGCATCTTGCTGGCACGATCCCAGACCACGCCTACCGCCACGCCCGCATCGTTGATGTCGCTGGCGCTCGAATAAACCGCGAAAAAGTCACCCTCGTCATTCAGGCGCACCGCTTGGCGGTCCTTGCCCCACATGGCCGAGCCGAACTCGGTCACGCCCTCATGCGGCGCGAAGGCAAACCCGACCGCCTGCTGTCGGTTGTTGATCGCCGACGCGTACATCTGCGAATCCGCCGCCTGCTCGGAGCTGTCCATCAGCGCCTTGCAGCTGAAGGTCACCGCCTGTGCACTGCCCGCCGACAGCGCCAGCAGAGTGGCCAGCGCCGTGAAGGCACCGGCACGGATCTTCCTGTTGTTCATTCATCTCTCCTTGTAGGTGTCATGGGGCCGGCACCACGAATCGGTACCTAACCCGCTTGTGTGCCGGCATAAGACGGCGAGCCGAACTCTAGGGACGACCCCGTCGATTTGACACCCCTAACGCCGATATTTAGTGGCAAATTCAACACCCCGCCGATCACCGGCGGGTGGCCGCCCGGTCAGACCAGCCCGTCGAACAACCAGACCTCGACCCACTCACCGGCCGCTACCGAGCCCTGCTCGTGGCCAAGCACCAGCAATGCATTGGCCTCGCTCATGCTGCGCAGGATGCCGGCGCCTTGCGAGCCGGTCAGCCGCACCTGCCAGCCGCCCTCGGGCGCGGCCTCGACCACCGCGCGCTGGAACTCGGTGCGCCCCGGCCGCTTGCGGATCGGCGTGGTGCAGCGGGCGTTCAGCCTGGGCATCGGCGGCTGGATCGCGCCGGCCAGCGTCCACAACGCCTCCTGCGCAAACGCATAGAAGGTGACCAGTGCGGCCACCGGGTTGCCAGGCAGCGCGAACAACCACGCCGGGTCGGCGCCATCGGGCCGTCGCAACGGGCCGAACGCGAACGGCCGGCCGGGGCGCATCGCGACCTTCCAGAACGCGACTTCGCCCATGCGGGCCAGCAGGTCGCGGGTGTAGTCGGCGTCGCCCATGCTGACGCCGCCGCTGGTCAGCACGACATCGGCCTCTCTCAGCGCGCGGGCCAACGTGGCCTCCAGCGCCGCCGGGTCGTCGGCAACGAGGCCGAGGTCGACCACGTCGACACCCATGCGGCGCAGCGCCGCCGCCAGGCTGTGCCGGTTGCTGTCGTAGATGCACCCCGGGTCCAGCGGCTGGCCGGGCTCACGCAACTCGTTGCCGGTCGAGAACAGCGCGACACGCAGCCGCCGCCTCACCGGCACTTGGGTCAAGCCAAGCGAGGCGGCCAGTCCCAGATCGGCCGGTCGCAGCACCCGGCCACGCCGCAGCGCCGGCTTGCCCTGCGCCAGGTCTTCACCGCGGCGGCGACGGTTCTCGCCCGTTTGGATGACACCGGCGGCGATATGGACCACACCGGCCTCTTCGCGGCACAGCTCCAGCGGCACCACCGTGTCCAGGCCCGCGGGCATCACCGCGCCGGTCATGATGCGCACGCAGTCGCCCGGGGCAGTGACCACCGGCGTGGCATCACCGGCCATCACCACACCAGCCACACGAAAGCGGCTGTCGCCATCGGCCTGCAGTTCGGCGCCCCGAAAGGCGAAACCGTCCATCGCCGAGTTGTCGTGCGCCGGCACGTCGATCGGCGAGACGACGTCATCGGCCAAGACACGGCCCAGCGCATCCGACAGCGCGAGGTGCTCGACACCGCTGATCGGCTTCAGGCGGGCTGCGATGCGGGCACGGGCGTCGGCCACGCTGATCTGTGCGTCACCGCGGGCCAGCGGCGACGGGCCGAGTTCTGGGGTCGTGACCATGCGGCGTGCGTTCAAGCTGTGGTGGGATGGCCAGGATTGTGCGCCGCAACCAAGCGGTGTTGGCCACGTTGTATGCACCGGCTTGCATATCGCCAGCCCTGGTGCCGTCAGCCCAGAATGCAGGTTGATGTCCACCGTCACCGACAGCGCCCAACTGGCCGCCCAGCTTGTCTGGCAAGGCGACGCCGAGCTGTGGCGCATCGTGGGCCTGTCGGTGCGTGTCAGCCTCATGGCCTGTGCACTCGGCGCCGTGCTGGGCCTGGCACTCGGAGCCTGGCTCGCGGTGGCGCGCTTCCCGGGCTGGCGTGGCGTGATCTGGGTGCTCAACACCTTGCTCGCGCTGCCCTCGGTCGTCGTGGGGCTGCTGGTCTACCTGCTGCTGTCGCGGGCCGGTCCCCTGGGCGCCTATGGCTTGCTGTTCACGCCGACCGCGATGGTTTTCGCGCAGGCGGTGCTGGTGTTGCCGCTGATCGCCGCGTTGACACGGCGCCTGGTGCAGGACGCGCTGGCCGAAGGCGGAGACCAGTTGCGCTCGCTGGGCGCCGGCCCCTATGCAGCGGCGCTGCTGATGCTGCTGCACGAACGACGCGCGGTGCTGACGATCGGCCTCACCGCCTTTGGCCGCGCGGTGTCCGAGGTCGGTGCGGTGATGATCGTCGGCGGCAACATCGACGGCGTCACACGGGTGATGACCACCGCGATCGCGCTCGAAACCAGCAAGGGCGACCTCGCGCTGGCGCTGGCGCTGGGGGCGGTGCTGCTCGGCGTGGTGGCGGTGCTGAACCTGGCCGTGGCCGCGCTGCACGGCGCCGCACAGGCTGCCGGCCAGCGGCGCGAAGCCGGGATGGCATGACACGCATGCCACCTGCCGCAATGCCTCAGGCCGTGCAACCGCTGGTCAGCCTGCAGCGCGCTGGTGTGCGCTTCGGCGCCGTGACGGCCCTGCGTGAGATCGACCTGACGCTGCACCGCGGCGACCGCCTGGCGCTGGTCGGTGCGAACGGCTCGGGCAAGACCACGCTGCTGCGCCTGCTGCACGGGCTGGTGCCACGAAGCGAAGGCCAGTGCGAACGGCACGCGCTGCAGCCCGAAGGGCGGCCCGCCACCGGCGCGATGCTGTTCCAGCGGCCGTTCCTGCTGCGCCTGTCCGCACGGCGCAATGTCTCACTGGGGCTGTGGCTGCGTGGTTTGCCGCGTGCCGAGCGGGCCGCGGTCACCGAACGCGCGCTGCAGCGCGTCGGCCTCGCGGCACTGGCGGCGCGGCCGGCGCGTGAACTGTCCGGCGGGCAGCAGCAGCGTCTGGCTTTGGCGCGCGCGTGGGCGCTGCGACCCGACATCCTGTTCCTCGACGAACCCACCGCGAGCCTGGACCCGAGCGCCAAGCGCGAAGTCGAGCAACTGATCGAGGACTTCGCCGGCGAAGGCATGACCGTCGTGCTGGCCACCCACAACCTGGGCCAGGCCAAGCGGCTGGCCACGCGCGTGGCCTACCTTGAAGGCGGGCGGCTGGTCGCCGAACGGCCGGTGAACGAATTCTTCAACCACAGCGGGACGCTGCCGCTGGAAGCACAGCAGTTCCTCAAGGGAGAGCTGGTGTGGGCCTGAGCACAACCACTGCATGGGTCCGGCTGGGACGCCGGGCCGCGGTCGCCTGGCTGGCCGGTGCGCTGTGGACCAGCGCCGCGGCGCAAGACCCGTTCATCGTGCTGGCCTCGACCACGTCGACCGAGCAATCGGGCCTGTTTGGCCACCTGCTGCCCGCCTTCAAGCAGGCCAGCGGCATCGACGTGCGCGTGGTCGCCCTCGGCACCGGCCAGGCGCTGGACACGGCGCGCCGGGGCGACGCCGATGCGGTGCTGGTACATGACACCGCGGCCGAAGAGAAGTTCGTCGCCGAAGGTTTTTCGCTCGGGCGTCGGCCGGTCATGTACAACGATTTCGTGCTGGTCGGCCCCCGTACCGACCCCGCGGGCGCCAAGGGCCGTGACATCGCTGCGGCGCTGGCCCGGCTGGCCGCACGACCGGGCGCCGTGTTCATCTCGCGCGGCGACAAGAGCGGCACCCACGCGGCCGAGCTGCGGCTGTGGAAGCAAGCCGGCGTCGGCATCGCCGCCGCCAAGCCGGCGGGCTACCGCGAATGCGGCTGCGGCATGGGCCCGGCGTTGAACATGGCCGCCAGCAGCCACGCCTACGTGCTGTCCGATCGCGGCACCTGGCTCGCGTTCAAGAACCGCGGCGACCTGGCCATCCTGGTCGAGGGCGACAAGGCCATGTTCAACCAGTACGGTGTGATGGTGGTCAACCCCGCCAGGCACCCGCATGTGAAACAAGCGCTGGCCCAACGCTTTGCCGACTGGCTCACCGGCGCGGCCGGCCAGGCCTCGATCGCGGCCTACCAGGTCGGCGGTGAGCAGGCGTTCTTCCCCAACGCGAATCGACAGTGATCCACCACCAGCGGTCGCAGCGACCGGCGCCTTGCCCCTAACTCAAGGCGCCGATCCCCCTCATCCGGGTGGTGCGGCCGTGTCCGGTATGGGCGCGTGGCTCCGTATTTGTGAGTGAGGCTGCTGATTGCACGTCGGCAGCCCTCGACGCCTCACATTCATTCAGGGAGCCTCTCACATGAACACCTCGTATTCCCCCGCGCTGCCGCGTCGTCTGCTGCTGGCCGGCCTGATCGCCGCCGCGTTGCCGATGGTGGCCCAGGCCGCCACCCCAACACTGGCCGATTCGCTGGCCGACATGGACACCGAGCAGATCGCCAACTTCATCGGCCGGCCGGGCGCACGCGTGCGCGATGCGGCCCAGTTCGAGCGGATGAAGAACTACCTGCGCACGCACTACGCGGGCGTGGTGGCAAAGCACCACTTCGAGCTGTCGCCCGGCGAGGTGTTCGACTGCGTCGATGCATTGACGCAACCCGGCGCGCGCCGCCACGGCCTGACCGCAGCCAACTGGGTCAACAAGCCCAGCATGCTGCCGACCGAACCGATGGCCGAAGCGAGCGACGCCGACCAGGCGCGCAGCGCGCAAGAGCGCCACCGACGCGACCCCGGCATCTTCCTGTCGCCGGCGCGCGCCGAGGTCGATGCCGAAGGCCGGGCCAAGAGCTGCGCCAAGGGCACGATCCCGATGAAGCGCCTGACGCTGCCGCGCCTGGCCGCCTTCGAAACGCTTGAGCACTTCCGCCACAAGCGCGGCCGGCCCGGCACCGGCGGCCTGCCTGGCCAGCAAGGCGGCGACATGCAGACGCAGGCCAGCGTGCACGAGTACGCCCACGCCTATGACTACGTCACCAACTGGGGGGCCGAGTCGACGCTGAACATCTGGAAGTCGTACACCGAACTGGACTCGGAGTTCTCACTGTCGCAGATCTGGGTCACCGGCGGCAGCCCGGTCGAAACCATCGAGGCCGGCTGGCAGGTCTACCCGAATCGGCAGTCCTCGCACGAGCACGACGCGCACCTGTTCATCTACTCGACGCAGGATGGGTACGACGACACCGGCTGCTATGACTTGACCTGCGACGACTTCGTGCAAACCAACAGCGACGTGGCCATCGGCGGCTACTTCACCAACCACAGCCAGGTCAACGGCACGCAGTACGCCACCAAGATCCTGATCCAGAAGGACGGCACGCTCGGCCACTGGTGGATCGCTGTCGGCGGGGTCTATGCGGGCTACTACCCGCGCACGCTGTACGACACCTCAGGCATCCGCAACCAGGCGGCCAAGGTCGACTTCGGCGGGGAGATCATCAACAGCTCGCCGAGCGGCCGCCACACCCGGACCGACATGGGCAGCGGCTACAAGCCGACATCCGGTTCGGGCTACGCGGCCTACCAGCGCACGATCCGCTATGTCAGCACCGGCAACGTGTACACCACGCCGAGCCTGGCCGAATCGCGCACCAAGTCGGCCTGCTACGACATCGACGTCGGCACGAGCACCGGCACGTGGAAGACCTACTTCTACTTTGGCGGCGAAGGCTACGGCACCGGCTGTCCCTGAGCCGCCGGGCCGGCGCGCCGGCCCCTTGTCGCGTTCCCGGCACGCCGGTCACTTTAGGCCCCGCCGCCGGGGACGCGGCGCTTACCTGGCAAGGCCTACACCCACCGGTTGTTCGTCAGGTTCACGAGCGTCTGCCTCGGCGCGGTGCCGTGGATCCGGTTCATCGGCCAGTTCCGCGTCCAGGCGGGCCCAACGCTCCGGCAGGCGTGCCTCGAACGGCTCGCGCAGGCTTTGCAGAACGGGTGAGACACCAGTTTCCGCATGGCCGTGTCCCTTGTCACCGAGCCGGGCGCTCGCACAGCGCCTTCAACAGGGACAGCGCCTTCGGCCACGTTTTCACCATGCCCTCGAACTCGTCCGTCATGTCCTGCTCTACCGTGAGCTTGGTGCCCTGCGGCGTGGGGGTGAAGGTGTAGTTCTCGTAGGCCGGCGCCCAGGCACGGATGGCTTCGCTGCTCGTGTCGTCCACGCCGTCGACGATGTAGCCGAGATGCCGGATCGAGAGGAACTCGGGGGGCCTGTTCTCGGCGATCTCCGAGACCACGCCCTCCCCGCCCGGCGTCAGGAAGCGAATCCGCCGGCCCCGCTGCCATGAGCCTTCGAAATACAAACCGTCTCCGAAGGCCGACGTCCACTGCTTGTAGCTCTCGGGGCCGATCAACGTGTCATAGACCACGGATGCCGGTGCGGCGATGTCCACCGACCACTGAAGTCGCTTGAGTGCAGGCATGGGTTGCTCCACTGGGTTGCCGAGGACGTTCCTCGGGATCACAACGATCCGGCCCGTGCGGATTCGACAATGGCGAGTGAGGGCAAACCCGGCGTCGGCGCAAACGGCTGTCAGGGTGAGCGCCGCCAATCGCGCGATTTCCCTGGTCGAGTACGGGCGGACCGGCCTGTCGGCCGACCGTCCGCACCGTCCTCGCCGCCCTCCAGGGCCCGGCAGCCGGCCGGCCCGCCCGTCAGCTCTTCTTCTTCGCCCCGCTGCCTTCGGCCACCGGCCGCTGCGGCGATGCCGTCTCGTACCGCGGGACGTCGTAGGTGTTGTTGGTGTCCTTGATCTCGTTCCACCCCGGTTCGAACGAGCCCTCCTGGAGTTCACCCAGCTTGCCCACCAGGCAGGCCTTCAACTTCGCGACCTCGCCCGCCTTGTCGCCCTTGAAAGGCCGCGTGAAGAGCACGTTCGGGATGGCCAGGGCGTTGTTGTTGTACACACCCAGGCCTCGGTAGTTGAGCGTGCGGACGTTCATCTGCGGGCTCGGCGTCTGCACGTCGAAGGGCACCAGGCTCAGCCCCGAGTCCTGCTTGAGATTCCTGAGCGTGCCGCTCGGCCAGCCACTCACCGAGAAGGCCGCCGCCACGCTGCCGTTGCGGACCATGTCGAAGGCCTTGCCGTCGGTCTCGACGTCGACCATCTCCATCTTGTATTGCAGCGCCCGGTCCAGCTGGCGACCCAGCAACTGGGCCGAGCCGACCAGGGCGACCCGGCGGCCGCGCAGCTCCGAGAAGCGCTGGATCGTGACGACCTGGTCGTCCTCCTTCGACAGGCCGCCCCACTTCGCCGCCCCCGTGATGCGGAATCCGCGAGACGCCGTCACGACATGGAGGTAGTTGAAGTTCAGGGCGAGCACGCCTTGCAGGCCGTTGATGTTCTCGTCACCCAGCTTCATCGTCGCCCACGTGTCCACCTGCGCCATCCCGATATCGGCCTCCTTGGTCGACAGCGCGTTGAGGTTGTCCAAGCCGCCTTCGGTGTTGACCTCGCACAGCGGCACGGCCGCACCGCAGACCGCCCTCATGTCGGCGAACAGCTTGGAGTAGCCCTTGCCCGGTGCGCCGGTGGCCACCTTCAGGCCCGTACAGGCTGCCGTGGGGGCGTCGGGGTCGCGCGCGGCCAGCGCGCCGCTGGTCGTGCCGTAGAGGATCAGCATGGGGGCCACCAGGCCCGTGATGTGTTGGATGCGTTGTTGGTTCATGTGTTTTGAATCTCCTGATTGATCTGTGTCGGGTTTGTTCAGAAGTTGAACTTCTTGGGTGGCGGGTCGTCCTGCGGTGCGGGCGGGTTGGCGCTGGTGGCCGGTCCGCCGTCGGGCGTCTCGCTGCCTGAAGCCGCGGCCCGCAACATCGCGAGGCCGAAGACGACCAGCAGCACCGCGGTGGCGCCCCATTTCAATGTGGTCCAGAACATCTCTCCCCTCCTTTCTCAGCTCTTGATCACGTTTTGCCGGCGCGGCACCAGTTGCTGCTGCGCCGGGAGCCTGACCGCCGGCAGCTCCCAGGCTTCGCCGTCCAGTTGATCGATCGGCGTGCCGAGGCTCAGGTGGGCCGACTCGAGCTCCAGCTCGGCGAAGACCTGATTGAAGTTGTCGCGGACGCTGTCGAAGGCCTCGTCGGCCAGCATCTCCTCGACCAGCTCCTGCCCGCCCGAGGTGTTCAGGCTCTTCAGCGCGGCCTGGCCTGCCTGGCTGAACTTCCACTCGAACTTCTTGTCCTCGACCTTCTCTGCGAGCAGTTGCAGCGCGATCTCAGCCCGTTGCAGCTTGTCGATCAGGCGCGTGTGCGCCACCTTCATCGCCTCGATCTGCCGTTCCTGCTTCGCGGCGTCGTAGTCGCGCCGTTGCTTCTTGCGGTCTGCGACCATCTGCTCGAGCGACTTGATCTGCGTGCCGGTCGCAATCACGGAGGCCCTGAACTGCTGGACCCTTTGCGCCTTCTGCGCCATGAAGTTCTGCAGTTGTTCGATCGGGTTGAGTCGCGCCTCCTGCTTGCGCAGCGCCAGCAGCTTGTTCTCCCACTTCTGCCCGAGCAGGGGCAGCGCCTGCAGCAAGCCGATGCCGACGATGCAGATGCCTCCCAGCCCCAGCAGCCCGGCGCCGGCCACCGCAGCGCTCCAGATGATGTTGCCCAGCAGTCCGAGCGCGAGGACGGCGGCGACCGCCGCTGCGATCCGCACGCCCATCGCGCGAGTGGCAGGCTCCAGGAGCTGCGCTGCCGGGTGGGTGTTCTTTCCCTCGTGATTCATCACTTTGGTTCTCCTCCGAAGATGTGTTGTTGAAAAGTCGTACGCACCTCGGTCAGCACGTTCGTCGCGTCGGTGCAGGTCGCGACAACGCGGACGGCGGCCCTCTTCACGGGGCCGATATCCGGCTGCTTGGTGGCGGTGCCGGCCAGGCCCTTGCGTGGGGCTGGGCTGGCGGCGGTGGCGCTTCGCTTTGACGATGCCCAGATCACCCGCGCGATGCGCGGGGCAGCGGCGGCGAGACGGGCAGTAGGCGGGTGCGGAACTTCGCGGTCACTGCGGGTGGCCCTCCCGGGCTCTCGCGGTGTCGTGCGCCACGCCATTGCGGCAACCGGATCCAGTTGCTCGGCGAGGCCTTGGCGCTGGGGTGAGAAAGTTGCTTCAAGGGATCGTCCAACGGCACTGCCTTGGCGCGATCCCTGGCCGCTCACCCCTTCGGCCCTCCCTCGCTGATGTTCTCGTTGTTGTTCTTCATCTGAGCCGAACTGTAGCGGCGGTCGCGTGACAGAACGATGACTGAGGTCCGCGCCATCGCCCAGTTCGCCCGCTTCACCGGGCCCGGCAAGCCGGGCCACGATGTCGACGTCGTCGACGCTGCGGTGCGCGCGCGCGTCGGCTGACGCTGTTCACGGCCGCGCGGCGGCGTCACCGAGTTTCTCGACCGTCGGGAAGCCGACCCGCTCCATCGTGCCGATGTGGCGGTTCAGCAGGCTGGTGGCCCGTACGGTATCGCCGGCCTTCAGTGCATCGATGATCAACTGGTGATCGTGGTTCGAGCGCGGCCTCCAGCCGGTCGTCCGGCCGGCCGCGAAGACGACGCGCGAGTTCGCGAGCTGCAGGCTGTCGAGCATCGACAGCAGGCGCGGCATGCCGCATGGCGCCACGAGCGCGAAGTGGAACGCGCGGTTGGCCGCATCCCAGGCCTCGAGCGATTCGGCGCTGTTGCACTGGCGTTGTGCGGCCTCCAGTGCCGCGACGTCGCGCTCGGTCATCTGCGGCGCGGCGCTTCGCAGCGCCAGGCCCTCGAGGGCCGCGCGGATCTCCACGGCCTCGCGAATCGAGGCGAGGTCGAGCGGCGCCACCCGCACACCGCGCCGAGGCAACGTCACGACCAGGCCCTGGGACTGCAGCCGCTGAAAGGCCTCGCGCACCGGCACGTGGCTGGAGTCGAACTCCTGGGCGACCTGGTCCTGCCGCAAGGCGCGGTCGGCCGGGATCTCGCCGCAAATGATCCGGTCTCGCAGGACCCGCGCGATGTGTTCGGCGGTGCTGGCCCGCGGCATCCTCACGGCACTCATTTGTAGATTATCTCGTTCGATCGAACGTCTAACTTCATTGATCAGGAGCATAGACTCGATCGCACCGTCAGCGTCGCCACAGGGCGCGCTGAGTTATCTATAGTTTTGCCGCATCCTTCGGAAGGCGGCACGGCGAACTTCAGGAGATCGACTCGATGCCCACGAACCGCCCGGCGCCGCGCGCTGCCGCCCCCGACCGATGGAGCGCCGCCCGGATCGGCGCGCTGTACGAGCTGCCGTTGATGGATCTGCTGTACCAGGCGCAGCAGGTGCATCGCCGGCATTTCGACGCGAACGACATCCAGGTCGCCGCGCTGCTGTCGATCAAGACCGGTGGCTGCGCCGAGGATTGCGGCTACTGCTCCCAGTCCGCCCACCACGCCACCCCCATCAAGGCGACCAAGCTGATGGCGGTCGCCGAGGTCATCGAAGCGGCGCAGTCTGCAAAGGCCCGCGGCGCCACGCGCTTCTGCATGGGCGCCGCGTGGCGCAGCCCGAAGGACCGCGACATGCCGCGGCTGGCCGAGATGGTGCGCGAGGTGCGCGCACTGGGCATGGAGACGTGCATCACGCTGGGCATGCTGAGCGAGGCACAGGCCCAGGCGCTGCAGCAGGCCGGCCTGGATTTCTACAACCACAACCTCGACACATCGGCGGACTTCTACCCGCGCATCGTCAGCACGCATCGCCACGAGGATCGGCTGGAGACCCTCGCGCGGGTCCGTCGCGCCGGCATCCGCGTCTGCTGTGGCGGCATCCTCGGCATGGGCGAGACGCGCGCACAGCGCGTGGCGCTGATCGAGCAACTCGCCTCGCTCGACCCGGCACCCGAATCGGTGCCGATCAACCTGCTGATTCCCATTCAGGGCACACCGCTCGAAGCGGCCGAACCGCTCGATCCGTTCGAACTCGTTCGCACCATCGGCGTCGCGAGGATCACGATGCCTACGTCCCGCGTACGGCTGTCGGCCGGCCGCGAGAACATGGACGATGCAGTGCAGGCCCTGTGCTTCATGGCCGGCGCGAACTCGGTCTTCTGCGGCAGCCGCCTGCTGACGGCCGGCAATCCGGAGGCCGGACACGACCAGCGGCTGTTCAGCCGCCTCGGGCTGCGGGCCCACGCTGCCGCTGCGGAGGCGTGAATGCGCATCGACTACCTGGTCGACCATCCGAATCAAATGGCGACGGTGGCCGCCTGGCACCACGCGGCCTTCGGCCATCTCGACCCGAGCAAGACCTTGACGGATCGCGTGCACACGTTGACGACCTCGATGCAGCGTGACGCGTTGCCGCTCGGCCTGGTCGCGCACGCGGCCGACGGGACAGCGCTCGGCTGTGCCAGCCTCGTCCTCCGTACGCTCACGCATCCCGAACTCGGGCCCTGGCTGTCGGCCGTGTATGTCGAACCGGGCCATCGAGGCCTCGGGGTGGCCTCGGCGCTGGCCGAGCGGGCGGCGGGCGAGTGCGCGCGGCTCGGCTTCCCGGAGCTGTACCTCTTCACGCCGCATCACGAGTCGCTCTATCGCCGGCTGGGCTGGGTGAGCATCGATCGCACGAGGATCAACGAGATCGCCGCGGTGGTCATGAAACGCTGGATCCGTTGGCGCTGACGCCGGTTCGCGCCCGGCGAACGGCGAGCGCGTCAACCCACCGTCACGCAGGTCCGGCCGTCGTGGTGTTCGATCTCCAGCCGCCCGCCGTGCTGTTCGAGCAACCGGCGCACGATGGACAGGCCGAGACCGAAGCCTTCGCTGACCGGCCCTTTCACGAAGGCCTCACCGGCTTGCGGCGGCATCTGCGCACTCGGGTTGCTGATGCGCAAGGCACCACCTTCGAGCCGCATGCTGACGTGACCGCCCGCCTCGCCATGCGCAAACGCGTTGCCCAGCAAGCTGGCAATCGCCAGCTGCAGCACCGGGGCCGGCAAGGCGAGCGCATCGCCCCGCTGCAGCTGAAGATCGAGCGTCAGCGGCTGGTGGTCCAGCCACTGGGCGTGCGCGACCACCCACTGCTCGACCAACGGCAGCAACGCAACCGGCTCGGCCGGCTGCCCCGGCGCCGCCTCGCCTTCGCGCGCCAGCAGCAGCAGCGTGGTCACCGTCTGCTCCATCAGCAGCGTGGCGGCCTGCATGGTCGCGAGGTGTTGCCTGGCCGCGGGCGGCACGTGCGGGTCGGCCTGCAGCCGCTCGATCGCCATGCGCAGCACCGCCAGCGGCGTGCGCAGCTCGTGGCTCACGTCGCGGGTGAACGCCTGCTCGCGGGCGATGAAGGCGCGCACGCGGTCCAGCAGCGCGTCGAAGCCGCGCGCCACCGCACCCACCTCGTCGTCGCGGGCGCCTTGCGCCAGGCGCTGCGGCAGATGCTCCGGCACCGCGTCGGTCACGCGATCGGCCAGTTGCTCCAGGGGTGCGCTGATGCGGCGCGCCAGCCACCAGGCCAGGCCCAGCGCGAGCGCCACCATCGCCAGGCCCCAGCCGATCAGCCATTGCAGCAGGTCTTGACGCATCGGCCGCACGATGAGCTGCTGGCTGACCTCGGCCACCAGCCAGGGTGGGCGGCCGGCCTGCTGCAGCGGCAGCATGTGGTAGTGGCGGCCCGCCGCGCCGGCGGCTTCGCGCCGCCGCGGCTCGCGCCCCAGCAGCGGTGCCAGATCGGCTGGCAACGACGCGTGTCCGGTGTGCAGCGTGATGAACTCGGAGCCGGTATCGGCCCACCGGCCATGCGCCGCGAAATGAGCCTGCTGCCGTGCAGCTTCGTTCGCCAGCAGGCGCTCGAAGAAGCGGTCTTCGACGGTGTAGACGAAGGCCATCGCGAACAGGCCAAACAACGCGCTCACTGCGAGCGTGAAGGTCGCCAGCGCCAGCATCAGGCGCCGGTGCAGGCGGTATCTCATCCGGCCGCGCCTGCCGAATCGGCCGCGTCGCTCTCGAGGCGGAACCCGACGCCGTGCACGGTGCGCAGCATCGGCATGTCGAACGGTTTGTCCAGGTGCTGCCGCAGTTGGTAGAGATGCGTGCGCAGCGGGTCGGACTCCGGCGGGTCGTCGTCCCACAGGCGGCGAATCAGCTCGCTGCGTGTCAGCGCGCGCGGCCAGGCCTCGGCCAGCAACTGCAGGATGCCGAACGCCGTCGGCGGCAGCGCCAGGCGCTGGCCGCGACGCCAGGCCTCACGCGAGCGGCGGTCGATGCTCAACGAGCCGATCGACAGCAGGTAGTCCTGCCCTGCACCGCCGCGCCGCCCCAGCGCCAGCACCCGGGCCAGCAGCTCCTCGTTGGCGAAGGGCTTGACAAGATAGTCGTCGGTGCCCGCGTCGAAGCCGCTCAACTTGTCGGTCAGCGCGTCGCGTGCGGTGAGCATCAGCACCGGCACGTGGCGTGCCGACCGGGCCCGCAGCCGCCTGCACAGCTGCACCCCGTCCAGGCCCGGCAGGCCGATGTCGAGCAGCAGCACGTCCGGCGGCGCGTCCAGCGCCATCTGCAGCGCCTGCCGCCCATCGGACGCTTCTTCGACCCGGTGGCCGTGACGCTGCAGCAGTGCGGCGATCTGCTCGCGCAGCGGCGCGTGGTCTTCCACCAGCAGCACGTGCAAGCCCGGGCCTGTCATCGCCGATCGCGGCTCAGCTCGGCAGCGCGTCCAGCGCCTTGCGGGCCTCGGCGTGGTCCGGTTTTTCGGCCAGCAACGCCGTCAGCACCTCACGCGCCCGCTTCGGGTTGCCCAGCGCGGCATGCGCGCGGGCGATGCCGAGCTTGAGCTGGGGATGCGGCATGTGCGGCGCTGCGAGTTCCATGATCGAGAGCGCCTGGCGGCGCGTGGCATCGTCGGGGGCCGACTCGAACTGATAGTAGCCGAGCATCCCGATCAGATCGACCTTGTAGCGCGCGGCATAGGCCTGCAACTGCGCGCGTACCTCACCCTGCTCGCCCGCCAGCCAGCGCTGCACCAGGCGCATGCTCGCCTCTTCCTTGAACACCGTCCGCTCCACCGGCGTGCGGCCGAGTGCCCGCACGACGGCCTCGGCCGCCTGGGTGGTCGAGAACGGGTTCTGCCCGGTGATCAGGCGGCCGTCGACCACCCAGTTGGGCATCATCAGGGCCGCCTCTTCCCATCGTGCGCCCTGCTCGCGCGACCGGGTCTCCAGCCAGAACGGGTACTCCTTCGCCCAGCGCTTGCCGAAGACCTTTTCCTCTTCGTCGGTGAAGCCCGTGACGCGGCGACCGGCGATCAACAGCCGGCCGTCGGCAAGCTTCACGTCGACGAGCGCCGCGGGGCCATGGCAGACGGCGGCCAGCACGCCGCCCCGCTCGTAGTGCGCACCGAGCAGGCGCTGCAAGGCACCATCCTTCGGCAGATCGAACATCGCCCCCTTGCCGCCGATCACGAAGATGGCCTGGTGTTCGCCGGGCTTCACGTCTTGCGTGCGGCGCGTCGCCTTCAGCAGCGACGCAGCGGCCGAATCAGCCATCACCGCGCGGATCAGGTCGTCGTCGGGCTCGAACTTGTCGGCCTCGACGGCTCCTCCTGCCGGGCTGGCCACCTCGACCTGCAGCCCGTTGGCGCGCAACACGAGGTAGGCGTTGGCGAACTCTTCCATCTCGAAGCCGGGGCGCGTCTTGCCGGCATCTCGCCCTTCGCTGCTGACGACCAGCAGCACCTTGGGTTCGGGGGGTGCGGCGTGGGCGCTGGCGGCCAGGCACAGCAAGGCCGCGGTGATCCATGTCGTCGAGGGCATCTTGGCAACTCCGGGGGTAGGCTCTAACGAGCGAGGTCGCCAGCGTAGGGGGGTGATGTCAAGAAGACTTCAAGGGCAGGGCTGTTGGCCGGGCACCGGTGGCCCCTAGCGAGCAGGGAGGGATCCGACGCAGCAGCGAGACCGGCAACCAGCCAGCGGCCTCCGCCAAGAACATTCCTTGGAATCTTGGGCGGGCGCTTCAGACTGGCCACGGTCATTCGCTGTCGGCGGCCTGAATGTCAGCCGGGTTGGTCACCTGACGTTCGCCGACCGGCGCCGCGAATGGCAACTGCACCTACGTCACCGGTCACTCGACCGTTGTGGCCAGCGGATGGCGAGCGAGTGTCTCCATCCGACGGCACTGGTCGTCGGCACCCGACCCGTTGCGGACTTGAGCAATGCAGAAGTAGCTGTCGGAAAGCAGTCGCTGACCACTCGAGGTGAGGCTGGTGCGACGGCGACCCCCTTCCATGCGCCCAGACACACAACACTCAAGTGCGAGCCTTGCGTCCGGTAGGTCACCGCTGCATGTGCACGATTGGTCAGGCGGGGTCTAGCTCTCGGTGAGAATTGGGCTGCTGAAAGCCATCAGCATCTCAGGGAGGAGCGCGCAATACCATGGCTGTTGTCCGCCCGTACTTCAAGCTCGGCATTGCCGACCTGGAATCGATTTTTGAAGAGGCCAGTTCAGATGCCGCGATCTGTCAGGCAGTCGTCGACGAATTGCGGCACCGGAACACCGATCGGTCAGCAGCGTTGCTGGCGCGCATTCAGGCCGCGCTGAATCAGGCTGAAGCGAGCGCCGTCTCCTCTAACAGCGAAATCGTCACCGAGCGGACCAAGCCACGGCTGGCGGAACCGCCGGCCGTCACAAACAAGCCCGCTGCCATCCTTTCTGCTTGGACTGCCTTGGAGGCGCTGTCACCGCAGACCTATCGCCGACCTGCAGACCTGGTCAACGGCGACGACAGATGCGTGGTGCCCTTCGAGGGCAATGATTTGCCGTGGTTTCGGAAGGAGCAATCTCGCCGCAACTATCAGCTGTACTATCAAGTGATCCTGGGATGCGTTCGTGTAGACCACGCGACAGATGAGCTCATCAAGGCCTTTGGCGAAGATGAGGAGCGTGGGCGGAAGGAGCGCGAGAAGGCAGCGCTTGCCGCAGTGCTGGTGGACCGCAACGGCATTCTTCTAGAGGAGAACTCAGTCGGGATTTCGAGCTTTGGCTGGGCACTTCCCGTTGCGCTGTCTGGCGACCTTTCGGGCCTCAGCGCGTGGACTTCGGCAGAGCTGGGCCTTGTCGAGGGGCTCACCAAGCAGCTTGTCAGCACGGACAGAGAGGGGAACAGGCTTCCGCTTGATGCCGCGGTTCTCCGAAAGGCTTTCCGATGGCTCGTCGCTGCGTTGAAGCTGCCTGCGGAGCTGTATGAGGAACCGAGCTTCGTACTCCGCGTCTTCCACTACTTCAGGTCAAAGAACCCACCGGAAGTCGCGCTGCTCAATTCCTTCTACTTGGCTGATCTAGCGCGCGCATCGCGGCTTGTGAGTCGCGGACAACAAGGTCGGGTATTGGCCAGGTATCTCGGGGCAGAAAAGGTCGCACAGAGCTCGAACCTTCTGAAGGACACCTCAGCAATCGAGGCGCTGCTCGCACCGGCAAGGACGTCGGCGACTCGATGGCCAGCCCCAGGCGGTCATCCGCTTGTGACGCTGCAGCAGGCGGCGGTCAATGCAGCTAGAGCCGAACTCAGCGGTGATGGCGCGGGCATCGTGGCGGTGAACGGCCCCCCCGGTACAGGCAAGACAACGCTGCTGCGCGATGTCGTTGCAGGCTGTGTGCTCGACCGTGCGACGGCCCTGGCACGCTTCGACGATCCGACAGCAGCCTTCAGGACGACCGGGCAAAAGGTGGCGGCAGGGGATCGTGCTTTCCTCCACCTGTACAGCCTGGACGAGGCTCTGAAAGGCCATGAGGTGCTGGTCGCGTCCAGCAATAACAAGGCGGTCGAGAACGTCAGCAAGGAGTTACCCGCGCTCAAGGCGGTCGGTCGCCAGTTGACCTATTTCAAGACTGTGTCGGACAGATTGCTGGCCAAGCGGGGCGAGGATGGGGAACTGGCTGATGGCGAGCCTACCTGGGGCCTGATCGCTGCGGTGCTGGGAAACGCCATGAACCGGGGAGCTTTTCAGCAGGCGCTCTGGTGGGACGATGACCGGAGTCTTAGGCTGTATCTGAAGGCCGCCAAGGGGGACTCGGCTGTTCGCGAGATCAAGGATGGTGAAGGGAACATCATCGACCGGGTGGTTCCCGCCATCATTGAGGCGGAGGGGCCGCCAACTCCCGAGGGGGCCCGGTTGAACTGGCAGAAGGTACGTGCGCGGTACTCCAAGCTCCAAGACGAAGTGGAGGCCGAACTCCGTGCCCTGGAATCTATTCGCCAGACCTGCCTGAGGCTACCGCCTGCACGGGCGGCTGTCGAAGCGGCAAACGCCATCCTTGTTGACGCGTCGGGGATCTTGGAGGGTCGGAAAGCGGCCATCGTGGAGGTGGCGCGTGTTCGGCATGCTTCAGCGGCTGCCTTGGAGGAGGCCGCGAAGCTAGAGCAGCAGGCACTTGCCGAGCGACCTTGGTGGCTTCATCGACTACTCAACAGCCAGCGGATGAAAAAGTGGCGTGCCATCTACGGGCCGTTTGCTCTTGGACGGTCCGAGGCCGAGCACTGTGCAGAGGCGGCCGTTGTCAGCCATGAGGAAGCCGATCGATTGCTACGGGCGGCGGCATCTGCGGTACGAGGCGCTGAGGCGAAGCTGGCGGAAGCGCAGGCGGCACTTTCGGCGATAGAGCGTGCCGTGGAGACCCATCGGCCCCGTTTGGGCTCCCGGCTGGTCGATGAAGGGTTCTTCAGGCAGGGGCATGAACGGTGGAATCTGGCCACGCCATGGTTGCCCGACGCGTTGCACCGGAAGAGGGAGGACCTGTTCGCGGTGGCATTGGAGGTACACCGGGCCTTCATCGACGTGGCCGCCCAGAAGGTGTCTCACAATCTAGGCGTCCTGATGCAGGCCATGCACGCCGGAGCTTTTCAGGAGGAAGCCAAGAAGGCACTGCTCGGCGACTTGTGGTCCACGCTGTTTCTGGTTTGCCCGGTCGTGTCGACGACATTTGCTTCGGTAGACCGAATGTTGGGTGACCTGCCGCCGTCAAGCTTTGGTTGGGTACTCGTGGATGAGGCCGGGCAAGCCACACCGCAGTCCGCCGTCGGCCTGTTGATGCGGGCGAAGAAGGCCATCGTCGTTGGAGACCCCCTCCAGATTCCGCCAGTCGTGTCGCTTCCCGATCGGCTCATCATCGAAGTCGCGAAGTTCTTTGGTGTCAGCCCTGCCGAGTGGTTGGCCCCCGAAGCGTCAGTTCAGACGCTGGCTGACCGGGCTTCAAAGCTGAAGGCCGAATTCCGTGCGGATGTAGGCGTCCGAGAGGTGGGAATTCCGCTGCTGGTTCACCGCCGATGTCAGGAGCCGATGTTCAGCATTTCGAACTGCATTGCCTATGACGGCCAGATGGTGCACGCAGCAGGCAATTTTCAGCCGGGTCCCGTGGCTAAAGCGCTCGGAGGTTCTCGGTGGATCGACGTCAACGCAGCGGCGGAGAGCAAGTGGTGCCCCGCTGAAGGGGATGCGGTCGTGCAACTGCTTTCCACCCTCGCTGCGGCCGGGGTCAAGCAGCCGGATGTCTATGTCATCACGCCGTTCCGCATCGTCGCCCAGGAGCTTCGGCGTCGGATCCAGGCTGAGCAAGGCCTGCTTGATCGCCTGGGAGTCAACTCGGACGACTGGCTGCGCAATCGGGTCGGGACGATACACACTTTCCAAGGAAAAGAGGCCGAGGCTGTCATCGCGGTGCTTGGCGCGCCTATGGCCGCGCAGCAGGGAGCTAGGCGCTGGGCAGCGTCGACGCCCAATATTTTCAACGTCATGGTCTCAAGGGCCAAGCAGACGCTGTATGTCGTGGGCTCGCGCGCTGCGTGGTCGACAGTGGGCCACGGGAACACCGTGGCCGAACGCATCCAGCGTTCATAGGTGCCCCCTTTGCACCTGCCATGTCTTCTGCTGTTCGTTCACCTGTGAATCGCACTGGATTCGTTAGATCCCAGTGATCCTCATCCCAGGGCCCACAGCCGACTCTCGCCAGCGGCTGCTTGTGGCCGGGACTGTGAATTTGAAGCTCGGCCTGACAGCTGAAGTGTCGTGATCGCGGTGCCGGGTCAGCGGCCGGTTTCATCAACTCCCGCGAACTGGAAGTCCCGGCCAAGTGCGGTCCTACACCGTTGCCCGGCGATCGTCTCTTGAAGACTGGGTGCGGAAGTTGAGCGCTCGAACTTCGAGCATCGGATACCACCACCTGCGGACGCCCGAACGGATCGTTGCTCTGGACTCACCGCCGACACAGCCACGCGCTGGATCGTGAGTTGTTCAGACCTCCCTTGAAGAGGGTTCTTCAGGTCGCTCCCAGGCCTTGCTGCACTGAGAAGGCAAAGGGGGCGGGCCGGCATGCTCAAAAGCACGCCGACACGCCCGCGCTTCAAGAGGTCGGAGCCCGGCCGCCCTGGCGAATTCCGAAGCCATGAACCGCGAAGACGCATCGGCCAAGTCAATGATCAGGCTGCGTCGAGTCTCCGACAAGACGAAGCCCTTCTACGTTGTTGCCGAAGGTCGACCCCTTGCCCGCCATGGACCAACGCATCACGGCGCAATGGGCTTCATGATGAAGGTTCGCATTTCGCCTTCGATCGTGCCCCACCCGATGATCTCGCCGGAATCGTTGATTCCGGTCAGGCGATAGATGTCTTGGAGGCGTTCCTTGTCTGCGGGACCAAGCAGGCTCATCACGTCCACGGCGCTTCCGTTCTCCCAAAGGAAGAAGTCAGAGCCATCGGAAGCGCTCCACGCTCCGACAATCTGGTGTTGGTTGTTGATGCCGGTGGCCCAACTGGTGCCCTGGGTCGGCACCAGGTCGATCATCAGACCGTTCTTCCACAGGAAGGCGCGCGGACGGCCCCTCGAGTTCTTCGACTCGCCCACGACCTCGCCGTGCTCGTTGATGTCGTTGGCGTAGCACGTCGATCCACCGAGCGTGCCGATGTCCGTCATGACCTTGTCCTTGTAGGTGAAGCAAGGCCCCTCATGGATATAGCCCGCCACCGTGCCGGCATTGTTGATGGCTTTGGGGCGGGAGTGGTTTCTGCCCACGCCTGGAATGAACTCGAAGGTGGCGGTCGCAATCGAATACACGGCCCCCGTACGGCGCCCACTTACGTCGTAGTGGGCGCCGACGACCAGGCCAGAGTCGTTGACGTCTTCTGCGGTGAATCCGCCTGCCTTGATCGTGTGGCGGCCGGTCTCGTCCTCGTAGAAATCGCTGCGGCTTTCCGGGCCCGGCGACCAGCCGACGATGACGCCAGCATCGTTGATGGCCACGCCCGAGGCCGGCTCGACGGAAGGGAATCTTCGATACCGACCGTTGACATAGGTAAACGCCGAATCTTCCAGTGTCTTCTGGTTGTCGTAAGAGCCCGTGATTCGTCCACCGGGACTGATGCCCTCGGGCTTGACCCATTTCCCTGCAGGCCCAACGGTCTCGAGGGTGTAGCGGGCGGTGCCGCTTGCGTGGGCGTGGGCGCACGAAAGCGCCAAGCTCAGGAAGGCGGCCCAGTGCGCGGTCTTGGCGATCTGGGAAGTCATGTGCTTCATGAAAGGGGTCTCCAACGATTGTTTGCAAGGGCCGCATGCTATTGACGTCGCACGCGAGTGCGGACCCCTAAGAACCCATGTCTTCGACTGCTGCTGAAATTCGTCTTTGGCACTATCAGGACGGTGATACCAACGCGTTCTCGTAGTGCCCATCGCCCTCAGGAACTGCTGGGGTGACCGGACAGCCAGCGTTTGACCGGCATAGCCTTCAGGAGCCAGTGAGAGAGGTACAGCGGCCGCACGAACCTGTCATTCGACATCCCGACGCTGCTTGTGACTGAAGTACGTGGCAAGCGCCCCGCAGGGTCGTTCGCAGCCACGTTGAACAGATGCGAGGCTATGTCGTCCAGCTGCGGCGGCCTAAGACTGGGTGCATTCGCTCGGACCCTGCATTCGTGGGGCGGCAATGTGCCCATAGCTGAAGCTGACGGGCCGCCAACAGAAGCGTCGAAAATGGACGCGAGATCATGACCGACAGCGCCGCGATCCTGATCTATCTGGCCGACCCCATGTCAACACGAAGCTTGGTGCGGAGATCATCAGGCCGGGGCCAAGTCTCGAGTTTCGATCCCCCCAAGCCGTGGCAAAGCCTAGACTTGGCCCGACGCCGATCACTCCGATCACGGTTCTCGAAGATGGCGCATCGCCGCGACGCCTCAGTTGGATGTGACGAGCCAGATTGCGTCTGAGCCGATCCAACCCCCGCACGCGTCGCTCAAGGTCACTACGACGCGATTGGTGCCCGGCTGGAAGTAGCTCGAGATGTCCTGGGATGGCAGCGGGGCCATGAAGGTGCAGCCGTTGCTGTAGTCGTGCGTGAACACGGCGACGCCGCCATCGGGATGCGTGACCGAGATCGTCACGAAATCGTCGACGATGGTCGGGCCGCTGCCGTCCTCGGAGTTGCTGAGCAGCAGCGGGCCGCCGTAGTAGCCAATCCGGAACCGAGCCGTGTAGAAGACCCCTCCGACGCGAGCAGTCTCGGTGTTGGGGACGCGTGCGGTGACACCGACGGACCTGAGCGGCAGTGCTGCCGAGGCGTCGAAGGTGTTGCACAGCGCGCCAGTGGCGAACGCTGCGACGAGCAGGGTGCGAGCGATGCAAGTCATGTTGGATCCTTTTCTCGTTGATTGGCAGGATGTTGGGCACGACGAACGGGCGAGTCCTCCCCGGCGGCGTACCCCGTGCGTCGGACCGGCCGGAACGGGAGGCCGCAAGCCACCGCACGACACGGTCACCGGTACCTTGCGCCGGACGTTCGGACCGTGAATTGAGCTGTCTCAATGGGAATTCGCCCGGCAGGCCGGGTGGCAAGCCTGCGGCGGGGAGCGCGCCACCTGCTCCTTGCCAGCCTTGCCAACATGAAGTAGTAGAACGAGCCAATCACGCATTGAGACGTAGGAATGTGCTCTACGTTGCGCTTCAATGGAACCGCCGCCACATGCGACTGCCCACTAAGCTTTCGCGTTGACTGTCAGCTTCCCCGGCGTCGGATACTGCAGCCCCCCACGCCAGAGAACTGCCCCGCCTGGCGCTCTACCCGCTACCGTTGTGGCGGGGCCGTTGCCGCTTGCTCTGCCGCAAGTGCAGCAACTTCTATTGGCAGCGAGAGCACTGCAAGCCACGTTGGCTCGAGCACTGGCCGCAGAACGCCATCCTGCATGGGGCACTCACCACCGACCAGTAAGCCGCAATAGGGCGATCCGGCCACGAGCTGCGACGCATGGCAGCATCGTGTCCGGCGAACACGCGCACGTCTTGACTGTCAGGCAGCACAATCTCCTCGGCTGGTGCGACGTGTTGCCGCTGCCGCGGCGGCACTCGCAAGCCGCGTCGTAGGCCCACGATCCACGGGCTGGAACCCGAAGACTCTCTCAAGAAGACGATGACGAAGATCGACTACAAGAAGAAGCTTTCTTCGCTCTATGGCGCGAAGCTTGGCGTTTTCGCGATCGTCGATGTGCCTGTCTTGCAGTTTCTCAAGGTCGATGGTTACGGCGATCCGAACATCGAGCCGAGCTATCAGCAGGCGGTCGAGTGGCTCTTTTCGCTGAGCTATGCCTTGAAGTTCGGCCACAAGGCGCGGGAGGGGAAAGACTATGTGGTGCCGCCGCTGGAGGGGTTGTGGTGGGCCGACAACCCGAGCGACTTCATCGACCGTCGCAAAGACCGATGGCACTGGACCATGATGATCATGGTGCCTGACGTCATCGACAGGCCTTCGTACGAGGTTGCTCTTGCAAAGGTGTGCCAGAAAATGGACCAACCTCCTCGATCACTCCGGTTTGAAGCGCTCGACGAGGGGCGCAGCTTGCAGACGCTTCATGTCGGTAGCTACGACGATGAAGGGCCGGTCCTCGCCAAGCTCCATGCGGAGGTGATGCCCGCGCAGGGGCTCACCTTCGGCGGCCCTCATCATGAAATCTACCTCAGCGATCCTCGCAGAACCGCACCGGCAAGGCTGAAGACGATTCTTCGGCAACCCGTCAAGAGCGCCTGACTGACGCTCCACGTCTTCGCCTGCCTCCAGAGCCTTCGCAACGCTGATCAGCCGAACGCAGCATCGGGGTCTCGCCGCAACGCGCTCAATCCGATGCGACCACCACTTTGACCCCCAGCGCCTCGACCTCGGGCCACGGCCTGTCGCTGACGAGCGTGTGCACATCCGACCAGCGCGCCACGCCGAACGGCGACACGTTGTTCTGCTTCGAGTGATCGGCCAGCACCAGCGTGCGTGACGCGGCGGCGATCATCGCGCGCTTGGTGGCGGCGTCCGCCTCGTCGGTGACCGTCACGCCCATCGCCAGGTCGACCGAGCAGGCACCGGGCACCGCCCAGTCGGCGCGACAGTTCAGCAGCATCTCGCGCGCGGCCGGCCCCCACAGCGCACGCGATTGCGCGTGCCAGGTGCCGCCGGTCAGTACCAGTTGAACGCCAGGGTCCTGGTCGAACAGCGCCGCGACGTCGAGCGAGTTGGTGATCACCGTCACCGGCCGCACCGCCAACGCACGCGCCAGGCCCAGTGACGTCGACCCTGCGTCGATGATCACCGTTTGTCCGGGCTCGAACAGCGCGGCGCCGGCGCGGCCGATCGCGCGCTTGACATCGGCCAACACGCTCGAGCGCTCGGCAAAGTTCAGCCGGGCCGTGTCCAGCGATACCGCACCACCATGTGTCTTGTGCAACGCGCCCTGGGCCTGCAGATCGAGCAGGTCGCGGCGGATCGTGTGCTCGGAAACGCCAAACATTCGAGCAAGACCGAGCACTTCCACGCGTCCTTTGTCCTGCAACTGCTTCAGGATGCGGGCGTGGCGCTCTTCGCTGAACCGGGGAGGCAACTTCGGCTGTCGGGTCATTCGGTGATTGTAGTTGGCGGCGGCGAACTCGCATGCTCTAATATGCTCGAATTTGAATACATTTGCTCGATCACTGATGAGCAGGAGCCGCGTTTGACCGCATCGCCTTCCCCCGCCCGCCGCGCCGAACACTGGGCCACCGCGGTCGTCTTCTTCATCAACGGCTTCGGCTTTGCGAGCTGGGTCTCGCGCATCCCGGCCGTGCGCGACACCTTGCAGCTCAGCGAGGGCCAGCTCGGCATGGCGCTGCTGGCGATGGGCGTCGGTGCCCTGTGTTCGTTCCAGCTCGCCGGCCGCGGCCTGGGCTACATGAGTGCGCGAACACTGACGCTGGCCACCGGCTTTTTCTACTGCTATGCGCTGCCGCACCCGGTGATGGTGGGGTCGTTGCCGGTGCTGGCGCTGACGCTGTTCCTCGTGGGCGCCGCCAGCGGCGCGATGGACGTGGCGATGAACGCGCTGGCGGTCGAGGTCGAGGCGCGGCAGCAAAAGCCCATCATGTCGGGCCTGCACGGGCTGTGGAGCGCCGGCGGCCTGTGCGGCGCAAGCCTGGGCGGGTTGATGGCGCAGCACGGCGTCACCCCGCAGGCCCACATCATCGGCGTGGCCGTTGCACTGGCCGCCGCACTGCTGGTGGCGCGCCAATGGTTGCCCGAGTTGCCGGCCAAGCCGCCCGAGGAGAGCCCGCGCTTCGCACTGCCCGAACGCGAGATGCTGGGGCTCGGCGCCATCGTCTGCTGCGCGTTCCTGATCGAAGGGGCTATGGCCGACTGGAGCGCGATCTACCTGAAAGACACGCTCGGCACCACCGCCGCCAAGGCCGCGCTCGGCTACGCCGCGTTCTCGTTCGCGATGATGGGGCTGCGCCTGGCGGGCGACCACCTCGTCGCCCGCTGGCGTGCTGCCCACCTGCTGCGTGCGGGCAATGCGGCCGCTGCAGTGGTGCTGGCGCTGGCCATCGCCACCCAGCATCCGGTGCTGACGATGGTCGCCTTCGTGCTGGTCGGGCTGGGCGTCGCGGTGGTCGCACCGCTGGTCTTCGGCGCGGCGGCCCGGCGCTCGCGCCACAGCCCCGGCCACGGCATCGCGGCAATGGCCACGCTCGGCTACGGTGGCTTTCTGTTGGGCCCGCCGGTCATCGGCTGGGTGGCTCATATGACGAGTCTGCGCAGCGCGCTGTTGTTGCTCGCGCTGCTGGCGGCTGCCATCGCACTGCTGTCGCGCCATCTCGACGAGCCGGTGCCACAGCCCTCGGCATGACGTGCCGCGACGCTGTTATGCTTGATCCCGTGAACACGCGCCTGCACAGCCCGCTCTCGCTGCGACGAAACGCCCGACGACTGATCGTCGAGCGGACTCGTCCAGCCTGAACGTCGCCCTTTAGCAGACCGGCGTTCACCCCCAAGGCCACGAGACCCCTCGTGGCCTTTGTCGTTTCCGGCCCTCGATGCAGTGCATCGCCCGGGCCGGTTGCGGCGGCTACGCAGGTGTCTGGTGGTTCCCTCAGCCTCTCGCCATGAAGGAACACCCAACCATGCCAAGCACTCTGCGGTGGCCGGCCCGTCCTGCCACCGGACCTCTTCCCGCCACGCGGCCAACCCGGGGCCGAATAGCGGCCCTCGCGGGGGTGGCGCCATGAACACGACGCTCTATGGGTCGTTCGTAGCAGCCAGCCTCGTCATCCTGGCCCTGCCCGGCCCTTCGTTCGCCTATGCGGTTGCAGTGGGCGCGCGGGCGTCGCGCCGCGCGATCTTGCTCAACGCGTTGGGCATGGCTGCAGGCGGCTTGGTGATCGCGGGGGCACTGGCCTTTGGCGCCGGCGAACTGCTGGCCGCGTCCCCGCTCGCCGACGCGGCGCTGCGTGTTCTGGGTTGCATCTACCTGATCGGGCTGGGAATCCGGACCTTCTTTGCGCCCGTGCGCGACCTTCGCGCCGCCGAGCCACCGGTTCGGACGGTCGGCGCAGGTGGCGCCTGGCTGCAAGGCTTTCTGGTCGAGACAGCCAATCCGAAAGCGATCCTCTTCTATGCGTCGCTGATGCCGCAGTTCGTCGACCGGCAACTCGGCGACACCCAGCGCCAGCTTCTGGTTCTCGGCGTCAGCTTTGTCGCGCTGCAGCTGACCTGGGACCTGGCCTTGATGCTGGGCGTGCTGCGTCTGCGCGAAAGCCTGTCGCGGCTGCGCTCGGCCCCTGCCCAGCGTCTGGCCAACCGCCTCAGCGGCGTCACGTTCGCATCGATGGGCATCGCACTGCTGTGCCACGAACAACAGGGGCACGCATGACCATGCCACTCCGCCAAGAACCCCAAAACACCCCCATGTCGCAACCGTCCACACTCGCCGCTAACAACATGCCGCACGCCCCGTACCAAGCCTTCGCCGACTTCCCGGTGCAAGCGCTGATGCCCTTCACGCAGCGCCCGCCGGTGGTCTTCACCGAAGGGCTCGGCAGTTGGCTGCAGGACTCGCAAGGCCGCCGCTACCTCGATCTGGTGCAAGGCTGGGCCGTCAACACGCTGGGTCACGCGCCACCCGAGATCGCCCGTACGCTCGCCGACCAGGCCGGCCGCCTGCTGCATGTCGGCCCCGGCTTGCACAACGCGCCGGCGATCGAGCTGGCCGATCGGCTGACCGCACTGAGCGGGCTCGAACGCTGCTTTCTCGCCAGCAGCGGGGCCGAGGCCAACGAAGGCGCGATCAAGCTGGCGCGCAAGTTCGGCCGCAAGAGGCGCGGCGGTGCGCACGAGATCATCACCTTCCGCAATGCCTTCCATGGCCGCACGCTGGCAACGATGAGCGCCAGCGGCAAGCCCGGTTTCGACACGATGTTCGCGCCGCAGGTGCCGGGCTTCCCGAAAGCGACGCTGAACGACATCGGCTCGGTCAGTGCGTTGATCGGCCCTGGCACGGTGGCAGTGATGCTGGAGCCGATCCAGGGCGAGGCTGGCGTGATCGAGGCAACGTCCGGCTTCCTGCGCGACCTGCGGCGCTTGTGCAGCGAACTGGGTCTGCTGCTGATCGTCGACGAGGTACAGACCGGCATCGGCCGCACGGGCACGCTGTTCGCGCACCAGCGCGCCGGCATCACACCCGACGTGATGACGCTCGGCAAAGGCCTGGGCGGCGGCGTGCCGATTGCGGCGCTGCTGGCCAAGGACGAGGTCAGTTGCTTCGAGCCCGGCGACCAGGGCGGCACCTACACCGGCAACCCGCTGGTCTGCGCGGCCGCGCTGGCGGTGCTGCGGGTGGTCACGGCGCCGGGTTTCCTGCCGGCGATGAACGAGCGTGCAGCGCAGTTCCGCGATGGGTTGGATGCACTGGCACTGCGCGAAGGTGGCCCGCCCTGCAGCGGCCAGGGCCTGTTGCTGGCGCTGGAGTTACCCCAGCCCGGCCGCGCGCAGCAGTTGGCCGACACGCTGCGCGAACGGCCCGGCCAGGGCCTGCTGCTGAACGCGGTGCGGCCCGAACGCCTGCGCCTGATGCCGGCGCTGAACGCCAGCCCGCAGGACCTCGCGCTGGCACTGACATGGCTCGACGAGGCCCTGCGCACCCCGGCCTGACACCTCCGGCCGCAGCGATCGCTGCCGCTGTCGACTGGTGCATGAAACCATCGCCAGCGGCGGCGAGCCAGCCGGGCTTCGATGGAGATTGCGTGTGATTGCGCACGCTTTTTCGCCTCTCAAGGCCAACGCCGATCGCCGATAAATCCGACAGTGCGGGTTCTCCCGGGGCGCCGCCCTGTCTGCACTTGAAGCTTCACGGAGGCAGTGGTGAGTACGTTTCTGAATATGAGAATCGGCATGCGGCTGGGCCTGATGGTCGGCGGCGTGCTGCTGATGATGGCCGCGCTGGTCGGCACGGGGATCTGGGGGCTGAACGCACTTCACGGCATGACCCGCGATGCGATGGAGCAGGACGTTGCGCTGGCCCAGCATGCGGCCGACCTGCAGATCCTGGTGCTGCAGGAGCGCCGCTTCGAAAAAGACGCGTTCATCAACCTGGCCGATGCCGACAAGCGCAACGGCTACGTGAAGAAGTGGCAGGACGCCGGCGCCAGGTTGCAGGCCACGCTCGACAAGGCCAAGGCGCTGAGCCTGCCCGAGCAGGACAAGGCCGACCTGACGCAGATCGGCGCCAGCTACAAGGCTTATGCCGACGGCTTTGCCAGCACGATGGCGGCCATCGAGGGCGGCCAACTCGCTTCGACGCAGGAGGCCAATGCCGCCATCGGCAAGTTCAAGGAATCGGTGCACGGCATGGAGAAGACCGTCGACGCAATCAATGAACGCGCGATGCAGCGCGCCGCTTCGGTCGTCGCCCGCGTCGACTCGGTGCGCGCCCGCAGCGCGAGCATCCAGATCGGGCTGGCGGCGGTGGGCATGCTGCTCGCGGCGCTCAGTTGCTGGCTGGTCACTCGCACCATCACCCGCCCGCTGGACCAGGCGGTCAAGGCCGCCGAGACTGTCGCGGCCGGCAACCTGAGCTCGAGCATCGAGGCACGCTACCGCGACGAGCCCGGCCGCCTGCTGGCGGCGCTGCAGCGCATGAACGGCAACCTGGTCGACATCGTCAGCCAGGTGCGCAATGCGAGCGACTCGATCGCCACAGGTTCGAGCGAAATCGCTCACGGCAACGCCAACCTGAGCCAGCGCACCGAAGAGCAGGCCAGCAACCTGCAGCAGACGGCGGCGTCGATGGAAGAGTTGACGGCGACCGTCAAGCACAACGCCGACACCGCGCGCCAGGCCACCCAGCTGGCCGCCAGTGCCTCGGCGGTGGCGCTCGAAGGCGGGACGATGGTCGACCACGTGGTGCAGACGATGGACGACATCAGCACCAGCTCCAAGAAGATCTCCGACATCATCGGCGTGATCGACGGCATCGCATTCCAGACCAACATCCTGGCGCTGAATGCAGCGGTCGAGGCGGCTCGCGCGGGTGAACAGGGCCGCGGCTTCGCGGTGGTGGCGGGTGAGGTGCGATCGCTGGCGCAGCGCAGCGCGAGCGCCGCCAAGGAAATCAAGAGCCTGATCAACGAAAGCGTCGAAAAGGTTCAGAACGGCACCCGCCTGGTGGCCGACGCCGGCCAGACCATGGACAACCTCGTCAGCCAGGTCAAGCATGTGAGTGATCTGATCGGCGAGATCAGCCACTCCAGCCTGGAGCAAAGCGGCGGCATCAGCCAGATCGGCCTGGCAGTGACCGAGCTCGATCAGGTGACGCAGCAGAACGCCGCGCTGGTGGAAGAAAGCGCCGCGGCTGCCGAGAGCCTGAAGCACCAGGCGGGCCGGTTGACCGAGATCGTGGCGGTGTTCAAGCTCGCCGCCTGAGTCGCCCCCCGGCGAACGAAAAAGGGCGCCCGCGAGGGCGCCCTTTGTTTCGCGGTGAGGCGCCTCAGCGCTTCTTCAGCAACTCGTTGACCGCGGCTTCGGTCTGCAGGTCGCGGCCGGCGGCCAGCAGGGCCGGGTCATGCGCGACCTTGATGTCGGGCTCGACCAGCGCTTTCTCCATGAACTCGCCCTTGGCATCGCGGAAGCCGACCTCGGGGATGCCGAAGTACAGCGTGCTGTCCTGCAGCGTTTCCCACCAGACCGCCGTGCCGGTGCCTGCCACCGGCATGCCCAGCAGCTTGCCGATGCCCAGCTTGCGATAAGTCCACGGGAACAGGTGGGCATCGGAGTAGTTGCTCTCGCTCATCAGCACGATCGACGGCTTGACCCACTTGCCGGTCGGCTCCCAGCCGAGCGACTGGCCGCGCGGAAGGAACTCGAGGTACTGCTTGCCGGACAGGAAGGTCGCCAGCTCATCGTGCAGATTGCCGCCGCCGTTGAAGCGGGTGTCGACGATCAGCGCCTCCTTGCCGCTGTGGCGGCCCAGCACCTCGGAGAACACGTCGCGGTAGCTCTCGTCGTCCATGCCTCGCACGTGCACGTAGCCCACGCGGCCGTTCGACAGCTTCTCGACCATCTCGCGCTCGGTCTTGACCCAGCGGCGGTAGAGCAGCTCGTTCTGCTCGCCCATCGGGATCGGCTTGACCACCGTATCGAAGCGCCGGTTCTTTGCCGGATCGAACACCGACAGCTCGATGCGCTTGCCGGCCTTGCGGTTCAGCAGCGAGTCGAACTCGGCGCCAGCCGCGATCGCCACGCCGTCGATCTTCTCGATCACCATGCCGGCCTTCAGCCCGACCTTGGCGTTGACCAGCGGGCCGCCCTCGATCACCTCGGCGATCTTCAGGCCGGCGCCGTTGTAGGCCTCGTCGTAGAACGCGCCCAGCGCGGCCGTCGCGTCGGCGTCCTTCGGGTGCGGGAGGTAGCCCGAGCCGGTGTGCGACACGTTCAGCTCGCCCAGCATCTCGCTCATCGCCTCGGCGAAGTCGTGGTTGTCGGCGATGTACGGCAGCTGGCGCTCGTAGACCTTGCGGTAGTAGCCCCAGTCGACGCCTTCCATGTCGGCCACGTACAGCTTCTCGCGCGTCTGGCGCCAGATGTGCTCGAACATCTCCTGGCGCTCTGCCACGCGGTCCAGGCGCATGTCGGCGCTGATCTCCATCGCCTCGGCCTTGACCTCGCCCTCTTCCTTCGGCACCTTGAACTTCCTGATACCGCCGCTGACGAGGACGAAGCCGTTCTCGCCCTTCGCATCGAGCTGGATGTCCACGCCTTCCGGCTCGCCGCGTTCGGCCTTGCCGGCCGGGAACTCGGCGATCTTCTTGACCGCCTTCTGCCGCGGCTTCAGTGACCACAGCTCATAGGCCTCGGCCGTCTGCACGAGATAGAACAGCGTTTCGCCGTCAGGCGTCATCGCGGCAGCGCGCAGCGGGGCCGAGTTCGGCGTCAGGCGAACGATGCGGTCTTCGAGGCCCTCGCGCTCGACCTTGACCGGCTCGGGCAGTTTGATCTCGTCTTCGTCGTCTTCCTTGCCCTTCTTCTTCTCGTCGGCCTTGTCCTTGTCGTCCGCCTTCTTCTCGTCCTTCTTGTCGTCTTTCTTGTCGCCCTTCTTGTCCTCTTCCTGCTTCTTCAGCTGGGCGAACTCGCTCTTCTCCAGGTTGAAGCGGTCGAAGGCTTCCTGGGTGAAGAACATCGCGAACAGGTCCTGCTGGGCCGCGCCGCCGGTGCCGTGCAGGCCCATGCGGTCGCTGGCCCACAGCATGGCCTTGCCGCCGTTGGTGAACACCGGGTGGTAGTCCTCGTAGCCGCTCTTCGTCAGGTTCAGCAGCGGGCTCTTGCCCTGCGCGTCGATCAGGCCGACTTCGTAGCTCCAGCGGTTGTGGTCGACGAAATTGACGAGCAACGACTTGCCGTCGGGCGACCAGTCGAACCACTGATCGCCATCGGAGTACGAGTAGCTCAGCGCGCCGGGCATCACCTCGCGCAGCTTGCCGCTGGCGATGTTCAGCACCTTCAGCGTCGTGCGGTTCTCGAGGAAGGCCACTTCCTTGCCATCGGGCGAGTAGCGCGGCTGGAAGTTCTCCTTGCCGTTCTTCAGCAGCGTCCTGACCGGCACGTTCGCGGCGCTGAAGAAGTGCGGAGCGGTCTTCTTCTTACCCGGCAGGCTGGCCTCGTACAGGTTCCACGAGCCGTCGCGCTCACCAGCGAAGACGATGCGCCGGCCATCCGGGCTGAAGCTGAGCGAGCGCTCCTGCGCCGGCGTGTCGGTGATGCGACGCGTGTCGCCGAATTCGGTCGACGCGACGAAGACCTCGCCGCGGATGATGAAGGCCACCTCCTCGCCGTCCGGGCTGACGGCGATCTCGGTGACGCCTTCGCTCAGCTTCAAGTGCTCGATACGGTCGACGCGGGTGTCGGCGGCGATCTGCACGGCCACCTTCTTGGGCTCGCTCGCGCCGGCCGCCAGCGTGTAGAGCTCACCGTCGTAGCCGAAGCTCAACGTGCCGTTCTTCGCCACGCTCAGGAAGCGCACCGGGTTCTTCGTGAAATTGGTGACCTGCGTCGCCGCCTCCGGCTGGTTCAGCGGCATCTTCCAGACATTGAACGAACCGCTCTTCTCGCTCAGGAAGTAAACCGACTGCTCGTCGGGCGCCCAGACCGGGTTGCGGTCTTCGCCGCCGAAGCTGCTGAGCTGGCGGTGACGTCCGGTCTTGGCGTCGTACAGCCAGATGTCGCGCGCGACCGGCGAGATGTGATGCTTGCGCCACGGGCTTTCGTAGCCCTTCCAGTCTTCGTAGACGAGCTGGCTGCCGGCGCTGTTGAACTGGCCGGCCATCGCCGGCGTGCTGAAGATCTGCGTCGGCCGCTTGCCGCCTTCGACCGAGACCTTGTAGAGCTCGTTGACCGCGCGGCTCGGAAACTGCACGTTGGTGCGCGCATCCATGCGCTGCGAGGTGAAAAGCACCTCCTTGCCGTCCGGTGTGAAAGACAGCGGGGTCTCGCCGGCCGAATGCGTGGTCAGCCGGCGCGACGGGCCGCCGGCCGCATCGACCACGAAGACGTCGAAGTTGCCGTGCGTATCGCTCGCGTAGGCGATGCTGCGGCCGTCGGCAGACCAGACGGGCGAGAAGCTGTGGTGGCCGTTGCCCACCAGCAGCCGCGCCACGCCGCCGCCCGCGGGCACGACGAACAGGTTGCCCTGGAACGCGAACGCAATCTCCTGGCCGTTCGGCGAGATGGCCGAATAGCGCAGCCACAGCGGATCCTTCAGCGGGCCCAGCGGCGCGGGCGCTGCGCTGTGGGCCTGGGTGGCCATCGCCGTCGTGAGCATCAGCGCCGCCAGGCGGCACGGGGTCAGTCGTCTTTTCATGGTTGTCGGCAGTCGACGGTTTTCGCAAGGCCGCCAATATGCCTCAGCCCGCGGGCCTAACGTCGCCCTTCCGACGAAATGCGCATTCGCGGGGATGAACCGTACCGGACCACCTTGGGTCAACCCCACGGTCCGCGTGCCAGCGGCAGGCCCATACATCCCGCACGGGCGCCCCGACTGGCTTCACGGTCATTGGGCGGCGGCGCACAATCGGCTGCAGACGTCTCCCAAGGAAACGAAGGGCGCCCCCCCCGGGGCGCTTTTCAGAACGGACGCGCAGGGAAGGCTGGTGCCAAGATCCGTATTCGCACGGGGCGCCATCAGGCGCAGCACGCCGGCACAACGGTGGTGGCCACCCGTGGTTGCGTTCGCCGCGGCCGTGACCCTGGGCTGCAGCTGGGTCGTCTGGCGAGAATTCGACAGCCAGCGACAACAGGCCGGTGCACGGCTGCAATCGCTGGCCGAGCTGCGCGCCACCCAGGTCGAGGCCTGGGTCGGGCGACAGATGATGCTGGCCCGTGCCATCTCCAGCGGGCCGGCGCTGGCCGAGCTGTTCAACCGCTGGACACAGACCCAGGACGCCGAAGCGATCGAGCGCCTGCTGGCCCGCAGCATCGAATTCCGCCGCGCCAACGATGGCGATGGTGTCGTGGTGCTCGACGCGCAAGGCCAGGTGCTGGCCAGCGAGCACCCGCAAGCGCCTGGCCCGAACGTCGAGCTGGACGCTGCAATACGGGAATCCATCGCCAGCGGCACCCCTCACCACACCGGGATCTACCACCAGGAGGGTGCCCGGCTGAGCCGGCAGTTCGACGTGGTCGTGCCGCTGACCGGCACCGGGTCGCCGCCGCAAGGGGCGATCGTGTTGCGCATCGATCCTCGCCGGGTGCTCTTCCCGATGCTGGTCAGCTGGCCCGTCCCCAGCGCGAGCGGGGAATCGGTGCTGTGGCGGCGAGCCGGCGACCTGCTCGTCAATCTCAGCGACGTGCGCGACCAACCCGGCAGTGCCGGCAACCATCCCCAGGCCGCGGCCAGCTCACGGGTGCCGGTGGCCCGCGTGCTGCGGTCCGAGGCCCGCCCCGGGGAGGTCATGCAAGCGCTCGACTACCGCGGCAGGCCGGTGCTGGCCACGGTGCGGCAGATTCGCGGCACCGACTGGTGGCTGGTCTCGAAGATCGATGCCAGCGAGGTCGATGCGCCGGCCTGGGCCACCACCTGGTGGACGCTGCTGAGCGCGGCGCTGGCGGTGTTCAGCTTCGGCGTGGCCAGCCGCCTGCGAAACCAGCGCCAGTCGCTGATCCAGGCCCGCCGCGACCGGCTGCAGCAGGATGCACGCATGGAGACGCTGGCATTGCTCGAAGCCATCGCCCACAGCTCGTCCGATGCGATCTTCGCGAAGGATCGGCAAGGCCGCTATGTTTTCGTCAACCGCGCTGCCTGCGTCGAATTCGGCAGGCGGGCCGACGAAGTGCTCGGCCACGACGACTCGGAGATCTTCAGCAGGGAGCTGGCGGCGCAACTGGCCAGCCATGATGAGGCGGCGCTGAATGCCGGCACGCCACAGGTGTTCGACGAGCGGCTGCCCGGCCCCGAAGGCGAGCACATCAACGTGTGCACACGCGGGCCACTGTTCGGTGCCGACGGCCAGCGCGTCGGCCTGTTCGGCGTGTCGCGCGACATGACCGACGCGCACAAGGCGGACCGCGCGCTGCGCGACAGCGAAGCGCACTACCGCACCGTCGTCTCGGTGCTGAACGAGGGCGTTCTGGTGTGCGACCCGCAGGGCGCTGTGATCAGCTGCAACCCGGCGGCCGAGCGCATCGTTGGCGCCCTGCAGCGGGACTGGCAGGGCCGCTCGGTCGTGGCGCCCGGCTGGACGCCGCTGCGCGAAGACGGCACACCGATGCCGCCGGAAGAGACGCCGCCCGGTCGCGTGCTGAGCGGCCAGCCCGCCCAGCAAGGCGTGCTGGTGCACACGATCAACCCCGACGGCGCCACCACCTGGTTCGAAGTCAGCGCGCTGCCCGTGCTGAGCCCGGAGAACGGCGAGCTGATGGCGGTGGTCACCTCGTTTGCGGACGTGACCCGGCGCAAGCAGCAGGACGACGAGATCGCCCGCCACCGCGAGCACCTCGAAGAGGAAGTGGCCACCCGCACGCGCGAGTTGCGAGAGGCGGTGAATCGGCTCGAAGAGCTGGTGCGTTTCAACCGCACGCTGACCGACACACTGCCGGGCCGGGTGGTCTATTGGGACAAGCAGATGCGATGCCGCTTCGCCAACCGCAGCTTCCTTGAATGGTTCGACAAGACCGAGCAAGAGGTGATCGGGCAACGCGTCGACCAGATCTTCGAGGGCGAGTTTCTGCAGCGTGTGCTGCATCGCCTGCAAGCGGCGTTTCGCGGCGAGGCGATGCATTTCGAACGCGAGCAGGTGGACCGGCGGGGCGAAACCCACTTCTACCAGCTGCACTACCTGCCCGACGAAGCCGCACCCGGCGAGGTGCTGGGCGCCTACGTGATGGCGTTCGACATCACGCCGCTCAAGCGCGCCGAGAACGACCTGCGCCAGGTCAATGCGGAACTGGAACGCTCGCGCAATGCGGCCGAAGCGGCCAGCCGCGCCAAGAGCGCCTTCCTGGCCAACATGAGCCACGAGATCCGCACGCCGATGAACGCAATCATCGGCCTGACCCACCTGATGGCGCAGGACACCCGTGATCCGGTGCAGCACGAACGGCTGGGCAAGGTCGACCACGCCGCCAAGCACTTGCTGCAGGTCATCAACGACATCCTGGACCTGTCGAAGATCGAGGCCGGCAAGATGACGCTGGAGATCACCGATTTCGAACTGCCGGCGCTGCTGGAGCAGACGGTCGATCTGGTCTCCGGGCGGGCCGGCGAAAAGGGCCTGGCACTGACGCTGGATCTCGGCGAGCTGCCTTCACGCCTGCGCGGCGACCCGACCCGGCTGTCGCAAGCCTTGCTGAACCTGCTGTCGAACGCCGTCAAGTTCACCCAGCACGGCTGGGTGCGGCTGAGCGGCCAGGTGCTGGCGCGCCAGGACCACCGCGTGCAACTGCGCTTCGAGGTCCAGGACACCGGCGAGGGCATCGCGCCGGACCGGCAGGCCGCGCTGTTCAGTGCCTTCGAGCAAGCCGACAGCTCGATCGCCCGCCGCCACGGCGGCACCGGGCTGGGCCTGGCGTTGACGCGTCACCTGGCGACGATGATGCAGGGTGACGCGGGCGTGCAAAGCGAGCTCGGGGTCGGCAGCACGTTCTGGTTCACCGCCTGGCTCGACCAGGCCGAGGAGACGGTCGCGAGGGCCGAGCCGCTATCGCCGCTGGCCGAATCCGAGTCTCGGTTGCGCCGCGAACACGCCGGCCAGCGGGTGCTGCTGGTCGAAGACAACGCGATCAACCAGGAAGTCGGCGGCGAGCTGCTGGACCGCGTCGGCCTGGCGGTCGAGGCGGCCTTCGATGGCCGGCGCGCGGTCGAGCTGGCCAGCACCCGCGCTTACGACCTGATCCTGATGGACATGCAGATGCCGGTGATGGACGGCCTGGCGGCCACCCGTGCGATCCGCCGCCGCCTCGGGCCAGGCCTGCCGATCATCGCGATGACCGCCAATGCCTTCGGCGAAGACCGCCAGGCCTGCCTCGACGCCGGCATGAACGACCACGTCGCGAAGCCGGTCGACCCGGCCGGGCTGTACGCGACCTTGCTGCGCTGGCTGCCCGAACGCAGGCCCCACCCCGAGCTCACGCCGTCGCCGCCGCCCATCCGGCAATTGGCCGGCGCCACACCGCCGCTGCGCCCGCTGACCGAGCGCCTGAACGCTGTGCCAACCTTGAACTGGCGCCAGGCACTGGACAACCTGGGCGGCAGCACGGTCGCCCTGGAGCGTGTACTCGACGGCTTCGTCAAGGCCTACCGCGGCGGCGTACCGGAACTGCTCGAAGCGCCGAGCCCGCAGCGGATCGAACGTTGGCGCGCCCTGTGCCACTCACTGCGCGGTGCCTGCGGCTCGATCGGCGCCGAGACCCTGGTGCAGCAGGCGCGGCAGCTCGAGCACCAGCTGCACGAACCCTTCGACGCGACGGCGCTGGCCGACATGGCCCATGGCCTGCACGACGAACTGCTGACACTGGTGGGCCACCTGCAAGCCCAGCTGGCTTCGAAACCCGTGAACTGACAACGCCGCTGCGTGCTTCGTGCGATGTCACGGCCTTCGTACACTGCCCTGAACGGAGCAACGGTTCAGGCATGCATTCGCGCGGGGTTCACCTTCAATACAGCTTCGAGCCTCTGGGCCAGCGTGGCGCAGCGTTGCACAACCCGTTGTTCGACCTGCTCACCGCCGTGCACGAGCAGGGCTCGATCCAGCATGCAGCGCGCGCCACCGGTGCCTCTTACCGCCACGTGTGGGGCGCGCTCAAGCACTGGGAGGGCGTGCTCGGTGAACCGCTGGTGCACTGGGTGCGCGGCCAGCCGGCGCGGCTGACGCCGTTTGCCGAGCGGTTGCTGTGGGCCGAGGCACGCGCCCGTGCCCGCCTGACGCCGCACATCGAAGCGCTGCGGGCCGAACTCGAACGCGTGGTCGGCGAGGCGCTGGATGGCAGCCAGCAGGTGCTCACCGTCTACGCCAGCCACGACCTGGCGCTGCCACTGCTGCGTGGGCAGGCCAGTGCCGTGCAGCGCCTGCACATCGACCTGCGCTTCGCCGGCAGCCTGGACGCGCTGCGCGCGCTGGCCGAAGGCCGCTGCCAGGTGGCGGGCTTTCACGTGCCACCTTTGGCCGACAGCCGCAACCTCTTTGCCGCGGCGCTGAAGCCACTGCTCAAGCCGGGCCGCCACAAGCTGATCGGCTGCAGCCGGCGCAGCCAGGGCCTGATCGTGGCGGCCGGCAACCCGCTGGGCCTGCGTGGCCTGGCCGATGTCGCCACGTTGAACGCCCGCTTCGTCACCCGCCAACCCGGCTCAGGCACCCGGCTGTTGACCGAGCACCTGCTGGCGCAGCACAAGCTGGCGCCGACGAGCCTGCATACCCGCGAGCCCGAAGACAGCCACAACGCGGTGGCCGCGGCCGTGGCCAGCGGCGAGGGCGACGCCGGTCTGGGCGTCGAGGCCGCGGCGCGTGCCTTCGGCCTCGGCTTCGTGCCACTGGTGCAGGAAGACTACTTCCTCGTCTGCCTGAAAGACGCGCTGGAACATCCCGGCGTCGTCAAGCTGCGCGAAGCGCTGGCCGCACCCACTTGGCGAGAGGCATTGGCCACCCTGCCCGGCTACACCCGTGCCGAACGCCCGGGCGAGGTGCTGTCGCTGACCCGCGCGCTGCCGTGGTGGCACTACCGCGCGGCGAAGTCGAAAGCCTAACTGGACAAGTGCTGGCCCAGATGGTCGACGAAGACCCGCACCTTCGGCGACAGATGACGGCTCGACGGCCACAGCACATTGAACCGGCCGCCTGCGTTGAGCTGGTCGTCGAGAACGCTCAACAGGCGGCCATCGGCCAGCACGCCGCGGACCAGGAAGTCCGGCATGCACGCGATGCCCAGACTGCGCAGCGCGGCGCTGAGCACCGCTTCGATGTTGTTGCAGGCGAGCACGGTTCGCAGGCGCGTGTCGATGTCGGGCGTGGCCTGCAACATCGGCCAGTCGAGCAGCTTGCCAGTGTTCGGGTGCCGAAAGCGGATCGACGCGTGGCCCTCCAGGTCACGTACCTGCTTGGGTGTGCCGTGCTGCGCCAGGTAGGCGGGTGAGGCACACAGCAGCAGCCGGAACGGCTGCAACGGCCGCGAGACCAGGCGCGAGTCAGGCAGGTCGCCGCTGCGGATCGCGATGTCGATGGACTCTTCGATCAGGTCGACGCTGCGATCGGTGAAGTTGATGTCGAGCTCGACCTCCGGGTAGCGGGCCAGGAAGTCAGGGATCAGCGGCATCAGGAAATGGTGGGCGACGATCGGCGCACTGACCCGCAGCCGGCCGCGCGGCGCTTCCCTCGTGCGCACCAGCATCGCCTGTGCATCGTCGAGGTCGTCCAGCACGCGCCGGCAACGCTCGTGGAACAGCCGGCCTTCGTCGGTCAGCTGGACGCGGCGGGTGCTGCGGTGCAGCAGGCGCACACCGACCTCCTGCTCCAGCCGCGCCACGGCCTTGCCAACGGCCGATGCCGAGATCTCGAGCGTGCGCCCGGCCGCCACGAAGCTGCCCAGCTCGGCCGTCTTCACGAAGGCCAGCAGGCCGTTCAGCTTGTCCATCGCCATCGATCGCCCCCAATTGAAGCAAATCATTCCGCAATGAACGGATTCTCGGCCAGTTTTATATTGTTTCAGGCTCGAATAGCCTTGGTCGATGATTCCTCAAAGCAAGACTGGCTGGGCGGCCGGTATCACCGCACTCTTGTTGCTGCCCCTGCTGCTGCAAGCCGGTGGCACGCACTGGGTGCGCTCGGTCGACACCTGCCTGCTGTACCTGATGCTGGCATTGGGCATGAACGTCGTGGTCGGCTACGCCGGCCTGCTGGACCTGGGCTATGTGGCCTTCTACGCCGTCGGCGCCTACCTGTTCGCGTTGCTGAACTCGCCACACCTGAGCGAGAACTTCGCGGCGATCGGCGCGATCTTCCCGGCCGGCCTGCACACGCCCTGGTGGCTGACGATCCCGCTCGCGGCCTTGCTGGCCGCCGTGCTCGGCATGGTGCTGGGCGCACCGACGCTGAAGCTGCGCGGCGACTACCTGGCCATCGTGACGTTGGGCTTCGGCGAGGTCGTGCGGATCCTGATCAACAACATGGGCGGCGCGCCGATCAACATCACCAACGGCGCGCAGGGCGTCGGGCCGATCGATTCGATGACCATCCCGGGGCTCGACCTGGGCAAGCCCTTGTCGGTCGGCGGCTTTTTTCTGGCCCCGGTGACGCTGCACTACTACCTGTTCCTCGCGCTGACGGTGCTCATGGTGATCGTCTGCCATCGCCTGGAGCATTCGCGCATCGGCCGCGCGTGGATGGCCATTCGAGACGATGAAGTCGCGGCCGAAGCGATGGGCATCCACACCCGCAACCTGAAGCTGCTGGCCTTCGGCATCGGCGCGAGTTTCGGTGGCGTGGCCGGCGCGATGTTCGCGGCCTTCCAGGGCTTCGTGTCGCCCGAAGCCTTCACCCTGCAGGAGTCGACCTTCATCGTGGCGATGGTGGTCTTCGGCGGCCTGGGCCACCTTCCGGGCGTGGTCCTTGGTGCGGTGCTGCTGACCGCGCTGCCGGAGCTGCTGCGCTACGTCGCCGGGCCGCTGCAGGCGATGACCGACGGCCGGCTCGACGCGGGCGTCCTGCGACCCACGCTGATTGCGCTGGCGATGATCGCCACGATGCTGCTGCGCCCGCGGGGGCTGTGGCCGGTGCCTGAGCACGGCTCTGCGCCGCCTCGCCTGGCTGACAACGCGTTACCGCGCCGCGTAGTGCCCTGTCCCGCAGAGAGCTGTCATTGCGACGGGCCGCAATGGGGATGATCGGGAGTCGACGAGCCGGGCAGATACCTCGTGGTATCTGCCCGGCTTGGCGGCGCTGCGAGCGCCCCATTTCGACCCGCCTGAAGGGTTCGACCAGATGGCGCCCTCGCGCGGCCGTTCGACAAGGCAGATACACCCGGTATCTGCCCTGCCGCCCGACCGCACGATCATCACCATCTGGTCGAATCTCAATGGCAGTTCTCTGCGGGACAGGGCACTAACCGGCTGGGCTTCCGTTTACAGCCGCCGCGATCTCCGAGATGATGCGGCTCGCGCGTCGGATGCTCGCCGACCCGCCCGCCTCTCCAAGGAGTCCCCCATGAGGCGCTTGTCTGCTGCCTACCTGCTCTTGTTGCTGCCCGCACTGGCTGCGGCCGATGCCAATTGGCGACGCCCCATCACCGCGCCGCAGGACTTTCTCAGCGGCGAACCCGAACCCGCCATCGAGTTGAACGAGGCCTGCAAGGGCGCCGTCGCACCCAAACTGGCAACCGTTCGCCACGTTCGGCTGGCCGATACCGAGGTGCGTGCCCTCGAAACCTGCATGAAAGAGCCGATCGGCCCGCCGGGCAAGGTGATCCACGCGGTGCGGGCGGTGCGCGTCGGCAGCAGCGGCGGCGCCTACCAGGTCTACTTCAACAAGACCCAGGCCTTCGTCTTCCACGGCTCGTTCGACAAGCTGCCGCTGACCGACGCCGTCGTGCTGCTGGCGACGGACTTCGAGATCAGCGACTCGTTCGCCGACGCAGCCACGCTGGACTGATCAGACAGCGCAGCCCGCTTCGGGCCCGACCCCGTCTCCCAGGAACACCGGCTCCGGGATCCGCCAGCCGTAGCGCACGGCCGTCAGCTCCGCCAGGATGCTGACCGCGATCTCCGGCGGTGTGCGGGCACCGTTCTTGATGCCGACCGGCCCATGCAACTTCGCCAGCGTCCGCTCGTCGAGGCCGAAGTGCTCGGCCAGCCGCTGCTTGCGCTTGGCCTGGTTGACGCGCGAGCCGATCGCGCCGACGTAGAACGCGGTCGAATGCAGCGCCTCCATCAGCGCCAGGTCGTCCAGCTTCGGGTCGTGGGTCAGCGCGATCACGGCGGTGTGCGGGTCGGGCTTGAGCGCTTGCACCGCGTCGTCGGGCATGTCGCGCACGTAGCGCACTCCGGGCAGCGGCTCGGCGGGGGTGTATTCGTCGCGCGGATCGCAGACCGTCACCTGGTAGTCCAGCGCCTGCGCCATCTGGGCCAGGTAGTGCGTCATCTGGCCCGCGCCGACGATCAGCAGGCGCCAGTTCGGGCCGTGCGTCGTGACGAGCTTGGTCTCGTCCAGCACCACCACGTCGGCGCCTTCGGGCTCGCTCAGCGTGACGGCACCGGTGGCCAGCAACAGTTCGCGCCGCACCTGCTCGCCGGCTTGCAGCAGCTTCAGCAGCGGCTCGATCTGGCTGTGGTCGGCCAGCGGCTCCAGCACCAGCTCCAGCGTGCCACCACAAGGCAGGCCGAAGCGCGCCGCCTCGTCACCTGAAACGCCGTACCTCACGACTTGCGGGCCCGCAGGGCTGGGCCCTGCCCAGCCCGCCCCCCGAGGGGGTTCGATGATCTCGGGAGCGGCCCTTCGATCATCGAGCGGAGCCGTGGCCGCCAGCGCATGCGCCTTCACCCTAGCGATCAGGTCGTCTTCGATGCAGCCGCCCGAGACGGAGCCGGCGATCGCGCCGTCGTCGCGCACCGCGACCACCGAGCCGACCGGCCGCGGCGCCGAGCCCCAGGTGCGGGTCACCGTGCCCATGACCACCCGGTGGCCGGATTCGCGCCAGGCCACCACCTGGCGCAAGATGTTCAGATCAACGTTGTCCATATCGGCACCAGTGTCGGGGATCTGCGCCCTGCCTGCCGGCAGGCGCCGCGATCTCCCACGAAAGCCAAAGGTACGGGCAAGCGCTGCGTTTGGCGACGCGGTGCATACCCTGAGCGGCCGGCGCGCGGCGGGTGGGTGTCCCGTTCTGGAACAGCCTCGCCGCAGACTGCGGGTGAACCCTGATGTCGCGCCCTACCCCTTGCAGGACAGTGGTAGGTGTTTGTGGCACAAGCCAGCGGCGCCCCGGCTGCCTAAGATGCAGCGCACCGGGGGCGTCCGCAGTCCGGCGTTCCTTCCTGGATGTCAATCAAAGGAGACGACATGACCATGCTGACGCTGAAGGTCAACGGGCGCGAACTGACGCGCGACGTCGAGCCTTCCACCCTGCTCGTGCAGTTCATCCGGGAGGGGCTTCAGCTCACCGGCACCCATGTCGGCTGCGACACCGCGCAATGCGGCGCCTGCACCGTGCACATCGACGGCCGCGCCGTGAAGAGCTGCAACATGCTCGCCGTGCAGGCCGCCGGGCGTGACCTGACGACGATCGAAGGCCTGGCCGCCGCCGACGGCACGCTGCACCCGATGCAGACCGCCTTCAACGAGTGCCACGGCCTGCAATGCGGCTTCTGCACCCCGGGCATGGTGATGAGTGCCGTCGACCTGGTGAAGCACCACGCCTGCAGCACCGACCAGGAGGTGCGCGAGGGGCTGGACGGCAACTTCTGCCGCTGCACCGGCTACCAGAACATCGTCAAGGCGGTGCGCCAAGGCGCCGCTTCGATGAAGCCTTGAGGAGCACACCATGAACGCACGTCAAGGTTTCATTGGGCAAAGCGTCAAGCGGCGTGAAGACGCCCGCTTCCTGACCGGCACTGGCCGCTACACCGACGACATCACGTTGCCGGGTCAGACCTACGGCTATTTCCTGCGCTCGCCCTATGCGCACGCCACGCTGAAGAGGGTCGACACTGAAGCCGCCAAGGCGGCGCCCGGCGTGCTGGGCGTGTTCACCGGCGAGCATTTCAAAGATGTCGGCGGCCTGCCCTGCGGCTGGCTGATCAACTCGATCGACGGCACGCCGATGAAGGAGCCCAAGCACCCGATCCTGGCCGATGGCAAGGTTCGTTATGTCGGCGACCGCATCGCGCTGGTCGTGGCCGAAACGCTGGAGCAGGCGAAGGAGGCGGCGCAATTGATCGACGTCGAGTTCGACGAACTGCCCGCCGTCGTCGACCCGGTCGATGCGCAGAGCGCCAAGGCTGCGCTGCACACCGAGTCGCCGGACAACCGCTGCTACCAGTGGCAGATCGGTGACGCCGCCGGTACCGAAGCGGCGATCAAGAGCGCAGCCCATGTCACCACGCTGACCTTCCGCAACAACCGGCTGATCCCGAACGCGATCGAGCCGCGCGCGGCCAATGCGTCGTACGACCGCGCCGGCGACAGCTACACGTTGTACGTGTCGAACCAGAACCCGCATGTCGAGCGGCTGCTGATGTGCGCCTTCGTGCTCGGCATCCCCGAGCACAAGATGCGCGTCGTCGCGCCCGATGTGGGTGGCGGCTTCGGCTCGAAGATCTTCCTCTACGGTGAAGAAACCGCGCTGGTCTGGGCCAGCAAGAAGATCAACCGGCCGATCAAGTGGACGGCCGAGCGCAGCGAATCGTTCCTGTCCGATGCGCACGGCCGCGACCACGCAACCACCGCGCAACTGGCGCTGGACGAGGACGGGAAGTTCCTCGCGCTGAAGGTCGACACCACCGCCAACCTGGGCGCTTACCTGTCGACCTTCTCGAGCTGCGTGCCGACCATCCTGTATGCCACGCTGCTGGCGGGCCAGTACACGACGCCGAAGATCAGCGCCACCGTGACCGCGGTGTTCACCAACACCGCTCCGGTGGACGCCTACCGTGGCGCCGGCCGGCCCGAGGCCACCTACGTGGTCGAGCGCATCGTCGAGACGGCGGCGCGCGAACTGGGCATGGATCCGGGCGAGATCCGACGCAAGAACTACATCCACGAGTTCCCGTACGCGAGCCCTGTCGGCCTGACCTACGACATCGGCGACTACGACGCGACGCTGAACCGCGCCGAACAGCTGGCCGATGTGAAGGGCTTCCCGGCTCGCCAGAAGGCCAGCGAGGCGAAGGGCCTGAAGCGCGGCATCGGCTACTCGGCCTACATCGAGGCCTGCGGCATCGCGCCGTCGAGCGTCGCAGGCGCTCTGGGCGCGCGGGCCGGCCTGTTCGAGGCCGGCGAAGTGCGCGTGCACCCGACCGGCAAGGTCACCGTGTTCACCGGCAGTCATGCTCACGGCCAGGGCCATGAGACGACGTTCGCGCAGGTGGTGGCCGACAAGCTGGGCATCCCGATGGAAGACATCGAGATCGAGCACGGCGACACCAGCAAGGTGCTGTTCGGCATGGGCACGTACGGCTCGCGCTCGCTGGCCGTCGGCGGCACCGCCATCGTCAAGGCGCTGGACAAGGTGATCGCCAAGGGCAAGAAGATTGCCGCCCACCTGCTGGAAGCGGCCGACACCGACATCGAGTTCGAAGGCGGCCAGTTCAAGGTCGCCGGCACCGACAAGGCGGTGCCCTTCGCGTCGGTGGCGCTCACCGCCTACGTGCCGCACAACTTCCCGCACGACAAGCTGGAGCCGGGCCTGAACGAGAACGCGTTCTACGACCCGAGCAACTTCACCTACCCCGCCGGCACCTATATCTGCGAAGTCGAGGTCGATCCGGCGACTGGTGCCACGCGCATCGACAAGTTCACCGCCTGTGATGACTTCGGCAACGTCGTCAATCCGATGATCGTCGAAGGGCAGGTACACGGCGGCCTGGCGCAGGGCATTGGCCAGGCGCTGCTCGAACACGGCGTGTACGACAAGGAGACCGGCCAGCTGCTGACCGGCAGCTACATGGACTACGCGATGCCGCGTGCCGACGACCTGCCCGAGTTCACGGTCGAGACGGTGAAGGGCACGCCCTGCACCCACAACCCGCTGGGCGTGAAAGGCTGCGGCGAGGCGGGCGCGATCGGCTCGCCACCGGCACTGATCAACGCGATCTGTCATGCACTGGGCGTGAAGGACGTGCCGATGCCGGCCTCGCCCTACAACGTCTGGCAAGCCATCAAGAACAACCGCTGAGCCGAGGAGCCACACCATGCAAGCCTTTGCTTATCAGAACCCCGGGTCGGTGGCGGATGCGGCCAAAGCTGCGTCCCACGGCGGCGCCAAGCTCGTGGCCGGCGGCCAATCGCTGCTTGCGGCGATGAAACTCGGCCTGGCCGCGCCCGATTCACTCGTCGACCTCGGCGCGATCGCCGAGCTGCGCGGCATCACCGTGGCCAGCGGCACCGTGACGATCGGCGCGATGACCACGCACGCCGAGGTCGCCGCGTCGAAAGACGTGCAGAAGGCGATCCCCGCGCTGGCGCAACTGGCCAGCGAGATCGGCGACCGCCAGGTGCGCAACCGCGGCACCATCGGCGGCAGCCTGGCCAACAACGACCCGGCGGCCGATTACCCTGCCGCGGCGCTGGGCCTGGGCGCGACGATCCAGACCAACCAGCGCAGCATCGCGGCCGACGACTTCTTCAAAGGGCTGTACGAGACCGCATTGAAGGATGGTGAATTGATCACCGCGGTCAAGTTCCCGGTGCCCGAGAAGGCCGGCTGGCAGAAGTTCAAACAGCCGGCGTCGCGCTTCTCGACGGTCGGCGTCTTCGTCAGCAAGGGGCCGGCCGGCACGCGCGTGGCCGTCACCGGCGCCAAGGCCTGCGTCTTCCGCGTCAATGCGCTGGAGACCAAGCTGCAAGCGAGCTGGGACGCCGCTTCCTGCAACGGTGTCTTCGTGCCTCCCACCGACATAACGACAGACCTGCACGGCACCGGTGAGTACCGCGCCGCGTTGATCCCGGTGCTGGCTGGCCGAGCGGTGGCCGCCAGCTGACGACCCCTCCCCGTTCAGGCTGAGCCTGTCGAAGCCCAGCCGGTCATGCTGATCGCCGGCCTTTCGACAAGCTCAGGGCGAACGGTTCGTCTTCCAAACGCCGCACTCGCTGCGGCGTTTCTTTTCCAACGCCCCATGAGCCTGGACCCGACCGCCCTGCCCGTTTCGATCGATGCCACCGCCAAGGCGCTGCTGGCGCACGACTACGTGGCCGAGCGGGAGTTGGCGACCACTGTCTTCCTGGCGTTGAAGTTGCAGCGCCCGCTGTTCCTTGAAGGCGAGCCAGGCACCGGCAAGACCGAGATCGCCAAGACGCTGGCCGCGATGCTGGGCCGGCCGCTGATCCGCCTGCAGTGCTTCGAGGGGCTGGATCTGGCCGGCGCCGCGTACGAGTGGAACTATGCGCGGCAGATGATGGCCATCCGCGTGGCCGAGGCCGAAGGCACGGCGGCGCATGGCCGGCTCGACGACGAGCTGTTCGGCGAGCGCTTCCTGATCAAGCGCGCGTTGCTGCAAGCCATTGACCCGGCCAACCTCGTGCCGCCGGTGCTGCTGATCGATGAGCTGGACCGCGCCGACGAACCCTTCGAGGCCTTCTTGCTCGAAGTGCTGTCGGACTTCCAGATCACCGTGCCCGAGCTCGGCACCGTGCGCGCGGTCGAGCCGCCGATCGTCGTGATCACCTCGAACCGCACACGTGAGATCCACGATGCAGTGAAACGCCGCTGCCTGTACCACTGGGTTGGTTTCCCGGATGCAGCACGAGAGCGTGCGATCCTCGCGCGGCGTGTGCCGGGTGCGCCCGAGGCGCTGTCGGCGCAGATCGTGGCCTTCGTGCAGAAGCTGCGTGGCATCGACCTGTACAAGCTGCCGGGTGTGGCCGAGACCATCGAATGGACACGTGCACTCATGGCACTCGATGCGCTGGTGCTCGACCCGCAGACGGTGCAGCACACGCTGGGGGTTATCTTGAAGTACCAGGACGACATTGCTCGCATGCAAGGCGGTGAGGCGGCCCGGTTGCTGGCCGAGGTGCAGGATGCGATGCGCAGCGCTGGGCGCGCCTGAGATGGGCGTTGACCCAGCCGGTCGCTGCGCGCTGCGAATGCTGGGTAACCGGCTCCGTTCATGTCCCCCGGCGCTGGCCTTCGGCCATCACCTCCTCCTAATACTTCACTGCGCCGGTCACCCAGCACCCGCAGCAATCCAAGTGGTCTGCCTCTCGTTGATCAGCCAACACGATGCCCGATCAGGACGGCGGGGTGCTCTGTGAAGCGAAGTATTAGGAGGAGCCGGCAGCCGCAGGCTGGCGGCGGGGGACATGAGCGGAACAGAGTACCCCGCTGGCCTGATCTCGCTCCACGCTTCCGACAGTGTCAGTGACATGCTCTCAGCCTCACCGTCGACCCACCTACCCGGCCACCTCGCCGACAACGTGCTGCACTTCGCCCGCGTGCTGCGCGACGCCGGCTTGCCCGTCGGCACAGACCGCATCCAGCTCTCGCTGCAAGCCCTCGCCGCCGGCGCATTGGGATCTCGGCGCGACTTCAAGGCCGCGCTGGCGGCCTGCTTCATCGACCGCGCCGAGCACCGCGCGCTGTTCGACCAGGCCTTCGAGCTCTTCTGGCGCGACCCCGACCTGCTCGGCCGGATGATGGCGATGCTGCTGCCCAAGGTTCAGGCACGCGACGGTGGTGCCGCACCGCTGCCGATGCAAGAGAACCGCCGCCTCGCCGACGCGCTTTTCCCCCCCGGCAGCGCGCCCCCACCGCCACCCGCCACCCAGCAGCCGCCTGACCAGGTGGAGATTCACGCCCCTTTCAGCGCCAGCGAACGCGAAGTGCTGCGCCACCGCGACTTCGAATCACTGACCGCCGCAGAGTGGCGCGAAGCCAAGCGCTTGGTGATGCGCATTGCCACCTTCACGCCACCACTGCCCACGCGCCGTTTCGCGCGCGACCCGCGCCCCGGCCGCATCGATTGGCGCGCCAGCCTGGCCGCGATGGCGCGCCACGGCGGCGACGCAGGCGCCCTGCGCTGGCGCCGCCCACGCGAACAGCCGGCACCACTGGTGGTGTTGGCAGACATCTCCGGTTCGATGACCAGCTACTCGCGCATGTTGCTGCATTTCACCCACGCGCTGGCACAAGGCGACCTGCGTGTCGCCAGCTTCGTCTTCGGCACCCGGCTCACCCCCATCACCCGCGCCATGCGCCAGCGCGACCCCGACATGGCGATTGCCGACGTGGCGCGCCAGGTGCAAGACTGGTCCGGCGGCACGCGCATCAGTGAGAGCCTGCATGCCTTCAACCGCCACTGGGCGCGTCGCGTGCTCGGGGGCGGCCGCGCCACCGTGCTGCTCGTCACCGACGGCCTGGAACGCGGCGACACCACCCAACTCGCGTTCGAGACCGAGCGGCTGGCCAAGAGCTGCCGGCGGCTGGTCTGGCTGAACCCGCTGTTGCGTTACGCTGCGTTCGAGCCCAAGGCCGGCGGCATCCGCGCGATGCGGCCGCATGTGGACCTGTTCTTGCCCGCGCACAATCTGGCCAGCCTCGAACAACTTGCCGCCGTGCTTGCGCAGGCGAGCACGCGTCGCCAGCCCCCTTCGCCCACCTTCACCGCCCACCCTGCATGGAACTGACCAGCCAGCAAGCCCTGCCCGTGTCCCAGCAAGCCGCCTGGGACGCGTTGAACGACACCGCGATGCTGCAGGCCGCGATCCCGGGCTGCGAAGCCATCACGCCCGGCGCCGAGCCGAACCACTTCGAGGTCGCCATCATGGCCGCCGTCGGCCCGGTGAAGGCGCGCTTCAAGGGCAAGCTCAGGCTCGAAGACCTGCAGCCGCCCCAGAGCTACACGCTGCACTTCGAGGGCCAGGGTGGCCAAGCGGGCCATGGCAAGGGCCATGCCACCGTCCGGCTGGAGCCCAACGGCCCGAACGAGACGGTGCTGCACTACACCGCCCACGCGACCGTCGGCGGCAAGCTCGCGCAGATCGGCTCGCGTCTGGTCGACATGGCGGCACAGAAGATGGCCAACGAGTTCTTCAGCAATTTCACCCAGACGCTGGTCGACAAACACGGCAAGCCGGAAGAACTGCCCCCGCCCGAAGCCGAGCCCGACGGGCCGATCGCGCGACTGGTGGCTTGGTTGAAGAAGCTGCTGCGGGGCTGAGCCGGTAAGAAGCAGCCTACACACAGTCGCGCCCCTGTCGGACGGTGCGCGCGAGGCCGTGTGCCTACGATGATTTCGAACGCAGCGCCAGTGCTCTGCGTGTCACCGCTCAACAACCGACACGAGGTGAATCCATGAACCGCAACCAAGTGAAGGGCAGCATCAAGGAAGCCGCCGGCAAGGTCCAACGCAAGACCGGTGAGCTGATCGACAGCCCGAAGCAACAGGTACAAGGCACGACGCGCGAAATCGCCGGCAAGGCTCAGAAGCAGCTGGGCAATGTGGAAGAGCGCATCAAGGACGCCAACAAGAACCAGTCCTGAGCCTGACCTGCTTGCACCTCGGAAGCCGCGCCAATGCGCGGCTTTCTTGTTTCCGGGGTCAGGCCGTTCCACGGTGCCATCCAGGCAGGCTCAGGCCGGCTCCGGCAACACCTGCTTCCTGCATGCGAGCCACAACACCACGTCATAGCCGATCTTCAGCAGGCCGCAGGCCACCAGCGGCGCCGCCAACCACCCGGCGGAGAACATGGCGAAGGCCAGGGTGGGGCTCAAGGCAGCCGCCAAACTGCGTGGCACCGCCGTCAGGCTCGCGGCAGCCGGCCGCTCGGCCGGCGTGACGACCGCCATGACGAAGGCCGAGCGGGTCGGCACGTCCATCTGCGACAACGCCGCCCGCACGCACAACAGGCCGAGCGCCACGTGAACGTCGCTCACCAGCGCCGCACCGATCAGGCAGACGCTGGACGGGATGTGCGTGAACACCATCGTGTTGAGCAGCCCGATGCGCCGGGCCACGGGCGCCGCAGCCAGCTGCGACGCCGCGCTGAGCAGGCCGGTCCAGAAGAAGAACAGGCCCGCCTGCGCGAGTGACAGATCAAAGCGTTCGAGCAGCCAAAGCGACATCAAGGCATTGACGACCAGCCCGCCGGCAAACGCATCGACGCTGAACAGCAACGCCAGCCGGATCACGATGCCCCGCGACGCACGCAGCGGCTGGTGGGGCGGCGTGGCGGCAGCCGGCGCTGCATTGTTGCGCCGATACAGCCACCAGACCCACAGACCAACCAGCGCGTACAGCAGGATCATCGCCCGCAGCGCGGCCAGCTCGGACCACCCCGACTTTTGCAGCCAGGCCGGCACGCCGGCAGCCAGCGCCCCCAGCGAGGCGCACAGGGCCCCGATCACGCTGTAGCGGGCGAACAGCGCGGTGCGGGCATGGCCCTCGGCCGCCGCCGCCAGCCGCGCGTGCTCCAGTGGCAGGAAGACGCTGACATCGCCGGCGCTCGGGTTCAGGGTCCCGATGAAGGCCACCAGCAACAGCGGCCAGAACGCCGTCAGCCCGGCAAAGCCCAAGCCCGTGGCCACCATCAGCAAGGCCGCGGCCGCCAACAACCGCGAGGCACCGATGCGGTGGCCCTGCAGTCCGACCAGCATCGTCGCGAGGGCCGAGCCCAACAGCGTGGCCGACGCCACGATGCCCACCTGCAGCGTGCTCAGCCCGATCACCAGCAAATACGCCGGCAAGAGCACGCTCATGTAGCCGTCGACCAATGCACGCAGGCCCCGCGCACCCAGCACCGGCAGCGCCACCGCAGAAGCCTGCGCCGGCAGCAGCCAGCGGCGTACCCCGGACACGAGACGGATGACCATGCCCCGATGATAAAACATTTGTAGCGTAAACAACAATGATGTATCGTTCGCTACATGAATGACGCCACTTCCTCCTGGCTGCTGCTGGTCGTGTCCCTGCCCACGCAGGGCGCCACGGCCCGCATGCGGATCTGGCGTGCGCTGAAAGCATTGGGATGCGCCGCGCTGCGCGACGGCGCCTACCTGTTGCCGGCCGGCGCCGATCGGCACCAGGCGCTGCGCGAACTCGCCGACGACTGCGTGCGCGAAGGCGGTACGGCCTGGCTGATGGCCGTGCAACCGAGCGCTGACGAGGAGCCTGCCTACCTGGCGCTGTTCGACCGCGGTGGCGAGTTGGCCGAGCTGCGCAAGACCTGGAAGGACGCCAACAGAGGCCTGGTCGCGATGACGCCGCAGGAGCTGTTGCGCCTTCAGCGGCGTCTTCAGCGTGACTACGACGCGGTCAAGGCGACCGACTACTTCCCCAGTGACGCCTCGACCGAGACCGAAGCGGCCTGGACCGAATTCAACCGCCGGATCGGAGCCTTGATGTCGCCCGATGAGCCGCAGGACGCGCCCGGTGAACTGCCGCGGCTGGACGCGGCGAAGTACCGCGGCCGCACCTGGGCCACGCGCCGCCGCCTGTGGGTGGACCGCGTCGCCAGTGCCTGGCTGATCCACCGCTTCATCGACCCCGATGCACGCTTCAAGTGGCTGGCCAAGCCTGCCGACTGCCCGAAGAGTGCGCTGGGCTTCGACTTCGACGGCGCCACGTTCACACACGTCGGCGACCGCGTGACCTTCGAGACGCTGCTGGCCAGCTTCGGCCTCGACGAAGACCCTGCCCTGCGGCGGCTGGGCGCGATGGTGCACCAGCTCGACGTCGGCGGCGAGCCGGTGCCCGAGGCCATAGGCTTCGAGGCGGTGATGGCCGGTGCACGTGAACGGCTCGACGACGACGATGCACTGCTGGCCGAGATGGGCAGGGTGCTCGATTCCCTGTATGCGCACTTCGGACGCGACGCATCCCGCGCGAAAACCTGAGCCCAGAGATGAGTGAAGTCACGACACCCGCCGCGCCGGCCGAGGCCCCCAGCGCGGCCAGCTACACGCTGTGGCAATTGGTCGGTTACATGCTGGGCCTGGGCACCTGGGGCTTCGGCGGCCCGGTGGCACTGGTGGGCTACATGTACCGCGACCTGGTCGAGAAGCGCCGCTGGATCAGCGAGAGCGACTACAAGGAGGGCATGGCCATCGCGCAGCTGATGCCGGGGCCCCTGGCCGCGCAGCTGGCGATCTACCTCGGCTTCGTGCACTACCACGTGCTGGGTGCCACGCTGGTCGGCCTGGCCTTCGTGCTGCCGTCGTTCTTCATGGTGATCGCGATCGGCATGGCCTATGTCAGCTACGGCGGCATCGGCTGGATGCAGTCGGTGTTCTATGGCGTCGGTGCGGCAGTGATCGGCATCATCGCGATGAGCGCCTACAAGCTGACGAGCAAGAACATCGGCAAGGACAAGCTGCTGTGGGCGATCTTCGCAGTCAGCGCGGCGATCACGATCGTCACCCAGTCCGAGGAGATCTGGCTGTTCATCGGCGCGGGCGTGCTGGTGTGGCTGTGGCGGGTGCCGCCGGCCTGGCTCCAGCGCAACACCGTCAATGCCGCGGCCTCGCCGCTGGCGGCGATGTTCGCGCTCGACGCAATCGACCCGGCCAAGCTGGCCAAGATCGCCACTTACTTCACCTACGCCGGCAGCTTCGTCTTCGGCAGCGGCCTGGCGATCGTGCCGTTCCTGTACAGCGGTGTCGTCAAGGAATACGGCTGGCTGACCGACAGGCAGTTCGTCGACGCGGTCGCGGTGGCGATGATCACGCCCGGGCCGGTGGTCATCACGACCGGCTTCATCGGCTTCCTGGTCCAGGGCTTCTGGGGTGCGGTGGTGGCCGCGGTGGCCACCTTCCTGCCGTGCTACCTGTTGACCGTGATCCCGGCACCGTACTTCAAGAAGCACGGCAAGCGCCCGGCGATCGTTGCCTTTGTCGACGGTGTCACGGCGGCGGCCATCGGTGCCATCGCTGGCGCCGTGGTCGTGATCGGCCAACGCTCGATCTCCGACTGGATCACCGCTGTACTGGCCATCGTCACCGCCGTCGTGCTGTGGCGCTTCAAGAAAGTGCAGGAGCCCGTCATCGTGGTGGTGGCCGCGGTGATCGGGCTGGTGGTGCACCCCTTGATCATTCAAACCTAGTGGGAGAAGACATGGACTTTCAAATCCAACCCTTGACGCTGGTGCTCGACCAACTCCACGGCCTGTCGCCCAAGCTGGTGGCCAGCCACCACGAGAACAACTACAGCGGCGCGGTGAAGCGACTGAACGCGATCCGCAGGCAGCTGGCGGGATTGGACTGGGCGAGCGTGCCGGTGTTCACCGTCAACGGGCTCAAGCGCGAGGAGCTGATCGCCGCCAACTCGGCCTGGTTGCACGAGCTGTACTTCGACGGCCTGGGCGGCGACGGCGCGATCGGGCCGCAGGGGCTGGTCACCGCGCTGGAACGCGATTTCGGCTCGTTCGACAGATGGCGCGCGGAGTTCACCGCGCTGGCCAAGGCGATGGGCGGTGGCTCCGGCTGGGCGCTGCTGTCGTGGTCGTCACGCGAAGGCCGGCTGATCAACCACTGGGCGGCCGATCACACGCACCTGCTGGCCGGCGCGACGCCGATCCTGGCGCTGGACATGTACGAACACGCCTACCACATGGACTTCGGCGCCAAGGCCGCGGCCTATGTCGACGCGTTCATGGGCAATGTGCACTGGGGCCGGGTGGCGCAGCGCTTTGCGGCCACCGTCGCCTGCGACGCGTTGCCACTGGCCCTCGGCCACGCTTGCCTGCCCGAGGGCACGCAACTGGTGGACGTGCGCAAGGCCCAGGCCTATGCCGATGCCCACGATCTGCTGGCCGGCGCGAGCTGGCGTGACCCGGTACGGCTGCCCTCGTGGGCCACCGAGCTCGATCGCGACAAGCCGGTGGTGGTGTATTGCCGCCACGGCATGGAGGTCAGCCAGGCGGCGGCACTGTCGCTGCGCGCCATGGGCTACCAGGCCTCTTACCTGCTGGGCGGCATCGAAGGTTGCCGCGATGCCGGCGTGCCGATGGCGATCAAGCCCTGACCGTCCTCGCCGCTACATCTGCTTGAACAGGTGCAGGAAGGTGCGGCTGACCGGCAGCACCTCGGGCCGGCCCTTGAGGTAGATGTCGGCCGTTTCGTTCAGGCCGCGCGTCACGTGGCTGATCGCGCGAAGGTTGACGACGACCGAGCGGTGGACTTGCGCAAACTGGGCGCCGTCCAGCTGCGCCAGCAGCTCTTTCAGCGGTGTGCGGATCAGGGCTTCGGCAGGCTTGCCTCCGTCGCCGCGCCAGGCGATCAGCGTGTACTTCTCGTCGGACTTCAGGAAGTCGACCTCGTCGACCGCGATCATCCGCACCGTCTGCCCGACCATCGCGCGGATCCAGCGCAGGTGCGCCGGCGCGGCGCCACGCTGCAGTTGAGCCGCCAGCTGCTGCAGCAAGGCTTCGGTGGCCTGCGCTGGTTGGGCCGTGTCCAGCCGCGCCTGCAGCCGGGCCACGGTATCGACCAAGCGTGCCGGCTCGACCGGCTTGACCAGATAATCGAGCACGCCGTGTTCGAACGCCTTCAGCGCGTACTGGTCGAACGCCGTCACGAAGACGAGGTGAGCGCGGCGCCCGATCTCACGCGCAGCCTCCACGCCCGACAGGCCAGGCATGTGCACATCGAGAAAGCAGATGTCGGGCGCTTGAGCTTCGTACATCTCGACCGCCTCGCGACCGTTGCGCGCCTGCGCCACGATCTGCAGCTCGGGCCAGGCATGGGCCAGCATGCGGATCAACTCCTCGCGCAGCAAGGGCTCGTCGTCGGCGATCAGCGCCGTCGGGCGCAGTCGGATCATGGCGGGACTCATGCGCCCCCCCGCTGCGCCGGAAAGTCCAGCTCGGCGCACACTCCGTGCGGCACGACGCCGGTCATGCTCAGCCGCGCGTCGCCGCCGAAGGCCAGCTGCATGCGCTCGCGCAGCGTCGACAAGCCGGTGCCCAGGCCGGTGTCGGCCTGCTGCAGGCCCACGCCGGTGTCGATGACGCGGGCGCTGCAGCGTCCATCGCGCAGCGCGATGTTCACCTCGATGCGGCCGCCCTCCTCGCTCGGGTCGATGCCATGGCGCACGGCGTTTTCGACCAAGGTCAACACGGCCATCGGTGGGCAGCGCAGGCCGAGCGCGGCTTCGTCGACATGCAGGCTGAAATGCAGGCGGTCGGGAATGCGCATGTGCATCAGCTCCAGGTAGGCGCGCACCAGCTGCACCTCTTGACCCAAGGTGGTGGCGGGCTCGTCGAGCCGCGGCACGGCGGCGCGCAGGTAGGCGATCAGGCTGTCGAGCACGGCGCTGGCACGTGGCGAGCCGGTGTTGACGAGCGCCCGCACGTTGGCCAAGGTGTTGAACAGGAAGTGGGGCTGCACCTGAGCTTGCAGCAAGCGCATGCGGGCGTCCAGGGCCTGGCGCTCCAACTCGCTGCGTTCGAGCTGGAAGGCCAACGCCTGATGGCGAGCCAGATCGTCACGCTGTCGCACCATCGCCCCCAAGGCCACCCATGGGCCGAACAGAATGCCGGTAAAGCACATGCCGGCGAAGCCGGTCAAGCGCAAGCGGTCTTCGACCAAGTTCGGGTGGCCGCCTGTCGTCCAGTAGTAGGCCAGGAACGCACCGAACGGTATCGACACCACCACACCGATCAGTTGCCACACCCACCGGGCCAGCCAGTTCGGCAGCCGCGCGGGCCATTGCTCGCACAGGCCGAAGACGAGCATCGCCAACAGGCCGATCGTGATCGAGCGGGCCACCCAGGTGCTGGCCGGCGTGACGCTGGAGCTGAGGCTGTGCATCAACCCGAGCGGCACCGCGAAGATCAGCGTGGTGCGCACGCGGGGCCAGCTCAGGATGCGGCCCAGGCCACGCGGCGAAGAGGTGTCGGCAGCAATCATGCAAGGCAGTCAGGGGTGAAGGCGCCACACGCGCGCCAACAAGTAGATCATGGTCGACCGGCCACGGCGACGTCGCACCGCGCGGTGGCCGCCCAGGGCGGTGCGCGGGCCAAAAGGCGATTCAGCGAAACCGCACCGGCTGTCACGCGAGCCGACGCGGCCGGGCTGAAGGAGGAAGGCATCGGTCGTCTCCTGCGGTGCTGGTTGCTGCGCAGTGTGTCCAGCGCCCGGCCGAGCCCAAAGCCGTTTCAGACCGGCGACGGGCCGCAGGGGCCCAGCCACGATCGGCGACGACGGGCGACGGCGCACTTCGTGGTGTCTTGTCACCCTGGCCGGTAGGACCCTGCCTACGCCAGCGTCCGTCCTTCGCCGATCGGCCGTGGCGCCGTGCTTGCCTAGAGTCGGCGGGAAGCCCGGGCCCCGGCTCGAGCCACCGAAAGGAGCTTCATCATGTCATTCGCGCTGTACCTGATCGGCCTGCTGCTACTTGTTGCGGGCATCGCCTGGGGCCTGAGCACAGCCGGCCTCGCGCCCGTCTACATCGGGATCGCCAGCATCATCGTGCTGGGTATCGGGGTCATGACGGCCGTGTCGCGCACACGCGCGAAAGACCCGCCGGCCTGATTTTCGGCGCGCGGATCGCCCTGTAGCTGTCTCGCATGAGGCGCGACGTGTGCAGGGCGCGCCTCGGCTTCACTGCGCCCATGGCGGCGTGAACGGCGGGCCGCCGTCCAGCACGGCTTGGCCGCCCACCGGCAGCACGGCCACCGTACGGAACGGCACGTCGTAAGGATTGGCGAGACAGACCTCGACGTGCGGCGGCACCACCAGCGCACAACCCGGCCGCAGCTCGTGGGTCTGGCCGTCGACCCGGGCGCGGGCAGCGCCCTCGATCGCGACGAAAACCTCTTCCCGCGTCAGCCGGTGCGGCACCCCCTCGGAGCCGGGCGGCAGCGTCACGAGCCAGACCGCCGTCTCGCTGGCGCCGCGACTGGGCGAGGCCAGGCCGGTGAACGACACACCGTGCAACTCGAAACGAGGTGCCAAGGCATGATCGATGAAAGGCATCAGGATCTCCTGGGATAATTGATTCACTGCAGTTTATTAACCTTGGTGAATCAATGTCAAGCACATCCACCCGTCACGAGACAGCGGACGAACCGCTCGACTTCGGCGTGCTGCTGAACGTGTCTTTCGGCGCCTTCAAACTGCAGCTGCATCGGCACCTCGCCGAAGCCGGCTTCGGCGACCTCGGGCCATCGTTCGGCTACGTTTTTCGCCTGCTGCTGGCCCGCCCGGCCAGCCTGCGCGATGTGGCCGATCGCCTGGGGATCTCGTCGCCTGGCGCCTTGAAGGTGGTGGATGACATGGTCGCCAAGGGCTATGTCGAACGCCGTGACGACCCCAGCGACCGCCGCGTCAAGCTGTTGCTGCTGACCAGCCGCGGCCAACGCGCCGTCGAGGAGGCCCGGCGCTTCCACGCGATGTTCGAGCGGGGCCTGGCCGAACGGCTGGGCGCGCGCCAGGTGGCCGCCGCCCGCGCCGTGCTCGAACAGGTGGTGGCGCACCTGTCGGATGCCGAACTGGAAGCGGGCCTGCGGCCCTCGTAGGAGCGCCGTTTGCCGCCTGGCGGCGAACAACAACAACTCGTTGCCTCACCCTTGAACGGACCGGTCACCACCTTCGCCCATCCGACGGACAGCCGCTTTGCCTTCGCCCTGTTCGTACCCGAACACCCACCGGCCAGCCCGGCGCCCGGTCTGCTGGTGACCGTGCACGACAGCACGCGCAACCACCTGGCCTGCATCGAACGGTTCGCGCCCTTCGCGCAGGCCCATGGGCTGGTGGTGCTGGCGCCGCTGTTTCCTCGCAACGTGCTGGGCGACGGCCAGGTCGACGGCTACAAGTTCCTGTGCGAGCAGGGCCTGCGCTACGACCAGTTGTTGCACGAGATGATCGACGAGGCCACGCGTCGCACCGGCTGTGACGGCACGCGATTCTTTCTGCAGGGTTACTCGGGCGGCGCCCAGTTCGTGCACCGCTACCTGCTCTTGCACCCTGAACGGCTGCGCGCGGCGTCGGTCGGCGCGCCGGGCGTCGTCACCTTGCCTGACGAGCGGGTCGATTGGTGGGCCGGCGTGCGAGACCTCGACAGTGCGTTCGGCAGGCCATTCAACCCGGCGCTGCTGCGCAACGTGCCGATCCAGTTGGTCGTCAGCGACGGCGATACGGAAACCTGGGAGATCCGCGAACAACCGCCCAGCGGCCACTGGCCGGTCGAAGCCGACCGCCTGCGCTCGAACCGGGTCGATCGCTTGCGGGTCCTGCACCGTGCGCTGCTGGGCGTGGGCGCCAACTCGCAGCTGACGATGCTGCGGGGCCTGCCGCATGGACAAGGCCCGGGGCCCGCCGCGACGTTGGCGCAGCAGTTCTTCGCCGAGCAGTTGACGGTTCAGATCTGACGCCACGCGCAGGCGTCAGAATCGACCCTGCCCTGATTCCCGCTTGACGCCGACCATGGATGCCGCTGAACTCGCCCGGATCGCCGCGCTCGAAATGCAGACCCACGGACTTGCGCCGACTTTCGGACCGGACGTGCTGCAGGACGTGCAGGCCAGCGCCGACCAACTCGCCACCCGAGGCCTGGAGCGCGACGCGGACATCCGCGACTTGCGCCAGCAGCTGTGGTTCTCGATCGATAACGACGACACCCAGGACCTGGATCAGTTGAGCTGGGCGGAAGAACGGCCCGGCGGGCAGGTGCGGTTGGCAGTCGCCGTGGCCGATGTCGACACGATGGTGCGCCAGGACAGCGTGATCGACGCGCACGCGGCGATCAACACGACCTCGGTCTACACAGCGGCCGGCGTCTTCCCGATGCTGCCGACGCGGCTGTCGAACGACCTGACGTCGCTGCACGAAGGCCTTGAGCGGCTGGCCGTAGTGGTCGAGATGACCATCGCGGACGATGGCGAGGTGGCAGGCTCTCAGCTGTACCGCGCAGTGGTCCGCAACCAGGCGAAGTTGACCTACGACGGCGTCGCGGCCTGGCTCGACGGCAACGCGCCTGCGCCCGCTGCGGTGGCCGCCAATCCGGCGCTGCAAGCCCAGTTGCATGTGCACGACCGCGTGGCCCGCTCGCTGCGGCATTGGCGTACCCGGCGCGGCGCGCTGAACGTGATGACGGCGCAGGCCCGGCCGGTGTTCGTTGACGGGCAGTTGGTCGACCTGCGGGCCGACCGCAAGAACCGCGCGAAGGACCTGATCGCCGACCTGATGATCGCGGCCAATGGCGCCACCGCACGCTACCTCGCCGAGCACGACCAGCCTTCGCTGCGCCGCGTGCTGCAAGAGCCCAGGCGCTGGGACCGCCTGGTCAAGCTGGCCGCGCAGCTCGGTGCGAGCCTGCCGCCGGTGCCGGACGCATTGGCGCTGGACCAGTTCCTCACCGCGCGCCGCATGGCCGCGCCGGCCGAGTTCGAGGAGTTGTCGCTCTCGGTGGTCAAGCTGTTGGGCTCAGGTGCCTATGCCGCGGCACCACCGGGCCTTCGCGCTTCCGGCCACTTCGGCCTGGCCGTCAACGACTACGCCCACTCCACCGCGCCGAACCGGCGCTTTGCCGACCTGGTGACCCAGCGCTTGCTGAAGGCCTCGCTCGCGCAACGGCCGACGCCCTACACCGTCGATCAGCTGGCGCTTATCGCACAGCAGTGCACCACCCAGGAAGACAGCGCCTCGACGGTCGAGCGACGGGTGCTGAAGGCGGCCGCAGCCTACCTGCTGCACGACCGCATCGGCGAGGCTTTCGAGGCCATCGTCACCGGCGCGACGCCGAAGGGCACGTTCGTGCGCATCGTCTCGCCGCTGGTCGAAGGCCGCGTGGTGCGCGGCTTCGAAGGGCTCGACGTGGGCGACACGTTGCAGGTGAGGCTCACCAGCGTCGATGTCGACCAGCGCTTCATCGACTTCGAGCGGGCCTGAACCCTCGCCGCCGTCGTTGCCGGCTCAAGACGTTGCCGCACCGCCGGGCGATCAGTCCACCGCGAAACAGTAGAACAGCCCCGCGCCGCCGGTGGCTTGCAGCGCAGCCGGGCTACAGCCACGGCTCAGGTGCGACGAGTTCCAGGATTTGGCGGGCACGCTGTCGTCCAGCCCGGTGCGGTCATGGTGGCCGACCATCGCCTGGCCGCTGTCGTCGCCAACAGTCCAGTTGCTGCAGGTGGAGTTCACATCGCCGGCGATGAAGGTGCCGTCGGGCTGGGAGCCGGTCAGGACATCATGCTGGTTAGGGGTGTCGCCACGGCCATTGATGGTCGCGCCGGTTTCGGTCAGCGCGGTCAGCTTGTTGAGCTGGTTGCCGGCGCTGTGCAGGTCGGCCACGTGGATCGCGATGAGGTCTCCCTTGGCGTTCGTCCAGGGGCCCTTGCCGATGCGGTCGCGCGCGTTGATGCCGGCTTCGCCCTTCAGCGGCTGCTTGCTCAGGTAGGCGTGCCAGGTGCGGTGGCCCGCGCCGGCCGCGGCGGCGAGCTTCTGGCAGTGCTTGTCGGCGCCGTCCAGCCCGCCCAGGTCGCCCCCTTTGCCGGGGTTCGCGCTGGTGACGAAGAAGCTCATTTTTGGCTTGCCGCCCGACGTGCCGGCGCAGCCCGCCAGCAGCGAAGCTGCCGCGGCGCCGATCAGCAAAGACCGATGGATCGTCTGACGCATGGTGTGCCTCCGGGGTGTTGCACCGCAGCAGAAGGCCCTGCGGCGGCAGCGCAGCTTAGTGCGCCGGCGGCACCAGCGCAATCACACGGCGGCCTCCGGTGGGTTGGCGTCAACGGCCGTTCGATCGGCCATACGCGTGCAGCGGCAGCGCTTCGAGCGGCACCGGCTCGGTCGGGGTCTCGTCGACCAGCGCCCAGTGCCTGACCACCGGCATGGCGCGGCGGGCCAGGAAGAGCCGACCGGTCTGTTCGTCGGCCACATGCAGGCCCAGCGCATTGGCGCGCGACACCACGGTGGCATGGATCGCCTCCAACCAGGCACCGCGGCACAGGCCGAGGCGCCACACCAGTGCTTCGCCGTCGCCGTGTGCGTGACCGTCGCGCCAGATCGCGCCATGGCCGACACTGGCGCCGGCTTGCGGATAGAGCGCCATCAATTGGTGGGCCAGCGCCCGGTACTTGGGGTTCGGCCCCGGCGAACGCACGGCGAGCCCGTCCAGCATCTGCCACACCGCGTCGGTGCCGGCGGGCAGTGCCAGGTCGGCCGGTTGTTCCCAGATTTGAATGACGTAACTCAATCCACGTTCCTTGTGCGCTTCATCAAAGCGCGCGCAAATTCTAGGTTTGCGCCGAGGGCCGTCGCGGCCGCACAGCGTGAAGGCTTGCACGGTGAACAAGCCATCGTCCGACAAGCTTCCGGCCACGATGCCGACCACCAATTCCAGGCGTTCTGCCTATGCTGAGGCCATGAAGACGACCCGCTCGTGGCGCCACTGGTTGGCGCTTGCTTCGCTTCTCGGTGCCGCGGCCGCTTGGACCACCACCAGCGCCAACCCGTTGCACGGCGCGGAGACTGCGCAGGCGTTGCTCGCGAAGCACAGCGCGATGCAGCAGGCACTGACCCAAAGCCCCTTCCAGCGACCGTTGGTGCTGCATGCCAATTCGTCATTCCAGGAACCGCAGGGCGACGTCTATGCGGTGATCGAGCATCCGTTCACGACGGTCGGCTCGACCTTGCGCCAACCCGAGCATTGGTGCGACGTGCTGATGCTGCAGCTGAACGTCAAGCGCTGCGCGGTCGAACGCGAAGCCAACGCGCAGGGCCTGAAAGTGGCGATCGGCAAGAAGGTCGAGCAGCCGCTGGAGGACGCGATCCGGATCCGCTTCAACTACGCGCTGCGCGCTGCCCAGCCGGACTACCTGTCGCTGGAGATCAATGCCCCTGAGGGCCCTCTGGGCACCCGCGATTACCGGCTGACGCTGGAAGCGATACCGCTGGACGCCCGGCGCAGCTTCATGCACATGTCGTACTCGTACACCAACGGGCTGACGGCCCGCCTGGCGACCCGTGCCTACCTGGCCACCTCGGGCCGCGACAAGATCGGCTTCAGCGTCGCCGGGCAGGACGCCCACGGCCACCCCGTCTATGTGGGCGGCATCCAGGGCGTGGCCGAGCGCAACGCCATGCGCTACTTCCTCGCGATCGAGGCGTTTCTAGCAGCCGAAGCAATGCCGCCCGAGCAGCGGGCCGACAAGCGCCTGCGGACCTGGTTTGCGGCCACCGAGCGCTATCCGCGCCAGCTGCACGAGATGGACGCGGCGGACTACTTGAAGATGAAGCGCCGCCAGCTGCAGCAGGTTTCTTCGGCGAGCCCGGTTTTGTCCGCGGTGCGGTAACGCCCGGCCCGATCAGCGGATGGGCTGCGTCAGCAACAGCGGCAAGCGCGCGGCAATTTCACGGCTCCAGCCGTCGATCATCGTGGCGAATCTGTCGCCCTCGAACGCCTGCAGCGCTTCGGCGCCCGTCGGGCTGAGTGCCGTCAGCGCGTAGCTGACCCGCACTTCGGTACGCGCCGCGTCGAGCGCACGGCAACGAATCTCGACCGTGCCCGTGCGTGACCCGGGCGTGCAGCGCAAGTAACGTGAGTGGTGTTGCTCGCGGTCGAAATCGGCCATCAACCAGATCGTGTGCTCGGCACCCTCGCCCGTCGTGAACACCATGCCGGCCTCTGTGCGGCCATTGGCGGGGTTCAGGTAGGTCGGCCGCCAGCCGTCGACCCACAGCTCCTCCCCGGCCGGCGTGAAAAACATGAAGGCCAGCGCCACCGGCGCATCGACCAAGATGACATGACTGGCCTGGACATGGGTAGGCATGAGAAATATCCCTCTGAAGTTCAAGAAAGAATCTGCGCCAGCTGCCACACCGCCAAGCCGGCCAGCAGGCTGGCCGAGCACCAGTTGACGGCGCGTTGCCAGCGCTCGTCGAAACGGTCACGCAGCAGGCCGACGACACCGGCCAGCACCAACCACCACAAGGCCGACCCCACCAGCACACCGCTCACCATGGCCCAGGGTGACGCCGCCGGCGCACGGCCGGCCAGCGCGCCAAACACCGCCATGAACGACAGGATGGTGGTGGGGTTGGACAAGGTCAGCACGAAGGTGCCCGAAACGAAGCGCAGCAAGGTCCCTGGAGGAGCGTGGCTGGTGCTGCGACGCACTGTCGGCTTGGTGGCGATGCGCCAGGCCAGCCACAACAAGAAGGCAGCGCCGAACAGGCCCAGCCACAGCCTCAGGCCGAGCAGCCAGGCGATCAGCCCCGTCACACCGAAAGCGCCGATGGCGCCATACACCGCGTCAGCGAACGCAGCACCGAGGCCGGTGGCCAGGCCGGCGGCGCGGCCGTGGTCCAAGGTGCGTTGGATGGCGAGCACGCCGATCTGGCCCACCGGGGCAGCGATCGACAGGCCGATCAGCAACGACTGGGCAAACAACACGAGCACGGGCGACGACGAATCCATCGCCGGAATTTTCCTCAGGCCACCCCGCCCGCAGCCAGACGCCTTGTCAGGTGAAACGCCGGTACGTTTTCGATTTTTCAGGTCAGCACCGCATTTCACCTGATGAGTCAGCGCGACAATCGGCTCCCGCGCCGCTGCGCGCCGTGTTGGATGCCCGCGATGCCCGACGCCCTGACGCTCGATGCGAAAGCCTGGCAACTGCTGCTCGCGCTGCAGCAAGACGGGCGCGCGCCATTGAAGACGCTGGCGGCCGCCGCGGGTCTGTCGGTGCCGGCCACCGTGGAGCGTCTGAAGCGGATGACGGACGCGGGCATCGTTCGTTCGGTCACTGCCGAACTGGACGCCGCACTGGCCGGCTACAGCGTGCGCGCCATTGTCGGCATCACGGTGCTGCAACCGGGCAAGAAGGCCTTCATCGACAAGTTGCGCCGTGCAGCCGAAGTGCTGGAGTGCCACCACGTCGCCGGGGCCGATTCATACCTGTTGACGGTGGTCACGCGTGACCTGGAAGACCTCGAGCGTTTTCTCGCCTCGATCAACAGCTACGGCGAGACCCGCACTTCGATCGTCTTCTCGACCCCGATCCCACGCCGCGGGCTGGTGCCGCCAGGCAGCGCACGCAACTGAGCCGGGTGCGCTCCACGACGGCGTCAGTAGCGGTGACCGTGGTGAGCGTCAGGCACGTGCGGATGGGCGTGGCACAGCGCGGCATGCGAGTGCCGATGGGGCTGTGCTCTCCCGCCGGTGGTCGTGGTGGCCGTCGTCGCGGCGGTGAGCGCGCTCCTGTTCCAGCGCCTCGTGCTCATGCTCATGGGTGTGCGACTCGGCCAGGTGCAGCACGACACCCGCCAGCATCAGGACACCACTGCCCGCCATCAACCATCCGGCGGATCGGTCCCCCAGCAAGACGGCCAAGGCCGCCTCGACAACGCCCCGACGATCGCTGCACCGGCGTAGAGCAGTGCGGCCGTTTCGAATGGACCGATGCCGGCACCGAAGCGCTGCAGCAGCGGCGTGCTCACGCCGAACAATGCCGCCGCCAACAAGGCCAGCAGCCCCCCGCGAAGCGCGGGCCAACGAACGCCGTCAGCCACATCACACCGCCCTCCTGCCAGCGGTGTCGGCAGGCTGCGCGACTCGATCCATCGGCCCGGCCGCCGCTGGCCGCTCTACCGCGCTGCGGGCCGGCAACAAAGGCTCTCGAAGCGAGGCGCTGCCCCGCTTCGAGGGCTTCGGGTGGCGTTCAGGCAAGCCAAAACTTCAATCGGCGTGCGTCAGACGACGATCATTGAACAGCCGCCGCAGGCAGCGAGACTGCGCTGCTGTAGCCGTTCGGGAAGAGCGACGACGCGGGCAACTTGACCCGCAGTTGCCCGCCCCTCAGGTCCAGCGCCAGCTCATAGGCCTGCACCGGCAGGGTGGTGCAGCCCTCCTTTTCCATGCCTCGGATGCACACATCGGCCAGCTTGTCGAGCGGCCAGCTCCAGGCCTTGACCTCGTCCGTGGCTGCGTTGGCCCGGACAACCACAGCATCGACTCTCGGCCCCTCGGCGTCAATGAATGCAAAGGCCTTCGAATCGTCCGACCATGCCACACGAGACATGTGCTGGTGCGCGTCGGGCTCCGGCACCTCGACGTTCTGCCTCAACGCACGACGCCCCAACGGATAGACCGGCTGCCCCAGATCCGACGCGGGGTGACCAAGCCCGGCAGTCTGATGCTTCGAATAGACCCGATTCGCCTCGGGCGTCCGGTCAAGGCGATACACCCTGTACTGACTCTCCGGACCGCTCACAAAGTGAGTCGGATAGAACCTGACGAATGCGATCGATGAATTGTCGGGAGACAGCGAAGGGGCATAACACCAGAATCGGTCGATCGATCGACCTTCCTTCCAGTCGACGACCAGAACCTCCGAGGCGCCCCCGAACAGTGTGTTGATGACAACGAGTCGATCACCGTGGCGGGCCACCACCTCTGTGCGCTCGACATCGCGGCTGAGTTGAATCTCCCTGCTGGCCCCGTCTCGCGTACGCAGATCAATGAGGCTGCGGCTGCTGGATGCCACCGCGCGCACGCTCAGCAAGTCGTCTTCATATTCCTTGACCACCGCCTCCGTGCTGGGCCCGGAAACCTTGACTCGGACGGGATTTGCAGCGTACGGGAGGCCTGACGTACACAGCAAGAGCGTCAGGCAGAAGGTCTTTGCCAGTTTCGACCGAACGGCAAGGCTCGGCACGTTGAATTCAATGTTCTTCACAGTGATCCTCCCTTAAGGTTGCTGAAGCGTCCAGTAGTTGCCGAGGTCGACCATTTGGTGAGGATCGCAAGCATTGATGTTGGTGAATGCATCGATGTGCCCCTCGGTGCCACGAAAGTCTCCATCACAGGCGGGGCACTTGTCGTCCACGTCGCGCTTCTGGAACAGCTTGTTGGTGCTCTTGACGAGCGTCTCCGTGGCCTTGCAATTCTTCTCGAACGTGGCCACCGAGACCCCGCCCTTCAATTCGGTCTTGCAGGCGCCCGTCACCGAAGACACCTGAACGTAGATATCTTGGAGGGGGACGTCCGGCGGCATCTGGGCTGCACACGCTGTCGCAACGTTGGTCGCCGTGCCGGGCTTGATGTAGCCTAACGCCGAGGACCTGCCGGTTCCATTTCGGGATGTGAACTCGAGGAAGTCGCTCTTGAAAAGGGCTTGGCTGAAATTGCACTCGGTCAACGAATCGACCACCCACTTCTGCACAAGCGGGGCCGTGCACTGGCCTTCGTCCGTCACGCCATATTGCGAGTAGCGAACCAGTCCCAACACGTTCCACGGCTTGGACGGGGTATGGGTGGTCTTGACGGCATGCATGACCGGATCGGCACCAATGCGATAGGAGGTCGTGTTCCACGTCACGTTGGCCTTGGCATATTTGCCCCGGCCGATCTTCGGCCGATCGATCTCGACGCTGACTGCCGACCCTGGCTGGTAGTAGCTCGACGTGGTCTGCGAAGACACCGCGCCGCCCGCCGTTTCGAAGTCGAAGGTAATCGTGCCGGCGGTATCGACGCCTGCATTCAAATTCAGGACCGCCGTGCCCTTTTCCAGACTCAAGGATTTCACCGAAACGGCGGCCCTTTTGACCGTGACCGGAACCGGTTGCCACCCGCCTTCACCTGGCGGGAACTTGACGTTGAGAATAAAAGTGTCTTCGAGCGCTGCCTGGCCCCCTGTCCATTTATATTTCCCGATGGCAAATGGAAACACACCAGGACACCCGTTTCCATAAGGCAACGAGACCTTCCCGGCAGTCGCCGTGCCGTATTTTCCTTGCGTCAAGACACTCGTTTCATACTCCCAGATCAGCTTGCAGTCCTGACCAACCGAAGAAATGGCGAAGGCGATATATTCTTCGCCAGGGAAGGCCGTTGTGATACTTTGAGCCTGGGCCCAGCCACCTGCCAGCGCAAGCAGCAAGGCCGCGCATTTATTACGCTTCATAATCCTCCTGAACCAGGTTGTTTGAATGCGAGAATGATGTTATTCGATGGCGCTGGCGGTGAAAAATTGGTTCTAGGGATATCTGCATCAGTTTGATACGTCTTTCGCCAGTGATGCGAATGCGACGCCGGGTGTAGGCAGCGGACTACGCCAGCTCCCGCTGCCATCGGGCGGCGGCAGTGCAGCTCGAGCGGCATCATCGGAACGTGGCCGCCGAAGGCGGCGAACGGAGGCTGCGATGCATCGCGAAACCCGACCTGACCCGTCGACGAACATGCCCATCGATGACGCAACGACGCGCGAGCGCGACGTCGAGCACGCCGACGCAGCGGCGCCGATCGACGCCGAATGGCCCGAGCGCGAGGCGGTCGGCCTAGGCACCCCGCCTCCCGATGACGGCGACAACGATGCGTCGTCCTACGGCCAGCCGATCGATCCCGACCAGCTGCAGGACGAAGGTATCGCGGAGTCGCTGGGCAAGGCCGTTTCTGCACCGGTTCGCGATGCCGTGGAAGGTGCGATCAATCCCGACGACAAACTCTAGGCCACGCGCCGGCGCTCGCGCCAATCAATGCCGGTGCGTGTGGTGAGCATCCGGCACGTGCGGATGTGAGTGGCGCACCGCAGCGTGCGAGTGCCGATGACTGTGTCCACCCACCGGCCATTCGGTGTGCGCGTGGTCGTGGTGCCCATCGTCGTGGCGATGGGCATGTTCATGCTCCAGCGAGTCGTGCTCATGCTCATGCGCATGCGATTCAGCCAGGTGCAGCACAACGCCGGCCATCATCAGCGCGCCGCCACCCGCCATCAACCACCCGGCTGAGCGGTCGCCCAACAGCACGGCCAATCCAGCCCCGATGAACGGCGCGAAGGCGAAGACCGAGCCGGTGCGCGCCGCGCCGAAGGCCCGCTGGGCCAGCAGGTAGAAGCGCAGGCTCAAGCCATAACCGGTGGCGCCCACCAGCAGCAATGCGAGCGCGGACGTCGCGGCAGGCAGCCCCTCGCCCATGGCCCAGCCCAGGCTTGCCGACGCGGCCGCGCCGAGGCCCGCCTTGGCCATCACCACCTGGCTGGGGTCGCGCTCCGCGAGCGCGCGTGACAGCGCGTTGTCCACGCCCCAGGCCGCCGTCGCCAGCAAGACCGCCAACAAGCCCCACAGCTGCGCCTGGGCGGTGCGGGCCTGGTCGAGCACCAGCACGGCGCCACCGGCCACGAGCAGCAGCATCGCGGTCCATACCCGCCGGTCCATCGTCTCGCCGTACATCCGCCACGCCAACGAGGCCGTGAAGGCGGCCTCCAGCGTCAGCATCAGCGATGCGCTGGTCCCGCTGGTGCGCTGCAGCCCCCACGCCAGCGCCACGGGGCCAAGCACCGCGCCGAAACCCGCCATCGCCAACAGGCGGCCGGCGTCACCTTTGGCCAATCGCGCCTCCCGGTCAGCGGGCCGCCTCGACAAGGCACCGACGATGGCTGCACCGGCGTACAACAGCGCGGCTGTTTCGAACGGACCGATGCCGACACCAAAACGCTGGACCAGCGGTGTGCTGACTCCGAACAACGCCGCCGCCAACAAGGCCAGCAGGCCGCCGCGCAGCGCGGGCCATCGAATGCCCTCAGCCGCCGGCATGCTGGACCTCCGCAGGCTGTGTCAACAAGGTCAGCCAGACCGGCCGCGCCAATGCCTCGAACATGGCGGCCAGCTCGGCAGGCGGCAGCAGGCTGCGCTGCTCCACCCACCAGCCCAGCAGTTCGACGAAGGCGCCCGCGATCCAGCGCTGCGCCGCGGCTCGCGGCAAGCCTGGTGCGTCGCCGGTTGGCAGTTCTTCGCCCACCAGCTTGATCACCATCTCCTTGAAACGTTGCTGCACGACATAACCGCTGCGCCGGCCCACCAGCGCCCTGAACAGGCGACGCTGCTCGTGGGCATGTTCGATCAGGCCGAGCGCGAACCCGAAGTCACCTGACTGGCCATCCCCGCGACTGGCCTTGGCGGACTGGCGCAACATCGCGCGCAATTCATTCAGCGAGCCGACCAGCAGCGCGTCCTTGTTCGGGTAGTGCGTGTAGAAGGTCGAGCGGCCGATGTTGGCCCGCTCGCACAGGTCCTGCACCGCGATCGCGTCCCAGCCGCGCTCGAGGATCAGCATCAACAGCGCCTCGCGCAACGCATCTCGCGTGCGCACGCTGCGGCGATCGTCGGCCGGAGCGGTGGGGGGTGAAGACGGGGCACGTGGCGGCATGGCGTTCCTGGACAGCAGCGCGGTTCGTGTCCAGTAGCAGACGGCGAGGCCGCTGCTGTGCCTGGGCAGCCAGGGCACGGCCCACGAAGATGGACACGTGTCCACTATAGAACGACAGCCCCATGATTGAACTGCGCTCATTGAGCAAGGTGTACCCTGGCCCCGACGGCGGCACACCCGCGCTGGACAACGTCACGCTGACCCTGCCGGCTGGCGAGTTCATCGCCATCGTCGGCAAGTCGGGCAGCGGCAAGTCCACCCTCATCAACCTGATCGCCGGGATCGACCGCCCCACGCGCGGCGAAGTGCACGTGGGTGGCCAGGCCGTGCACCGGCTCGACGAAAGCCAGCTCGCCACCTGGCGCGGCCGCCACCTGGGCGTGGTGTTCCAGTTCTTCCAGCTGCTGCCGACCTTGACCGTGCTGGAGAACGTCACCTTGCCGATGGATTTCTGCGGCACCTTCGCCGGGGCCGAGGCGCGCCAGCGCGGGCTGCAATTGCTGGAGCAGGTGGGCATTGCCGAGCAGGCGCACAAGCTGCCGTCGGCCTTGTCCGGCGGACAGCAGCAACGGGCGGCGATCGCCCGCGCGATGGCCAACGACCCGCTGTTGATCGTGGCCGACGAGCCCACCGGCAACCTCGACACCCACACCGCAGACGCAGTGCTGTCGCTGCTGGCCTCGCTGGCCCGCCACGGCAAGTCGGTGCTGATGGTGACGCACGAGCGCGACATCAGCGCCGTCGCCGACCGTGTCGTGACCCTGGCCGACGGAAGGGTCGTCGGCAACGAGGCCCGACGCCCGGCAACCCCGGCGGTAAGGGAGCTGCGCCATGCATGAACGTTTGCTGTTTCTCGCCACCGCCCTGGCCGCAACGATGCCGGCGCTGGCGGCACCCGACACCGGCGCGCTGACCGTGCAGGCCACCGGCTTCGCCCATGAACGTGGCCACGCGGTGGCGAAGCTGTTCGCCGAGGGCGACGACGTGTTCGGGCCCGGACGGCAGACCGCCAGCGCCGAGACCCACGCCGGGCAGGCCTTGTTCCAATGGGCCAACCTGGCCCCGGGCCGCTACGCCGTCATCGTCTTCCACGATGAAAACGACAACGGCACGCTGGACCACAACCTGCTGCGGCTGCCCGCCGAACCGCTGGGCTTTTCCAACGGCTGGTCGCTGAGCTGGCGCTCAGGCATGCCGAGCTTCGACAAGCTGCAGTTCCAGTTCACACCCGACATGCCCACGGTTGAAGTGAGGGTGCGATGAGCCGAACCTGGCCGAGCCGCTGGCAAAAACTCTGGCGCGACCTGCAGGCCGAGCGCGGCCGCTTCGCCTTGATGCTGATGGCGGTGGCCGTCAGCCTGGGCGCGTTCGGCGCGGTGCTGGGCGCCTATGCGGTGCTGACGCGCGAGATCGAGGCCAACTACCTTCAAACCGAGCCGGCCCACGCGACGCTGGAACTGCCGGGTGACGTGGATGCCGCGGTACTCGCGCTGGCCCGCCGTCACCCCGGCGTGGCCGGCGCCGAAGCGCGGGACGTGATCCTGGCGCGGGCCCGGGTCGGCAACGACTGGCGGCCGCTGCTGCTGTTCGTGGTCGACGAGTTCAGCGGCCTGCGCCTGAGCCGCTTCACGCTCGAGGCCGGCGCTGCACTGCCACCCACCGGCGGCGTGATGCTCGAGCGCACGGCCACAGGCGTGCTCGGCGCCGAGGCAGGCGGCCGGCTGCAGCTGAAGACCCCGAACGGGGCTTTGGCCGAGGTGCCCGTCAGCGGGCTGGTGCACGACCCCGGCCTGGCGCCAGCGTGGCAGGAACGAATGGGTTATGCCTACCTGTCGCGCGACACGCTCAAGGCCCTGGGCGAGGACGGCCGGCTGCACGAACTGCGAGTGCGGTTCCAGGGCGTGCCCGAAACCATGGCGGCAGTGCAAGCCGCGGCCACCGCGCTGGGTGAAGACCTGCAACGGCAAGGTGTGCCGGTCAGCGAAGTGCGGGTACCGCCGCCGCGCCAGCACCCGCACCAGCGCCAGATGACGACCATCCTGTTCGTGCTGCTGGCCTTCAGCCTGATGGCACTCCTCTTGAGCGGCGTGCTGGTGGCCAACAACCTCGCCGCGCTGCTGGCGCGCCAGGTGCGCGAGATCGGCGTGATGAAGACACTGGGCGCGCGCACCGGCCAGTTGGCGGCGATGTACCTGCTGCTGGTCGCGGCCATTGGCCTGGTGTCGTTGGCATTGGCCATGCCAATGGCCTACGCCGGCTCGCGCGGCTTTGCGTTCTCGGTCGCCGCGCTGCTGAACTTCACGCTGGGCAGCAGCTTGCCCCCGGCCTGGGTCTGGGCGGCGCAGGTGCTGGAGGGTTGTTGGCGCCGGCCCTGGTGGCCGCTTTGCCGGTGTGGCGTGCGTGCCGCGTGACCGTGCGCGAAGCAATCGACCGCCACGGCGCCAACCCGAGTTGGCTCGGCGCCGCATCGGCACGTTGGCCGGTGGCGCTGCGCAACGTGCTGCGGCGGCCCACGCGCCTGGCGCTGACGGTCTTTCTGCTGGCCGCCGGTGGCGCGATGTTCATGACCGCGCTGAACGTATCGGGCAGCTGGGAACGCACGATCGACAAGGTCTACCTGACTCGCCACTACGACGTCGAGCTGCGGCTGCACCAGGCCCAGCCCATCGCGCTGCGCGAAGCGCTGATAGCCATGCCCGAGGTGCGCGCCGTCGAGGCCTGGGGCTACAGCGAGGCCGCGTTCGCCAACCCGAACGGCATCGACGTGTCGCACGGCTACCCCGACAAGGGCCACGGCAGCTTCGCCGTCATGGCACCGCCACCGGCGACGCGGCTGGTCGACTTTCCGCTGCGCAGCGGGCGTTGGCTGCAGCCCGGCGACGACGACGCGGTGGTGCTGAACCACGCGGCCATCGCACAGCAGCCCGGGTTGCGGCTGGGCGACGTCGTGTCGCTGTCGATCGACGGCGTGGTCAGCCGATGGCGCCTGGTCGGTGTGGTCGAAGAGATCGGTGCCGCCGGTGTCGCCTACGTCAGCGACAGCGCCTTCGCGCGCCGCACCGGCACCGAAGGCCGGGCCCGGCTGCTGCGCGTGGCCACCCACGCCACCGGTGCCCAGCAGCGCGATACGCTGATCCGGCGCATCGACGACCTGGTCACGGCCGCCGGCGGCCACGTGCAGACCGCCCAGCCGTTGACCGAGCTGCGCACCGCGATGGGCGACCACATCGTGATCCTGATCCGCGCGCTGCTGGCGATGGCGGCCGTGATGGCGGTGGTGGGCAGCCTGGGCCTGGCCGCCAGCCTGGGCATCAGCGTGGTCGAGCGCAGCCGTGAACTGGCCGTGATGAAGACGCTGGGCGCCTCACCGCGCCGGCTGCTGCGCCTGGTGAACGCCGAGGCCCAGTGGATCGGGGCAATCAGCAGCCTCGGTGCCTTCGCGTTGTCGCTGCCGTTGACGGCGCTGCTCGATGCGCTGATCGGCGGCCTCGGCTTCGTGGCCCCGTTGCCTTTTGCGGTGACGTGGTGGGGCGTGGCCTCTTGGGTCGCGCTGGTGATGGTCGTGTCGCTGTTGGCGGCCAGGCCTCCGGCGCAGCGTGCAGTGCGCGCGTCGGTGGCGCAGGCGCTCGTGCAGGTCTGAGCGGAGCGCGCGGCGCGAGCCGCGCGCGGCAGCGGGGCTCAGGCGCCCTTGTCGATCGCCGGGTGCAGGTCTTCCAGCCAGACCACGTTGTCGGCATAAGACTGCAGGTCGGCCGACAGGTTGGTCTGCGAGCCGCAGACCCAGACTTCCTTTTGGCGCTCCGACTTCACGTAATCGATCGCGTCCTCGAAGTCGCCGTCACCGGCCGCGAGGATCAGGCGGTCGTACAGGTTCTGCGCCGCCAGCTTGACGATCAGCGTGGCGATGCCGACGTCCACGCCTTTTTGAACCTCGCGGTCGAACTGGTGGTTGCAGTTCACGCAAGTCAGGTGCACGTCCTTCAGCTGGTAGAGCTGCACGCGGATCTTCGGCCCGCGTGGCGGCGCCGATTTCAACCAGGTGTGGAAGGCGTTGCGCGCGTCGTCGGCCGGGTCGCGGGTCGAGTTCAGGTAGTAGCTCTCATGGATCGGTCCGCCGCTCAACCGCACCAGCTCGTTCTTCAGCTTCAGGTAGTCGAACGGCCGCGTGCGGCCGTAGCTGAACAGGTAGGCCCCGTCGATGACCCAGACGGTCTTCATGAACGCTCCCCTGGCTCACCTGCACCGGACGACTGCAGACGTTGCCGCATCGCCTGCTCGAACCGCGCCACCGTCGGGCGGATCAGCGGCCGGTACAGATGGCGCAGCAGCCAGCCCGGCACCCATTGCCCGCGCTCTTCGTGGGCCACGCGGGCCCGCGGATGGACCATGAAGCGCAGGCCGAACGGTCGGTAGTTCGCGCCGCTGCGCCAGAACTCGACGCGATTCAAGTGCTTGACGCTCTTGTAGCCGTAGTGCGCGGGCGCCACCAGCCGCAGCGGCGCACCGTGCTCGATCGACAGCGGCTGGCCGAACAGGCGATCGGCGAGCAAAACGTCGGGCGCGAGCAGGTCTTCGAGCGGCAGGCTGGTGCGGGCACCGTCCTGCCCGCGCAGCACGACAAAGCTGGCCTCGGGCGCGGCGCCCGCCAAGGGCACGACGACCTCGCGGTAGAAGTCGGCAAAGCGGACACCGCCCCAGGGCAAGCCGCGTCGCGTCCAGGTGGTCACGCAATGGAAGTCGGACTGCTGCTCCACGCGGGACAGCGAGGCGAGCGCCGGGCCGGCGTCCAGCGGCGTCTGCACATCGCCGCTGACCTGCAGCGAAATCGCGTCGACGGTCGTCGGGAAACGAACGGCAAACGGCGTCAGGCCGAAGCGCGGAAAGTCTTCGGTTTCGCGTTGGCCGGGCGGCAATGGCGGCGGCGCGCTCATGCGACCACCTCGAAGAGCGTCTGGCATCGGCACGGGTAACTGCAGTGAGGCATCGCGCGATGGTAGTCGCCCGAGGCACCCCTTCAAGTCTCGGCGCGGAAGTTTCGACCCAGCCGGCCACCCGTGCCGAAGTAGTGGCGAAAGACATAGAGCAACGGGCTCCAGCGCCCGGTGTCGATATGCTGGCTGTCGGGCACGACGATGTCCACGTGCGCGTGGACCTGCAGCACCTTCGCTTCGAGCAACACGAACCCGGGGTCGTCGCCATCGACCATCGTCGCCGCGTAGGAAGCCAGCAAGCGCACCTCGAGTTGCAGCGGACACTCGGCGATTCGGGGCGGGCTGATGAACCGCGACGAGACCGGCGTCAACTGGGCCAACGAGAATTTGTCGGCTTCATGCCGGTAGCCCATGGCCTGCTTGTGGCCGGGCACCGGATGCCTTCCGGTGGTTGGCGCCAGCGCCTCCACCGCGGCGCACTGCGCCGGCCCGGGCAGGTTGACCACCGCTTCGCGCGTTTGCAGGAAGTTCTCGCAGCCTTGGCTGGCCTGCGCCAGGCCCAGCACGACGCGATCGCCCAGCGCCCAGGCCGAAGACATCGGTGAGACGTTGGTACGACCTTGAAGACTCAAGGTGCTGATCAGCGCAACAGGCGTTCCGAAGTAGAGGATGCTGGGCGCGATCTCGGTCGAGATGGGGGGTCGGTGGTTCATCGGGCGCAAGGCAAAGTGGCTGACCCCGGCGACTCTATGGAGCCGCCGGTGAGATTGCTTCGCTGCGAAACGAACCGTTCGAAGAAAGCCTGCGCGCACGCGCACACAGGCTTTGCGGGTCAGCCGGCCTGCGCGCGCCGGGCTTTCAACGCGGCTGCCCGCTGACCCACGCGGCACGGATCTGCCGGCCGCAGTAGGCCGACTTGGCGCCGGGATGATGGCTGTGGTCAGGGTCATCCAGGTGGTCCAGGCTTTCGCGCGCGACCACACCCCACCACCGCTTCTTGTTCTGGATCCACGGGTAGAAGCCGAATGCGCCGGCGCTGCTGAACGCCCCGTCACCCACCACCGGATCGTCCTCGACCCAATGGCCCAGCGAGTAGTGCCAGCTCTCGTTCGGCGAGATCGGCGTGTAGATGGCCGTCGGACAGGTCTCGGGGTTGGTACAGACGGCATGCGCGCCCAGCAGGCCGCTGATCTTCAGGCGACCGGCCACGATCTTCTGCAACAAGCGCCCATACTCCGCCGCGCTGGTCTTCACACCGCCGGCGAGTTGCGGCTGGATGTACTCGAAGGCGGCGCCGCCCAGCTGGGCGTTGACGTGCGCGGCGAGCGCGGCGTTGTCATCAGGGCCGAGGCCGATGTCCACCGCCTGCTTCTGCATGTGGCCCCCGCTGTAGTAGAAGCGGCCGGCGTGCTCCGGCACGTAACGGCCATTGTGAATGACCCGGTTGCGGAACGACTGGCACTCGGCCACGGTCTGGTCCTTCAGGCAACGGTCGAATTCGGTGTAGCCACTGGTGAAGTTCAGCAGGCTTGCCTGCTCGTCGGTGAGCACGCCGCCGAGCTGTTCGACCACGTAGGCGCCATGGATCAGCTTGGACGCCGACGCGATCGACATCTTGGTGGTCGCGCCTGGCGCCATCAGGCCCTCCCGGCCATCGGTGCGCACCCCCGTGGCATCGCCCACCGACCAGTAGAACGGGCGGATGTCCTGGCAGAACGCGTTGTTCTCGGCCGTGCTGTGGGCAGCCGAGATGCGCTCGGCCATCGTCGGCTCGCGGCGTGCCTGGGCGGCGGTGCAGGCGGCGGCAGTGCCCAATGCCAGCAGCCAGGTCGTGGACCAGTGCAGATCGGTCATCGCAATTCCCTTTCAGTGTCTCGTTGGGGTGCCGCGACTGTGGGCCGATGTCGCCGCCGAGGGTGTCACCGGTGATGGCAATCGATGACGGATTGCGGCGCCCTGTCATCGTTTGTCATCAACGCGCCGGCAAGAGGCCCGCAAGTGCCGTCGTGAACTCAGGGCCGCCGGCGGCTTGACTTTCATTTAACCAACTTGTTAAATGAAATCATGCCACCTGCCACCGACCCGCTGAGTTCCGCCTTCGCCGCGCTGGCCGACCCGACGCGCCGCGCCATCCTGGCACGGCTGGCGCAGGGCCACACCCACGTCGGCGACCTGGCACAGCCCTTTGCAATCTCGGCGCCCGCGGTGTCTCGCCACCTGCGGGTGCTCGAAGACGCCGGGCTGATCGAGCGCCAGGTCGACGCGCGCTGGCGCATCTGCCACCTGCGGCCCGAGGGCCTGCAGGGCGCGCACGACTGGCTGGCGCAGTACCGCCGCTACTGGGAGGCCAGCCTCGACCGGCTGGCCGAGCTGCTGGAAGCGCCCCGCCCTGCCCCCGCACCTGCGCAGGCGCCCGCACACCCGCGCCGCCCATCTACCCGCGCCCCGCGCGCCCATACCCCGCTGAAATGGAAACCGCGATGAATGCCCCGAACGAAAACTTCGAGCTGACGATGACCCGCTTCTTCCGCGCGCCACGCGAGAAGGTCTACGCGGCTTTCGTGCAGCCCGAGTTGATGGCCGCCTGGCAGTGCCCACGCGGCATGACGGTCGAGGTGAATGCCGATGTGCGGGTCGGCGGCGCCTACCACCTGCAGATGCGGGGCCGCGACGGCCACCAGTTCGCGGTCGGTGGCCAATTCGTCGAGCTCGACCCGCCGGGCCGGCTGACTTACACCTGGGCTTGGGAGGGCGATGAGTCGCCGCTCGCAGGCCTGCAAACGCTGATCGAGGTCGACTTTGTCGGCCGCGATGGCGGCACCGAGATGCGCATGCGCCACAGCGGCTTTCGCAACGCATTGGAGCGCGGCAACCACCGCCACGGTTGGGACTCATGCTTCAACAAGCTCAACGACCTGGTCGACCCGCAGGGCACCGCCGGCACACTCACGCTGCTCGGCGACGCGCGCAGCCCCTATGTGCGCACCGCCCGCATGGGCTTTGCGGAAAAGGGCGTGGCGGTCACACTCAAGCCCGTCGCCGCGCATTCACCCGAATTGCTGGCCGTGCACCCGTTTGGCCGCATGCCGGCCCTGTTGGACGGCGAAGCCGCGATCTGGGAAACGATCGCGATCCTGCGTTTCGTCGACGAATCGTTCGGCGACGGCCCGTTGCTCACGCCCGGCCGCATCAGCGACCGGGTGCAGTGCGAACAGTGGGTCAGCGCCGTCAACTGCTACCTGTACGACACCATGGTGCGACGCTACGTGATGCAGTACCTCTTCCCGAAAGGCGACGGCGGCCAGCCTGATCGCCGCGTGATCGACCAGGCCCTCGGCGAGATGCCGGCGCAGCTGGCCGCGCTGGAGAAGGTGTACGAGCGTGCCGACTTCATCGCCGGCGACGGCATCTCGTTTGCCGACCTGTTCGTCGCGCCGATCCTGCACTACCTGGAGCAAATGCCCGAAGGCAAGCGCCTGCTGACCGACATGCCGAACATCCGCCGGGCCCAGGGCGTCATCCGCCAGAGGCCCAGCTTCGTCACGACCGCCCCTTGAGCACCCGCCACCCAGCGGCCACTGCACCAACCTGGCGCCACCCGCGCCCACAGGAAAGGACGAAAGAAGTGAAACCCACCGACAAGACCCCGCACCTGCCCGGCAAGTTCATCTGGTTTGAGCATTTCTCGAACGACCTGGCCAAAGCCCGCGCGTTCTACGAGCCGCTGTTCGGTTGGCACACCGAGGCCATGCCGGTGGGCGGCCAGACGTACCACATGCTGCTCAACGGCAACCAGGGCATCGGCGGCCTGCGAACGGCCGATTCCGGCACGCCCAACCACTGGATCAGCTACATGTCGGTCAACAGCGTGGACGAGGGCGTGAAGGCCGCCACCGCCGCCGGCGCCAAGGTCGTGTTGCCACCCACCGACTTCCCGTCGGTGGGCCGCGGCGCAGGCTTGGTCGACCCGACCGGTGCCGCCTTCTGCCTGTGGACCAGCACGAACGGCGACGAGCCCGATGGCGACGTGCCCGTCGGCGGCTTCATTTGGAACGAGCTGTCGACCGGTGACGCGAAGAAGGCACTCGCCTTCTACGAGAAAGCCTTCGGCTACACCCACAGCACGATGGACATGGGCGACCAGGGCACCTATTACATTCTCAACACCGCTGGCGACAAAGGCCGCGCCGGCCTGTTCCAGCCGAAGGAGCCGATGCCGACGATGTGGCTGCCGTATGTGCACGTGGAAGACTGCGACGCCACCTTCGCCAAGGCGCAGATGCTCGGCTCCGGCTTCACCGCAATGCCACCGACCGACATCCCCACCGTCGGCCGCATCGCGATCTTCGGCGACTCGCTCGGCGCGGCGATCGCGATCCTGAAACCCGATCCGACGATGTAAGGAGCCCATGATGGCCAACCATGTCTACAAGCTGGTCGAGATTGTTGGCACATCCACCTCCGGCACCGACGACGCGATCCGCAACGCCATCGAAACGGCGGCCAAGACCATCCGCCGCATCGACTGGTTCGAGGTGCTCGAGACGCGCGGGCATGTGGCGGACGGCAAGATCGACCACTACCAAGTCACGCTGAAGGTCGGCTTCCGCGTCGAGGACTGACCCAGGCCCGCCCTGCGCCGTGGGTGGCGGGGGGCCGGGCCTGGTCGCCCGCGCCCGCCCGGGCGCCATCGGCGGGTCGAGCGTTGATCAGGCCTTGTCCTTCGCGTCCTTCAGCGTTTCCTTCGCGTGCGCGAGCTTTTCCTTGGCGTCGCCGACCTTCTGCTGCACCTTTCCTTCGATCTTCTTGGCGAGGCCCTTGGCCTCCTGCTCCGAACTTCCGACCATCTCGCCGACCTTCTGCTGCACCTTGCCTGCTGCTTCCTTGACGGCACCCTTGACTTGATCCTTGTTCATGCAATCACCTTGAAGTGAGTTGAGGGGGGTGGACAAGCCACCGGGGGCACCTTAGGCCGCGAGCCGAGAACGGCATTGCGCGGGCTCAATCGGCGCAGCGTTTGCACGCCACAAAGTCTGCGCATCGAATTTCCCCCTCGCTGCGCCGGCGCAAAGGCCGAAGCGAGGCCTTTCGGTTCGTCTTGAAGCGTGGAAGATGGCAGTCGCAACAGCCGGGCAGGACATCGGCGACCGCACCCGCACGGAAGCCTTGGCGCTGGAACTGGCGCGCCAATTTCTTGCCGAGGTCCAGGCGGGTGCCGCACACCATCGCCCGCTCACGCTCGACAGTGCGCTCGACGAGGATCTGGGGCTGGACAGCCTGAGCCGGGTGGAACTGGCCGTTCGCATCGAGCGCGCGTTCGGCGCCGACCTGCCGGAGCAGGTGCTGGCCAGCGCCGTGACTTTGCGCGACCTGCTCGTGGCGCTGCGCAGCGGCACGAAGACGCCTGCCACCGCGGTGCCGGCTGTTCCGCCCACGCCCTGGGCCGAAGCCGCGCCAGCCGAACCGGTGACTGCCGCGACCCTTGTCGAGGTGCTCGACTGGCACGCGCAGGCCCACGGCGCCAGGGTTCACATCGTGCATCTCGGCGACAACGAGGCGACGCCCATCAGCTACCAGGCGCTGCAGCAGCGTTCAGGCGCCGTTGCCGCCGGGCTGCAGGAACAAGGCCTGGAGCCGGGGCAGACGGTGGCGATCATGCTGCCGACCAGCCCGGAGTACTTTCACACCTTCTTTGGCGTGCTTCGAGCCGGCGGCGTCCCCGTGCCGATCTATCCGCCCGCGCGCCTGTCGCAGATTGAGGAACACGTGCGGCGCCATGCGGGCATCCTGGCCAACGCGCAGGCGTCGATCCTCGTCACGGTGCCCGAGGCGCGTGGCGTTGCGCGGTTGCTCGAGGCTCGTGTGGCCGGGTTGCGCCGGGTCCTGACGCTGCCCGAGCTGAGCGCGGGTGCGGCCTCTGCGCTGCCGGTGGCCGTTCGAAGCGAAGACATCGCGTTCCTGCAGTACACCTCCGGCAGCACGGGCGACCCCAAAGGCGTGGTGCTCACGCACGCGAACGTCTTGGCCAACATCCGCGCGGAAGGCCAGGCCATCGGCATCCGCCCCGACGACGTGTTCGTGAGCTGGCTGCCGCTGTATCACGACATGGGCCTGATCAGCGTGTGGCTGGCCAGCCTGTACTTCGCGGCGCCGCTGGTGGTGATGTCGCCGCTCGCGTTCCTCGCCCGCCCCGAGCGCTGGCTGAGGGCAATTCAGCAGTACCGGGGCACCATCAGCGCCGCGCCGAATTTTGCGTACGAGCTGTGCGTCAAGCGCATCGACGAGGCCGGCAGCGAGGGCCTGGACCTGCGCTCGTGGCGCCTGGCCGCCAACGGCGCCGAGCCGGTGCTACCGCAGACGCTGCGCCGCTTCAGCGAACGCTTCACGCGCCGCGGCTTCCGGCCTGAGGCCATGACGCCGGTGTACGGTCTGGCCGAATCCACCGTCGGGCTGCTGTGCCCGCCGCTGGGTCGCGGGCCCCGCATCGACCGCGTGAACCGCGGGGCGTTCAGCGGCGCAGGCCGGGCCGAGCCGGCCGCAGCCGCCGACACCAGCGCACTGGAGTTCGTTTGCTGCGGCCGCCCGCTGCCCGGGCACGAGGTGCGCATCGTCGATGCGCTTGGCCGCGAGGTGGGCGAGCGCGTCGAAGGGCGGCTGGAGTTCAAGGGCCCCTCGGCGACCCGTGGCTACTACCGCAACCCGCAGCAGACCGAACGCCTGTTCGACGGCGACTGGCTCGACACCGGCGACCGCGCCTACATGGCCGATGCCGAGGTCTACCTGACCGGCCGCGTGAAGGACATCATCATCCGCGGCGGTCGCAACATCTACCCGCACGAGGTGGAGGACGCTGTCGGCTCGGTGCCCGGGGTGCGCCGAGGCTGCGTCGCCGTGTTCGGAAGCCCGGACGCCGCCACCGGCACCGAGCGCCTCGTGGTGCTCGCCGAAACCCGCGAGACCGGTTCACCCGAACAGGACGCGCTTCGTGCACGCATCCTCGACGTGACCGTGAAGGTGCTTGGCGAGCCGCCCGACGAGATCGTGCTGGCGCCCCCCTACGCCGTGCTGAAGACCTCCAGCGGCAAGCTGCGTCGCGTGGCTTGCCGCGAGCTGTACGAGCAGGGGCGTGTCGGTGCGCACCCGCACGCCGCCTGGTGGCAGGTGGTGCGCCTGGCGGCCGGCTCGCTGGCACCCCAGCTGCGACGCCTTGCCTTTGCCGCTGCGCAGGTCCTGTATGGGCTCTACGGCTGGCTGGTCTTCGCGCTGCTCGCCCCGCCGGCATGGCTGTTCACGACGCTCGCGCCGAGCCCGGCTGCAGCATGGCGCGTGAACCGGCTGGCCGCACGCACCATGCTGCGGCTCGCCGGCATGCCGCTCACGGTGAGCGGGCTCGAGAACCTGCCGCACACGCCCTGCGTCCTGGTCGCCAACCATGCCAGCTACCTGGACGGCCTGGCCCTGTTCACGGCCCTTCCGCACCATTTCAGCCTGGTCGCCAAGCGTGAGTTACTGGGCCATGCGCTGGCACGCGTTTACCTGCGTGGCCTGGGCGTGCAGTTCGTCGAGCGTTTCGAACCACGCGAAAGCGTCGAGGCGGCAAGGCGGCTGGCGGACGAAGTGGCGGCCGGCACATCGCTCGGGTTCTTTCCCGAAGGCACATTCCGTCGGGCGTCAGGGCTCGCATCGTTCCGGCTGGGGGCGTTTGCGGCGGCGGTGGCAGGGCGGGTCGGGGTGCTGCCGGTCGCCATCTGCGGCACGCGCGCGATCCTGCGCGACGGGCAATGGCTGCCGCGGCGCGGCGCCGTCGCCGTCACGATCGGCAAGGCCCTGTTCGCACCGGCCGGCGCGGCCGACACGTTTGCCGCCGCGGCGGCGCTGCGCGACGCGGCGCGTGCGCAAATCCTGGCGCATTGCGGCGAGCCGGATGCCGCCGAGGCCTGAGCAAGCCGGCCAGGCCCATGTACTACGGCGAGAAATTCAACGCCTTCACGCACCTTGGCGCGACCGTGCTGGCGCTGCCTGCCGCCATCGTGCTCATCGTGCTGGCCGCCGTCGACGGTGACACCTGGAAAGTGGTCAGCGTCTCGATCTACGGCTTCACGCTCGTGCTGCTGTACTCGTTCTCGACGCTCTACCACAGCCTGCGCGGTCGCCCCAAGATCGTTCTGAGAAAGCTCGACCATCAGGGCATCTATCTGCTCATCGCCGGCAGCTACACCCCGTTCTGCCTGGTGACGCTGCGCGGGCCCTGGGGGTGGACGCTGTTCGGCGTGGTGTGGGGCCTGGCCGTGATCGGTGGCGTGCAGGAGCTGTGGCCAATGGGCCGGGCGCGCATCCTGTCGGTGGTGATCTACCTCGTGATGGGCTGGGTGGCGGTGGTCGCACTGGTGCCGCTGCTGCAGGTGCTGGGCACGGCGGGCTTCGCATGGGTCGCGGCGGGCGGCGTGTCGTATACGGTGGGGCTCGTCTTCTATGCCCTCGACTCGCGGCTCAGCTGGGCGCACGGCGTCTGGCACCTGTTCGTCATCGCCGGCAGCGCGCTGCACTATGTCGCCATCCTGCACTACGTGCTGTGAGTCAACCCGCCGCGGCAACGCCGCCGCCTCAGCCTCGATGCGAGCAGGTGATCTCCACCGGCAGCGTCGACGGCCCGCGCAGGAACAACCCGCCGTCGGGCGGTGCCTGGCCGCCCGCGAAACGCAGGTCTCGGGTGGCAGCGAGCAGGCGCTCGATGGCGATGCAGGTCTCGAACTTCGACAGCATCGCACCAAGGCAGAAGTGGCGGCCATGGCCGAAAGCCAGGTGGGCCGCCTTCGGGCCGAAGGCGAGCTCGGGGTCGGCCTCGGGCCGGTCGATGTCGAAGCGGTCGGGGTCGCCGAAGCGCCGCTCGTCGCGGTTCGCCGCGCCGAGGAAGCACATCACCTCGGCACCGGTCGGCAACACGCCGCCGGACACCCTGACCTCGGCGCTGGTGCGGCGCGGCACCATGTGGGTCGGCGCGGTGTAGCGCAAGGATTCGGCCACCGCGCGCGGCACCAGGCTGCTGTCGGCGCGCACCCGCGCCAGCTGCTCGGGGTGGGCGATCAGGTTGCGCAAGGTGGTCGACAGGGCCTTTTCGGTCGTCTCGCCGGCAGCGAACACCATCAGCATGCCGAAGCGCACGATCTCTTCGTCGGCCAGCCGGCGGCCCTCGACCTCGGCCTGCGTGAGCTGCGAGATCAGGTCATCGCCAGGGTCGCGGCGGCGGCGCGCAATCAGCGGCCGCAGATAGCCGCCGAGTTCGGCGCGAGCACGCTCGCCGGCGCGGGCCACGGCCGGGTCACGCTGCAGATTGAGCGCGGCGCGGATGAGCCCGGCATACCAGCCGCGAAATCGCTCGCGGTCAGCCACCGGCAGACCGAGGATCGTGACCATCATGCGCACCGGCAACTGGGCCGCGAAGTCGCGCACCAGGCAAGGCTCACGTTGCCCGACGAGGCCGGCCACCAGTTCGTCGACCACACGCTCGATCGCCGCCTGCCAGCGCTGCTGGATGCTGGCGCCGCGGAACGCCGGCGCCAGCAGCAGGCGCTGGAGGTTGTGCTCGTGCCCGTCGAGCTGGATGATCGTGCGGCCCAGCAGCGGCTCGGTCTGCGCCGCGTAGCTGTGGGTCGTGAACTCGGGCAGCCGCAGCGCGGCCTGCACATCCTCGTAACGGCTCAGGATCCAGGCCTGCGACGGCCCGTGAAAGTACAGCGGGTGGTCGTCCCGCATGCGGCGGTAGGCAGGGTACGGGTCGTCGGCGAAAGCCGGCGAGAAGATGTCCGGCGGCGCGTGGCTGCCATCGGTGTGGTTGGCTGGCGTGGCCGCTGCGCAGCTTTCGGCGGCATAGCTCATGCCGCGCGCGAACGCGGCCAAGTTGCCGGCTGCGGCTTCGACACGGCGCTTGATCGCCATGTTTTCCGCGGCCAGCTCTTGCGGCCCCAGGCGCCCGCAGCTCGGCGCGGCCCGGTTGTCCCAGAAGCCGATGCGGTGCAGCAGGAAGCCCGATGCCGCGGGCGAGAACGCACGTGACGACGGGATCAACACAATCGGGTGGCGATGCACGACGGCCTGGTCGGGGTACGCGTAATCCTGCTCCACCAGCATGTAGTCGTCGAGCAGGTGGGGCGTGAAGGTGACGCGAACACGACGGTCATACTCGTCGAAGAAGTCGCGGCCATCGCCGCGCGGATCGGGGCGGAACATCGGTGCCCACAGCGGCAGGCGCGAAGGGTCATTCAGTTCGGCCACCGCCAGCTCGATCGGCGCGTCGACATACATCGTGTCGGTCTCGATGCGCCAGCGGCCAGGGGCCGGTGCACCGAGCTGCTCACGCCGCTCCAGCGCGGCCTTGAGCCCGCGGCCTTCGTACTGGTGCACCGCGGCGATGCCCTGCATGATCATCGGCGTGCGGCGGACCGGGTCGATCACGCTGATCCAGTGGATGTAGCTGCCGCTCTCGTCACCCTGTGGATCGACATAACGCGACGGAAACACGAACACCGGGTACTGCTTGAAGTACTCGCGGTAGCGGTAGCCGCACTGCCATTCGATGGCCAGGAAGTTCGGGTGTTCGAGCGGCCGCACGTGGTAGCACAGCATGGTCTGGTAGCCCGAGGCGGTGCCCATCCAGGTGTCGTCGTCGATGCGCGTGACCATGCGGCTGCCGAGCGTCCACTCGTTCAGGTGCGGCAGGTGGCGCAGGTAGGCGAAGGCCTTGTTGTCGCCGGTGGCCGCGTAGACGGTGGTGGTGAAGGTGTTGGCTTCCATGAGGGTCCTAATCTTACTGTGTCACAAGAGTAGCTTTGCGCTTGCTCTGCCGCAGCAGGGGCACTGCCCGAGGCGTGCGATCAGGGTGTAGCTGAGCCGGTGCCGTAGTGTCGTGATCGAGTGATCCACGTGCCGCTGCGCGCGCAGG
>NZ_DASUNH010000058.1:0-2425 GCF_036277275.1 Ideonella sp. | reverse complement strand
CGACCAAGACCGCAAGAAGACGCTCGAATCGCGCGTGCTGGGCCTGGCCAAGGTGGTCTACCACGGCAAGCTGGGATCGCAGGGCGACCGCGTGCAGCGCGTGATGGCGATCGCCCGCGCGATCGCTGCGCAGCTCGGTGGCAAGGCCCTGGCCGCGCAGGCTGACCGCGCCGCGTTGCTGGCCAAGGCCGACCTGCTGACCGACATGGTCGGCGAGTTCCCCGAGCTGCAGGGCATCATGGGTGGCTACTACGCCCGCCACGACGGCGAGCACGAGGCGATTGCCTTCGCTGTCGAAGACCACTACAAGCCGCGTTTCGCCGGCGACGAGCTGCCGCGCAACGACGTCGGCCTGGTGGTGGCCCTGGCCGACAAGCTGGAGACGCTGGTCGGCCTGTTCGGCATCGGCCAGTTGCCCACCGGCGACAAGGATCCGTTCGCGTTGCGACGTCATGCGCTGGGCGTGATCCGGATGCTGATCGAACGCGAGCTGCCGTTGGGGCTGGACGGCCTGGTCGCCGCGGCGGTGCCGGCTTTCGGCACCCTCATCAAGGACCCGAGCGCCGCGTTGCAGACCTTCTTCGCCGAACGCCTGGGTGGCCAGCTGCGCGAGCAGGGTTACTCGGCGCAGGAGGTCGACGCGGTGCTCGCCCTGGCACCGCAGCGCCTGGCCGACGTGAAAAAGCGGCTGGACGCGGTGCGTGCGTTCGCGGCGCTGCCCGAGGCGGCGTCGCTGGCGGCGGCCAACAAGCGTGTCGGCAACATCCTGAAGAAGGTCGAGGGAGACCTGCCGACCGAGGTGCGCGACAGCCTGCTGGCTGAAAGCGCCGAGCGCGCGCTGTTCGAGGCGATCAACGGCGTGCAGCCGCGCTCGACCGCGCTGTTCGACGGCGGCGACTACACCGGCTCGTTGCGCGAACTGGCCGCGCTGCGGACACCGGTCGACGCGTTCTTCGACGGCGTGATGGTCAACGCCGACGACCCGGCGCTGCGTGCCAACCGCCTGGCCTTGCTGGGCCGGCTGCATGCGGCGATGAACCGCGTCGCCGACCTCTCGCGCCTGGCCACCTGATCCGTCGCCCGCGAAAGGCACCGACCATGCAGACGCCCAAGCTGATCATCCTCGGCCGCGACGGCATCCTGAACCGGTTCCGCGAGGACCACGTGAAGGAGCCGTCCGAGTGGGAGCCGATTCCCGGCGCGCTGGAGGCGGTGGCCAAGCTGAACCATGCCGGCTGGCACGTGGTGGTCGCCACCAACCAGGCCGGCATCGGCCGCGGCATGATCGACATGTCGGCCGTCAATGCGGTGCACCTGCACATGATGAAGATGCTGGCCGCCAAGGGGGGGCGGCTCGACGCGGTGTTCTTCTGCCCGCACACCCGTGACGACGGCTGCGATTGCCGCAAGCCGTTGCCGGGGATGATGCACGACATCGCTCAGCGCTACGGCGCCGATCTGTCGCAGGTGCCGATGGTCGCCGACACGCTGCGTGACCTCGAGGCTGCGCGCGCTGCCGGTTGCCCGCCGCACCTGGTCAAGAGCGGGCGCGCCAGCCTGGTCACCGACGCCGAGCTGGCCCAGTGGGCGGCCGCGGTGCCGGGCACCGTCGTGCACGACGACCTGGCGTCGTTCGCGAGCTACCTGCTGCAACAGGAGTTGGCGGCGCGCTTCGCCGTCTGACCGATCTTCCTGCCCTCATGCAACGTCTCGGCTGGACCCTGCGCTCGGCGCTGTTCTTCCTGTGGTTGGCGGTGACCGTGGTGCCCTGGGCCACCTTCGTCGTGCTGATGTCGATTTTCGTGCGCGGCACGCCGTTGTACTGGGTCTGTGCGCGCTGGCTGGCGACGGCGATCTGGGGCGCGCGCATCATTTGCGGCGTGAAATGGCGGGTCCAGGGCATGGACAACGTGCCGACCGCGGCCGACGCGCGCGCGGCCGTGCTGCTGGCGCCCAAGCACCAGTCGACCTGGGAGACCTTCGCGTTCCCGGCGCTGATGCCGCACCCGCTGGCCTACGTGTTCAAGCGCGAGCTGCTGTGGGTGCCGTTTTTCGGCTGGGCGATGGCGCGGCTGGACATGATCCACATCGACCGCAGCCGCCGCACCGAAGCCTGGCACAAGGTGGCCGCGCAAGGCCGGCGCATCATGGGGCAGGGCGGCTGGGTGATCATGTTTCCCGAAGGCACGCGCGCACCGCGCGGCGGCCAGGGCGCGTACAAGAGCGGCGCCGCGCGGCTGGCCATCACCACCGGCACGCCGATCGTGCCGATCGCCGTGAGCTCGGCCAAGTGCTGGCCGCGCAAGAGCTTCCTGCTGCGCCCCGGCGTGATCGACGTCTCCATCGGCCGCCCGATCGCGGTGGAAGGGCGCAAGCCCGAGGAGCTGACGCGCGAGGTCGAGCGCTGGATCGAAGCGGAGATGCG
>NZ_DASUNH010000057.1:0-32121 GCF_036277275.1 Ideonella sp. | reverse complement strand
CTGACCAGCTTCGCGCTCGAAGCGGCGCCACGCACGACCCGCGCGCAAAGCATGGACGTGCTGAGCAGCCAGGCCAACATCGCCGGCTACAAGGCGGTGATCATGGCCGCCGACAAATACCAGAAGTTCTTCCCGATGCTGATGACGGCGGCCGGCACGGTCAAAGCTGCGCGCGTCGTGATCCTCGGCGTTGGCGTTGCCGGCCTGCAGGCCATCGCGACGGCCAAGCGACTGGGCGCGGTGATCGAGGCGTCCGACGTGCGGCCCTCGGTGAAGGAGCAGGTCGAATCGCTTGGCGGCAAGTTCATCGATGTGCCGTACGAAACCGCTGAAGAGAAGGAAGCCGCCGAAGGCGTGGGCGGCTACGCACGGCCGATGCCGCCCAGCTGGCTCGAGCGGCAGAAGGTCGAAGTGGCCAAGCGCGTCGCGGCTGCGGACGTGGTGATCTCGACCGCGCTGATCCCGGGCCGCGCGGCGCCGGTGCTGGTGACCGAAGAGATGGTCAAGTCGATGAAGCCGGGTTCGGTGATCATCGACATCGCCGCCGGCAAGGGCCCGACCGGCCCGAACGGTGAAGCCGGCGGCAACTGCCCGTTGACGGAAGCCGGACGCACGGTGATCAAGCACGGCGTGACGATCGTCGGCGAGACCAACCTGCCGGCGCTGGTGGCGGCCGACGCGAGCGCGCTGTACGCCCGCAACGTGCTTGACTTCCTGAAGCTGGTGTTGCCCAAGGAAGGCGGTTTCCAGGTGCCGATGGACGACGACATCGTCGCCGCCTGCCTGATGACGCGCGATTCGCAGGTGCTGCGCGCATGAAACGCGTCGTCGCTGCCTGGCTGGGCGCGATGGTGGTTTCCGGTGCCTGTGCTGCCCCGGCCGACACGGTGGTCGACGTGGCGCGCGCCACGGTGCGCATGCCGGCCGGCGAATGGATCAGCCTGTCGCGCCACCAGGTCGATGCGGTCAAGGTCAACGACCAGCGCTCGATCCCGGCCGAGGTGTTGACCTTGGCGCTGGTCCAGGGCAGCCGGCTCCACGCGCTGGTGACCATCACGGCCACCGCGGGCGGCGCCGGCGGCTTCGTGCAGTGGCCGGGCGATTGCAAGCCGACCGATGCCGGCCTGTGGGCCGTGCGCCCGTCCAGTGCCAACCCGGACGACATGGAGTGCGCCTACGCCAGCGCTCCCTTCCCCGCTGAAGAGATGTTCAGCGACGAGACCGCCTGGGGCAAGGCAGCCCGTGCACGCGGTCTGCGGGCGCCCGACGAGATGGTGATGGCCTCGGCCGAAGTCGGCAGCCGCATGGGCGCGTTGATGTCGGTTGAGGTGCTGGCCGATGTCGATTTCGCCGGCGCACCCGGGCCGTTGTCGGCGACTGCCGCCGAGACGCTGCCGTCCAGCGTGGACGACCGCCACGCGGCCTTCGCGCTGCAGTTGGCGCAGCGCGTGCGCGATTGCATCCATTCCATCCGCGGCCGGATGGACTTTCCGCCGATCACCTTCATTTCCGCCGCACCCCCCGAAGTGCGCATTGCCCGCGTCGACCCGTAGAGAGCTGCCATGGAAACTGTTTCACCGACCCTCATCAACCTGATCATCTTCGTGCTGGCGATCTATGTCGGCTACCACGTGGTCTGGACCGTGACGCCCGCGCTGCACACGCCGCTGATGGCGGTGACCAATGCGATCTCGGCGATCGTCATCGTCGGCGCGATGCTCGCCGCGGCGCTGACCGAGACCACGCTGGGCAAGAGCATGGGCGTGCTGGCGGTCGCGCTGGCCGCGGTCAACATCTTCGGCGGCTTCCTCGTCACGCGACGAATGCTGGAGATGTTCAAGAAAAAGTCCACGCCTTCCAAGGAGGGGAAGTGAGATGACCCGAATCGTGGACTTTTCAGAGCAGGCTCACATGCCATGGGCATGTGAAGCGCAGCGGGCCGAAACTAAGAAGGCGCCCAAGGCCATCGAGGAGAAGAAGGCATGAGCATGAATCTGGTCACGCTGCTGTACCTGATCGCCAGCGTCTGCTTCATCCAGGCCCTGAAGGGCCTGTCCCACCCCACCACCTCGATCCGCGGCAACGTCTTCGGCATGACCGGCATGGCGATCGCCATGGCGACCACCGCGGCGCTGATCGTGAAGCTGGCGGGCGGCGTCGGCATCGGCATGGGCTGGGTGCTGCTGGGCCTGGTGGTCGGCGGCGGTTACGGCGCCTGGCGCGCCAAGACCGTCGAGATGACCAAGATGCCCGAGCTGGTGGCCTTCTTCCACAGCATGATCGGTCTGGCGGCGGTGTTCATTGCCGTCGCCGCAGTGGCCGAGCCCTGGGCCTTCGGCATCGTGCCGGACAAGGCCACGCCGATCCCCGGCGGCAACCGCATCGAGCTGGCGCTGGGGGTGTTCATCGGGGCGATCACCTTCTCGGGTTCGGTGATCGCCTTCGGCAAGCTCTCGGGGACCTACAAGTTCCGCCTGTTCCAGGGCAAACCGGTGGTGTTTGCCGGCCAGCACAAGCTGAACGCCGCACTCGGCCTGGCGGCGGCCTTCTTCTGCTTCGGTTTCTGGCACTCGCAAAGCGCGATGGACTTCGGCCTCATCACCGCGCTCGGCTTCGCCCTGGGCGTGTTGCTGATCATCCCGATCGGCGGCGCCGACATGCCGGTGGTGGTGTCGATGCTGAACAGCTACTCGGGCTGGGCGGCGGCGGGCATCGGCTTCTCGCTCAACAACTCGATGCTGATCATCGCCGGCTCGCTGGTCGGCTCGTCGGGTGCCATCCTCTCGTACATCATGTGCAAGGCGATGAACCGCTCGTTCTTCAACGTGATCCTGGGCGGTTTCGGCGGCGATGCAGCGGCGGCCACCGGCGACCAGCAGCAGCGCAGCGTCAAGAGCGGCTCGGCGGACGACGCGGCGTTCATCCTCGGCAACGCCGAGACCGTGGTCATCGTGCCGGGCTACGGCCTGGCCGTGGCGCGCGCGCAGCACGCGGTGAAGGAGCTGGCCGAGAAGCTCACCCACAAGGGCATCACGGTCAAGTATGCAATCCACCCGGTGGCCGGCCGCATGCCGGGCCACATGAATGTGCTGCTGGCCGAAGCCGAGGTGCCGTACGACCAGGTGTTCGAGATGGAAGACATCAACGGCGAATTCGGCCAGGCCGATGTCGCGATCATCCTCGGCGCCAACGACGTGGTGAACCCCGCTGCGTTGCAGAAGGGCTCGCCGATCTACGGCATGCCGATCCTCGAGGCCTACAAGGCCAAGACCGTGATCGTCAACAAACGCTCGATGGCCGCCGGCTACGCTGGCCTGGACAACGAGCTGTTCTACATGGACAAGACCATGATGGTCTTCGGCGACGCCAAGAAGGTCGTCGAGGACATGGTCAAAGCCGTCGAATAGTTGGCCCCCACGACCCCTTCCGGGGCCTGCCCCCAGGGGGCCCGCGCAGCGGACCGGCAGAGCCGGATCCGCCACGCCACTTGGGGTGCGGCGAGCGCCTGGGGCGCTGCCGCCAGAGCGTCACTTCAGTTTCAGTGCTTGGCCGGGGGCGGGCAACGCGTGGCCGGCGAGCGGTGCGGTCAGGGTGGCGGTGAAGCTCAGCAGGCCTGAGTCGCACAGCTGCACGCTCTTGGTCGAGGTGGCCGGGTCGGTGAATTCAGGTGTGCGGCCGAGGAAGGTGCCGCTGACCGAGTTGCCTCTGAAGGTCAACTTCCACTTCTCGTACAGCGAGTTGAGGCGGAACTCGGTGGCGAACTTCTTGCCGCTGAACGGGATGAAAGTGCCGAGGGCCCAGCTGACGAGGCGGCCCGGGCCGCTCTTGGTGCAGTTGGCCTCCCAGAGCACCTGGCCGCCGCCAAAGGCGTTGCCACCGGCGCCGTCGTCGACGACGTTGATCGAGATGAAGTGGCCTTGCGAGGTGGTGCCCTGGTAGTGGCCGATGGTCTGGGCTGGTGCGGCCGCGGCCAGCAGCCACAGCGCGCCGACGGCGACGATGCGGGTGCCCGGGCGGCGGGAGTGTGCGGTCGAAAGCGTCAGGTGGCTTGTCATGATGGTGTTCCTCCAAGTCGAGACAGTGGGCCTTGCGCTTCGAAGTCCGTGCATCGGTCGAGGCGCAGCCGCATTCTGCGAGTTCATCGTTGGCCGAGCGTTAGCACAGCGCTTGGTGTTGTCTAGGGGCTAACCCCCAGATGTCGCTATCGAATCCCCTGATGGGGGGCGCTGACGGTGGCAGTCAGAATCGCGGGTCGACAAAGAAAGTAGTGACGGATGGAAAAAACCTGGCTGAAGCAGTACCCCGCGGGCGTCCCGGCCGAGGTCAAGACCGATGTCTATGCCTCGCTGGTCGCATTGCTCGACGAGAGCTTTCGCAAGCACGCCAAGCTGCCGGCCTACCGTTTCATGGGCAAGTCCTTCAGCTTCGAGCTGATCGACGACCTGTCACGCGCCTTCGCTGCCTACCTGCAGAGTCAGGGCCTGGCGCGCGGTGACCGTGTGGCGATCATGCTGCCCAACGTGCCGCAGTATCCGATCGTGGTGGCGGGCATCCTGCGCGCGGGCCTGGTGGTGGTCAACGTCAACCCGCTGTACACGCCGCGTGAGCTGGAGCATCAGCTGAAGGACTCGGGCGCCAAGGCGATCGTGATCCTCGAGAACTTCGCTGCCACGCTGCAGCAGGTGGCCGATGCGGTGCCGACCAAGCAGGTCGTGCTGGCTGCGATGGGTGACCTGCTGGGCCTGCTCAAGGGCACCATCGTCAACCACGTGGTGCGCAAGGTGAAGAAGATGGTGCCGGCGTTCTCGCTGCCCAACGCCGTGCGCTTCAACGACGCCGTGGCGCGCGGCCGCGGCAAGCCGTTCACCGCACCCAAGGTCGGGCCGGACGACATCGCCGTGCTGCAGTACACCGGCGGCACCACGGGCGTCAGCAAGGGCGCGGTGCTGCTGCATCGCAATTTGGTGGCCAACGTGCTGCAGTCCGAGGCCTGGTACCAGCCGGCCCTGAAGAAAATCCCGCAGGGCGAACAGATCGTCACCATCTGCGCGCTGCCGCTGTACCACGTCTTCGGCTTCACCGCGAACATGATGCTCAGCCTGCGCATGGGGGGCTGCAACATCCTGATCGCCAACCCGCGCGACATCCCGGCGCTGCTGAAAGACCTGTCGCGCGAGCGCTTCCACAGCTTCCCGGCGGTCAACACGCTGTTCAATGCGCTGGCCAACCACGCCGATTTCGACACCGTGGACTGGAGCCACCTGAAGATCTCGGTCGGTGGCGGCATGGCGGTGCAGCAGGCCACCGCCCGGCTGTGGCTCGAAAAGACCGGTTGCCCGATCTGCGAAGGCTATGGGTTGTCGGAGACCAGCCCGTCGGCGACCTGCAACCCCGTCGATACGACCGCGTATTCGGGGACCATCGGCCTGCCGATCTCGAACACCGAGGTGACGCTGCTGGACGACGACGGCCACGAGGTGGCGGTGGGCCAGCCGGGCGAAATCGCGATCCGTGGCCCGCAGGTGATGGCCGGCTACTGGCAGCGGCCCGACGAAACGGCCAAGGTCATGACGGCCGATGGTTTCTTTCGCACGGGTGACATCGGCATCGTCGACGATCGCGGCTATTTCAAGATCGTCGACCGCAAGAAGGACATGATTCTCGTGTCGGGCTTCAATGTGTACCCGAACGAGGTCGAAGACGTCATCACCCAAATGCCAGGCGTGCTCGAATGCGCCGCCGTCGGCGTGCCGGACGACAAGGCCGGCGAAGCGGTGAAGGTCGTGATCGTGAAAAAAGACCCGGGGATCACCGATGCCGACGTGCGCGGCTGGTGCGAGGCAAACCTCACCGGTTACAAACGGCCCAAGATCATTGAGTTCCGGACGGAACTGCCGAAAACACCGGTGGGAAAGGTGTTGCGCAGAGAACTGCGCGACAAAAAATGAACGCCTGACCGCTGACATAGCGGCAGGCGCCCGGGGCTGCATCGCAGAGCCGGGGGCCACTTCCGGCCCGTTCACGGGGGTGGTTTGACCGGGTGGCTGAACGCTGCCGGTGGGCCCCTGCGTGGGGTAGCCGGGGGTGGTGAAGCCGCGTTTGGGACCCTTTCTTGGGATCGAGCATGTCGTCTCGTTACATCAGGACCGCCGCCGGCCAGGCCGAGATTCAGGCCCGCGCGCTCAAGCTCAGCAGACCGGTGCGCAACCTGCTGCTGGTCATCAACGATTCACGCACCATCGAAGACTGGCTGGTGCAGGTGCATGGCGTCACGCCCGACGATGTGGCGCTGCTGCGCTCCGAAGGGCTGATCACCGAAGCCAACATGGCAGGTGCGCCGGCCGGCAAGGTCACCAGCAGGACGACGACGGTCGACATCCCGGTCGATATCCGCGAAGGGGCGGCGGCTCAGGCGTCAGCGCCCGCGGCGGCCTCGGCGGCTGGCAATGACGCCGACTGGACGCGCACCCAGCAGGTCATCCGCAGCGCCGGCTACACCGCGCTGTACGACGCGCTGACGTCGGTCGGCAAGGCCAAGCTGGGTCTGATGCGCGGCTACCGCTTCGTGCTCGAGGTCGAAAAGTGCACCGGGCCAGACGAGTTGCGTGCCTTCGCGCTGAAATTCGCCGAGCAGCTGCGCACCGAGCACGGCATGGCCGCGGTCGGCGAGCTCACCTACGCGATCGGCGCCGTCAAGGCCTGACACCGCGGCGCGGCCGTCGGCCCGCCACCGGTCTGTCATCTCATGCGCCCGGCTGCCGCAAGGTCGCCGGGCGTTGGCCGTTCAGCTGCCCGCGTCCAGGGCCTGCTGACGCGCCACGCGGCGGCGATACCACGCGGTGATCTCGGCATCGTCCAGCGCCTCGATCAGCGCGTCGGCCTGGGTCCGCTCGACCTGGGCGTCGGCTGCGCGGCCCAGTCGGGCCAGCGCATGGGCCAGCTCCGAGCGCAGGAAGGCCTGGTCGACCCGCTCCTGATCGTCGTGGTCGTGGTTGGCCAGCAGCACCAGGCCGGCGCGGGCCTGCAACTCGGCCGTTTCGGCGTCTCCCAGCGCGTTGGCGGTGAAGGCCCGCAGGTAGTGGGCACGCTCGTGATTCACCCACTGCCCGGCGCGGTGCCAAAACCCCTGCGACAGCTCGGCCGCCTCGGCCAGGGCCTGGCGCAACGGTTCGACCGCGAGCTCGGCCACAGGCCGCTCGGCCAGATCGGAGGCGAGGTTGTTGGTCATCACCGCGGCTGCAGCGTCCAGGCCGTTGGCCTGTTGCCACGCCGGGCCGTGCATGGGCGCCAGCGCGGCCAATGCGGCGCTGCCTGCGGCCTCGGCTCCCAGCAGCGGCACCTGGAAGTTGGCCGCCGCCAGTACCAGGAACTCAGCCGCCTGCGCCAGGCTGACGCCAGCGGCGTCGGCCAGTCGCTGGCCGATGCTCGCTTCGGCCGCCATGTCGCCGGCCATGCGTGCGGCTGCGCCGGCCTGGCGCAGCACCGGCAACGGCGCTTCGTTGCCGCACGCCGCCAGCACTGCCTGCTGGCGTTGCCAGGCTTCGGCCGGCTGGCCCAGCTTTTCGGCCAGCAGGTGGTTGACCAGGAAAGCGTAGCGGGGTCGTTGGCCGGGGTTCAGGGCGTCGGCGTCGATCTGCCGCAGCAGGATCGCAGCGGCGGCCGGGTGGTCGTCATGGCAGTCATCGGCCGCCTGCAGCAGCTCGGTTGCCTTCGCGATCGGGTCCATCGTCGGGTGCCTCCTGGGGGCCTATTGTGAATGCGGCACACTCGCGTGATGCCCCCACGTTTGTATCTGGATGCCCCGCTGCGCGAGGGTGAAAACATCGACCTGCCGACCGACGTTGCGCGCCACGTGCAGGTGCTGCGTTTGCAACCCGGTGCGCCGTTGACGCTGTTCAACGGCCAAGGCGGCGAATGGGCCGCCGAGGTGCTGCGGATGAGCGGCCGCCAGCAGGTGGCCGTGCGCATCGGCTCGCCGCAGCCAGCGTCGCGTGAATTGACGCGGCGGGTCACGCTGGCGCTGGGCATGCCGGCCAACGAGCGCATGGATGCATTGGTCGAAAAGGCCACCGAGCTGGGCGTCTCAGCGATCCAGCCGCTGCAATGCGCGCGCTCGGTGTTGAAGCTGTCCGGCGAACGCGCCGAGCGCCGGCAGGCGCACTGGCAGGCGGTCGCGGTGGCAGCGGCAGAGCAAAGCGGGCGCACCCAGGTGCCGCAGGTGGCCGCGGTGCGCAACCTGGCCGATTGGCTCGGCCGGCTGGAGGCAGGCGCCGCGCGCCATGTGCTGAGCCTGGCCGATGATGCGGTCCCGTTGGCGGGCCTGGCGGCGACATCGGCAGCCGAAGACTGGTTGATGCTGAGTGGCCCTGAAGGAGGGCTCGACGATGCGGAGGAAGCGCTGGCCCGCCAGCGCAGCTTCGCGCCGGTCAGCCTGGGCCCGCGCGTGCTCCGCGCGGACACCGCGCCGCTGGCGGCGCTGGTGCTGCTCGGGGCCCTGGCATGAGCGATACCAGCCGACGCCGCCACGCGCCGCTGGCCTGGTTGACCCTGTGCCAGGGTCTGTTCCTGACCAACAACGTCACCTTCATGGCGATCAATGGCCTGGTCGGCCTGGCGCTGGCGCCGGAAGGGTGGATGGCAACGCTGCCACTGACCGCCTATGTGTTGGGCGGCGCGCTGTGCACCGGGCTGGTCGCTCGGCACCAGCAGCGCTACGGCCGTCAACGCGCGTTCCAGATGGGGCTGGCGGTGGCGATCGTCTCGTCGGCCTTGTGCGCACTGGCGGCACTGATCGGCAGCTTCTGGCTGCTGATCGCTGCCACGGTCGTGGCGGGCTACTACAACGCCAATGCCGCGCTGTACCGCTTTGCCGCGGCCGAGCTGGTGGGGGCAGAGGGGCGCGAACGCGCGATCTCGTGGGTGCTGGCCGGCGGCATCCTCGGCGGCGTCGTGGGCCCGGAGCTGGCACAGGCCACGCGTGATGCGTTGGCTGCGCCGTTCGCGGGCGCCTATGCCGCGTTGGTGGGGGTGGCGGCCTTGTCGATGGTCGCGTTGGCGCGCATACCGTTTCCTGCGCTGCCGCCGGCACCCAGCGGTGCGGCCGGCCGCCTGCCGGCGAGTGTGGCACGCCAGCCGGCCTTCATTGTCGCGATCGCCGCGTCGGCGCTCGGCTATGGCGTGATGAACCTGCTGATGGCCGCGACGCCGATCGCGATGCAGGTCTGCTCGCACCCCTTTTCGGCGGTCGCCTGGGTGCTGGAGTGGCATGTGCTGGGCATGTACGTGCCGAGCTTCTTCACCGGCTCGCTGATCCGCCGTGTTGGCGTGTTGCCGGTGCTGGCTCTCGGTGTGCTGTTGAACGCCGCGTGCATCGCGCTGGCGCTGCACGGGGTCGACCTGATGCACTTCACCGCGGCGTTGCTGATGCTGGGCGTCGGCTGGAACTTCCTCTACATCGGCGGCACCACGCTCTACACCCAGAGCTATCCGGCCAGCCACCGGGTGCGTGCGCAGGCACTGATGGACCGCTGGGTGCTGGGCACGATGACGCTGACCTCGTTCTTCTCGGGCGCGCTGGTCACCACTGGCGGCTGGCAGGCGATGAACCTCGGCGCACTCGCACCGCTGGCATTGTTGGCGCTGATGCTCGTGTGGCTGCGCGCGCGTCCGGCCCCGGCGCCGGCAGGGGCGCCGGGATCGATCGAGACCTAACGGCGAGGGGTGTAGGGTGGCAGGTCGATGGCGCCGGCCTGGGCCCGCGCCAGCACGCTCTTGAGCAGGCCCAGCTCTTCAGGCGTCTTTTCCTCGCGCACACGTTGCTCCAGCAGCGCGAGGTAGGCCGCCTTCAACGCATCGGCAGCCGGCAACGCGACGTCCGGCACCACGCCGACCTTTTCCCAGTCCTTCTTGGTCACCGCGTTGATCGCGCGGCCGGTCGGCACGAAAGCGGCCAGGCCGTGGCCGAGCGCCACCATCTCGCCCGGGTTGGCAGCGCCGCCGGTGGTCTCGCCGTACAGCGTTGCGCGCTTTTGCGTCTGCAGGTCGTAGGCGCATTCTTCGCCGCCGGAGAAGGTGTTCTTCGAGGTCAGCACCACGATCGGCTTGGTGTAGCGCGGCCGGGCCAGCGGCAGCGTGCGGTACTCGCGGGTGGTGTTGGTCGGTCGGTCGTAGATGTCGTTGAGGTGGCGCTCGTCGCCTTCGGCGAAGAAGTGGCTGAGCAGGTAGCTGACGCTTTGGGGCTCGCCGCCGCCGTTGTTGCGCAGGTCGAGCACCAGCGCGTCGGTGCCGCCGAGCAGCAGCATCGCCGCGTCGTAGCCGTGGGCGACGAACTCGGTCGGGCCGAAGCCGCGCAGGTCGAGGTAGCCGATGTTGCCGGGCAGGCGCTGAAGGCGGGTGATGCCGTAGGCCATGCGCGATGTTTGCAGTCGCTCACGCTCGACCTCTGCGCGTGTCGGCTTGGACGGCTCGGCGCCGGCTGGCACCGGCTCGACCCCGGGGTCGAACTCGACGCGGAAATGGCGGTCGTCGCCGAATTCACGCAAGTCTTTGTTGAGCGCTTCGCCCATGGCTTCGACGGTCTGAGCGCCGTCGTAGGCGCCCTTGGCGGCACGCGCCTGCAGCTGCTTGGCCACCGGCTCGATGCGTTCCGGGTAGACGTAGCGGCTGCGCAGGTTTTGCGCGAGCGTGTCGACGATGGCCTTGCGCTGCGTGGCGCTCAGCGGCGCGTCGGGCGTGGGTGCCGGCGTTGGCTGCGCACAGGCCGCGGCGCACAGCGCGAGCGTCGACCACATGAAGGCCCAACGCGGGGCGGGAGGGCGACGGGTGGTCATTTGGCTTGTTTCTCCTTGGTGGTGAGTGGTTGTGGGTGGAACGTGGGGTGTACAGGCGTGACCGGTCACCGGCTGGAGCCGCGAACGGCGCCGGCGCACGGGTGCCGGAAGCGGAGTCTTGAAACGAAGCGGCGGGCGACTCAGCGCGCGAGGCCGAGTCGCTGCAGCAGGCTGGGCTTGAGGTCCAGCGTCTGCACCTGCCAGCGGCCATCGAGCAGTCGGCCTTCGGCGTGCAGCGTGGCCCGGCCCTTGGGGCCCCAGGCCGACAAGGTCAGCCAGGCGCTGGTGTCGTCGATCCGGCAGGGGCCACAGTCATCGGCCAGTTGGATCGGCGAACCGAGCCGTGCCACTGCGTTGGCGTCTTGCTGGACAGCGGCCAGCACCGCCTGGTAAGCCGGCAGCTGGTCGAGTTCGGGTGGTTCCGGCGGCAACGGTGGAAGGGGGGGCAACTCAGGCAGTTCAGGCAGCTCGGGCACTTCGGGCTCGGCCGGGTCCGCCAGCTCGGGCCGGTCCGGCGGCGAGGCCCGGTGGTGGCTGGCCGCCCATGCGCGCACGCCGGCGTCGATCGGTGCCGCCCGGCCATCGACGCGATAGCTCTCGTGCCGTTCACCGGTCAGGCTGACCCAGGCGTGGTAGTCGCGCAGCCGACCGTTGTCGTCGATGCGGATGCGAACCGAGTTGCCGACGTACGTCCACCATGGGTCGTCGGCCGATGCTGCGTCGGTGGCCGCCGCGGGCGCGGTCGGCGCCACCGCTGCCGGCACCGTACCCGTCTGGGCCGCCCACACCCCACCGGCGCACACCAGCGCCGCCAGCCCGGCCGCCACGCCCCAGCGCGGGCCGGCGGATTGGCCGGCGGACAGCAGATGCACCACGCGTTGCTGCAGGCTGCCGCCGTTGGCGGCCAACGCGAGGCGAGGCACGGCGCTGCGCAGGTTCTCCAGTGCGGACAGGGCCTCGGCCACCACCAGCGCGTCGCCGCAGGCCGCAGCGGCGAGACCATCGCAGGCCAGTTCACGTTCGATCCGCACGCGGCGGCTCAGCCACCAGACGCCCGGATGGAAGAACAGCAGGGCTTCGATCGTGCATTGCAGGCCGTTCCAGACCCAGTCCAGCCGGCGGATGTGGGCCAGTTCGTGGGCGATCAGGGCCTCGATCTGCTCAGGCGCCAGCTTGGTCAGCATCGCGACCGGCAGCCACACGATCGGCCGCCAGGCCCGTGCGGTGAACGGCTGGGCCCCGCTCGGCAGCAGCCGCAGCATCACCCGGCGCCGGATGCCGAGCGCGTGGCACAGCCGCTCGGCGCGGCGTTGCCAGGCCCGCGGCACCGGTGCCGGCAGGGGCTGGCGCTCCAGCGTGCGCAGCCACCACCAGCCGCCCCCCAGGCGGACGAGCATCACCAGCACGCCAACGCACCAGGCCCAAGCCAGCCATGCTGGCGCCTGCCAGGCGGCGCCATCGGCCAGCGCTGGCGGCAGGATGGCGGTCGACCAATCGGCGGCGCGGACGCTGCCTGTCAGGTTGACGGCCGTGCTGCCCTGCAGGCTCTGCCCCAGTTGCCAAGCAGGCACGACGAGCATCGCCAGGAGGAACAGCAAGCCTACGACGTGCCGCGCCGCGGCGCCGCGCCGTGCCATTGCCGCCAGCACCAGCGCGGCGAGGGCGGTCAGCAGCGCGTCTTGCCACAGCGCGACGAGCAGCGACTGCGCCAGCGCCGATTCGAGTATCGACCAGGAGGGGTTCATCGTCGTCAGTCCTCGGGGCTCAAGCGTGGCCGCGCTTCGACTTGGCATCGGCGATCAGGCGGGCGATCGCGTCCAGTTCGTCTCGGCTGGGCTTGTCGACATCGAGCGCGCGTTGCACCAGTTGCAGCGCCGAGCCGGCGAAGGCGCGCTGCATCAGGTCCTTCACCAGTACCGACTGCACGTCGGGCTCGGGGTGCAGCGCGCTGTAGCGGTGGCTGCGTTCGCTCTCGTCGCGCTGCAGCAGGCCCTTGTCGGCCATGATGGTCATCATCTTCAGCACGGTGGTGTAGGCGGTGTCCTTGTGCAACGACAAGGCCTCGTGCACCTCGCGCACGGTGCACGGGCCGCCGTGGTCCCACAGCACCTGCAGGATCGCCAGTTCGCCTTCGGTCGGATGAGGAGTGGTCATCGAGGCTCCGTTGTCTATGAATCAAGTCGTACTACTTGAATAGTACTAATTGATTAGTAGATTGCCAAGTCCCTGCGCGGCCCTTGTCGGCGTCGGGCGATACCCTCCCCCCACGAATAGGGGGTGATGGCATGTCCGGGTCGCGCCGGCGCAGGGCGTCTTTCCCAGTGTCAGGTTCTCGAGTCGACTTGCACCGGCTGCAACGCCCGAGGGCTCGATGGTCGAGGGCTCACGAACCTTCGCCTACCCAACCCCTTCATGGAGACTTCACCATGGTCACTTCGCAAGTTCGCCTTCTGCAGGCACTGGCGCCCGTCGCGCTGGCCGCGGCTGCGCTGTCCACGTCCGGTGCCGCGATGGCGCAGAGCCGGGAACAGTTCATGTCTGAAAACGACCCCAGGGCCCTCGCCGGTGTGCATCCACCCTGCCGAGGCAAGGTGAACCAGGTGCTCGACACCGTCTACGAAGGCGTCAAGACCACGGCCTGGAACTTCGCGGCCGTGGGTGGGGGCGGTGAGAGCACGCGTTTCGACAAGACGCCGGTGTTGAGCACCAAGGTCAACCTCCAGGCGGGCTGCCTGAACGCGCACTTCAGCGCGATGGTCGGCAGCCGCCAGACCTACCCGTGGGTTTCGGCGCTGACGATGTTCCAGGTCACGCTGACGCCGTCGACCGGCGGCGCGCCGATGCACATGGCCGGCCACTATGAAACGCCGTATGGCATCTACGGCCCGGCGATCGCCGAGTCAGCCGAGTACGACGTCGACATGATCGCGTCGAACTTCTACCAGGGCATCGGCACAGGGCCGGGCTTGGTGCCGCCGGGCACCTACCGCGTCGATGTCTGGTGGGCCGGCGGTCCGATCGGCGGCGGCGGCGCGATCGGCGCGGACTTCGTGCTGAAGTTGTATATGTATTGACCCCCACGCCCCCTTCCGGGGGCTGCCCCCCGAGGGGGCTCGCGCAGCGGACCGGCGGAGCCGGATCCGCGCACGCCACTTGGGGGCGGCGGCTCCTTCGGAGCGCCGGTCAATGCAATAACAAGGTCAGCGGTTCGTTCCGGCGACCATGTCGAAGCGGAACAGGCGGCACTCGATCGCGCCGTTCCACATTGGCACCCGCCGGCTTTCCTTCAGGCGCATCAGGCCGGGCAGTTTGGGCTCGGGCGTCAGGACCTGCGCGGTCCATCCGGCGTAGTGCTTCTTCCAGTGGGCGGCCAGGCGGGCGTAGAAGTCGGCGGCATCGGCGGCGCCTTCGAACTTCTCGCCACCACTTTCGCCGCGTGCCGGTCCGGCGCCTTGGCCCTGGCCTTTCGGCGCGATGCGCTCGCCATACGGCGGGTTCATCACGATCACGCCGCGCTCGGCCGGCGCCGGGCGCTGCAATGCGTCGGCGGTCTTGAAATCGATCGCGTGCCTGACGCCGGCGCGCTCGGCGTTGCGGGTCGCGAAGTCGGTCATGCGAAACGACACGTCGCCGGCCCAGATGGGCACGGCCGGCGCATGGATGGCGTTCTGCGCTTGCTGGCGCAGCGTGGACCAGGCGCCGAGGTGGGCGCGGAAAGGCAGCAGCTTCTCGAATGCGAATCGGCGGGCGAGGCCGGGCGCGATACCGCAGGCGATCTGCGCGGCCTCGATCGCGATCGTGCCGGCGCCGCAGCAGGGGTCGAGCAGGCCGCCGTCCTCGGGCCGGCCTTGCCAGTCGGCGGCGGCCAGCATCGACGCGGCCAGCGTTTCTTTCAACGGCGCTTCGCCCTTCAGCCCTTGCGCGTCGCGCCAGCCGCGCTTGAACAAGGCCTCGCCGGACAGGTCGACCGACAGGCTCGCGTGCTCCGGTCCGAGGTGCAGCACCAGCGACAGGTCCGGATGGCGGGTGTCGACGCTGGGCCGCTCGCCGGCCGCTTCGCGCATCACGTCGCAGACGGCGTCCTTGATGCGCAGCGCGGCAAAGTTCAGGCTCTTCAGCGGCGAGCGCCACGCCGACGCGTCGACGCGCAGCGTCTGGCGCGGCGTGATCCAGTCGGCCCAGTTGACCCGCCGGGCGATCGCGTACAGGTCGTGCTCGTTCGCATACGGGCCGTCCGCCACTTGCCACAACACGCGCTGCGCCAGCCGGCTGCCGAGGTTCAGCCGCATCGCCGCGTCGACGTCACCATCGACATAGACGCCACCACGGCCGGCCTCGACCGGGCAGCGGTCTTGCAGCAGTCGGCGGCATTCGTCGACCAGCAACGGCTCGGTCCCGGCGGCGCAGGGCAGGAACAGCGTGCCGCGTTCAACGGCGCTGCGGGGAGCGGCAGCGGCCTTGATCACCCGGCGCGGCGTGGGATTCTCATTCGTCATCTACATCGCCTTGCGCAAGTTGGCCGGCGCGATCTTCAACGCCTCGCGGTATTTGGCGACCGTGCGGCGCGCGACCTGGATGCCCTGCTCTTCGAGCATGTCGGCGATCTGGCTGTCGGACAGCGGCTTGGCGGTGTTCTCGGCGGCGACGAACTGCTTGATCAGCGCGCGCACCGCGGTCGACGACGCATTGCCGCCGGCGTCGGTGTTCAGCGACGAACCGAAGAAGTACTTCAGCTCGAAGGTGCCGAACGGGGTGTTCATGTACTTCGCGGTGGTCACGCGCGAGATCGTCGACTCGTGCAGGCCCAGCTCGTCGGCGATCTCGCGCAGCACCAGCGGTTTCATCGCGATCTCCCCGTGGGTGAAGAAGTTCTTCTGTCGCTCGACGATGGCCTGGCTGACGCGCAGGATGGTATCGAAGCGCTGCTGGATGTTGCGAATGAACCAGCGCGCCTCCTGCAGCCGCGCACTCAGGCCGGCGTTGCCGCTGGCGCCACCACGCTGGCCCCGCACCGCTTGCGCATAGACATCGGACACGCGCAGCTTGGGCATCACGTCCGGGTTCAGCATGACCTTCCAGCCGCGGCCGGACTTCATCACGATCACGTCCGGCACGACGATCAGGTTCTCGGCGCGGGCGAACGGCCGACCGGGTTTGGGCTCGCAGGCGACGATCAGCGCCTGGGCGGCCTTCACCGTGGCTTCGTCGGCGCCGGTGGCGCTGGCCAGCTTCTTCAGGTCGCGCCGGGCGAGCAATTCCAGGTGCTGGCGGCAGATTGTCAGCGCACATTCGCGCGCCGGGCAGGCCGGCGTGTCGCGCAGCTGCAGCGCCAGGCAATCGCCCAGGTTGGCCGCGCCGACGCCGGCGGGCTCCATGCTTTGCAGCCATTTGAGGCCGCAGCGCAGCTGGCCGAGCAGGTCTTCGCGCGCCTCGTCGTCGGTCAGGCCGAGGGCATCGGCGAGGCGCTCGACGATCTCCTCGAGCGTGCCGTCCAGGTAGCCGTCGTCGTCGAGCGACTCGATCAGCACCTGCACCGCGGCCGCATCGGTGGGCGACAAGCGCATGCCGGAGAGTTGGGTGCGCAGATGGTCTTGCAGCGTCGGCGTCGGCGTGTTGCGGTCCTGCGCGTCGGGGCCGTCTTCGTCGCCGTTGCCGGCGGCGTTGCCCGAAGGCAGCTCGCGGATGCCGTCGAAGTCGTCACGCTCGGTGCCGTTCTCCCAGTCGTCGCGCTCGGTGGTGCCGAAGTCGGCCGAGTCCATGCCGGAGGGCTCGTCACCCCCTTCGCCGACGGCGCTGCCGGGCGCGTCTTGCTCTTCACGCTGGCTGGGGGTGGTTTTCTCGGCCGCGCTGTAGTCGAACGGCGTCGCGTCTTCCTCGGGTTCGAGAAAGGGGTTCTGTTCGAGCATCTGCTCGACTTCCTGGTGCAGCTCGAGCGTCGACAGCTGCAACAGGCGGATCGATTGCTGCAGCTGCGGCGTCAGCGCCAGGTGCTGCGACAGGCGGACTTGCAGGGTCGGCTTCATCCCCGATCCCTACATTTTGAAGTGTTCGCCGAGGTACACCCGGCGCACGTCCGGGTTCTCGATGATGTGGTCCGGCGTGCCTTCGGCCAGCACGCTGCCTTCGCTGATGATGTAGGCGCGGTCACAGATACCGAGTGTTTCGCGCACGTTGTGGTCGGTGATCAGCACACCGATGCCACGTGATTTGAGAAAGCCGATGATGCGCTGGATCTCGATCACGGCGATCGGGTCCACGCCGGCGAACGGCTCGTCGAGCAGGATGAAGCGCGGTTGCGTCGCCAGCGCACGGGCGATCTCGACCCGGCGCCGCTCACCGCCCGACAGAGCCGGCGCCGGCGAATCGCGCAGGCCGTTCAGGCTCAGGTCGTGCAACAGCGTGTCGAGTTGGCGGTTGATCTCGGCGGTGGCCAGCGGCTTGCCACGTTCGTCCAGCTGCAGCTCGAGCACTGCGCGGATGTTTTCTTCCACCGTCAGCTTGCGGAAGATCGACGCTTCCTGCGGCAGGTAGCTCAGGCCCAGGCGCGAGCGCTGGTGGATCGGCTTGCGCTCGACGGCGACACCGTCGATGCGGATCGAACCCGCGTCGCAGCGCACCAGGCCGACGACCATGTAGAACGTGGTCGTCTTGCCGGCGCCGTTGGGGCCCAGCAGGCCGATGACCTCGCCGGCACCGACGGCCAGATGGACGTCCTTGACCACCATGCGCGCGCCATAACTCTTGCGCAGGCCGCTGGCTTCGAGCCGGCTGGTACCGGCAGCACCAGCCAGCGTCGCGACATCGGGCAAGGGGGCGTTCACTTCGAGGGCTCCGACGCGGCCTGATCGGCGCCGCGCGGGATGAACACCAAGCGGGCCCGGCCGGGCGATTCGCCCGGGGTCGCCGGGGGCCCACCTTCGAAGACGATGGTGTCGCTGCGCTGGTCGTAGGTGATCACCGCGGCATTGGCTTCGTCCGGCGGGCCGCTGGGGCGTACGACGCGAAGCTTGGCATTGCCGACGAAGCGCACTTTCTCGGCCGCGCCGTCGTATTCGATCCGCTCGGCCTCGGCTTCGACGAACTCGTCGACCCGGTCGCGTTTCTGGCGGAAGGTGGCCGACTGGGCGCTCGAGCCCAGCGCATTGGCCTGGTAGCGGCCCGGGGTGCCCTCTCGGACCTCGATCCGGTCGGCCTTGATCTGCAGCGTGCCCTGGGTCACGACAACATGGCCGCTGATGGTGGTCAGCTTGGTTTTCAGGTCGACCGTGGCGGACTGGGAGCCGTCACTTTCGACCACCAGCGGCTTGCCGCGGTCCGCCTTTTCGGCATGGGCCGGCAGCCCCGCGCCAGCGGCCAGCAGGGCCGCGGCGATCAAGGCGGCAGGCAAAAGGCGAAAGGAGGTGGTCGGGCGCATGGCTTGCGGCATGAAACTTGCAGGCCATTCTAGCCCCTGCACCACCCCGATCGATGCCGAACGCACGCCGGTGGGGTACCTTTACAGGGGCGCGTCAATGGTTCGGGCGAGCGGCACCGTCCAGGGTGCTCAGGCCGCCTGGCGTACCTTGCCGATCAGGAAATCCACCACCACGAAAGTCCGCTCCGCGCCGCCGGCCATCGTGGACGAGGTCGTGAAGCGGCCTTGCACGCCGACCATCGGCACGCCGTCCACACGGTAGGCGTCGGACAACTGCTTGGCCTGGCGCGCCTTGCCGATCACGGTAAACGATTTCATCGTCTCCGTGAACTTGGCGCTGTCCAGCCCGTTGGCGTTGGCGAAGGCCACGAGTTCAGGCTCGGTCGCCATGCGCTTGTGGTCCTTGTGGATGGCGTCGAAGAACTTGCGGTGCAGGTTGCCCAGCTGCCCCATGGCCTCCAGCGCGTAGAACACCTTCTGGTGGAACTCGTGCTGCGGTGCGAAGCCCACCGGGACACGGCGGAAGCTCACGTCCGCCGGCAGCTTGGCGGCCCACTGCTCGACGAAAGGTTCGAGGGCATAGCAATGCGGGCAGCCATACCAGAAGAACTCGGCCACTTCGACCTTGCCGGTGCTGGTCAGCGGCACCGCCTGGGCCAGCTTCTGGTAGTGGGTGCCTTCGACCGGGCCGCCCTGTGCGTAGGCGGCCGGGGCGCCGATGCCGGCCAACAGGCCGAGGGGTCCGGTCAAGCCGATGGCGTTGAATTCACGCCGGTTGATGCAGGTGTGCTTCACGAAGATCCTCAGGGCAGGTCAGCGGCCAGTCACGGCCGGGGGGTGAAACGTGGATGCCGCGGCGGGCGAGGAGTTCCGCCGGCCGTCGGTATTCAGGGATTGCGCTCCTGGCGCACCAGCGCCGCATCGACGCCGCCGGCCTTCAGGCGTTCTTGTTGCGTGGCGGCCTCGGCCTGGCTGTCGAATGGGCCCAGGCGCACGCGGTGGATCGTGCGGCCCCCTTGCTCGCGCTCGGAGATCTTGGCGCCGAAGCCCTGCAACGCCAGCTTGGCACGCTGCTGCTCGGCGTCGTCGGCGCTGGAGTAGGCGCCCACCTGCACGAAGTACAGGAAGGGGTCACCGCCGGGGCGCGGCACCGCGGGTGGTTTGGCGCCCGGCACCGGTTCGCCGGCTAGGATGGCGGCCGCATCGCGGTTGGACTTGGGGCCGGCCGGTGGCGGGGTGATCGCCTCGGGGGTTCCCTGGCGAACCGGACGGCCGTCGCTGCCGGGCAAAGGCACCGGGGCGGGTGCCGGCGCCAAGCCGGTGGGCGGCCGCGACGCCGGCCCTGCCTTGCCTGCCAGGCCCGCGTTCGGGTCCCAGTTGCGCATCTTCTCGGCCTCGGCGGCCTCTTGCTCCGGGGTGCGGTGCGGCACCTTGTCGTGGAAGGGCGAAGGCACCTTGGCGATGTACAGCGCCACACCCAGCGCCAGCGCCAGGCCGATCAGCAGGCCGACGATCAGGCCCACGGCGAAGCCGCCGCGTTGTTTCGCGAAGCCTGCGCGCCGTCTTGGCGTCGGGCTTCCGGTATGCACACTCATGCGGTCTCCGCAACGGGTTGATCTCGTGACATCGCGTTTGGTGCACTGACGCCCAACAGCGCGAGCGCATTGCGCAGCACCTGGCGCGTCGCGTCCAGCAGCGCCAGCCGTGCCCGGGCCAGCGCCGCGTCGTCGACCAGAAAACGCTCGGCGGCATAGTAGCCGTGGTAGGCCGCCGCGAGGTCTCGCAGGTAGAAAGCAACGTCATGCGGCGCCATGTCGCGCGCCGCGGCGCTGAGCATGCCGGGGTAGTCGGCGAGCTTGAGCATCAACGCGAGCTCGCTCGGCGCGGTGAGCAGCGACAGGTCGGCCGCCGCGATGGCCGCGTCGTTGTGGCCCTGCTCGGCCGCCTTGGCCAGCACCGAGCAGATGCGGGCATGGGCGTACTGCACGTAGAACACCGGGTTCTCGTCGTTCTGCTTCAGCGCCAGGTCGACGTCGAAGACGAACTCGGTGTCGGCCTTGCGGCTGATCAGGAAGAAGCGCACCGCGTCGCGGCTGGTCCAGTCGATCAGGTCGCGCAGCGTCACGTAGCTGCCCGAGCGTTTGGAGATCTTGACCTCCTGGCCGCCCTTCATCACCGTGACCATCTTGTGCAGCACGTAGTCCGGGTAGCCCGGGGGCACGCCCATGCCGGCCGCCTGCACGCCGCCGCGCACGCGGGCGATGGTGCCGTGGTGGTCGGTGCCCTGCACGTTGATGACCTTCGTGAAGCCGCGTTCCCACTTGTTCAGGTGGTAGGCGACATCGGGCAGAAAGTAGGTGTAGGTGCCGTCGGACTTGCGCATCACGCGGTCCTTGTCGTCACCGTAGTCGGTGGTGCGCAGCCACAGTGCGCCGCCTTCCTCGAAGGTCTTGCCCGACTTCTCCAGCCGCGCGATCGTGTCGGCCACGCGGCCGCTGGAATACAGGCTCGACTCGAGGAAGTAGTTGTCGAAGTGCACGCCAAAGGCCTGCAGGTCCAGGTCCTGCTCGTGGCGCAGGTAGGCCACCGCGAACTGGCGGATGCTGTCCAGGTCGTCCGGGTTGCCTGACGCGGTGAATTCGCGGTCGTCGGCCTTGACGGTCTTGCCGGCCATGAAATCGGCCGCGATGTCGGCGATGTAGTCGCCGTTGTAGGCCGCCTCGGGCCAGCCGGCATCACCGGGTTTGAGGCCCTTGATGCGGTACTGCGTCGAGGTCGCCAGTGTCGCGATCTGCACACCCGCGTCGTTGTAGTAGAACTCGCGCGTGACGTCCCAACCCTGGGTCTCGAACAGGTGACAGATCGAGTCGCCCAGTGCGCCCTGACGGCCGTGGCCGACGTGCAACGGGCCGGTCGGGTTGGCCGAGACGAACTCGACCATCAGCTTCTGGCCGTTGGCCGGCTGGCGGCCGAAGGCCTCGCCGGCCTGGCGTACCTCGGCCACCACGGCCTGCTTGGCCGCCGGCGACAGACGCAGGTTGATGAAGCCGGGGCCGGCGATCTCGAGCGACGAGACCCAGCGCTGCACCTCGGGCTGCGCATTCAGCGTAGCCACCAACGCCTCGGCCAGTGCGCGCGGGTTGCTCTTCAGCGGCTTGGCCAGTTGCATCGCCACCGTGATGGCCAGGTCGCCATGGGCGGCCTGTTTCGGCGATTCGAAAATCGGTGTGACCGGATGGTCGGGAGCCAGCTGCGCCACGGCGCGAGCCAGCGCGAGCTGCAGCTCTGCCTTGGCTTGGATCATGATGCGGTGAATTCTAAGTTGGCGTCGCTGAAGGCCGTGTCGGGCCGTGGCGGTTGCGAGGGTCGGGGGGGCCCTGTTACCCTGGCTGTCGTCATTCGACTTATCGCCAGGCTCAAGCACAGCAACGTGGCGTCTTCCACTTCCCGCACCCGATCCTCGCCGACGTCGACCTCCACGTCCACCACTGCGGCGACGACGAGTTCGTCGCGTTCCCGGTCGCGTGGGCAGGCCACCGTGGCGATGCCGCGGCTGGACCCGGACGACCCGCCGACCATCGGCAAGTACCGGGTGCTGCAAAAGCTGGGCGAAGGGGCGACCAGCGAAGTCTTCCTGGCCTTCGACGACTTCAACAACCGCGAGGTGGCGATCAAGCGGGTGCGCCCGAGCGCCGGGCGTTCTGAAGCCGACGTGCACTTCTCGTCACACTTCTTTGCCGCCGAGGCGGCACTGGTGGGGCGGCTGAACCACCCGAACGTGGTGCAGATCCACGACGCGGTCGACGACCCGGTCTCGCCCTACCTGGTGATGGAGTACGTGCCCGGCGTGACGCTGCGGGTGTTCTGCCAGCAAGACCGGCTGCTGCCGCTGGAGCAAGTGGTCGAAATCGGCTTCAAGTGTGCGATGGCGCTGGGGTATGTCTATCGCCAGGGCCTGATCCACCGCGATGTGAAGCCGGCCAACATCCTGGCGCTCACCGACGGGCCCGAGGTGCTGGACATCAAGTTGACCGACTTCGGCAGTGTGCTGAACCTGGGCGCCGACCGCACCCAGATCCACCGCGTCGGCTCGCTGGCCTACATGTCGCCCGAGCAGCTCGAAGGCTCGACGCTGGATGGCCGGGCCGACATCTACTCGCTGGCCGCGGTGCTGTACCACATGATCGCCGGCCGCCCGCCGTTCGAGGCCGAAAGCCACGCGGCCCTGCTGAACATGATCTGCCACGCCGAGCCGCAGCCATTGACCGGCATGCGCGAGGGCGTCAGCCCGGCGCTGGACCAGACCATTCGCGGGGCGCTGGCCAAATCGCCGGCCGATCGGCCGGAAGACTGGGACCAGTTCGCGCAGTCGCTGTCGGCGCTGATCACCAACCATGAGGTGCCTCGCGGCCAGTTGCAGCGGGTGCTCGACTCGGAGCGCTTCAACCTGTTGCGCGAGATGGAGTTCTTCGCCGACTTCGGCGATGTCGAGCTGTGGGAGGTGGTGCACCGCGCGCGTTGGCAGCGCTTTCCGTTCGGCCACCGCGTCTTCAAGCGCGGCCAGGAGGGCAAGCAGTTCTACTGCATCGCGCAAGGCGAGGTCGAGGTCCACCGCGACGGCGAGCGCGTCGCCCGGCTGGGCGCCGGCACCTCGGTCGGCGAGATGGCCTATCTGGCCCCCAGCGCCGAGCTGCGCAAGCACGCCACCGACGTGATCGTCTCCGAACCGTGTACCACGGTGTCGTTCAATCCGGAGAGCCTGGCCCAACTCAGTCCGGACACCCGGCACCGTTTCGACGAGGCCTTCATCAAGGTGTTGGTGCGCCGCCTGCACGCCGCGCACGAGGCGTTGGCCCATCCGAGAAAAATCATGTGACGTGCGGCCGTGCCGCGAAAAAGGGGAATCAACGATGAACAAGCTGCTCGCTGCGCTGGCCCTGGCCCTGGCCGTCGCCACCGCGCTGCCGTTGTCCGTGCAGGCTCAGGCACCCGCTGCCCCGGTACCCGAGCCGGTGGCTTCTGCACCGGCCAAGACGCCGCAGCAGGAAAAGGTGGCCCATTGCAGTGAGCAAGCCACCAGCAAGACCGGCGACGAGCGCAAGGCCTTCATGAAGGAATGCCTGGCGGCCAAGCGTGCCTCGCAGACCGGCAAGATGCGCTCGTGCAGCGAGCAGGCCAAGGGCATGAAGGGCGACGACCGCAAGGCTTTCATGAAGACCTGCCTGTCGAGCTGACCCGCCGGGCTTGCCGACGCTCGATTCACGTTCGAGAAATAAAAGTCCCCGCCATTCCCCAACTTTGCTTGGCGGCGCAATAATCGGCGCATGGATTCCCTGCGCGCCATGCGGGTGTTCGCCCGCGTTGTCGATGAAGGCAGTTTCGCTGGGGCGGCGCGTGCGCTGGACCTTGCGCCTGCGGTGGTCACCCGGCTGGTGGCCGAACTTGAGGAGCACCTCGGCGCGCGGTTGATGAACCGCACGACGCGCCGCACGGCGCTGACCGAGGTCGGCGAGAACTACCTCGAAAGGGTGCGCCGCATCCTGGCCGATGTCGACGAGGCCGAGGCCTTGGCCCAGGCTTCGGTCGCCGAGCCCCGCGGCCCGGTGCGGTTGCTGATGCCGCCCGCGGTGGCGGTGCACCAGTTGGCCAAGCACCTGCCGCGCTTTCGCGCCAAATACCCGTTGGTGTCGATCGAAATCGTCGCCAGCGGGGCGGTCGAAACGGTGGACGACAGCTTCGATCTGACCGTGATGGCCTTGCGCAAGCCGCTGGACGGCAACTTCATCGCACGCCGGCTGGCGCGTGCCGAAGTCGTGACGGTCGCGGCGCCGGATTATCTGGACCGGCGCGGCCGGCCCAAACACCCGCGCGAGCTGGCGGACCACGATGTGCTGATCCCGCCGCTGTCGGACCTGCAGCGGGGCGTGACCTTCTACCGTGGCCGTTTCGACGAAGACGGCGCGGGTGGCGGCGAAACCTTCCACGCGATGCCCAAGCGCGGCGTGCTCAGTACGCTGAACACGGACACCAACTATGCCGCCGCACTGGCCGGGCTGGGCGTGGCCGGGCTGCCGTCCTTCGTCGTCGAAGACGCGCTGATGGAGCATGCGCTGGAGCGTGTGCTGCCGGCCTGGCGGCTGCAAAGCGCGACGCTGTGGGTCGGCATGCCGACGCGCCAGCACGTGCCGGCCCGCACGCGGGTGATGATGGACTTCCTGATCCAGATCTTCGGCGGCGAAGACCGTGATCCGTGGCTGGCCGCTGCCGGGTGCGAAACCAACCCCGGTTGTGAGACGGCGGCCGCGCTGACCAACGCCGAGGCGCCCGAAGCCGCGCCCGAAGACGCCTGAAGCAGCGGGCCTAGAAGGTGTAGCCCGACGCGAGCTTCTGCTGGTTCATCGGTTCGATCAGGGCCAGCAGCGGCGCCAGCGGGCGATAACGCAGCGCCACTTTGGTGGCATAGGCGAAGAAGCGTGGCAGGTCGTCCCGGTAGTGGGGCTTGCCATCGCGGTGCTTCAGGCGACAGAAGATGCCCATCACCTTCAGATGGCGCTGCAGGCCCATCCATTCGAGCTGACGCCAGAACTCGCCGAAGTCCTCGTCGACCGGCAAACCGGCCTTGCGCGCCGCCTCCCAGTAGCGCACGGCCCAGTCGAGTTCGTGCTCTTCGTCCCAGGAAATGAAGGCGTCGCGCAGCAGCGACGCGATGTCGTAGCTGATCGGGCCGGCCAGCGCGTCCTGAAAGTCCAGGATGCCGGGGTTGGGATCGGCCACCATCAGGTTGCGCGGCATGTAGTCGCGGTGCACGGCGACCACCGGCTGCGCCAGCGCGCCGGCCACCAACGTGTCGCAGACCTGCCGCCAGCGCGCCTGCTGGGCCTCGTTCCACTCGATGCCGAATTCGCGCTGCACGCACCATTCGGGAAAGATCGCCAGCTCGCGTCGAAGGAAGGCTTCGTCGTAGGGCGGCAACGCGCTCGCATCGATGCTGGATTGCCAATGCACCAGCGCGCGGATCGCGTCGCGCATCAGCCGGTTGGCCTCGGCGCTGTCGGCCTCGCGCAGCGCGTCCAGGTAAGGCCGGGTGCCGAGGTCGGACAGCAGCACGAAACCCTGCTCGGGATCGGCCGCCAGCACTTGCGGCGCATGCAAACCGGCGGCCGTGATGCGTGCTGCCATGGCGAGGAAGGGGCGGCTGTCGATCAGCGTCGGCGGAGCGTCCATCACGATGGCGCTGCGGCCGCCGGGGCCGTCGATGCGCAGGTAGCGGCGCATGCTGGCGTCGGCCGATGCCACGCGCAGGCTCGTCGGCAGCCAGCCCTGGGCGGCCGCCAGCGGCGCCAGCCACCGTTCGAAGGCCGCCTGCCGCTCGGCATCGGCCCAGGTGACGGGATCGGTCGACGACGGTGTTGCGGGGGAAGAAGAAGTCGTCACAGGTGTCCCGGGCAGGCCATGGATAATCCGGCCCGATTCTAGAGACGCCCCCCGCCTGCTCGCGCGCGATCCGTTCCCGGTGCTGCGCAGGAGCACCATCACTGGTGGCCCCCCGCTTGCTGCGCCTGCCTCTTCATCGCCCTCGGGCAACGATCGTCCCCCTTCCCCGCCCTGCTGCCGCCTGGAGCGTGTTGGCCACCGCCTGCGCGCTGGCCTGCGGCGGCGCGGTCGCGGCCGAGGCGGCCCGCCAGTTGCCGGCCGAGTTGAGCGCACGCTCGGTGCGCAGCACGCTGGACCAGGAAACCATCGCCGAGGGAGAGGTCGAGCTGCGCCAGGGCAACCTGACGCTCAGTGCCGACCTGCTGCACTACAACGCGGCCACCCAATGGGCCAAGGTGACCGGCCACGTCAGCCTGCGGCGCGACGGTGACCGTTTCAGCGGCACCGAGGCCGAGTTCAATCTCGGTTCGCGCGAGGGCTATGTGCTCAAGCCCGAGTACCACTTCGAACGCACCGGCGCCGGTGGTCGCGCGCGCCGGCTCGACTTCGTCGGCGACAAGCGCATGAGCGCCCGCCGTGCGGACTACACCAGCTGTCCGCGCGACGGCGACGCCACGCCTGACTGGGTGCTGTCGGCCGACAAGCTGGAATTGGACTTCGAGAACAACGAAGGCGTCGCCCACGGCGCTGTGTTGCGCTTCCTGGGTGTGCCGATCCTGGCCGCGCCGGCGATCAGCTTTCCGGCCACCGAAGCGCGCAAGTCCGGCTGGCTGCCGCCCGAGTTCGACAGCGACAACCGCGGCGGCCTGGCGCTGATGGTGCCATACTACTGGAACCTGGCCCCCAACTACGACCTGACGACGACGCCATCGTTTGCGTCGCGACGCGGGCCGGGGCTGCAGGCCGAGTTCCGCTACCTGCAGCCGAGTGACGAAGGCCGCTTCGAGGTCCACACCATTCCGCACGACCGCGTGGCCGGGCGGGAGCGCCATGGCTACGAATGGTTCCACAGTGGTCACATCGACAACGCGTGGCGCTATGACGCTGGCTGGATGCGCGCCAGCGACGACGACTACTGGAAGGATTTCGCCAACCAGTTGCCGAGCTTGACGCGCCGGTTGCTGCCCCAGGCGGCGCAGATCGAGCGCCGTTTCGAGTGGGGTGCCGACTGGGCCCTCGACGTCTACTCGCGGGTGCAGGGCTGGCAGGTGCTGCAAGACGCCGACACCATCCTGCCGCCCTACCAGCGCGTGCCGCAGGTGGGTGTACGCGGCGGCGGCCTGCTGGGGGCTTCGGCCGGCGATCAAGGCTGGGGCCTGCAGTGGGAGCTGGAACTGGAGGCCAACCGGTTCGAGTTGGCCGACCGGCCAGTCGGTGACCGGCGACCCGACGGTTCGCGCGTGCATCTGCTGGGGGCCCTGTCGCGCCCGGTCGACGAGGGCTGGGGCTGGTTCACACCCCGTGTCTCGCTCAACGCCGCCAGCTACCGCACGGCGGTGCCGATGAGCGATGGCCGGGTCGAGGCCAGCCGCACGATCCCGACGCTGAGCGCCGATGCCGGCCTGCGGTTCGACCGCAACACCGACTTGTTCGGCCTTGCCTTGCGGCAGACCCTGGAGCCGCGCCTGCACTATGTGAACACGCCGTGGCGGGACCAAAGCACGTTGCCGCTGTTCGACACCGCCGCCAGCGACTTCAACGCGGTCTCGATCTACGCTGACAACCCCTTCTCGGGCATCGACCGGGTCGCCGATGCGCACCAGGTGACGCTGGGCGCCACCACCCGCTGGCAGGAGCCGGACACCGGCGTCGAGCGCCTGCGTCTGGGCGTGGCCCAGCGCTTCCTGTTCCGCGACCAGCGGCTGACGCCGGAAGAGGTGCCGGGCAACCAGCGGGTGTCCGACCTGTTGCTGTTCGGCTCCGGCTCGCTGTGGCAGAACTGGATCTTCGACACCAGCGTGCAGTACGGTGCGGCGATCGACAAGCCGGTGCGTTCGATCGTTGCCGTGCGTTACCAGCCGGCACCGTTCCACACCCTTGCAGGTACCTATCGCTACGCCCGCGACCTGAGCGAACAGTTTGAACTCGGCTGGCAGTGGCCGATCTACCGCAGCGAGGCCAAGGCCGGTGGCAGCGCCTGCCTGGGCACGCTGTACGGCGTCGGCCGGGTCAACTTCAGCATGCGCGACAACCGCGTCACCGATGCGTTGGCGGGGGTCGAGTACGACGCCGGCTGCTGGATCGGCCGCTTCGTGGTCCAGAAGGTGTCGACCGGCGCGAGCGAATCGACCACCCACTGGATGCTGCAGTTGGAGCTGATCGGCCTGTCCCGGCTGGGCAGCAACCCCCTCAAGGTCCTGAAGGACAATATCCCCGGTTACCAGTTGCTGCGCGACGACGACGCGGCGCCCTCGCTCCAGACGCCCACCCCATGACCGAACCGACCCGTTTCCGCGCCACGCTGGCGATCTGTGCCGGCCTGCTGGCTGCCACCGCCAGCCTGGCACAGCAACCCGCCACGCCGCCCGCTCGCGTGCCCGCCGCCCGTTCGGCCGACTACATCGTTGCCATCGTCAACAACGAGCTGGTGACCCAGGTCGAGGTCGACCAGCGCGTCAGCCGGGTCAAGCTCGATGCGATCCGCAGCGGCACCCGCTTGCCGTCCGACGATGAGCTGCGCAAGCAGGTGCTGAATGCGCTGGTCGAAGAGCGGGTGATCATCACGTACGCCCGCGACAGTGGCATGAAGGTCGACGAACCCGAGCTGGACCGTGCGGTGGCCAACGTGGCCGCGGCCAACAAGCTCACCCTCGACAAGCTGCGCGAGCGGCTCAAGGCCGAGGGCATCGACTACACGCGCTTTCGCACCAACCTGCGCGACCAGATGCTGGCCGAGCGGGTTCGCGAGCGCGAGGTGATCAGCCGCATCAAGGTCACCGACGCCGAGATCGACAACGTCATCGCGTCGCGCAAGACCCAGGCGGCCGGCTCGGCCGAGCTCAACATCGCGCAGATCCTGGTCACCGTCCCCGAGGGTGCCGCCCCCGACGTGGTGGCCCAGCGGCGCGAGAAAATCATGGCCGCGCTGGCCCGGGTGCGTGGCGGCGAGCCGTTCGAGCTGGTGGCCAAGTCGGTCTCGGAAGACGGCAACAAGGACAAGGGCGGTGAAATCGGCGCCAAGCCGGCAGATCGGCTGCCGGACCTGTTCGTCGATGCCGTCAAGCCGCTGGCCGTCGGCGCGGTGACCGCCGAGCCGCTGCGCAGCGGCGCGGGCTTCCACATCCTGAAGCTGCTGTCGCGCAGTGACGCCGGCGGCGCATCCGTCACGCAGACGCGCGCCCGCCACATCCTGCTGCGCCCGTCGGCCGCGCTGTCGGCCGATGCAGCGCAACGTCGCCTGGCCGAATTCCGCGACCTGATCCTGTCCGGCAACCGCAAGTTCGAAGACCTGGCGCGCCAGTACTCGGAAGACGGCAGCGCCAGCAGCGGCGGTGACCTGGGCTGGTCGGCCCCGGGCAGCTTCGTGCCGGAATTCGAAGAGACGATGAACAAGCTGCAGCCGGGCGGCCTGTCGGCGCCGATCGTGTCGCGCTTCGGTGTGCACCTGATCCAGGTGATGGAACGGCGGCAGGTGGCGGTCGACCCGAAGGAGCTGCGTGAGCAGGCGCGCAACATGCTGCGCGAGCAGAAGTTCGAGCCGGCCTACCTCGAGTGGGTCACCGAGCTGCGCTCGCGGGCCTACATCGAGATGCGCGAGCCGCCGCAGCAATAAGTGAAACACCAGGCGCGCAAACGCTTCGGCCAGCACTTCCTGACCGACAGCGCCATCATCGATTCGATCGTGCGCGCGATCGATCCGCGCCCGGGCGAGCCCGTGGTCGAGATCGGTCCCGGCCTCGGCGCTTTGACGCAGCCGCTGTTGGCACGCTGCGAACGGTTGACGGTGGTCGAGCTGGACCGCGACCTGGCCGCCCGGCTGCGCAAGACGTCCGGGCTGGACGTGGTCGAGTCGGACGTGCTGAAGGTCGATTTCGGCGCCCTGGCCGACCGCCTGGGCGGCGGGCTGCTGAAGGTGGTGGGCAACCTGCCCTACAACATCTCGACGCCCATCCTGTTCCACCTGCTGCCGTGGGCCGATCGGGTGAGCGAGCAGGACTTCATGCTGCAAAAGGAGGTCGTCGATCGCATGGCGGCCGGGCCCGGCAGCAAGACCTACGGCCGGCTGTCGGTGATGCTGCAGTGGCGCTACGACATCGAGTCGATCATCGACGTGCCGCCGCAGGCTTTCGACCCGCCGCCGCAGGTCGATTCAGCGGTGGTGCGGATGGTGCCGCTGCGCGATTTCGCCCCGGTCGACACGGCGCGCTTCGAGGCGCTGGTCGCAGCGGCGTTTTCGCAGCGCCGCAAGCTGCTGCGCCATTCGCTCGGCCGCTGGCTCGACGAGCAGGGCTTCACCGGCACCTTCGACCTGCAGCGCCGCGCCGAAGAGGTGCCAGTCAGCGAGTTCGTCGCTCTCGCCCAAGCGTTGTCTTGAATGACAAAGCCCGCCGAAAGGCGGGCTGATGTCACTTCCGGCGGCTGTCGCGGAACCGGCTTTGCCCGGCCGCTGACAGCGCCCCCTTGAAGGGGAGGCGCCAGCGGCGCCTCGGGGTTGGACTGGTCATGCCGCGTTCAGCCACATCGCGGTATCGAACGCGCTGCTCATCATCGGCATGTTCATCCCGAAATTCGGGTTGATGCCTGTCTTCGTGCTGGCCTTGGCGGCCGGCTTGGTTTCGTTGGGGGCCGTTTCCACCGCCCGCTCCCATGACCCGTTTTCTTGGGAGCGGGCTACTGAAAAGAATAAAAACACCTGAATGGTATTTTTCGTTCCGCCCAAAAGTCTGCCGCATCGCGGAACACGTCGAGCAGCTGCTCGCGCGATTCACGGTCGAAGCGTGAGTTGTCGGGGATCTGCTCGAGCACGACCACGAAGCCGGGCTGGATGCCGGACTTGTGGACCAGGTCCGTCATGCAGTCGAACAATGCATCCAGGTTCTTGCCGAAGTGCTGCGGAAACAGGAACGAAGTCGCGATGCCGTCCAGCACCTCTTGTTTGGACTGCGCCTCGGTGAGGTTGGCGTACAAAAAATGCTGGCCCGCTTCCTGGGCCGAACGCATCAGGTCATCGACCCGATACGCGCGTATCGCCTGCACGATGTTGGGACGGACGGTCTGCAAGAGCATGGTCTCGTTCCTCCTTGGTCAACAAAAATCCGGTCGTTCGTACCCGCTTGCTCAACTGCCGTCCCGTCAGGGTGCGATGCGCTTGAAGCTTGCGTAATGGTCTTCGGTATAAAAACAGGCCTCTGGTTCCCGCAGCTGGCGGCCGCCACACACGATGCGCCGCGCGCCCCGGTCATGTGAGCCCGGCGTGCGCACGGTGTACTCGTGGTAAAAACCTCGCGGTTGGCGCGGCAGCAGTTGCTCTCGGTTGCCGAACACGATGCCGTCCTTCTCGTAAGGGAAGGGGCCACCGGAACGGATCAAGCGCTCGGTTTGCTGCGCCTCCGCCGGCAGGGCCGCAAGCGACACCGTGCCGATCGCCGGACGCGAGACCTGGCTCGAAGAGCCATCGCCTGCACTCGCCGCAGCGCTGAAGTTCACCAATGCAACGCCACTCAGCAGCCCCGCTGCTGTGATGGTGAGCCCCCACTTTCGAAAGGACCTACCCACCAGCAGTGAACCACTGTACGCCACGGGTTTACCCTGAAGACTGAAGCGAGCATGCTACCCGATGGGCGCAAAAACCACAAGTCCACTGCCTCTTTTTAGGGCAATGGAGAAGAGACTGAGTGTTCGCTAACTTCGTGAAAAGTTTTGCAAATTCAATGCATTGGCGGCATTGTCATTGGATTCTCAACGCGCCGCATTGACGTCCGCGACGGTCAAGGCCGTCATGTTGACGATCCGGCGCACGGTGGTTGACGGCGTCAGGATGTGCACTGGTTTGGCGGCGCCCAGCAGCACCGGGCCGATCGCAATGCCGCCGCCGGAAGCGGTTTTCAGCAGGTTGTAGCTGATGTTCGCGGCGTCGATGTTGGGCAGCACCAGCAGGTTGGCGTCGCCGTGCAGCGTCGTGTTGGGCATCAGTGCGGCGCGGGCGCGGCCGTCCAGCGCCACGTCGCCGTGCATCTCGCCGTCGACTTCGAGCCACGGCGCCTGCTCGCGCAGCAGCGTCAGGGCGCGCCGCATCTTCTGGGCGCTCGGGTGGTCGCTGCTGCCGAAGTTGGAGTGCGACAGCAACGCCGCCTTGGGCTCGACGCCGAAGCGGCGCATCTCCTCGGCTGCGAGTGCGGTGATCTCGGCCAGTTCCTCGGCGCTCGGGTCGGCGTTGACGTGGGTGTCCACCAGGAACACCTGGCGACCAGGCAGCATCAGCCCGTTCATGCAGGCATAGACCGG
>NZ_DASUNH010000056.1:0-35416 GCF_036277275.1 Ideonella sp. | reverse complement strand
GGCGGCCTGGACTCGTGCTACCTGATGTTCCCGATCGTCGTGGAAAGCGCCGTGCTGATCAATTCGAACGGGGGCAGCTACGGCCCCGCGGGCGGCCACCAGTGCGCCGCGCTGAAGGACTCGTTCGACAACGCATGGGTGCCGAAGTGAGCTGAGCAAGGCGTGGCGGCGCGGCCGGGCGTGCGTTCATCTCAACGTCGCGCCAGGTGCGCCGCTGTCATCGGCCCGGGTCAGCGTCACCGAGCCTCGCCTTCGGCGTGCGAAGCCATCGCCGCATCGATCCGGGCGAGCTGGGCTTCCCAGAGCCAACGCATCTTCGCCAGCGTGTCTTCCTTTGAGCACCACTGCAGCGGGACGTTGAGGCACTGCGCAACCGACAGCCGCCAATCGTCTTGCGCCTGCGCCCAGCCGTAGTCGGGTCGGTTCAGGCTGTCGTACCAATGGCGCAGGATGGCCGGCGCGTGCGTCCGGAAGGCCGGCTCCGGCCACCACGGGGCCATGAAGTAGGCCAGGTCGGAGACGGCGAGCCCGTAGGTCAGCGACCAGTCGAAGGGCTGCCTGTCGATGAACCAGACCGGGCGGTCGCCCCCCTTCGGCGTCAGCACGTTGGTCGGGTTCAGGTCGCCGTGCAAGAGCGACATGCCGCGTGGGTCGGCCCAGCGCTCGCGAAACTGCTGTTCATGCCGGGCGCAGTGCGGTTGCAGCGTTCGGCCCGTCGCAGCCTCCAGCGCCGCGATGCCCGGCCGAATCTCGTCGAGGTAGCGGTTGATGGCGGCGTCGCTCGGCGCCGGCTGCGTTTCCCAGTGGTGCCGGTGCATCGCGGCCAGCGCTTGCGCCACCGCGCATCCGTGGTCGACTGTCGGCGGCACGTCGCGGCGGTCGTGGTGCGTGTCGGACAAATCGTCGAGCAGCAGGTGGTAGCCCACACCGGGTTCAAAGTGCGCGGCGAAGCAGCGCACCAGCGGCGCGCCGGCCAGGTCGACATAGTCGCGCGTGTAGTAGTCGACCTCGGATCGGCCAAAGGTCTGCCCAATGCAGATCTTCAGCCGCAGCCACCGCGTCGTGCCATCGCCCAACTCTGCCCGCAGGGTCGCCTGCTGCGACCAGTTGCCCGCACCCGGCACCACCGCCACGTGTGTGACCGCCTGCCCGAGGGCCGCAGTCAACCACGCAGCGCTGACGTCGCTCGCCTGTCGCAAGACGGGGCCTGGGGCGATGGCTGCGTGGCGAGTGGACATGGGGGGGCTGGAATTTCGTGGAGGTCTTCTCCACGGTACCTCGCATCGGGGGCGCGCGGAAGATGCCGCCACCCATCCCGCATCGACACAGCCGGCCGCCGGGAGAGTGCCGTCATCGTCCACCGCGAACGAGGGCCTGCAATGGACTGTCATGGCTTGAAGGCCTGCCAGGCTCTACCTTGTGCCGAGGTCTCGAAGTCTGGGACCAGGGCCAGCGGCGCGCGCACGGGTCGTCGAGACACACGCGGCTGGCGCGGCCGCTGAATTTTCGGCAATGCACAGACGGGGTTGGCAGGAGGATTCGATGCGACATCTCAGGCGTTTCGCGCCGGCAGGATGGCTGGCAATGATGGTGGCCGGCATGGCCCATGCGGAGCCACCGCGCTACCGGGTGGTGGATGTGTTCGACCCGCCGCCGTATCCGGGGCCGGCGCGGGCCGACTCGGCGGCGATCGGCAACGGGCCCTGGTCGGCCGCCACCTTTCAACAGATCGGCGGCGGCTTCGCGGCCTTTCGCTGCACGAAGCAGACATGCGAACAGGTGTTTCGGTTCGAGCGCCCGGGTGGTGGCGAAATCGCGGCGGACGTGAATCGATCGGGCGCCGTGGTCGGGACCCAGGAGTTCGATCGCGGATCGAGAGGTTTCGTCGACGATCCGGTGGCCGGGTTGTCGAGCATTCCTTCATTCAATGACGCCTGTCCTTGGCAGCTGCTGAGAAGCGTCGCCACCGCGATCAACGACGCCGGCCTCGTCGTGGGCGCTTCGCAGACCTGCGATGGCGTGATGCACGGCGTGCTCTTCGAAAACGATGTCGTGACGCGAATTCCGGTGCCCACCGGCATCGTCGATGTCGACCCGGCGGACGTCAGTGACAAGCGGGTGGTGGTCGGCGGGGCGAAGAAGCTCGATGGTGCGACCGAGGCGTTCCGCTACGACGGCCAGGTGATGACGTTGCTCGGCACGCTGGGGGGCACCTGGTCGCATGCCCACGCGGTCAACAATGGTGGCCGCATCGTCGGCTGTTCCTACACGGTCGCAAACGCCGCCACCCAGGCCTTCCTGTACGAGCGCGGCGCGATGGTCGCGCTGCCGCCGCCGGGCGATGGCACCGCCTGCGCACACGACATCAACAAGGACGGCGCCGTGGTCGGCACCGGCACGGTGGCCGGCCAAAGCGTGGGGTTCCTGTACGCTGGCGGGGCGACACACGACCTCAACGACCTGCTGCGCCGTTCAGACCAGGGCGAGTGGCGCGTGGTCGGCGCCGTCGGCATCAACAACCGTGGGCAAATCGCGGCCACCGCGCTGAAGCAGGGCGCCACCGAGACCTCGGCCGTGCGCCTGGAGCCGATCCTTCCCGGCTCGGCGCGTTGATCCTGGCAGCCTGGCCCTGCAACACGACAGGGCAGGCTGTGGTGGCCGATGGATGGGATGCGCGGCTGAGCCAAGCACGCGATCATGAGCTTGCCGACCACGCTGGTCGCGCCGACGATGCAGATGATTCCTGTCATCGGGATGGGCCGGTTCCGTAGGTTCGGGCTGTGACCCGCCCGCTGGTCCCAAGCATGGTCAGGTTTTGGTCAAGCTTTGAATGCCGAGGCTGCCTAGCATCTTGCGCCAACCTTGCGCAGATGCCGGCGCGCTGATCGCCCGGCGTCGTCCCATCCACCAAACGACAAAGAGGCACCCCATGCATCGATTTTCCAAACCTGCCCTGGTGGCCATGGCCGCCCTGGGGCTCGCCGCCCACGCGGCGGCGGGCGACGCCGATCCGCTGCACCAGCGCACGGGCTTCGACGATGGCAAGAGTGCCGGCTGGCTCTACCAGCGCCACGTGCCCGGCATCATGTGGGTCGACAAGCACCTGGGCCACACGGCGCCGGCGATTCACCATGTGCAGGGCTTTGCCACCGGCTCGATGATGTTCCAGCGCCGCGCGAGCTGGTTGCAGCCGCTGAAGGCGGGGCAGCCGGTGCGCCTGCAGCTGGACACGAAAGCCCGCCTCGTGAACTACCTGGGTTCACCGACGCGGCGCGAGCTGGTGGTCGAGCTGCGCGATTACGACAACCCGCCGAAGGACCACCCCTACGCCTCGGTGTGGACGATCGTGGGCTACCTGGACGCCGCGAACCTGCCTGGCTGGCGCACCTGGTCGGTGACGATCCAGGACCCGACGTCGCCGACGTTGCCCGAGGGCTGGGGCGGCTACGGCGCCGAAGACAGGAAGGGTCGGCCCTACCTGCCGGCCGACCGCACATTCGCCGATGTGATCGCCGGCGTCGACGAGATCGCGATCACCACCTACCAGCCCGGCTACGCCTACGGCAGCGACCATGACTTCGATGTGCTGTACGACAACATCGAAGTCGGCGTCGTTGCGCCCTAGGACATGGACCCCATCACGGGGTGGGGCGGGCGCCAGTGCCCGCGGATCCCTTTGCGACAGGACAACAACTAGCTCGAGCGTTTGCCGTTGGTGCCCATGACGGCCAGGTCGATGAACTGCGAGGCCACATAGGGCGCCTGCCCGCCGTAGCCGAGCACGAACTCGCCCAGGTCCAACCGGCGCATGCCGGCCAGCGCGGTACGCAGCTTCTCGCGCCGGAAGTCGCCGCCGGTGCGGCGCAGCCCTTCGATCAGCACCTGGCCGTTGACCCAGCCTTCGAAGCTGCTGCCGCCGATGTGCGTGTCTTCGCCGGCGGCGCGCATCGCCGCCTGGTAGTTGCGCACGACCGCCAGGCGCGTGCTGGCCGCGTCGGGCAGCACCTGGGTCAGGGCCAGGCCGTTGAGCGCCGGGCCCAGCTTGGCCTGCTCTGACGCGAGCACCGAAACCGACAGGCCCGCCACCGGCGTGGCCGGCGACAGGCGGCGAAAGGCCTGCAGAAAGGCCGTGTTCGCGGTGCCGGTGGTGCCCAGCACCACCGCGCTGGGCTTGAGGGCGTGCACCTGCTTGGCCAGCGCTTCGGCGTTGGCGCCGTCGATCGCGAGCGCGAACTTGCCTGCCAGCTCCGCGCCCTTGGCGACCACTGCGAGCTCGGCATCTGCCAGCACCTCTTTGCCGAACGGGTTGTCCAGGTACACGAAGGCCAGGCTCTTCAGGCCCCAGGACAGCAGCTGTTGCATCAGCCGTTCGGTTTCGTCGCGGTAGCTGGCCCGCACGTGGAAGACGTTCTTCAGCCCCGGCTTGCGCAACGAGGCGGCACCCGTCACCGGACCGACCAGCGGCACTTCGGCCTTCTCGACTGCCGGCAAGATGGCGGCGGTGTTGCCGGTGCCCATCGACGACACGAGGGCGAACACCTGCTGCTCCTCGATCAGGCGGCGGGTGTTTTCGACCGTGCGCGAGGGCACGTAGGCATCGTCCAGGCTGATCAGCTTGATCTGCCGGCCGCCGATGCCGCCGCCGGTGTTGTTGGCCGCCTTGAACGCCGCGTTCAGGCCGGCCGTGTGGGCGATGCCGGCACCGGCCAGCGGGCCCGACAAGGCCAGCGTGCTGCCGATGATCACTTGCGAGGCGGTCACGCCCGGTTCGGCGCGGGCCACGCTGGCAGCCCCTGGAAGCGCCACCACGCAAGCGTTGCGAAGGGCCTGTTTAAGTACATCACGCCGATTCATGGTCACTGGGTCTGCTCCTTTGATTCTTGGAATGTTCGTCGAGGGCCCCTCGCGAGGCTGTCGCCCACGTTACAGCCCCGCCCGCGGCGGGCGCCCTGAAACGTCATGAATCGCACGCAACGTGATGTTTCCTCTGTAGCCAATCGAGAATGCGGTGTCGCGCCTACGCAAATTCGTCGTTAGGGCTCTGTGCCGCCGGCCGCGGTAGGCTCCCAGTTTTGGCGACCGATGTGTCGATGGCGGCGGCCGTTGTTCGTCGTCCAGGCAAGCGGGCTGCCATTCCGGCGGCTCATGCCAACGATTGCCAACGAAGGAGCGTCACCCGTGGCCTTGCAGCTTTATTACCACCCGTTCTCGTCGTACAGCCAGAAGGCGCTGGTGGCGCTGTACGAGAACGCGATCCCATTCGAGCCGCAGTCGTTGGACGGGCCCGACAGCCCGGCCTCGCGACGGCTGGCCGAGCTGTGGCCGATGAAGCGCTTCCCGGTGCTGGTGGATGGCGAGCGAACCATCCTCGAAGCCAGTTGCATCGTCGAGTACCTGGCGCTGCACCGACCGGGCCCGGTGCGGCTGATTCCCGAGGATCCGGACGAAGCGCTGGAGGCGCGGATGCTCGACCGCTTCTTCGACAACTACATCTCGACGCCGCAGCAGAAGATCGTGTTCAATGCGCTGCGGCCGGCCGCGGCGCGCGATGCGTATGGCGAGCAAGAGGCACGTGACATGCTCGACACCGCCTACGCCTGGTTGAACGAGCGCATGGCCGGGCGCGAGTGGGCGGTCGGTGATCGGTTCAGCCTGGCCGACTGCGGCGCCGCGCCGTTCCTGTTCTATGCCGACTGGACGCATGCGATCGGTGACGCCTACCCGCACGTGAAGGCCTACCGCCGCCGCCTGCTGGCCCGCCCGTCGTTCGCCCGTGCGGTCGACGAGGCGCGGCCATACCGCCCTTACTTCCCGCTTGGCGCGCCCGACCGTGATTGACGAGCGTCGACCATGATCGTCATCGACGCCGCAGCCACGCGCAAGGCGCTGCCGTTCGACCGCCTGGTCGCCGCGCTGCGCATGCAGTTCGCCGACGACAGCTGCGTGGTGCCGGCGCGGCATGTGCATGAGATCGCCTCGCCGGACGGCGCGCCGGTCACGTCGCTGATCATGCCGGCGTGGTTGGCCGGGCGCTACTACGGCGTCAAGGTGGTCAACATCGCGCCGGGCAACGCGGCGCGCGGGTTGCCCGGGCTTCATGCCAGCTACCTGCTGCACGACGCGGCCACCGGTGTGCCGCTGGCGCTGATCGATGGCGACGAGATCACCGCACGCCGAACCGCGGCAGCGTCGGCGCTGGCAGCGTCGTTGCTGGCGCGTGTCGATGCGCGTCACCTGCTGGTCGTCGGCGCCGGCCGTGTGGCGCAGCTGTTGCCGCTGGCCTACCGAGCGGTGCGCGGCATCGAGCGGGTCAGCGTCTGGGCGCGCCAAGCGACGCAGGCTGAAGCGGTGGCCGCGGCGTGGCGCGTGCAGGGTATCGATGCAGCGGCGGTCACCGACCTCGCTGCAGCTGCCGCGCAGGCCGACATCGTCAGCTGCGCGACGTTGGCCGCCGCGCCGCTGATCAATGGCTGCTGGCTGCAGCCCGGCAGCCACCTCGACCTGATCGGCAGCTTCACGCCGGCGATGCGCGAGGCCGACGACGGCTGCTTCGCCGGCGCGTCGCTGTATGTCGACACTGATGAAGCGCTGCGCAAGAGCGGTGACCTGCTCGGGCCGATGTCGCGCGGCGTGTTCACGGCGGCCGATGTGTGCGGTACCTTGGCCGACCTGGCCGGCGGCCGGTGTGCTGGCCGCACGTCGGCCCATGAACGCACGGTGTTCAAGTCGGTTGGCACGGCGCTCGAAGACCTGGCCGCCGCGGTGCTGGCCTACGGGGCCAGCCGTGACGCGAGGCCTTGAGGCCAGCGGCACAATCGCCCGCATGCGGAAACCGCCTGCCCGCCCTGCTGTGTCGCTCGACGAGGCGCTCGCGCTGTTGCGCGCGCAGGCGCGGCCCGAGGCACTGGCCGGCATGGCCGGTTTCGGCATGGGCACCGAAGGGCGGCTGGGCCTGTCGATGCCGATGCTGCGGCAACTGGGCCGGCAGATCGGCCGCGACCACGGGCTGGCACTCGCTTTGGCCGCCAGCGGCATCCCGGATGCGCAGATCCTGGCCTCGCTGGTGGCCGAACCGGCGCTGTTCACCGTCGGTCAGATGAACACCTGGGTGTCGACGTTGAACGCGTGGGACAGCTGCGACCAGGCCTGCATCAATGCCTTCGTGCGCACGCCGCTGGCCTGGGGCCGGGTGCCGGCGTGGGCCGCGCGCCTGCCCGAGTTCGAGCGCCGCGCCGCCTTCGCGCTGCTTGCCGCGCTGGCAGTGCACGACAAGGCGGCCGGTGACGAGCGCTTCGTCGAGGTGCTGCCGTTGATCGAACGGCACGCGAACGACGAACGCAACTTCGTCAAGAAGGCCGTCAACTGGGCGCTGCGCCAGATCGGAAAGCGCAACACCACGCTGCTGCCGCAGGCCATCGCCTGTGCCGAGCGGGTGGCGGCGCAGCCATCGCGCGCGGCCCGCTGGATTGCGGCTGACGCGCTGCGCGAGCTGCGGGCGCACGAGGCGTCCACGTGACGACCACCACTTCAATCCCATCTCAGGAGGACCGAGCGTGATGTTGAAACAAACCCTGGTTGCTGGCGGTCGTTCGGCCGCCGCGACCACCATGCTGAGCGCGTTGGCCGTCGGCGCGGCCGCGGCGCCGGTCAACTACGAGATCGACCCCAGCCACACCTACCCCAGCTTCGAGGCGGACCATCTCAACGGCCTGTCGGTCTGGCGCGGCAAGTTCAACAAGACCGCCGGCAAGATCGTGATGGACAAGGCGGCCGGCAACGGCGCAGTCGATCTGATCGTCGAGATGGACAGTGTCGACTTTGGCTTGCCGCAGATGAACGAAGCCGCCAAGCGGCAGGACATCTTCGATGTCGAGCGGTTTCCGCACGCGCGCTTTCGCGGCCAACTGGTCGACTTCGTCGACGGTGCGCCGAGCAAGGTGGTTGGCGAGTTCACGCTGCATGGCGTGACCAAACCGCTGACGCTGGAGATCCGCCAGTTCAAATGCATGCCGCACCCGCTGTTCAAGCGCGAGTTGTGCGGCGCCGATGCGCACGGCACGTTCCAGCGCGACGCGTTTGGCGTCGATGCCGGCAAGTCCTACGGCTTTCGCATGGATGTGACCTTGCGTATCCAGGTCGAGGCGGTGGCGACCGAATAAATCGCTACGTGAATTGCGGATGGCCTCAGGGTCTTTCGCAATGACAAGGGTTATTGGTCGACGGCACACTGTGGATACCGGCAGCCGAGCGTTACCCCGCTTGGTGTGTCGTGCCACATCAATCTTCCTCACCCAGGAGATGCCATGTCGATTCCTTCGCGCCCCACGGGCTGCGTGGGGCAGCGCAGTGCGCGCTGCATGCTGTCCGTCGTAAGGACCCACCGTGCCTAAGCGAGCCGCTGAAACCGCGGCCGTTGCCGCCAAGTCTGCGGCGCTGACCGCCACCCGCCCCGCCAGCGTGGCCACGGCCAACGCCCCCACCTACGACCCCGGGCCCTTGCGCCTGCATGTGCCCGAGCCCACCGGCCGGCCGGGTCAGCAAACCGACTTCTCGTACCTGCGCATCTCGGCCCCAGGCGAAGTGCGACGCCCGCCGCTGGACGTGTCGCCTGCCGACACGGCCGACATGGCCGGCGCGTTGGTGCGTGTGCTCGACGAAGACGGCCACGCCGTCGGCCCCTGGGCTCCGGAGGTCGAAGTCGAAACACTGCGCCGCGGCCTGCGCTCGATGATGAAGACCCGCGCGTTCGATGCGCGCATGCTGATCGCGCAGCGGCAGAAGAAAATATCGTTCTACATGCAGTGCCTGGGCGAAGAGGCGATCGCGATCGCCCATGCGCTGGCGCTGCGTGAAGGCGACATGTGCTTCCCGACCTATCGGCAACAAGGCCTGCTGCTGTCGCGCGACGACATCGACATGGTCGAGCTGATGTGCCAGCTGATGTCGAACGAGAAAGACCCGGTCAAGGGCCGCCAGCTGCCGGTGATGTATTCGTACAAGCGCGCCGGCTTCTTCACGATCTCGGGCAACCTCGCGACGCAGTTCATCCAGGCGGTGGGCTGGGCGATGGCCTCGGCGATCAAGGGCGACACCAAGATCGCATCGGGCTGGATCGGTGATGGCTCGACCGCAGAGAGCGACTTCCACACCGCGCTGACCTTCGCCCATGTCTACCGCGCCCCGGTGATCCTGAACGTGGTCAACAACCAGTGGGCGATCTCGACCTTCCAGGCGATCGCCGGCGGCGAGGCCAGCACCTTCGCTGCGCGTGGCGTGGGCTGCGGCATTGCGTCGCTGCGGGTCGACGGCAACGACTTCCTCGCGGTGCTGGCGGCCTCGCGCTGGGCGGCCGAGCGGGCGCGCAACAACCTGGGCCCGACGATGATCGAGTGGATCACCTACCGGGCCGGCGCGCACTCGACCTCCGACGACCCGACGCGTTATCGGCCTGCGGGCGACTGGCAGGCCTTCCCGCTGGGCGACCCGGTCGAGCGGTTGAAGAAGCATTTGATGACCTTGGGCGCGTGGTCGGATGCCGAGCACGAGGCGACGCAGAAAGAGCTCGAGGTCCAGGTGCTGGCCGCGATGAAGGAAGCCGAACGCTTCGGCACGATGCACGACGGCCACATCCCGCCGCTGCGCAGCATGTTCGAAGACGTCTACGAAGAAATGCCGCCGCACCTGCTAGCGCAGTTGCGCCAGGCCGAGAGGGGAGACTGAGCATGGCTTCCATGACCATGATCCAGGCCCTGCGCTCCGCGATGGACGTGATGCTGGGCCGTGACGACGATGTGGTGATCTACGGCCAGGACGTGGGTTACTTCGGCGGCGTGTTCCGCTGCACCGAGGGCCTGCAGGCCAAGCACGGCCGCACGCGCGTGTTCGACGCGCCGATCAACGAGGGCGGCATCGTCGGCTCGGCGATCGGCATGGCGGCCTACGGGCTGCGGCCGGTGGTCGAGGTGCAGTTCGCCGACTACGTCTACCCGGCCTACGACCAGATCGTCTCGGAGGCGGCCCGCCTGCGCTACCGCTCGGCCGGTGACTTCACCGCGCCGATCACGATCCGCATGCCTTGCGGCGGCGGCATCTACGGCGGCCAGACGCACAGCCAGAGCCCTGAAGCGCTGTTCACGCATGTGTGCGGCATTCGCACCGTGATGCCGAGCACGCCGTACGACGCGAAGGGCTTGTTGATCGCCTCGATCGAGAACAACGACCCGGTGATCTTCCTCGAGCCGAAGCGCCTGTACAACGGCCCGTTCGATGGTTACCCCGACCGCCCGGTCGTGCCCTGGTCCGCCCACCCGGCCAGCGAGGTGCCTGAGGGGCACTACACCGTGCCGCTGGACAAGGCGGTGGTGGCGCGCGAGGGCAAGGACCTGACGGTGTTGACCTACGGCACGATGGTTTTCGTCAGCGAGGCGGCGGCTAAGGAAAGCGGTGTCGATGCCGAGATCATCGACCTGCGTACGTTGTGGCCGCTCGACCTGCCGGCGGTGATCGCGTCGGTCAAGAAGACCGGCCGCTGCGTCGTCGTGCACGAAGCCACGCGCACCAGTGGCTTCGGTGCCGAGCTGGCGGCTCTGGTGCAGGAGCACTGCTTCTACCACCTGGAAACGCCGATCGAGCGCGTGGCCGGCTGGGACACGCCCTACCCGCACGCCCAGGAGTGGGCTTACTTCGCCGGGCCGGCACGGGTTGCCGCGGCCTTCCGGCGCGCGATGGAGGCATGAGCGTGTCAATCCATGTGATCAAGATGCCCGATCTGGGCGAAGGCATTGCCGAGTGCGAGCTGGTGGCCTGGCATGTGAAGCCGGGCGACACGGTGGCCGAGGACCAGGTGCTGGCCGACGTGATGACGGACAAGGCGACCGTCGAGATCCCGTCGTCTGTGGCCGGGCGTGTCGTGTCGTTGGGTGGCGAAGTGGGCCAGTCACTGGCGGTGGGTGCGGACCTGATCCGCATCGAGCGTGAGGGTGAAGCACCGGCCAAGGCGGACCCGCCGCCGGCTGCCGTGGCCGCCGCTGCGCAGGCGTCAGCGGCCATTGCCGCCGCTGCGGTGGTGGCGCCGCCGCCATCTGCACCTGCCGCACCCGTGCGCACCGCGCCTCCCCCGCCGGCCCCGGCGATGCCAGCTGTTGCGCGGCACGACAACGGCCGCGTCATCGCGTCACCCGCGCTGCGCGAGCGTGCCTGGTCGCTGGGGGTGGACTTGGCCAAGGTGCAGGCCAGCGGCCCTGGTGGCCGCGTGATGCAGCGCGACCTCGATGAGCACGTCGCGCGCTACGGCGCACCCGGCCCGGTCAAGCATGCGCCGCCGCCGCCGGCCCCGCCGACGCTGGTGCGCCCGCCGGTCGCGGCTGGTGAAGACGTGATCGAGCAGATCAAGTTCGTCGGCCTGCGCCGCAAGATCGCGCAGCGCATGCAAGAAGCCAAGCGGCGCGTCCCGCATTTCAGCTATGTCGAAGAGCTGGACATGACAGAGCTCGAGGCCTTGCGCGAACAGCTGAACGCCCGCTACGGCAAGGCGCGCGGCAAGCTGACGGTGCTGCCGTTGCTGGCCCGCGCGATGGTCCACGCGCTGCGTGACTTCCCGGATCTCAACGCGAACTTCGACGACGAGACCGGGACGCTGACGCGCCATTCGGCGGTGCACATCGGCATCGCGACGCAGACCGATGCCGGGCTGATGGTGCCGGTGCTGCGCGACGCGCAGGCCCACGACCTGTGGTCGTTCGCGGCCGAGGTGCAACGCCTGGCCGAAGCGGCGCGCACTGGCCGCATCGTGCGCGACGAGCTGACCGGCTCGACGATCACGATCACCAGCCTGGGCAAGATCGGCGGCATCGTCACGACGCCGGTGATCAACATGCCCGAGGTGGCGATCGTCGGTGTCAACCGCATCGTCGAACGGCCGGTGATCCGCAACGGTGCGATCGTGCCGCGCCTGATGATGAACCTGTCGTCGTCGTTCGATCACCGTGTCGTCGATGGCGTGCAGGCAGCCGAGTTCGTGCAGGCGCTGCGCGGGTTGCTGGAGCACCCGGCCACGCTGTTCATCGACTGAGAGCGTGCCGGCGGCGCGGTCACGTTCCGCCGGCTTGCACAGGCTGCCACGCCACCGCCACCGGTTGCGCTGTCGAGTCTGGCGAGCCCGGCTATGGGCTCTTCGCCGGCTCGTCGTCCTGCACCGGCTCCAGCCTGGACCATTGCCACTCGTCGTGGTCGGCTTCCGTCACGGTGCCGGCGCTTTGGTCGCCCCACGAAAACAGCGATTGTTTGCCGCCGGTGATGTGTTCGCGCGTCCCCAGCGCCAGGGAGCCGTCGGCCAGCCGCGTCATGCGCCAAAGCACGCTGGTCCTGCGGCCGTGCGCGCTCTCGGCCCCATGGGGTGACGGGCCGGACCCTGGCAGGGGCGTGGGCGCCTCGAAGTCGACCTCGTCGGTCTCCAGGTAGCCGAAGCTGCAGCGCCACTCCGCGGCGCCCCATTCGTGGTAGCCCCAACCGGGGCCGTTCAAGCGAGGTTCCGGCGCATCGGATTCGGGCGATCGCTGCGTGAACACGGCCGTCAGCGGGCTGCCACGCCCGGTCATGCGGACGCCGAAGCGGCCGTAGGGGTAGACGTTCACCCCGACGACCCGGCGCGAAGCGAATCCGTGGGGGCGGCGATCGTCTGCGAACACAAGGCCATCGACAGGCGGCCAGACGTAGACACCGACGATGTCGGGGCAGCCGATCAACGGCTTGCCCAGTGAGCCGAAACTGGCTGGTGGCGTGCTGCTGCCCGAAGTCCGGCCGCAAGCCACCAGCCCGAGCGAGACGGCGCTGGCCACGGTGCTCGCCATCACGAGTCGTCGGCCGGTTCGGTGCCTGAGACCGTGCGCCGTCTCAGGGCCGTTCGATGTCATGGGGGATCCCTTGCGTGCTTGCGCGCGTCAGAATAACTGACCACCGGTCCGCCAAGCGGGCCATGCCACACAGGACTGCTCCATGCCCGATTCATTTGGCGACGCGCCGCTCGATGATGATTTCGCGAGTCGCTTTGACGGTGTCCTCCACGCGCGCCAGCACGTCGGGCCCAAGCACCTGGGCGAGCCGGCGCCGGACGAGGCGACGCTGCGCGAGCTGTTTGCCGCCGCCGCGGCCGCGCCGGATCACGGCCGGCTGCGGCCTTGGCGCTTCCTCGTGCTCGGTGCCGAGGCGCGCGAGCGGTTGGGCCAGGCCTTTGCCGACGCACTTCGCGAGCGTGACCCGGGTGCGACGCCCGAGCAGTCCGCCGAGGCCAACGACAAGGCGTTCCGCGGGCCGGTGCTGATCCTGGCAATCGCCGATCTGCGCGCCGACGAGCCGGACGTACCGCCGCCCGAACGCCTGGTGTCGCTCGGCGCCGCGATCCAGAACCTGATGCTGGCCGCTGCCGCGCGCGGCTACGCCAGTGGCTTGTCCAGCGGTCGCGCGATGGGCAGCCGCGCGCTGCGAGAGGCTTTCGGGCTGGCCGAGGGTGAACACGCCATCTGCTTCATCAGCCTGGGCACTGCGTTGCGCGACAAGCCGGTGCGACCCCGGCCGGCGCCGGACGACTTCGTACGCTGGATCTGAGCGCGCCGGGTCTTGACCCCACAGGCGCCATTGCATCGCACCACCACACCGACATCGCTCCTAACATCGCCGCCGGTCGTGCTGGCTGTGTCGTCGGTGTGCCGCTTCCCTTGGTCTGTTGTCATCGCATCGACACCGCGCGTGCCTAGCCTCCCGGCCTTTGTTCCAACGGCTTCAACGAGGAGACGAACCATGTGGAAGAAAGCGATCGTGGGACTCTGCGGTGGCCTGGCCTTCGGCACTTCGGCCTGGGCCCTGACCCCGGCCGAGCTGGCCTACCACCATGCACCGGTGCACTACCAGGACAGCGACTCGAGCGACTACCCGTCGGACTACATCACCGCGTTCGACTATGACCACGATCCCATCACGACCAACAACTGGGACAACCGCGGCAATGGCCTGTGGCCGGCGACGGTGTACTACTCGGTGGTCGAAAGCTGCAGCCACTACTTCATCACCTACGGCTTCTACCACCCGCGCGACTGGGCCGACATCATCTTCGACCAGGAGCACGAGAACGACCTCGAAGGCGCGATCGTCGCGGTGCGCAAGGACGGGTCCGCCTACGGCAGGCTCGAAGGGATGATCACGGTCTTCCACAGCGACTTCTATTCGTTCACGCCCACCGGCAGCCCCTACACCAAGGGCCACGAGACGATCGACGGCAAGGTCTCGTTCGAAGTCGACAACGGCATCAGCCGGATGAAGACGGTGCAGGAGGCCAAGGGCCACGGCTTGAAGGCGTGGCCGTACACCTCGGACTTCAACGGTTCGCCGAACCAGGACGGCCTCGTCTACTACCCGACGCTGGACGAGCCGACAACGCCGCGCTCAGGCAATGACCGCCGCGTGCTGTACCGCCTCGTCGACATCCAGCAGGCCGGCGGCCTGTTCGACCTGGCGATCAACGACGCGCTGCAGCCACCGGCACAGGCGCTGACCTTCGCGGGCTGGGGCACCTTCCGCGGCGACGAGAGCGGCGGCTGCGGCGCGGGGCTGAAGAGCTGCAGCAGCAACTCGGCCAACACGCCCTGGGGCTGGGACGACGGCAACGACGGCGCCAGCTACCGCGGCGAGTTCGCGCTCGACCCGGCGCACCTGTTCTCGCACTACTTCGGCAACACCGGCAACTTCAGCCAGCAGTACCTCTACCACCCGTACCTGACCAAGCTGCGCAATGCCGGCTTCTACTCGGGCCACGTGCCAGCGGGCTTTCCTTCGCAGCTGGATCTGAACACGCTGTACGGCAAGCTCACCAACAGCTGTCAGTGAGCTGCTCGATGCCCGCCGTCTGGCGGGCCTCCGCGAAGATGTACTACCAACCGTTCGCGCTGAGCTTGTCGCCTCACGATCATCCCCATTGCGGCCCGTCGCAATGACAGTTACTTACGGGACAGGACGCTAGGCGGCGACCGCCTCGACGTGCGCGTGGCGCGTGTAGAGGAAGTCAATGACCGCCTTGCGTGCGTGCACGTAGGTCGCATCCTCGGCCAGCGCGACGCGGTCGCGCGGCCGGGGCAGTTCGACTTTCAGGATCTCGCCAATCGTCGCCGACGGGCCGTTGGTCATCATCACGATGCGGTCGGACAGCAGCACCGCCTCATCGACATCGTGCGTCACCATCACGACGGTGCTGCGTGTGCGCGCGACGATCTTCAGCAGCTCGTCCTGGAGCTTCGCGCGGGTCAGCGCGTCGAGCGCACCGAAGGGCTCGTCCATCAGCAGCACCTTCGGCTCCATCGCCAGCGCACGTGCAATGCCGACGCGCTGCTTCATCCCGCCCGAGATCTCGTGCGGCCGCTTGTGGGTCGCATGGCCCATGCCGACCAGCTCGAGCGCGGCCTGTGTGCGCAGCTTCAGCTTCGCTTTGGGCTCACCGCCGCCGAAGACGCGCTCGACGGCGAGGTAGACGTTGTCGAAGCATGAGAGCCACGGCAGCAGTGAGTGGTTCTGGAACACGACCGCGCGCTCAGGGCCCGGTGCGGTGATCTCGCGGTTGTCGCACAGCAGTGCGCCACCGGTGGGCTTTTGCAGCCCGGCGATCAGGTTCAGCAGCGTCGACTTGCCGCAGCCCGAGTGGCCGATCAGCGTGACGAACTCGCCGCGCTCGACCTTCAGGTGGATGTCGCGCAGCGCCTGGAACGGGCCCTTGGCGGTCTGGAACGTGACGTCGGCGGCGTGGATGTCGATGAAGGCACTCATTGGAGCCCCTCGTTCGATGAGTACATCGACCGATCCCCCGAGGGGGCGAGCGTGGACGTGATTTGTCCAGTGGACAAATCGCGCCAGCTCGCGGCCGGCTTGGGAGCGGCCCGGCGCTCGGCCCGCTGAGAGTTGAGTAGTTTCACGTTGACCTCCTATCACTCGAACGAGAAGCGTTTGGCCACGGCCATCAGCGCCTGTTCGAGCAGCAGCCCGACGATGCCGATCGTGAAGATCGCGATGATGATGTGCTGCACGTTCAGGTTGTTCCACTCGTCCCAAACCCAGAAGCCGATGCCTACGCCGCCGGTCAGCATCTCGGCCGCGACGATCACCAACCACGCGGTGCCCACCGACAACCGCACGCCGGTCAGCATGTAGGGCAGCACCGCGGGCAGCAGGATCTTCGTGATCACCTTCCACTCCGACAGGTTCAGCACCTTCGCGACGTTGAGGTAGTCCACCGGCACCCGCTGCACGCCGACCGCGGTGTTGACGACCATCGGCCAGATCGAGCAGATGAAGATCGTCCAGATCGCTGCCGGGTTCGCGCTCTTGAACACCAGCAGGCCGATCGGCAGCCAGGCCAGCGGCGACACGGGTTTGAGCAGGCTGATCAGCGGGCTGACCATGCGTGACGCGAACTCGAAGCGGCCGATGATGAAGCCGAGCGGGATGCCGACCAGCGCCGCGAGGCCGAAGCCCAGGCCGACGCGTTCGAGCGAGAACAGGATGTTCCAGCCTATGCCCTGGTCGTTGGGGCCGTTGCGGTAGAACGGGTCGGCAAACAGCGTGACGGCGGCATCGAAGGTGGCACGCGGTGTGGGAAACGAGCCGCCCTTTTGCGTCAGCAACGCCCAGATGCCGACCAGCAGCGCCAGGCCCAGCACCGGCGGCAAGACCTTCAGCCACAGGCCGCGCCAGTCGAACGGCGCGCGCTGGGTGCGGGGGGCGGTTGGGGCTGCGGCGGCTGGCGTGGCGGCGGGTGCGACGCGTGCGGGCACGGGTGCGGCGGCCGGCTCGGCGGCGGCGCTCAATGGGGAATGAAACACTGCACTGACCATGGTGTTCTCCGGTGGGGCGGATGAGCGGGGCGGCGCCTCAGGCGTGGACCTTGAAGCCGTCGGCGTACTTGGCGGGCTCCTTGCCGTCCCAGACCACGCCGTCGACCATCTTCGAGCTGCGCATCGGGTCCTTCGGCACGCTGACCTTCAGTGCCGACGCGGCCTGCTTGTAGAGTTCGACCTGGTTGATCTGCTTGGCAACGCCGAGGTAATCCGGGTGCTCCTTCAGCAGGCCCCAGCGCTTGTGCTGGGTCAGGAACCACATGCCGTCGGACAGGTACGGGAAGGTCACCTGCCCGTCGTTGAAGAACTTCATGTGGTTCGGGTCGTCCCACGTCTTGCCCAGGCCGTTCTGGTAGCGCCCGAGGATGCGCTGGTTGATCGCGTCGACGCTGGTGTTGACGTAGGCCTTGTCGGCCACGGTTTCAGCCATCTTCAGCTTGTTCTGCAGGCTCGCGTCGATCCAGCGGCTGGCCTCGAGGATGGCCATGATCGCCGCGCGGCAGGTGTTGGGGTACTTCTTGGCGAACTCGCCCGTCGTGCCCAGCGCCTTCTCGGGGTGGTCCTTCCAGATGTCCTGGGTCGTCGTGACGGTGATGCCGATGCCGTCCATGATCGCCCGGTGGCCCCAGGGCTCGCCGACGCAGTAGCCGTCCATGTTGCCCACGCGCATGTTGGCCACCATCTGCGGCGGCGGAACGGTGATGATCTTCGCGTCCTTCATCGGGTTGATGCCGTAGGTCGCGAGCCAGTAATACAGCCACATCGCGTGGGTGCCGGTCGGAAAGGTCTGCGCAAAGGTGTAGTCGCGCTTGTCGGTGGCCATCAGCTTGGCCAGTGACGGGCCGTCGACCGCACCCTTGTCGGCCAGTTTCTTCGACAGCGTGATGGCCTGGCCGTTGTGGTTCAGGTTCATCAGGACGGCCATGTCCTTCTTCGGTCCCGACACGCCCAGGTGCACGCCGTAGACCAGGCCCCACAGCACATGCGCCATGTCGAGCTCGCCGTTGACCAGCTTGTCGCGCACGCCGGCCCACGAGGCCTCCTTGGTCGGGATGATCTTGATGCCGTACTTCTTGTCGAAGCCGAGTACCGAGGCCATCACGACCGAGGCGCAATCGGTCAGCGGGATGAAGCCGATGCGCACTTCCTCTTTCTCGGGCTTGTCCGAGCCTTGGCCCCAGGCGCGTGTCGATGGCAGGCCGGCGGCCGCGCCCACGGCCACCGCCGAGGCTGCTTGCAGCACGCGGCGGCGACTCAGGTCGGTCTGGGTGGCACTGAGAGTGACGGGGGCAGGGGCGTGCATCGGCGGTCCTCGAAAAAGGCAAAAAAAGAGGCGCCCGACGGCAAGACCCTTGCGGGCCAGCCGGCGGACGCCTTTGTCCAAAAAACCTAGGAAGTCAGTGCAACCAGATCGCGTGACCCTTCGTTGGGCCACGGCCTGATCTACGCAATCGCTGTGCCAACCTGTGTTGCCGGGCGGGAGCGTCGGCAGCCGCTGCGCTTGCACCACCGCCGGGGTCCGCGCTGGTGCGCCGCACCAAACGCGGGCACACCGGTGCAGTGAAGCTCAGGTGAAAAGATCCGCCAGCTCCAGCAGCCTTCGCGCGACCTCGTGGATCGTCAGGCCCTGGTTCATCGCCGTCTTGCGCAGGCGCGCATAGGCCTGCGGCTCGGGCAGGCTGTGGCGCTGCATCAGCAAGGCTTTCGCGCGGTCGACGACCACGCGTTCGGCGAGCTGCCCTTTCGCGCGGGCCAGTTCGCCGCGCAGGTTTTGCTCGTGCTCGAAGCGGGCGATCGCCACATCGATCACCGGTCGCACGCGCTCGGGCGCGAGCCCGGCGACCACATAGGCCACGACGCCGGCGGCCACCGCCTCGCGCATATGGGCGGGGTCGTGCTCTTCGGTGAACAGCACGATCGGCCGCGGCGCGTCGCGCGTCGCCCAGACCACGTGCTCGATCGCGTCGCGCGCACCGCTTTCGGCATCGACGATCAGCACGTCGGGCGCCAGCGCCGCCAGCTTGTCGGGCAACAGCGCATCGGCGCCCAGCACACCGGCGATCTGGTAACCGCCGACCCTCAGGCCGTGCACCAGGGCGCGCAGGCGCAGTGCTTCGTCCCAGCCGTCCTGGTCGGCCAGGTCGGGCACGTGGGCCGACAAGGTGATGACGGCCAGGCGGAGTTCAGGGGCGCTCACGCGCAGACTGATGCAAGTTGCGCACCTGGCAGTTCAAGCCCCCAACGCCCGCTCAGGCGGGCTGCCCCCGAGGGGGCTCGCGCAGCGGACCGGCCAAGCCGGATCCGCGCACGCCACTTGATGAGCGGCGGCGCTGCGCGCGCCTAAGTTTCTAGCTTGCCGACCGAGATGATCGGGCCGGTGGGGGCGCCGGTGGGCGAGCCGCCGGCTGGCTCCAGGCTGACCGCGAAGGCGGCGGTGTCGCGCAGCAGCTCGGTGCGGATCACCTTGGTCGCGCCATCGGCAGCCACCAGGCCCAGCGAGCGTGGCGCGCCCTGGCCTGGCACGGCCCAGAGTTCGAGCGCGCGCTGCGGGTCCATCGTCAGCGCATCGACCGGCCGCAGCACCAAGCCGCGCCCGTCGGCGCTGACGCTGGCGACGAACTTTGCGTTTTGCAGCGCTGCGCCGGCCGCTGCATCAGACGGCGCCAGCACCACCAGCACCGGCGGTTGGGCGGGCTTCGGGATCGTCAGCGCCACGCCCAACACCAGCGCGGCAGCGGTGGCGAAGCCGGTGGCGGCGCGCCAGGGCAGCACGGTTTGCCACCAGCGTTGCGGCACCGGCGGCGTGTCGGTGGCGGCGCGGCGTTCGGCGAACAGGCGCTCTTCGATGCCTTTCCAGACCCGCGGCGACGGCGCGACCGGCTTCACGCTGGCCGCCAGCGGCACCAGCGCGTCCTGCCAGCGCGCCACGGCCGCGCGCAAGGCCGGATGCGCCGGCAGCAGGTTGTCGAAGCGCCGGCGGGCGGGGCCCCGCAACGTGCCGAGCACGAATTCGGCCGCGAGGCGATCGGCGAGGGGCGCGCGGGAGTAGTCCATCAATGCCCGCCCGGCCGCCCGCAGGGCGTTGAATGCCCCAGGGGGCATGAAAGGCCCCTTGCCGGGCCAAGCGGGCAATGAACGAAGTGAGTGTGGCGGGTCATGTTCAGGCTCCTACCGCGTCGATCGCGCCGGCCCGCTCCAGGCAGGCGCGCAGCGACAGCAGGCCGCGCCGGACCCAGCTTTTCACCGTGCCCAGCGGCTGGCGCAGCTGTTCGGCGACCTCGGAATGCGACAGCCCCTGATAGAAGGCCAGCGCCAGCGTCTGCTGCTGCTCGCCCGACAAACCCTTCATGCAGACACCGACCGCGCGTGCCTGCACCGCCTGGCCCAGCAGCTCCATCGGGCCGGCGGCTTCGCTCGGCATCTGGTCCAGCACGTCGTCGTCTTCACCGTCGTCCAGTGACGGCCGAGCCGTCACCCACTGCGGCTCGGTTTGCCTGCGGCGCAGGCTGTCGATCGCGCGGTGGCGCGCGATGCTGGTCAGCCAGGTCATCGGCTGTGCCCGCTGTGCGTCGAAGCTGCCGGCGGCGCCCCAGATCTTCACGAATATCTCCTGCAACAGGTCCTCGGCTTGGGCCCGGTCTGTGTTGATACGGAGAATGACGCCCAACAGATGCGCGGCCGTCTGCTGGTAAAGCGTGGCAAAAGCCGCACGATCGCCCAACGAGACGCGCGCGAGCAGCGCACCCAGGGCGTCGGCGCGCTGGGCGGATGATGAGGCGGAAGTGGCCATCTGCAGAAATTCTAGGAGTGCACCAAAGAAGGTTTGATCCAGGCATACGCCAGCCGCCGCCAGTTGGATGCCAACGCGATGTCCGCTGATCGTGGGGGAGAACCCCGATCCGTACAATCGTGATCCACCATGCCCAGACCGCAAGAATTCGTCCTCACGCTGGCTTGCCGCGACACCAAGGGCATCGTCCACAACGTCTCGGGCCTGCTGTACCAGGCCGGCTGCAACATCATCGATTCGCAGCAGTTCGGCGATCTTCAGGGCGAGGATGCGACCGGTTTCTTCTTCATGCGGGTGCATTTCGAAGCACCCGAGCATTTGGCCGAAGTGGCCACGCTGGACAAGCTGTTCGGCCACGTGCGCCAGCAGTTCGGCATGGCTGCCACCTTCCATGCGGTGGACCAGCGCCCGCGCGTGCTGCTGATGGTCAGCCAGCATGGCCACTGCCTGAACGACCTGCTGTACCGCTGGAAGAGCGGGCAACTGGCGGTCGACGTGCCGGCCATCGTGTCCAACCACACGACCTACGCCGCGCTGGCCGAGAGCTACGGCATTGCCTTTCACCACCTGCCGCTGCCCAATGGGGCCGATGTGGCCACCAAGCGCGACCAGGAGCAGCGCATCGAGGCCTTGATCGAGGCCGAGCGGATCGACCTGGTGGTGCTGGCGCGCTACATGCAGATCCTCAGTCCCGAGTTCTGCCAACGCCTGGCGGGCCGGGCGATCAACATCCACCATAGCTTTTTGCCCAGCTTCAAGGGGGCCAAGCCCTACTACCAGGCCCATGCGCGCGGTGTGAAGCTGATCGGCGCCACCGCGCACTACGTCACCGCCGACCTCGACGAGGGGCCGATCATCGAGCAGGACGTCGAGCGGGTCGACCATTCGCTGTCGGCCGAAGACCTGACCGCCGTCGGCCGCGATGTCGAGTGCGTGGTGCTGGCCCGCGCCGTGCGTTGGCATGTCGAGCGTCGCGTGCTGATGAACGGGCACAAGACGGTCGTGTTCCGCTGAACCCACCGCACCATCCGCCATGTCGCAAGTGCCCAAGGCCACCCTGCTCGCATCACCCGACGATGTCGAGAACCAGTTCTACGAAGCACTGCGCGAGGCGGACATCGACAAGCTGATGGCCGTCTGGGCCGATGACGAAGAGGTGGTCTGCATCCACCCGGGCGGTCCGCGCCTGGTCGGCCCGGCCGCGGTTCGCGCGGCTTTCGAGGCGGTGTTCGCCAACGGGGCCGTCCATGTACAGCCAGAGAAGGTGCGCCGCGTGCATGCGCTGAGCGCGGCGATGCACAGCGTGGTCGAGCGCGTTGCATTGGCCACCTCGGAAGGCGCGCGCACCGGCTGGGTGATGGCGACCAATGTCTACCTGAAGACGGCGCAAGGCTGGCGCATGGTGACCCACCACGCCAGCCCGGGTACCGCGCAAGAGCCGCCGGAGCTGGTCGAGGCGCCTTCCGTCCTTCACTGAGCCGCTGTCGAATGCGCCAGTTCCGCGCGCCGCGCTGGTTGCCGGGCGGCCATCTGCAGACGATCTGGCCGGCGTTGTACGGCCGGCGGGTGCAGGGGCCGCACCCGATCTATCAGCGTGAGCGCTGGACCACGCCGGACGGCGATTTCATCGACGTCGACTTCTGCTTTTCGCGCCAGCGCGGCGCGCCGTGGCTGGTGCTGTTCCATGGCCTCGAGGGCTCGTCGCGCAGCCACTATGCCGAGGCCTTTGCCGATGTTGCCCAGGCGCTGGGCTGGAACTACGCCGTGCCGCATTTCCGCGGTTGCTCCGGCGAGCTGAACCTCGCGCCGCGGGCCTACCACTCGGGCGACTACGAGGAGATTGGCTGGATGCTCGCGCGGCTGCGTGAACGCGCCGGCCAGCCGTTGCACGCGGTGGGGGTGTCGCTGGGCGGCAATGCGCTGCTGCGCTGGTCCGAAGAAGCCGGCGAGACGGCCGGCGCGACCGCGCGCGCGGTGGCCGCGGTGTGCTCACCGATCGACCTGGCCGCCGGGGGCCACGCGATCGGCCGCGGCTTCAACCGGCAGGTCTACACCCGCATGTTCCTGCGCTCGATGAAGCCGAAGGCGCTGGCCAAGTGGGCCCAGCACCCGGGCCTGTTCGACCGCGAGCGCCTGGCCGCGGCGCGCGACCTGTACGAGTTCGACAACCTGTTCACCGCGCCGCTGCACGGCTTTCGCAACACCGACGACTACTGGCGCCGCGCATCGGCCAAGCCGTGGCTCGAGCACATCCGCGTGCCGGCGCTGGTCCTGAACGCGCGCAACGACCCGTTCGTGCCTGCGGCCAGCTTGCCCGGTGTGCACGAGGTCGGCCGGTACGTGACGCTGTGGCAGCCGCCGCATGGTGGGCACGTCGGCTTCCCGGCCGGCCGCTTTCCCCCTGGCCATGTCCGGGCCATGCCAGCGTCGGTCGTCGACTGGCTTCGCACGAGATAACGTGCGACGTCGCTCGGAAATGCCAAGGCGCGCGCAGCGCTGCCTTTCATCAAGTGGCGTGCGCGGATCCGGCTTGGCCGGTCCGCTGCGCGAGCCCCCTCGGGGGGCAGCCCCCGGAAGGGGGCGTGGGGGTCCAATGGACGACATTGTCAAAGCGGCGCTGGCCAAATGGCCGAACGTGCCGCATTGCTACAACTGGCTCGCGCTCGATGCGCGCGGCGACTGGTACATGCGCGATGACCGCATCCAGGCCGCCGGGGCGTTCCCGACGCCCAAGGGCAGCCGCATCCTGCACGACAAGCTGCAGGAGTTCATCGGCCGCAACTACGAGGCCGACGAGGCCGGTTGCTGGTTCTTTCAGAACGGGCCGCAGCGCGTGTACGTCGAACTGGAGGCCGCACCATGGGTCTGGCGGCTGACCGCGGTGCCCGGTGCGGCGCCGGCGCTCAGCACCCACACCGGCCGCCGCGCGGCCTTTCGCAGCGCGTGGCTCGACGATGGCGGACGCTTGTTCGCCGACAGCGACATTGGCTTCGGCCTCGTGCACACGCTGGACGCGGCGCTCGGTGCCGATGCGATCGAGGCTGGCCATTGGCGCTACGACGAGCTGCCGTTCGCGCAGATGCCGCAGCGTTTCGGCTACACGCTGAGTCCAGCTGCAGGCCAGCGCCAAGACTGAGTTCCAGAAACGACCAAGCCGCCCGAAGGCGGCTTGTCATGCGGGATCGGCGAGGCGCTTACTGAGCCGCGCTGGCTGCTGCGGCCGGAGCCTTCGGCTCGTCGAACTTGGCACCGCCCTTGTTGGCCATGTAGACCACCGCGCGGGCGATCTCCAGGTCGGAGAAGTCGCCGCCGCCTTGCGCGCCCATGCTGCCCTTGCCCTTCAGCGCCGAATTCAGCAGCGTCTCGAAACCCTGCTTGATGCGCGGGCCCCACGCGGCTTCGTCGCCGAACTTCGGTGCACCGGCAGCGCCGCTGGCGTGGCAGGCCGAGCACTGGGCCTGGTAGACCTGCTCGCCGTTCTTCAGCGTGGCCACGTCGTTCACATCCTTGACCTCGACCGAGCTGACTGGCTGAATGCGCTTGGCCACCGCTTCGGCTTCCAGTGCGTTGGTGCCGGCGGCTTCTTGCTCGCCGGTGGCGACGAACTGCGTCAGCATGATGATCACGATGATCGGCACGATGAACGAGGCCGCCACGGCCCAGACCAGCTGCTTGGGCGTCTTGATCGGACCTTCGTGCGGGCCGTCGTGTGCGTGTTCTTCTGCGTGGCGGTGAGCGTCGCTCATGAATTCCTCGGTCGCTGGGCCGGATTCGGCGGGCAGGGGCGAAATCGTTGGTCGATGCGCGGCGGGGCACCGCTCGGCACAACCGCCGAATTATAGCCAGCGGCCCCATGTCGTCCGGCGGGCGGCGAGGCCCCTCGACCACGACTGCTAGAATCCCAACTCTTCCATGCATGGCGCCCGTAGCTCAGTGGATAGAGTACTGGCCTCCGAAGCCAGGGGCCGCTGGTTCGATCCCAGCCGGGCGCGCCATCGCCTCTTCTCCTTCCCCCTTCTCACCGCCTGTGACGCGTTGCCATTGACGCGCGTCGCCGGTGCGGCTGTCGTTCTGGCGGCCCTGTTGTTGGCGGGTTGCTCCACCACCTCGACCGGTTCTCGCGGCAGCCGCCTGCCGTCCGGCGCCGACGGCCCTCCGCTGCCTGGCAGCGATGCGCCGGACGTGCGCGAGGTGCCGGACGCCGAGCCCAAGCTCGAGCCCATCCGTTCGGGCGGGCCGAACAAGCCTTACGAGGTGCTGGGCCAGAGCTACACGCCAGTGACCGGTGACGAGCCGATGGTCCAGAAAGGCCTGGCCTCCTGGTATGGCCGCCGTTTCCACGGCCGCCGCACGGCCAGCGGCGAGACCTACAACATGTACGCGATGACGGCGGCGCACAAGACCATGCCGATCCCGAGCTATGCCCGGGTGCGCAACCCCGCCAACGGGCGCGAGGTGATCGTGCGGGTCAACGACCGCGGGCCGTTCGCGCGTGGGCGGGTGATCGACCTGTCGTACGCCGCGGCGGTGCGGCTCGGCGTGCAGAACGGCGTGGCGCCAGTCGAGGTCGAGCGCATCACCTACGAGGACATCCGGGCCGGTCTGGCTGGCAAGGGTGCGACCGTGGCGCGCGCACCAGCACCGCCGCCTGCGCCAGCACCGCCGCCTGCGGAGCCGACCAGCACCCAGGCTCCAGCGCAGCCGATGCCGGCGGTGACCGATCCGGCGCCCGTGGTGGCAGCCGCTGCGACCGAGCCCGCGCGCGAAATCGGCCCCACATCGGCCCCGGCCGTGGTCGCCGCGGCTGTGCCGCCAGTGCCTGAGGCGACGTCGACCTCGCGTGCCCACACCGCGGCTGCCAGCGGCTTCTGGCTGCAGCTGGGTGCCTTCGGCCAGGGGGCCGGCGCCTACGGCTTCCAGCAGCGCCTGACCGAGGAGCTGGCCTGGTTGAGCCCGCTGCTGACGGTGTTCTCCGAAGGCGGGCTGTTCCGGCTGCAGGCCGGCCCGTACGCATCGCGCGACCAGGCCCGCGAGGCGGCGGAGAAGATCCGCGGTGCACTTGCGCTGGTGCCGATGATCGTCGAGCGGCGCTGACGCCGCCCTGGTCGACTCCGGCCTGTCGCGCCTTCGTGCAGCCTGTCCGCGCCGCGTCGGCGTGTGTCGCGCCGGGCTGGCGCGCTGTCGGCGTCTGCGTAGAGTGCGTCCCATCGAGCCATCCCGCGCATCCCGACCACGCCTTCCAACGCCCGCCCCATGAGCAGTTTCACCGCCACCTCCACAAGCCCCTGGGCCAGCCGTTGGCAAAGCTTCAGCAGCGGTGCCGTCCGTGCTTTTCACGCCTACGGTTCATGGCTGGCCAGCATCAGCTGGTGGCGCTTCGGCCTGCTGTCTCTGCTGCTGCTGATCGCGTCCAGCATCCTGCAGAACCTGCCGCCGTTCACCTGGACCTACACCGAGACACTGATCGAATCGCCGGAACGCCCGCCCCGCCCGCCGAAGGCGCCGCAGCCCGCTGAAAGCCCGAAGAAGCCGGCCAAGGTGGACATCCCGGGCGTGCACATCGAGGCGCCCGACCCCAACGGCCGCGACGAAGGCGTGGACATCTCGATCGACCACCGCGGCGTGCGGATCAGCCCCCGCAGCGCCGCGGCTTCCGCGGCCCGCGCTGCGGCCGGTGCCGCCTCGGCGGCGGCCTCCGTGGCGGCCTCGAACCCGGGCTTCAGCGTCAAGGTCAACGGCGAGCCGGTGGTCGAGATCAATGCCGACGACCAGGACGTGCGCATCGCCGTGCCGCAGGGCGCCGATTCGGCTGAAATTCGCGCAGCGATCATGGAAGCGCGCCAGGCGGTGATCGAGGCGATCGCCGACGCCAAGGAGGCCCGCGCCGACGCCGAGCAGGCACGCGACGACATCGAGGAAGCGCTGAACATCGGCCCGCGCGTCTCGCACCGCACCGTGCAATACGGCGAGAGCCTGCCACAGCTGGCGATCCTGTGGATCCTGCTGTCGGCGATCCTGAAGGCGACCTACAAGGCACGCATCCAGGCCGAGCACAAGGCCGCGGTGGCGACCGAAACGGCCGAGGCCGAGTCGCTGCGCCGCCAGGTCATCGAGGCCCGCATGGCCGCGATGCAGGCCCAGGTCGAGCCGCACTTCCTGTTCAACACGCTGGCGTCGATCGACCACCTGATCGAAACCGATCCGGCTCGCGCCAGCCAGATGCAGAAAAACCTGATCGCGCTGCTTCGTGCCAGCATGCCGACGATGCGCGAGACCGCCGACGGTGGCCCGCGCGATCTGGGCCGCGAGCTGGCCGTCGTACGGCCCTATGTCGAGATCCTGAAGGTGCGCATGGAAGAGCGCCTGGTCGCCCACATCGACGTGCCCGAAGGGCTGGTCTCGGCCGAGTTCCCGCCGATGATGATCCAGACCCTGGTCGAGAACGCGATCCGCCATGGCCTGGAGCCCAAGCCCGAAGGCGGCTCGTTGAGCGTGAAGGCCGAGATCGTGCACGGCAAGCTGCAGGTCACGGTGGCCGACACCGGCGTCGGCTTCGGCAACGGCGGCACCAGCGGCACCGGCGTCGGCCTGGCCAACATCCGCGAACGCCTGCAACTGCTGTATGGCGACAAGGCGATGCTGACCGTGACGGCCAACCAGCCCAGCGGGACCGTGGTGACCATCACCGTGCCCTACCGGACCGTCAGCACGCCGGGTAACGGCAACGGCAACGGCCACGCTTGATTTCCCTGAGGAGACGAACGATGCATGCGAGACCTTCCCCCTGGCGCTGGCTCGGCTGGGCGCTGTTGATCGGCACGCTGGCGATCGCCCTGGTGACCGTCGTTTCGCTGGTCACGATGTTCAACCACCTGCCGCCGGATCTGTTGATCACGGTCGACGGCGAGCAGATCGAACTGGGCGGACTGGAGGCGGGCCATGCGTGGCTGGCCTTTGGCGCCATCGTGTTGGCGATGGTGATCGTGGTGATCGTCGTGCCGCTGGCGCTGCTGTTCGGCGTCGGGCTGCCGCTGCTGATGGTGGCCTTGGGCGTGGTGGCCGCCTTGCTGTGCGCGGCGTTGGCCGTCGCGGTGGTCGGCTCGCCGGTGATCCTGCTGGGCCTGCTGTTGTGGTGGGCCGTGCGGCCGAAGAAGAAGACCACCGGCGCGCCGGCGGCACCCGCCGCGCCGCCGCCCGTGCCGGTGATCGGCCAGCACACCGACAACTCGACACCTTTCGCGCAATGAGCCCCCACGCTCCCTTCCGGTCGCTGCCCCCCGAGGGGGTCGCGCAGCGGACCGGCGGAGCCGGATCCGCGCACGCCACCGGATGGCGTGTGGCGCGTCGCGCGCTCGGGTGAGCATAGGATGTCGTCATGAGCAATACCAACAGCGAAGCTACTGCCGGCGCGCCGCGCGCCGTGCTGGCCGACGACGAGCGGCTGATGCGAGACCAGCTGCGCGCCCGCCTGACCGAAGCCTGGCCCGAATTGCAGATCGTCGCCGAAGCGAAAAACGGCGCCGAGGCGGTCGAGCTGGTCGAGCAGCACCGGCCCGACGTCGTGTTCCTGGACATCCGCATGCCCGGCATGACCGGCGTCGAAGCGGCGAAGCAGATCGCGCAGATGGACGTCGGCGACGACGGCGTGCTGCCCGAGATCGTCTTCATCACCGCCTACGACCAATACGCGGTCGAGGCCTTCGAGCAAGGCGCGACCGACTACATCCTGAAGCCGGCCGAGCGCGACCGGCTGAAGCTGACGGTCGAGCGCATCGTCAGGCGGCTGGCGGCCAAGCGCAACAACGACGACAGCAGCGACGAGCCGGCCTCGGCGGCGTCGACGGGTGGCCTGCCGATCCAGCAGCTGCTGCACCGGCTGGCTGCCTCGGGGGGCACGAAGCCGGCCTACCTCAAGTGGATCCAGGCGACTGTCGGCCAGGCGATCCAGATGATCCCGGTCGACGACGTGCTGTTCTTCATCAGCGACGAGAAGTACACGCGCGTTCAGACGCCGCAGGTCGAGGCGCTGATCCGCAAGCCGATCAAGGAGCTCGTCGACGAGCTCGACCCCGAGCGCTTCTGGCAGATCCACCGTTCGACGCTGGTCGCGGTGAACGCGATCGCCGCCGTGACGCGCGACTTTCGCGGTCGCCAGATCGTCGCGGTGAAGGGCAACGCGCAGAAGCTCGAAGTCAGCCGCAGCTACACGCACCTGTTCAAGGGGATGTGATCGATGCGGTGATTCGGGCCGCCCGCCATGCCGACGAGAAACGAAGGGCCGCTCCCGGGTTTCTCGACCCCTGGGCGCGGCCCGTGCAAGGCGGGCCGGACGCAGGCCGGGTTTTCGGGGGACTGTTTACGGCCGCGTGAGTTCGAGCGAGTAGGTGCCGTTGACGCCGGTCGTTCCGGAGACGCGCTTGACGCGCACGTAGCGATCGGCGGCGGTGCCGTTGGGGTTGGTCCAGCTGACCACGTCGGCCATGCCGGCGCCGCGCACGCTGCTGCGGATCACCGTGCCGGTGCCGTTCAGCATTTCGAGGTTGTAGTTGGAGGCGACGTTGCCGATCAGGCGCGCGGTGAGCGTTTGACCCACGCCGACATTGATCTTGAAGACGTCCATGTCGGTGCCGCTGCCGATCGTGCCTGCCAGCTTGACCGGGAACGACACCAGGGTCTGCGGCTGCAGGCGCGTGTTGTTCGGCTCGGTCTCGGCCCCATCGCTGGCCGCGCTCGCGCCGACGAACACCGCGTTCACCGCGGCAGACGCGCTGACGATGCCCTTGCCGCAACCCACCGCGCAGGTTCTCGGCAGCGGACGCGCGGTGGTCTTCAGCAGCACCTCGACTTCGTCCGGCGTCAACGACGGGTTGCGCGCGAGCATCAGCGCCGCGACGCCGGCGACGTGCGGCGTCGCCATCGAGGTGCCCTGGTAGTAGCTGTAGCTGTCGTTGCCGGGGGTGCTGTAGCCATCGTTCAGCGTTGACAGCACGCCGTTGGCGCTGCCGCTGCTCTGGTCGCCGCCGGGCGCCGCGACGTCGATCTTCGTGCCGTAGTTCGAGTAATAGGCGCGGCCGCCGGTGCGGCCGGTGGCGGCCACCGTCACGACGTTGGCGCAGTTCGCCGGCGAATGCCGGCTGGCGTCCTCATTGGAGTTGCCCGCCGCGACGACCACCACGGCGCCGTTGGCCCGGGCCTGGTTGATGGCGCTTTGCGTGGTGGTGGAGCACGAATGGCGGCCGCCCAGCGACAGGTTCAGCACCCGCGCCGGCTGGCTGGGCGCCGTCGCGGCGCCAACCGTGGTGCCGGAGGCCCAGATCATCGCGTCGGCGATGTCCGAGGTGTAGCCGCCGCTGCAGCCGAGCACCCGCACCGGCAGGATCTTCGCGCCGTAGGCAACGCCGGCACCGCCTTCGCCGTTGTTGGTGACGGCGGCGATCGTACCGGCCACATGGGTGCCGTGCCAGCTGGAGCGGGCGCCGTTGCAGCCGTCGCCTGGGTCGTTGGCATCCGCGTCGCGGCCGCCGCCGTCGTTCGCGACGGAGGATGTGCTGATGAAGTCGTAGCCCGACAGCAGGTTGTCGGCGAGGTCCGCGTGGGCCCGCACGCCGGTGTCGATGACGGCGACGACGACGCCGGAGCCGGTCGAGACGTCCCAGGCGCTCGGCAGGTTCAGGCCGCCGGTGGCCTCGAAGTAGTGCCACTGGCTGGTGTAGAGCGGGTCGGTTGCGGTGGCGAAGGCGCGCACCTTGTGATCGGGCTCCGCATACAGCACGTTCGCGTCGTCGGCCATGATCTGGCGGGCGACCGCTTCGAGCTGGCGCGTCGGCAGCGGACGGTTCAGGTGCAGCACCCGCGCGCCCTGGCCGTTGCGATGCACCTTCTGAACCTGCACCCCGGCCACCTGCAACCGCTGCGTCGCGAGCATGGTCGCCTGCGGCGCGGCTTGCAAGGCGCTGCGACGGGTGCTGTCGCCGCGGTAGCGCACGATCAGCCGGTCGGTCAGCTCTTCGGCGGCTTGCGGGCGCGGCGCCCAGTTCGATGGCTCGGCGGGTTCTCCGACGACGCGTTGCAGCCCACCGACGGCGGCAGCCTCGGCGCGCGGCGCGACCAGCACGGCGCCCGACAGCAGCAGCACGCCGGCGGCCAGCGGCCAGGCGGGGTGGTGCTTCAGGGCACGGGTCTGCAGGCGGGCAGCGGGTCTGACGCGCATCAACGGCTCCGGAAGCGGCAAAGCAAAAGGCCCGAAGCGGGTGCCTCGGGCCTTCAGCATTTCGACCAATTGGCCGGTGAAATGAGCCTAGTTCCGGCCTTTCGGGATCGGCGACTGTGCAGTATTTGGCAGGCTGCCCAGGCGGCCTGCTTCGGTCACTGGTTCAAACCCAGCGTGTACGTGCCGCTCGAGCCGGTATTGCCCGAGTAGTAGTACACCCGCACGTACCAGGTGACCGACGAGCTGCCGGTGTTGGTGCGCGAGAACGAGTCGACCTGGCCGGTGCCCTTTTCGCTGCTGTTGAGTAGCGAGCCCGACGAGTTGTACATGTACAGGTCGTAGTCCGAGCTGCCGTTGGGCGCCAGCGTCACGCCGAGCGTCTTGCCGGCGCCGACGGTCACCTTGAAGTAGTCGGTGTCGCTCGACGAGCCCATCGTGCCGATCACGTTGGCCGGGTTGACGCTGATCGTCTGCGCGGTGGACATCGAGTTGTTCGACTCGACCTCGGCCACGTCGTTGCCGCCACCGCCGGCCGCATCGATCGCCGCGCTGGCATCGACGATGCCGGTGCCGCACTGCGAGCAGCTGCCGGGGAAGCTGCGGGTCGAGCCCTTCAGCTTGGTCTCGATCTGGTCCGGCGTCAGCGAGCTGTTCTTGGCAAACATCATCGCGACGACGGCCGCGACGTGCGGCGCCGCCATCGACGTGCCCTGGTAGTAGGCGTAGCTGTCGGAGCCGGGCGACGAGGTGCCGGTGTTCAGCGTCGAGTAGACGCCGTGGCCGCTGATGCTGGTGTCGCCACCGGGTGCCGCGACGTCGACGACCGAGCCGTAGTTCGAGTACCAGGCGCGCGCGCCGCTGCGGTTGGTGGCCGCCACGGTGATCACGCCCGAGCAGTTGGCCGGGTTGTACAGCGACGCGTCGGCCTGCGAGTTGCCCGCCGCGACAACGACCACGGTGCCGCGGTTGCGCGCGCCGTTGATGGCCGACTGGGTCGTCGAGTCGCAGCTGCCGCGGCCGCCGAGCGACATGTTGATCACCTTGGCGACGTTCGTGTTGGCCGGCACGCCGCTGACGCTGCCGCCCGAGGTCCAGGTGATCGCGTCGGCGATGTCCGAGGTGTAGCCACCGCAGCGGCCCAGCACGCGGGCCGGCACCACCTTGGCATTGAAGGCCACACCGGCGACGCCGCTCGAGTTGTTGGTCACTGCGGCGATCGTGCCGGCCACGTGGGTGCCGTGCCAGCTGGAGTTCTGCGCCGCATGGGTGCCGCCGCAGACGTTGGCCGAGATCCAGTCGCCCGGGTCCAGCGCGCTCGAATCGCGGCCGCCGCCGTCATTGGCGGTCCAGGTGTCGGCGATGAAGTCGTAGCCGCCGACGATGTTGGCCGCCAGGTCGGCATGCGGCCGGTAGCCGGTGTCGATCACCGCGACCTTGACGCCGCTGCCGGTCGACTTGTCCCAGGCCGCCGGGGCGCGCAGGCCGCCGGTCGTCTCGAAGTAGTGCCACTGGCTGTTGTAGCTGGTGTCGTTGGGCGTCATCAGCGCGTGCATGCGGCGGTCGGGTTCGACGAACTCGATGTCGACGTCGGCCCGGCGCACCGCCTTGGCCAGCTGCTGCACCTCGCTCACCGTCAACAGCCGGTCCAGCTTCATCACGTGCGCACCGATCGAATTGGTGCGCAGGAAATGCATCTGGGCGCCAGCGCGGTTGATCGCCTCGTGGGCGCGCGCCATGGCTTGCGTGTCGGCGTGGGCGGCGGCGGCAGTGCCGGCCTTGTATTTGATGATCAGTCGATCCGTGTGGCCTGTGATGGCCTCGTGCAATGCATTGAGGTCATCGGTTGCGTTGCCGCCCGCAATGGCGGCAGGGGAACAGGCCAGAGCGGCAGCCATGGCCAAGCAAGACGCAACAACACCTCTGCGTGCAATCAGACTCATGAACACTCCTCGATCACTGTGGATGGTTTGACCGACCGACAGCGCGGGTGGCGCTGCGGCCTGGTGCCCCGATCAGGGCGGGCGCGATCATCAGCTCAAGGTTTTTGTGTCACGAATGCGGCTAACCCTCGTCGATCATCATCAATATTCAACAAACTCGGTTAATGGCAGGGATTACCCGTCATTCGTGTGGAACTTTTTCTGCAGGAGAGCTGTGAGGGAAACGCAACGACCCGGCGATGAAGGCTTGGGCCAGCCAGTAGGTCGACAGGATCCAAAGGCTGGCCAGCGGCAGCGCCATGGCGAACTTGTTGACTGCGAGCGTCGCGTCCGAGGCCATGAACAGCGCGCCGCCGATGCCCGCGCGCCGCGCCCAGGGCTCGAGCGGCCCGCCGCGTGCAGCCAGCCAGACGGTGGCGGCCTGCGCCGCCATGCAGGCCAGCGCGACGACATAGATCAACACCGGCGCCTGCAACCCGGCGGGCACGTGCGGCCACAGCTGCGACAGGATCGCGCCGGCCAGCAGTGCGTACGCGACGAAAGGCAGCGGTCTGGCGGCCAGGCGCCACCCGCGGGTGAATGCAACGATGTAGGCCACATGGGCCAGCAGGAACGACACCAGCCCGGGCAGAAAGCCGGATTGCGGCCACAGCAGCGCGATGTCGCCTGCCAGCGACAGCACCAGGCCGACGCGCAGCCAGCGCCGGTACGCCGTTCCACCTGCCACGCCACGCGGCCAGGCCCAGCCGATGAGCAGCAGCGTGGTCAGCGGTTTCAGCACGAAGAACAGCTGAGCAAAGCCCAGCAGGTCGGCGGCGATCGACAGCACCGCAGACAAGGCGGCGGCGGGCAGCAACAGGGAGGGCGAGGGTCGGGTCATGGTCTGGACAGCAGGGCGGGTTGCGACAACGGGTGAAGAGGACGAGCGGGCGACACGCCGGACGCGCGCGATGGCGGCAGACTGTGGCCAGGGTCCTGGCCGGGCACCATCGGTGAAAGCGTGGGCGGCGGCGCGGCCGCCATCAGGCAGGTGGGGCCGGTGCGTCAGGCGAGGCCGACGGGCGGCCACCGGCGCGCCGTAGCGCCGCGGCCTCTTCCTGCAGTGCCTCCACCAGCCGGTCCACCAGCGGGTTGGCGGGCCGATGCAGCGGCCGCACCAGGTTCACCCGGAAGGGGATCGCCACCGTGAGCGGGCGCAGCACCAGCTTCGGCCCGGCTTGTTCCATCGCGGTCAGCGGGTTGACGATGCCCAGCCCCAGACCGTGTTTGACCATCGCGCAAACCGACACCGCGCTGTGCGTTTCGATCGCCTGGTGGCGCTGCACGCCATGCTGCTCGAACAGGCTGTCGATGATGTGCCGATACGGGTCGCCGGGGGCCAGGCTGACGAAGGCCTGGCCATCGAAGTCGCTCGGCTTCAGCCGGCGCTTGGCCGCGAGCGCATGGCCCGCGGGCAGCACCGCCACCTCGTTCATCTCGATCAACAGCTGCTGCGCGGTGCCGGCCGGCGTCGCCTCGCTTTCGGTCAGGCCGAGGTCGCAGCGCTGCGTTGCCAGCCATTCTTCGAGGTAGGGCGATTCCTGCTGCGTGATGGTCAGGCCCACGCCGGGGTGCCGGGCCAGGAAGCGGGTGCAGGCCCCCGACAGCAACCCGTGCGACAGCGCCGGCAGGCAGACCACCGACAGCTGGCCCTGGGCGAACTGTCGCAGCTGCGTGGCCGTCGCCGCGATCCGCTCCAGCCCCAGGTACGAGCGCTGCACCTCCTCGTACAGCGCGAAGGCCTGGGCGGTCGGATGCAGGCGGCCGCGAACGCGGTCGAACAGGCGCAGGCCGAGCAACTGCTCCAGGCGGGCGAGCTCGCGGCTCACCGTGGGCTGCGAGGTGTTCAGCGCCTGTGCTGCGGCGGTCACGCCGCCGGCGTTCATCAGCGCGCGGAAGATGTCGACATGGCGGTGCGTGATGCGCATCGGTACACCATATCAGCGATGGATGGATGATCGACAAATCGGTTCTTCTTCGAATCGACGAACTGCGCCACCATACGTGCATGTCGCCCTTCGCCCCCACCACCCTGAGCGCGCTCGCGCAGGCCCACGGCACACCGCTGTGGGTCTACGACGCGGCCACCATCCGCAGCCGCATCGCCGAGCTGGCCCGTTTCGACACCCTGCGCTTCGCCCAGAAGGCCTGCTCGAACACCCACATCCTGCGCCTGATGCGCGCCGAAGGCGTGGTCGTCGACGCGGTGTCGCTGGGCGAGATCGAGCGAGCGTTGGCGGCCGGCTATGTCGCAGGCACCGAGCGCGACGAGATCGTCTTCACGGCTGACGTGATCGACCGCCCCACGCTGGCCGCCGTCGTGCGACACCGCATCCCGGTGAACGCGGGCTCGATCGACATGCTCGACCAGTTGGGCCGGCAGTCGCCCGGCCATGCGGTGTGGCTGCGCATCAACCCGGGTTTCGGCCACGGCCACAGCCGCAAGACCAACACCGGCGGCGAGAGCAGCAAGCACGGCATCTGGCACGCCGACCTGCCGCAGGCGCTGGAGGTCGTGCGCCGGCATGGCCTGCGCCTGGTGGGCATGCACATGCACATCGGC
>NZ_DASUNH010000055.1:0-11595 GCF_036277275.1 Ideonella sp. | reverse complement strand
GTTCGCCTCGCGCATGGCGCTGGGCGACGGTGGCGCGTTCAACTTCAAGCAGGTCGGCGTCGATCTGCTCACCGCTTCGGCCAGCGAAGACGCACCGTTCCTCGGCTTGTACAGCCGCAAGAACCTGCCGCTGTTCGCGCCGCGCAACGGCAACCTGGGCGAGATCGCGTTTGGCATCGCGACGATGCCGATGACCGTGCAGGCCGGCACGCCGAATCCGGACGGCTTCATCTACGTCTACGGCGTGCGCTCGGATGACTACAACAAGAAACTGCTGGTTGCGCGTGTCAAGCCCGATCAGATCACCATGCCCGGCAGCTACCGCTTCTGGAACGGCAGCACGTGGGTGACCGACATCAACGCGAGCGCGCCGGTGGCCAACCGCATGGGCGCCGAGATCAGCGTGACGCCGCTGGCCGACGGCCGCTTCCTGATCGTGCACCAGCTGGACACGCTCAGCGGCACGGTCGTCGTGCGCTACGGCGCCTCGCCGGTCGGCCCTTTCGGCAAGCCGATCCCGATCTGGCTGTGCCCGGAGGACAACCTGACGCCGGACACCTTCGTGTACGGCGCCAAGGCGCATCCGCACCTTTCGGCCCCCGGCGAGTTGCTGATCAGCTACCACGTGAACACGTTCGACTTCTGGGAGAACTTCAGCGCTGGTGGCAAGGACATCTACCGCCCGCGCTTCATCAAATTGCCGTTATGACGACACTCGGCGCCGGGGTACCGACGCCACCCTCCGAGAGGGTGCGCGGCCGCCTTGGGAGCGGCCCGGCGCCGGCCGCACCGCTGCGATGACGAAGTCGGCGTTGACTCGCATCACTTGATCATCGGCAGGTTCAGGCCGCGCTCCTTCGCGCAGGCCACGGCGTCCTCGTAGCCCGCATCGGCGTGACGCATCACGCCGGTGCCGGGGTCGTTCCACAGCACACGCTCGATGCGCTTGGCCGCGGCGTCGGTGCCGTCGCAGACGATCACGACGCCCGAGTGCTGCGAGTAGCCCATGCCGACGCCGCCGCCATGGTGCAGCGACACCCACGTCGCGCCACCGGCGGTGTTCAGCAGCGCGTTCAGCAGCGGCCAGTCGGAGACCGCATCCGAGCCGTCCTTCATGCTTTCGGTCTCGCGGTTCGGCGAAGCGACCGAGCCCGAGTCGAGGTGGTCGCGGCCAATCACGATCGGCGCCTTCAGCTCGCCGTTCTTGACCATCTCGTTGAAGGCCAGGCCGGCACGGTGGCGCTCACCCAGGCCGATCCAGCAGATGCGTGCGGGCAGGCCCTGGAAGGCGATGCGCTCGCCGGCCATGTCGAGCCAGCGGTGCAGGTGCTTGTCCTCGGGGAACAGCTCCTTCATCTTCGCGTCGGTCTTGCGGATGTCTTCCGGATCACCCGACAGCGCCACCCAGCGGAACGGGCCCTTGCCCTGGCAGAACAGCGGGCGGATGTAGGCCGGCACGAAGCCGGGGAAGTCGAACGCGTTCTTCACGCCCTGGTCGAACGCGACCTGGCGGATGTTGTTGCCGTAGTCGACGGTCGGGATCCCCATCTGCTGGAAGGCCAGCATCGCCTGCACGTGCACCGCGCAGCCTTGTGCCGCCTCGTCGCGCAGCTTGGCGTGTTGCGAGGCATCGGCCTGCGCGGCCTTCCACTGCTCGACGCTCCAGCCCACCGGCAGGTAGCCATTGACCAGGTCGTGCGCCGAGGTCTGGTCGGTCACCAAGTCGGGCTTGAAGCCGCCAGCCTGGGCACGCTTGACCAGCTCGGGCAGCACCTCGGCCGCGTTGCCGAGCAGGCCGATCGAGATCGCCTTGCCTTCGGCGGTGTAGCGCTGCAGACGGGCCAGCGCGTCGTCCAGGTCCTTGGCCTGCTCGTTGAGGTAGCGCGAGCGCAGGCGGAAGTCGATGCGCGACTGCTGGCACTCGATCGTCAGCGAGCAGGCGCCGGCGAAGGTGGCCGCCAGCGGCTGCGCGCCGCCCATGCCACCCAGGCCGGCCGTCAGGATCCACTTGCCCTTGAGCGAGCCGCCGAAGTGCTGGCGGCCGGCTTCGACGAAGGTCTCGTAGGTGCCTTGCACGATGCCCTGGCTACCAATGTAGATCCACGATCCCGCGGTCATCTGGCCGTACATCATCAGGCCCTTGCGATCCAGCTCGTGGAAGTGCTCCCACGTCGCCCACTTCGGCACCAGGTTCGAGTTCGCCAGCAAGACCCGCGGCGCATCCGCATGGGTGCGGAACACCCCCACCGGCTTGCCGCTCTGGATCAGCAGCGTCTCGTCTTCACCCAGCTTTTTCAGGCTGTCGAGGATCGCCTCGAAGCTGTCCCAGTCGCGCGCGGCCTTGCCGATGCCGCCATAGACCACCAGCGCATCAGGGTTCTCGGCCACGGCCGGATCCAGGTTGTTCTGGATCATCCGGTAGGCCGCCTCGATCAGCCAGTTGCGGCAGTGCAGCGTGGTGCCGGTGGGCGCCTTCACAGGACGAGCGGTGGCGCGGCGGGTGGGCTGGGACAGATCGGTCATGGGAGGGCTCCGTGTGGAAGGCCGGTTCGGCACGTTCGGCGATGGTGCGCATCCTACTTGTCTAGACAAGTCTGTGCAAGTAGGCCGAGAGCCGGCGAATCCAACAAAAAAGCCACCGCGTCGCGGTGGCTTTCGGTGGCCTGCCGGGTTACTCGGCTTGCGTGACGGGGGTCGCCACGAACGCTCGCCGTGCGCCGTGGTAGATGCCCGTGCCAACGATCTGCCCGCTGTCGTTGACGTCCCAGGCGACGTCCAGGACCGTCCAGCCGGCCGAAGACGCGTCAAGCAGCGACATCAGCTTGTAGGACTTTCCCTTCATCGACAGCCCCGCCTCGGCGGCAACCGTGCCCACCACTTCGTCACGGACATTCAAGGCCTTGGGCATGAATGGGTAGGACATCACCCGAGGCAGGCGACGCGGAGTGCCGTCGTTGATGAAACCATCGCCCCTCGTCAAGGTAGTGGCATAACCGACAATATGGCCCTTTGCATTGATGGAGATGCCCTCGCTCGATTGCTCGTCGGCGAGGCCAACGACCCGCCGGCTCGTTCCGTTTTCCCAGATCACGGCCACCGAGCCTGAATTGTTCTCGAGATAGGTCACTCCGACGACCTGTCCGAGGTCGTTGATACCGCGGCCCAAGCTCGCCCGATGGTTGCCGCCCCACGAGCCCAGGTCGGTCAGCGTGCCGTTCTTGTAGAAGGTCGCATGTGTCAGGTCGCCTCCCGCGGACATGGCCGACCCGGCGGCCTCGAGATGCCGGTTCAGCGCCACCAGGCCGCCGACACTCAACTCCTCGCGGGAACCGTCTGCATGCCAGATCACGTTGTAGTCAGAGACCTGGCCCAGGATGTCACCGGCACGGTTGATGTCTCGGATCCAGACATTCAGGTCACCTGCCAGACGACTCACCTTGCCTTTCGAATACTTGAAGGAGATGACCTGCCCATCCGAAGTCTCGCCCTGCCCCACGACGACGCCGCTGTTGTTGATGGCAAAGGCCACTGTCGGGGTAACCCTGGCGGTTTGAGGAATGACCTCGATCTTGTAGCCGGGCGCCGCCAAGGCGGCAACGGTCGACAGTGCCGCCATCGCGGCGGCTATCAGGGAACGCAACATTGGGATCTCCACGGTATTTGATGTAGTGTCGGACTGCGCAACACCAGCGTTTGCATGGTCCAATTCCATTAGCGCAGGGGACTCATCCTCTAGTCAATCCTCGGTGGCCGCCAGAAGGAAACATTCGGTACATCCCACTTGTCTAGACAATCGACTTGTATAGACAAGGTTGAATCGCTAGCATACGGCCATGACGCCCACCCGACTGGCCCCGTACGCACAAGTCAAGCAGTACCTGAAAGGGCGGCTGGCCGCGGGCGATTGGCCGCCGGGCGTGTTGATGCCCTCCGAGGCCGAACTGGTCGCGCAGTTCGGCGTCAGCCGGATGACGGTGAACCGCGCATTGCGCGAGCTGCAGGCCGAAGGGCTGATCGAACGGGTGCAGGGCGTCGGCACCTTTGCGGCGCAGTTGCACAAGGTGTCGTCGACGCTGACGCTGCGCGACCTGCATGAAGAAATCGCCGAGCGCGGCCACCACCACGAAGCTCGGGTGATCGCCCAAGAAGAGGTGCCAGCCACCAATGGTCTGGCCGGCCAGCTGGGCCTGAAGCCCGGCGCACCGGTCTTCCACACCCTGATCGTGCACCTGGAGAACGGCGTCCCGCTGCAGTGCGAAGACCGCTACGTCAACCCCGCCTGCGCCCCAGACTACCTGTCGCAAGACTTCACACGCACCACGCCGACGCACTACCTGTTCGAAGCCACCGCGCTGTGGCGCGCGCAATACTCGATCGAGGCTGGCCGCGCGACGAAGGACGAGGCAAAGCTGCTCGGCATTGCACCGACAGACCCTTGCCTGATCATCGTGCGCCGCACGTTCACCACCGACAGCGCGATCACCCTGGCCCGGCTGGTGCATCCCGGCACCCGCTATGGGCTGGAAGGGCACTTCACACCATGACGATCCACATCATCGAGTTGGGCCACATCACGCCACAGCCCTGGCGCAACGGCGGCGGCGTCACGCGCGAGCTGCTGGCCTGGCCGCCCGGATCGGGCGCCGACTGGCTGGTGCGTGTCAGCGTGGCCGACATCGACCGCGACGGCCCGTTCTCGCCCTTCCCCGGTGTGCAGCGCTGTTTCGCGGTGCTGGAAGGCGCAGGCGTGGTGCTTGACTTTTCCGGCATCGAGCAGACGCTGACCACGGCATCGGCACCACTGAGCTTCGACGGCGTGGCGGCGCCGGGCTGCCACCTGGTCAACGGGCCAACGCGAGACCTGAACCTGATGGCCCGTCACAGCGCCGGCACGGCCACGATGTGGGGCGCGATGCCCCACAGCGCGTGGCCCGTCGCAGGCCGCTGGCGTGGCCTCTACACCGCGTCTGCGGCGCGTCTGCAGGCGGATGACGGCAGCGCCTTGAGCCTGCCGGTCCACAGCCTCGCCTGGTGTGACGACGCCGGCACGGGGCTCTGGCGCCTGCAACCCGCCGACCCTTCGTCGTGCCGGGCATGGTGGATGAGCCTGCAAGCCACGGCCTGATCGACTCGCGTGGGCCGACGACCGTGCCGCTTCTGTGCTCTTCGGCAGCCCGGGCGATGGGCCGCACGATGCCTGACCTGAAAACATGATGCGATCGTTCAGCACCGAGCGGCAAAGCATGAGCCTCGCTCGCCTGAGGCACATGCCTGCGATCTCGCGTCAGTTCACCGGCTGTTCAACAAGGCCGCCGACCGCCGACCTCGAAGATCCAGCGGCACGCGAACCCGCATCGCACCGGCCGTCTGCCAGCCTCTCGGCTCTTTGCGTCGCGTCAGCGCGGAAGCGGCGTCGCGATGAACGCGCGCTCGGTGCACTCACGCTTGCGCTGGCCGACACCGACGATCTGGCCGGCATCGTTGATGCCCAGCGCGACGCTGAGTGCCTGCCATTCGGCACCGCTGTCGTCCAGCAGGTTCATCAGCCGGCGGGTCCGGCCGGCGCGTGTCAGCGATGCGATCCATTGGCCGTTCGGGCCGGTCAGCTTGCCCACCACCTCGGCCTGCCGGTTGAGCGAGAACACGGCCAGGTCCATCTCGCCGACCGTGGGCAGGGCCGTCATCTCGCCACCGGTGCAGATGAAGGCCGTCGAGTCGCAGTCGCCGTCGTCACTGCACCCCAGCACCTGGCCTCGCGCATTGATCGCGGCGCAGCGGCTGTCGGCGCCGCCCAGCGTGCCCAGGTCGAGCAGGCCCAGCAGCGGCTGCCAGACGAACGCGTGCACCTCACCGGACGCCAGCTGCGAATAGCCGCCCACCTGCCCTGCGTCGTTGACGGCGGTGGCCACACTGGAGGCACCGCCCAGCGTACCGAGGTCGACCAGCCGTCCGTCGCTGTACAGCGCGGCCCGCTCGTTCACGCCGTCGAAGCACGCGCTGCCGGCGATCTGGCCACGGTTGTTGATCGACGCGGCCCGGCGCATGCCGGCCAGCATCTGCCGCTCGTCGCCCAGCGGCCACCAGCACGCCTGGCCATCCAGCGTGCCGACCACGTCGCCGCGATCGTTCAGGCTGTGGCTGTAGGCGAAGCGGCCGCCGGGCAACAGGCGCGTCTGCCCGGCGAGGTGGATATAGGCAGCCCACTCGTCGTCGCCGGCATAGGCCACGCCGGTGACCCAGCCTTGTTGGTTGACGTCTTCGGCCGACACGGGCGTGTGGCCGCCGATGTTTGGCAGCGCGTCGATGCGGTACAGCGGCGCCGGGGCCGCCCGTCTGGCGTCAAGCTGCCGCGGCGGGCGCTCGGCAAGCGGCAGCGGATCTGCCCACAGGTTCAACATGGTTTTTTCTCCCTGCGAAGGCCGCCGCCCGAGGCCGGGGCCGGGTTCGGCATGCCACATGCGTTTGGCGGCTCCTGGATGCGTGGCCAGGCCTACCATGCCAGAGCGGTCGGCGGCGAGCATCGATGCGCTGTTCGTTCCACCGCGCATGCTAGAGGCGGCAGGATCGCAAAGTGACAGCTTTTGTTATTCCTCCCCGATTTCTCGTTAGCTTTGGTGACTGAACATGACAATTGACGACTTGAGTGCCAAGGCATCACACATGTCACACAACACCACCGCATGGCGGTGGTGGCGCGGGGCGCGGGTGGCCACGATGTCCGGCCAGCCTGGCAGCCCGGCCTGGGGCTGGTTGCCGCAGGGCGATTTGCTGACCCGGGGCGCCGAGATCGCCTGGATCGGGCCGTCGGCCGACGCCGATGCCGCCTTGCAGGAACGGCTGAACGCGCCGGAACGCGCCGCGCTGGAGCCGATCGACCTGCACGGCCTGCTCGTCACGCCAGGGCTGATCGATGCCCATACCCACTTGGTCTACGGCGGCCATCGCGCCCGCGAATTCGAGCTGCGCCTGCAAGGTGCAACCTACGAGGAAATTGCCCGCGCCGGCGGCGGCATCCGCTCGACAGTCGCCGCCACGCGCGAAGCCAGCGACGACACCTTGTTCGAAGCGGCTTTGGCCCGCGCCCGCACGCTGATGGCCGACGGCGTCACCACGGTCGAGGTCAAGTCCGGCTACGGCCTGAGCCTGGAGCATGAGGCGCGCTGCCTGCGCGCGGCGCGGCGCATCGGCCAGGCCTTGCCGCTCACCGTGCGCACCACGTCGCTGGCCGCGCACGCCTTGCCGCCCGAGTTCGAAGGCCGTCCCGATGACTACATCGATGCCATCTGCCAATGGCTACCGCAGTGGCACGCCGAGGGCCTGGTCGACGCCGTCGACGGTTTCTGCGAGCGCATCGCCTTCACGCCGGCGCAGATCGACAAGGTGTTCCATGCCGCTCGGGCGCTTGGCCTGCCCGTCAAGCTGCATGCCGAGCAACTGAGCGACCAGGGCGGTGCCGCCCTCGCTGCACGCTTCGCGGCGCTGAGTGCCGATCACCTTGAGTACTTGAGCGACGAAGGCATCGCTGCCATGGCCGCTGCCGGCACGGTGGCGATGCTGCTGCCTGGCGCCTACTACTTCCTGCGCGAAACCAAGCTGCCGCCGATCGCCGCGCTGCGCGCCGCTGGCGTGCCGATCGCGATTGCGACCGACCACAACCCCGGCTCATCGCCGACCCTTTCTCTGCCGCTGATGCTGAACATGGCTTGCACGCTGTTCCGGCTGACGCCGGAAGAAGCATTGGCCGGCGCCACCCGGCATGCGGCCACCGCACTGGGCCTGGGGCACAGCCACGGCCAGCTGCGCGCCGGCTTCCGCGCCGATTTCGCGCTTTGGGCGGCGGACCACCCGAACGAGTTGGCCTACCGTTTCGGCGAGCGCGCGGGCCGCGGCGTCGTGGCAGGCGGGCAGAAGATCTCAGCCTGACGGCAAACCCCATGGACGACACCTTGAACACCCCGAGCTTCACCCTCGCCCGCGGCACCCGGCCGCTGCTGGTCAGCCTGCCGCATGTGGGCCGCGAGATCCCGCCGGCCCTGCAACCGCTGTACACCGAACGCGCACTGCAGGTCGAAGACACCGACTGGCACCTGGACGAGGTCTATGCCTTTGCGCGCGAACTGGGCGCCAGCCTCATCGTGCCGGTGTATTCGCGCTTCGTGATCGATCTGAACCGCCCGCCCGAGAACACGCCGATGTACGCCGGCGCCAACAACACCGAGCTGTGCCCCACGCGCTTCTTCACCGGCGAGCCGCTGTACCGCGAAGGTTGCGCGCCGACGCCGACGCAGATCGACGAACGCCGCACCACCTACTGGCAGCCGTATCACCATGCCTTGCAGGCCGAACTGGCCCGGCTGAAGGCCGAGCACGGCCACGCGGTGCTGTTCGACGGCCACAGCATCAAGAGCGAGCTGCCGTGGCTGTTCGAAGGCAAGCTGCCCGATCTGAACCTGGGCACCGCCGAGGGCAAGAGCTGCGCAGCATCGCTGCGCGCGGCACTGACCAACGTGCTGGAAACCCAGACCGCCTACACCCAGGTGGTCGACGGCCGCTTCAAAGGTGGCCACATCACCCGCCACTACGGCCAACCCGGCCAGGGTGTGCACGCGGTGCAACTGGAAATGTGCTGGTCGACCTACATGCCCGAGACGCCGCCCTACCGTGTCGACCCCACCCGCACTGCGCGCCTGCAGCCGGTGCTGCGCGCGCTGCTGCAAGCAGCGCTCGACTGGACGCCCAAGGCATGAGCCGCCGGGCCGTTCCCAAGGCGAAATCCAGGGCGCGCAACGCGGAGGATGCCCAATGACCACCGACACCACCTTCTGGGCCCCCCGCGCCTGGCTGCCCGGCGGCTGGCGCGACGCCGTGCTGCTGGACATCGACGGCCAAGGCCGGTGGCAACGGGTGCAGCCCGACACGCCGGCGCCCGACGGCGTGGCCAAGCTGGCCGGCCCGGTGTTGCCCGGCCTCGTCAACGCGCACAGCCACGCCTTCCAGCGTGCCTTTGCCGGCCTGGCCGAGCGGCGCGAATCCGAGGGTGACGACTTCTGGAGCTGGCGCGACCGCATGTACCGTGTGGCCGGTGCGGTCGACCCGACGATGCTGCGCGCGATCGCCGCACAGCTTTACAGCGAGCTGCTGCGCGGCGGCTACACCCAGGTCTGCGAGTTCCACTACGTGCAACACCAGCCGGACGGCCAGCCCTACCCCGAGCGCCACACGATGATCCAGGCGCTGATCGATGCGGCGGCCGATGTGGGCATCGGTCTGACGGTGCTGCCGGTGCTGTACGAACGCGCCGGCTTCACTAGCCCCAAGCTGCGGCCGGACCAGGCGCGCTTTCACCTGGGCGCCGACGCGGTCTGGGCCGCCGCGCAAGCGGTGCAGGCGCAGGCCCACGCGCGGCTGAACGCGGGCGTGGCGATCCACTCGCTGCGCGCCGCGGCGCCCGAGTCGATCCACCGCCTGCAGAGACTGACCGAGGGCTTCAGCGGCGCCATCCACATCCACGTGGCCGAGCAGCCGGCCGAAGTGCGTGACTGCCTGGCCGCCACCGGCCTGCGCCCGGTCGAGTGGCTGGCCGAGCAAGGGCTGCTCGATGCGCGCTGGCAGCTGGTGCACGCGACCCATGTCAACCGGGCCGAGATCATGGCGGTGGCCCACTGCGGCAGCACCGCGGTGATCTGCCCCAGCACCGAAGCCAACCTGGGCGACGGCCTGACCGACATCCCCGCCTGGCTGAAAGCCGGCGTGCCGCTGGCCATCGGCTCGGACAGCCACGTGACCCGCGCTTGGCGCGAGGAATTGCGTTGGCTCGACTACGGCCAGCGCCTGAGCCTGAAGTGCCGCAACGTGGCCGCCGCGCCCGAGGCCGGCCAGCCGGCCACGGCAGAGCGCCTGTGGCAAAGCGCGCTCACCGGCGGCGCCAGCGCGTGCGGCGAAGCGCTGTGGGGCATCCACCCCGGTGCACGCGCCGATCTGCTGGTGGTCGACCTCGGCGACGCGAGCCTGGCCGGCATCCCGCCGAGCCGGCTGCTCGACGCGCTGGTGTTTTCCAGCCCCGGCCGACCCTGGCGCGATGTGATGGTGGCCGGCGACTGGGTCGTGCAGGACCACCACCAGCGCGGCAGCAGCGAACGACAAACCCGTTTCGAGGTGGCGATGCAACAGCTCTGGGTCGACACGCCCTGAACCACCGGCCCGCCGCGCCCGGCGCGGCGCTGGCGTGGAATACTGGCCGGATGTTCACGCTGCCGATCCACCACACCCCGCCGCTGCTGGTCGAGGACATGACGCCTTGGCAGCTCTATGGGGGGCTGCGCGGCCGGATCAACCGGCGCAGTTTCTGGCTGCACGGTGTGCTGGCGTTGCTGCTGGTAGGTGGGGTCGCGGTGGCCTTGCTGGAAATCGCCGGCCTGCACCCTGACCGCGCCGAAACGCTGGCCAACCTGCTGATCGCCTGGCCGGCGATCACGATCTCGGCCAAGCGCTGGCACGACCGCGACCGGGCCGCCTGGTGGGTGCTGATCACCCTGGTGCCGCTGATCGGGCAGCTGTGGGCGCTGATCGACAACGGGTTCTTGCCGGGGACGCGAGGAGAGAATCGGTTTGGTGCGGAGCCGCGGCGTTAGTTAGGCGGGTGGGGTGGCCTGAGGCGGGACCAGCGCCACCCGAAAGCCGATGGTGTCGTCGTGCTCCCAAGGCATGTGGCTGACGCGAACGCCGCAGCGCGCGTCGTCGAGAGAGCTCTGCCATGAGCCACCGCGCAAGGCCATGCCGGGCTGTGCGCTGATCTGGCCGCCAAGGTAGCGAATCGGCGCGGCCGATTCGATTCGGCGTGCGGCGCCGGCAGCGTCGGCAGGCAGCAGAAAGTTGTCCATCCACTCCCAGACATTGCCTGCCAGGTCGAACAGGCCCAGCGGGTTGGGTGGGAACAGCCCGACGGCAGAACTGTGGCCCAGACGGGCCACGTCGACGTTGGCCAGACCCACCGGCCCGATGACCGACCTGGCTTCCTCGTCCCACGGAAAGTCTCGCGCGTCGGCCTGCTGCAGGCTCTTCGCTCGCACCGCACGCTCCCACTCCAGCTCGGTCGGCAGACGAACGCGGTGGTGCGAGAGACCCGCATTCACCAGATCCGGACGCAGCTGAAGCCCCAGCCAGGCGGCGTAGGCGCGAGCCTCATACCAGCTGACGCCCACCACCGGGTGGGTCGGCGCCGTGCGTTGCTCGGCCCAGCGCCAGGGCAGGTGCCGCAGCGCGACAGCGCGTGGCGCCATCGCTGCGCCACCCAAGGTCGTGGCGGCGAGCGCATCGAATGCACCCATGCGCCAGGCCAGGCCATCGCCATCCCACAGGCTGTCGTCGGCATAGCCGCCATCGTCGACGAAGGCTCCGTACTGCTGCACGGTGACCAGCGTGCGACCGAGGAAGATGTCGGTGGCCGGCAGGGGAGGCTCGGTGGGTGAGGTCTTGCCACGCGTGGTGATGCGCACGAAACCAGGTACGGGCTCTTCTGTCGGCGTGCTCGTGCGCAGCGGCTCATCGTCGGACGGCCGCACCTGCGCTCGCCGCCGCGGCAACCAGGCCAAGTCG
>NZ_DASUNH010000054.1:0-10241 GCF_036277275.1 Ideonella sp. | reverse complement strand
ACGTGCAAGCCCTCTCGCAGCGGGTGTTGTCGACGTTTCTCGATGCAATTCAGACGGCACTTCCAGACAGCGACCTGCGCTTGAGCGTCGCTTCAGGACCGAACGAGACAACGCTGACGATCTCTGTTTGGGGTCCTGGGGCGAAGTTCTGCCAACGGCGAGCATCAGCGCCGAACCTGCGGTAGCACCCGCCCCTTCCGGGGCCTTCGGTCCGATGCTCAAGCGCGTGCCGGAACAGGCCATCGCTCAATGAATCATTGGAGCTGTTGCCATGAATACGGGCGGCGCAATACCGTCATGGGGTCCGCCGCGAACCACGACTTGGCCAAGCTGACCGGAACGAACGACCGACACTTCCAGCTGCGCTCCGGGTGGTGAGCATTGGATCGCGGAAAGCAGGCAGTCGAGCACGCGCCACGCCATGGCTCCGGGATCCTCGAGCACCGGCACGCGATCCACCTGTGCGGGGCGCAACTCGATGGCTGCCACGCGCGCCTCTGTCTCCAAGAGCTCCAGGAGATCGGAAATCAGGTCGGCCAGCTCGATCCGCTCTTGATGGGGCCGATCCTTGCTCAAGGCGAGTGTCCGCCACACCGCGGCATGCCGGGCGAATTTCCGGCTCAGTTCCAGCGCCGACTCGACCATCGTCGATGCGTCGGTGCCCGCGGCGATGCTCTGCGCTGCCACCTCCAGTTGAAGACGGGCCATCGCAATGCGCTGGATCATGTCCTGGCGCAGGTGTTCGAGAAGTGGCTCCTGGGGGTCGCTGACGTTGTCGGACAGCCATCGAGCCAACAGTTCGCACTCCACGGCCTCCGAGGCACAGAAGAGGATGTTGCGGACGCGGTCCGCCGTTTGCAGTCGGCGCACGGACATGCTGAGCACGCCCACCGTCTGCCCAGCGGGTCCATGCAGGGGCACGCCCTGGCATGTGAAGGCATGAAAGCCTTCGATGAAGTGCTCGGGCCCCACCAGTTCGACGTAACCGTCCTCTGCCAGCGCAGTGCCCACGCCGTTGGCGCCGGCGCGGGATTCGTCGAGCAAGGACCCTGGGCGCGGGAAGTCCTGGTCCGCGATCGTTTCCGGGTCGCCATGGAGTTCGAGGAGGCGCCCGTTTGCGTCAGCCAGCATGGCGGCGTGTCGGTCCGCACCAGCGGCTTGTGACAGGGCGGAAAGAAACGGCTGGCCAGCTGTAAGCAGCCAGTCCTGCTCCCGCAACAGCGAATCCACTTCTCGAGGCGTGAGCACATCGGCCTTCGCCATGCGCGCGTCGCACCCCGCCATGCGGGATCGCACCCAGGCGCGCGTGACGTAGCGCCGGACATCCGTTCCCGGTTCCACTCCGGTGCTGACGTACCGTTCCCATGCGGTCCGCACGGCATTCAGAGAGGGATGGCGAATACTGGAGAGGAATTGCATTTCACACCTCACACAACTTCATGGGGGAAAGCTTCCTGAGCGCCTCCGAAGCAGCCCATTCACCACATCGACAAGCCCCTTCGAAGAGAACGGCTTCGCGACGGCGGAGTCGAAGCCGTGCAGTGCGCCTTCGCGCTCGACATCCCGGATGGCAGACACGAGGACAGCGGGTGCGCTCGATCCGGCTGCTCGCAGCTTCTTCAGGACTTCCGGGCCGGTCAGCACCGGCATACGGAAATCAAGGAGGATCACGTCGGGCCGGAAACCCTGCTCGACCAGCTCGACGGCCAGTGGGCTTTCCGATACCGGCGTCACGGCAAAGCCGGCGCGCTCCAGCAACGTCCGGGTGAGAAGCAGGAAGACATCCTCATCGTCGACGAGCAGAAGTTGGGGCGGTGCGTTCGACATCAGGCGCGAAGATCCTGGAAGAACCCATCCCCCTATTGATCGGCGTCAACAAAGAAGCACTGAGGTGGATTCTGCGTCATGAGGAGAGCCCCCTTTCCCATATCGACGCCCGCCAAGTTCAAAGGCCGAACGTGCGGTGCGCCTTGTCTCCAACCCGCGGCGACTTGACCTCTCGCAGCCGACACCGGTGCCACCGACCATCGTCGAGCTCAGCGACAGCTTGGTGGCCGTCAGCCTGAGTACGGGAGCCTGCGACTACGGTCAGCAACCGCTGCAAAGCCGCAGCCAACAGGCCGGCGCAATGGACCGAGACGGCTCGGCAGCACCCGATCGACGCCATACCCAACGGGCATCCGCGCTGCCGCCCTCACCCGCCGCTGAGCGCCAGCACGATCGCCACGAAGTCGTCTGGCTGCAATGCGCGGCCAAGGTCGCGCACGCCCTGCCCGTTGACGAAGATGCGCATGTTCGGCCGCAGTTGCTGCTGCTCGTCGACCACTCGAAAGCGCAGGCCCGGGTAGCGCTGGTCGAGGTCGGCGAAGAGCGCGAGCAGCGTGTCGCCGGTCGCCTCCACCTCCGGCGCGCCGGTGTAAGAGCGCAGCGCGCTCGGCACCAGCACCTTCACGCCAGCTCCGCCACTTCGACCGCGTAGATCTCGGGCAGGTGGCGTGCGATGTTGGCCCAGTGTGAGCCGCCGTCGTGGCCGATCCACAGCTCGCCGCTGGTGGTGCCCAGGTACAGCGCCGGCGCGGGCAAGGCATCGGCCGTCATCGCCTGGCGCTTGACGGTCCACCAGGCTTGCTGCTGCGGCAGGCCCTGGTCCAGCCGTTGCCAGGTCTGGCCCCCGTCACGGGTGACGTAGGCTGCCGGGCGGCCGGCGGGGCTGGTGCGGGGCCAGACGTCGGTGCCGTCCATCGGGAACACCCAGGCGGTGTCGGCGTCGCGCGGGTGCACCACCATCGGGAAGCCGATGTCGCCCACCTCCGCAGGCATGTGGCGGCCGACACGCTGCCAGGCCGTGGCCGGCCGGTCGAGCCGGTAGATGCCGCAGTGGTTCTGCTGGTACAGGCGGTCAGGGTTGCCGGGGCAGATGCGCACGCAGTGCGGGTCGTGAAAGGTCACGGTGGCGGCGTCGAAACCTTCCACCACTTGCATGCCTTCGATCAGCGTCGTCCAGCTGCGCCCGGCATCGCGAGACTCGTGCACACCGCCGCCCGACATGCCGAACAGCAGGTGCTGCGGGTCGCGCGGGTCGACGATGACGGAGTGCAGCTTGGGGCCGTCGGGCGTGCCGTCCTGCGCCGTGCCCATCCATTCGCGAAACTGCGGGTCGTCGTTGACGGCCGGCAGCGGCGTCCAACTGTCGCCACCATCCTCCGAGCGGAACAGGCCCTGCGGCGAGGTGCCGGCGAACCAGGTGTCGCGCTCGCTGGCATGGCCGGGCGTCAGCCAGAAGGTGTGGTCCACCGCGCGCGCCGGCAGGTGGTTCGACGGTGGGTCGAAAGCCGGCGGTCGGCGGGCCTCTTTCCAGGTCTTGCCCAGGTCGGTGGAGCGGAACACGGTCGGTCCCAGGTGGCCGGTTTTCGCGGCGGCCAGCAGCGTGCGCCCGTCGCGCGGGTCGAGCCGCATGTGGCTGATGGTGTGACCCAGGAAGTGCGGGCCGTCGACCGTCCAGGCGTCGCGCTGCGGGTCTGCGCGGAACAACCAGGCGCCCTTGCGCGTGGCCACGAGCAGCACCAGTCGGGTTGGGGATGAGTTCATGAAAGTCGCTCTGTGAAAGCTGCCACCGTGCAGCGCGGCGAGGCGGCAGGTGCCGCCTCATCGCTACGACGAACGGGCCGACAGCCAATCGACATGAGAGGCACGTTCTGCCCGTCGATCCGGCACGTCACGGTCATCGCCGCCGCCGCCCCCGCCGGCTGTGGGCGTGCCGGCCTGGCCAGGTCTCAGGCGACGCTCAGCGAGAGTTCACGAACTCGATGAGATCGGCGCGCTGCTTGGCGGTCATCGCTTTGAATCGGTCGCGGCTGGCCGAGCCTTGGCCCCCGTGCCAGAGGATCGCCTCTTCGATCGAGCGCGCGCGCCCGTCATGCAGATAGTGGGTGCCCGGGTTGATGCTCGCGAGCAAGCCCAGGCCCCACAGCGGCGGTGTTCGCCATTCCCTGCCGCTCGCAGCCGCCTGCGGGAATTCGTCTGCCAGGTCGGGGCCCATGTCGTGCAGCAGCAAGTCGGTGTAGGGGTGGATGGTCTGGCGGCGCAGTTCCGCAAAACCATGCGCGGTACCGGTTGTGAGGGTGGGCACGTGGCAGGCGCTGCAACGCGCCTTGTTGAACTGTCGCTCACCATTGGCGACCCGCGCTTGAATGGCTTGTTCGGCGGCGACTTGCGCAGCGGTCTCGTCGGGCGACTGGCTGATGATCGTCGGCGCCGAGATCCCCACCGGTTGCTCGCCGTTGAAATGGCGCTGTGGCGGCACCCCCAGCAAGCTCAAGTACTTGGTGACGCGAGCGAGATCACCCTCGGAGAATTCGGGGCCGTGCGCGTCCGCGGCGCGGCAGTCGGCGTTGTCGGTTGCCTGGCCGCAAAGATGCTTGGGCAGGATCGTCGTGGTCACGCCGATGTCGGCGTTCAGCGCCTCGGCGGTCTGCTTCTGCACGGTCGGCGAGGTGGCCTTCCAGCCGAAACGGCCCACCCGTTTGATCTTCGGGTCGATCTTGTCGGCCACGATCTGCAGGCGGCCGATCGCACCGTCGGGGTCCGAGGCGCTGGCGTCTGCGAGGGCCTGCAGAGTCGACTCGGGCACGGCCTCGAGCAGGCCCATGCCGATCAAGTGGGGCGCGGCGCGAACCGACATCCGCTCGGGCAGCGGCAAGGGGCGGCCGGCGATGTCGGTCAGCGCGTACAGCGGCTTCTTCAGCGTGTACTTGGTGTTGTCCGGGTAGCTGCCCTGCGTCGTCTTGAAGCCGCTGATCGTCAGCAGCCCTTGGCGGCCGTCGACGGTCTTGCCGCCTGACACGACGAGACCTTGGTTCAGGTGCCCGCCGAAGCGGGCATCGGGCACCAGCTTGCCCTGGTCGTTGAGCTCCGCGGTGAGCACCGCCATGTTGGCCAGGGGCGCGTCGGTCGGCGGCGTGCTCTTGCCGTTGCCTGAGTGGCAGGCGATGCACGACACCTGCTGGAACTTCGGCCCTGCCTTGCCGGCTTGCACCGTGTTCGGTTCGTTGCGGGGTTCGGAGTGGCTGCCGTCGACGAACGAGGTGTGGAAGAGCCGGCGCCCTTCCACGAAGGGCTGGATGTTGGCGCCGGCGATGTTCGTCGCCGCCTGCATCAGGTTGAGTTCGGGCTGGTACGAAGCATCTTCATGCAGCGTCGTGTCGCCGCCAGCCCTCGCCTGCCCGGGCAGCAGGCTCGAGTTCCACGGGATGCCCCCGGTGTCGCAGCAAGCATCGCGGTACCACGGGTGCACGCCCGGTTTGCCAACGCGGTAGGCGACGGCTTCGGCGTAGTAGTTGAACCGGCCCAGTGCGTCGCCCTGGTTGCCGGCGAGGAACAGTCCGAGCTCGAACTCCAGCGTGTCGCCCACGCGGTAGTTGCGCCCGAGCGGTGCGTTGTAGGTCAGCTGGCGCACGAGCACGAACTCGCCCGGCGCCGGTGGCACATTCAGGTCGGTGTCGTAGTTGCTGCGCGGGTCGTAGGGCAAGGCGTCGTAGTTCGCCACCGGCGTCTTCAACTCCTGCCCCGGCATCAGGCTGAACGCGGGAAGCCGTTTCATGCCGGCGTTGTCGCCGTACAGCGCCGGGGAGACCGGCAGGTACGGGTCGTTCGCGCTGCGGCCGATGTAGCCGGCACGGAAGTTGGTGTCGAACAGCCACCATTGCGGGCGAACCACCACGGTGACGATCCGTTCCTCGGCGTTGGTCGGCGACACGTTCTCGTAGATCGTCATGTCATGCGTGCGCCGCACGAAGTAGTTCGGCGTGAACAGGTCGTAGCCGTCGCCGGTGGGCCCCCAGATCTCGCGTGCGTGCCGGTCGCGCGCACGCCCGCCGACACGCGTCACGAGCGTGCCGTCCGGCAGCTTGTAGGTGGTGGCCGGCTCGGGGTTGCTCCAACTGAGCGGTGTGTAGCTCCTGGCTTCGGCCGCCGGTGCGGCATTGGTCACCGCCAGCGGCGCAGCCTTGGCGGCCGGCTCGGAAGGGGCCGAGCCCGCGCCGCCGCCACGGTGCCCGGGGCAATGGCGAACAGATCGCCTGGGCGGGCATGGAAGGGACGGCCTCCCACGCTGCAACGGCACTCCCCGTCAACGATGGCACCGAAGGACCAATCGGCGTGCCAGTGCGGCACCCATTCCTGGCCGGGCTGGCGGTGCCGAACGTGCTCGACGTCGAACACTTGCAGGCGCCGCACCTCGGACCGGTTCAGCGCCATCGCGGTGGGCTTGCCGTCCATCGATCCGGCCACGGGCCGTCACGCATCAAGAGCTCCACGCACGGTGATCCCCATCCACCCGGCATTGGCCTCGATGGCTTGAATGTCGCCGAGCAGGCCGATGTCCTCTTGTGGGTGCGCGGTCAGTTGGAGCGATGCCGTTGCCGCGTGCCAGCCACCACCCACCCGGTCGACGATGTCTGGCTTCACGAGCACGGGTTGGGGCAAGTCTGCAGCAGCTCATGGCCATCCGTACAAGCCTGCCAATCGGCAAAGTGCACGCAGCCCGTCCCGGTGGGTCGGCCCAGCGGGCGGCACCAACGCCGCGGCGGCGTCGGCGTCAAAGCGGAAAGCGACGTTCAGCAACCAACCGGCGTAGTGCCAGGGTGGCGCCTTCACCAACGCCGCCCGTCCCGTGGTGGTGAACGGGGCGGTGAAGCTGTGGTGGGACCAAGGCGATGTGTTCATCAGCCAATGGTGACCGGGGCGAGCGACCTTGGATAGTACGGATGTGATCTCATCGAATCCGCAGTGCGGGTCACCGTCGTTCGAGGCGGACCGCTGGCTGCCTGAGGCCATGGGGTGCCTGGCACCGATGCCCACCCCATGCTTTGCGTTGCGCCGTTGGCGGGCAGCGCAGACGGCACCGGCCCGTCGCCAGTCAGCCTGTTCGGCTCCCGGCCTGCGGCGCGAAGCGCTTCAACGCCTCGTTGGCCATGCCATGGGCGAGCTCTTCCTCGCTGAAGAACACCTTGCCGACACCCTCGTGGCGCAGCAACTCGGACTCTTCCTCGTTGTGGGTCCGCAGCAGGATCTCGATGTTCGGGTTCAACGCACGCGCGGTCTCGGCCATCTGGCGCACGTTGATCGTGTCGGGCGTGGCCACCACCAGCATCGCCGCGTCGGCAATATGCGCCTGGATCAGCACCGCCGGGTCGGCCGCATTGCCCGACACGGCGGCGATGCCGTTCTTGCGCAGGTCCTCAACCAGTTCACGGTTCTCTTCCGCCACCACGAAGGGGATGCCGCGCTCGTGCAGCGCCTTGGCAATGCGGCGCCCCACTCGCCCGTAGCCGACCAGCACCACCTGGCCCTGCAGGAACTTGCGCTCAATGCTCATCGGCAGCTCGGCATACGGGTCTTCGCGCCGATCCAGCTCGCGCGCCCGCGCCGAATGCTCGAGCACCCAGCGCCGGATCGGCTCGCTGGCACTGAAAAGGAACGAGTTGAGCGCGATCGAGATCAACACCCCCGCCAGGATCAGGCTCATGCCTTCGGCCGGCAGCAGGCCCAGCGACAGGCCCAGCCCGGCCAGGATGATCGAGAACTCGCCGACCTGGCCCAGGCCCGCCGCCACCGACAAGGCCGTGCTCAGCGGGTAGCGCAGCGCGATGACCAGCGCCATCGAGATCAGCGAGTTGCCCACGATGATGATGGCGAGCACACCCAGTACGCGGGCGGGCTGCTCGACCAGGATCGCCGGGTCGAACACCATGCCCACCGAGACGAAGAACAACACCGAGAAGGCGTCGCGCAGCGGCAAGGATTCTTCGGCCGCCCGGTGGCTGAACTCGGACTCGCGCATCACCGTGCCGGCGAAGAACGCGCCGAGCGCGAACGACACGCTGAACAGCGCCGACGCGCCGTAGGCGATGCCGATCGCCGTCGCGATCACCGCCAGCGTGAACAACTCGCGCGAGCCGGTGCGCGCCACCTGCCACAGCAACCAGGGCAGCGCCCGGCGGCCCACTACCAGCATCAACGCGATGAAGGCCGACACCTGCAGCAAGGTCTGCCCGATCGACAGCCACAGCGACTCGGCGTCGGCCGCCCCTGCCGTCGTGCTGCCAAGGGCTCCGGCAAGAGGCGGCAGCAACACCAGCACCAGCACGGTGACGAGATCCTGCACGACCAGCCACCCCACCGCGATGCGGCCGTTCAGGGTCTGGAGCATGTTGCGCGACTCCAGCGATTTCAGCAGGACCACGGTGCTGGCGCAGGCCAGCGCCAGGCCGAGAATCAGCGAGCCGCCGACGCTCCAACCCCACCAACGCGCGAAGCCAAAGCCCAGCGCAGTCGTCACGCCCATCTGCACGATCGCCCCCGGTATCGCCACGCGCCGCACCGCCAACAAATCGTTGGGCGAGAAATGCAGCCCAACGCCGAACATCAGCAGCATCACGCCAATTTCCGACAGCTGCGAGGCGATCTGCGCGTCGGCGACAAAGCCCGGCGTGGTAGGCCCGATCAGGATACCGGCGAGCAAGTAGCCCACCAGCGCCGGCACCTTCACCAGTTCGGCCAGGAAGCCAAGCAACAAGGCCCCGCCGAATGCCGCCGCGACCGTGGTGATGAGGGAAATGCTGTGATCCATCGGATTCCGGTGGGCCGCCTGCAGTCAGACGGCATGGTGAAAACTGAGAGGCTCCAGATGGCGGCCAGAGCAAGGCCAACCGACGCGCGCCGGAGGCGCCAAACCGATCGATGATAGGGCCCCGTTTCGGCGGGGCGTCACCCGGGCAGCGATGCCGCGATGCAGCGACAGCACGGCCGTGCACGAACCCCGCTCAGGTTCAGGAGGGCTGGAGCATTTCGCGCCGTGTCGAGCCGGGAAGCAACAGGGTTCAGCCCTTGACCGAGGGAGCGGCAGCGAGCACTGGTGAGCATCTGGCTCGTCCACGGCGAGCGCTCCTCAACCACCTTCGCCCCCTGGCCGGTCAACGGCTGCCGCGAGATAGATCGCGCAAAACTCTTGCGGCATGCGGCGCGGCCGGCCGCTGCTCAGCTCGATGCAGACGAGGTCCCACCGCCCGCGCAGGATCGTTGCGCCATCGCGGTCGCGGATCAGCTGAAAGCGCCGGCCCATCGCCAGCTTGCCGTCACCGCTGAACAGCCAGGTGCCCAGCGTCATCTCGTCGCCCAAACCAGACGGCCGCACGTACTCGTACTCGCCGCGGCGAATCGCCATCGCGCGGTCGAGCCGCCGGTAGTCGGCCAGGGCCAGCCCCAGCGCCTCCGAGTGCGCCCAGGCCACCTTCTCGCACCATTGCACGTACACCGCGTTGTTGGTGTGGTTCAACCCATCGATGTCCTGGCTTTGCGCGACGGTGGGCAGGGTGAACGGGTTGGGGTGGTCCCAGGGCATAAGACGTTGAGCGGACAAGCTGCGCCGATTCTGTTGCACGCGCGGTGAGCCCACAAGCTCGGTCGCGGTCGCTTCGGCCTGCCCAGCAGCAAGACAACCTGCAACACAGCGGCAGCCCAGGCCATTCGTCCCCCCAAGCGAGACCCACGTGAAGCCATTCGAATCGTCGCCCGTCGCACAGGCCTCCCAGGCGCATCTGCCGCTCATGTGGCATGACCGCGCAGAGCGCAGGCCTCAGCCACCAGGGGCCGCGACGTCCGTCGCCGCGATGCCGTTGGCCCGCACGAGGTCGCCCGGCGTGTAGCCAAAGGCGCGCCGGAACCAGCGCGTGAAATGCGCCTGATCGGTGAAGCCACAGGCCGCCGCCACGCAGGCGAGTGACTCGCCGTCCAGCAGCATTTCCTTGGCTCGTTGCAGGCGAACGGCGCGCAGATAGTCGGCTGGAGACATGCCGACCCAGCGCTTCAGCACACGGTGGATCCGCTCTCGGCTGACAGCGCAGTACTCGGCCAGGCCAGACACCGTCTGCTCACCCGCGAGGATGGCAGCCTGCACGCGTTCGAGCAGGCTGCGAACGGCCTCGCTTGGCGGGTCATCCGGTGAGGCACCGGGGTCTTGCTGCAACCCATGACACAAGGCTGGCAGGGCCCGGTGCAACCAGGCCTGAGCGTCTGCGGCGGTGGACAGCCCGGGCGCCTGGCCGACCACCTCCGGTGCATGGACCCACCCGCTGCGCGCAGGGCCGGAAAGCCCGGCATGGACGAGCCAATCGTTCGGCACATACAGCATCACCACCAACGCGCCCGCATTGCGCTCATGTGGCGTCAGCGCCCCCGTGTGC
>NZ_DASUNH010000053.1:0-47743 GCF_036277275.1 Ideonella sp. | reverse complement strand
GCATCGCGCTCGGGCTTGGGCACCTTGCGCATCTCCAGGCCGAAGGCGATGTTCTGCGCGACGTTCATGTTCGGGTACAGCGCGTAGCTCTGGAACACCATCGCGATGTCGCGGTCGCGGCTGGGGGCGTGGGTCACGTCGCGGTCGCCGATGTGGATGCTGCCGTTGGTCGGCACATCGAGCCCGGCAATCATGTTCAGCAGGGTCGACTTGCCGCAGCCCGAGGCGCCGACCAGGATCAGGAACTCGCCAGCTTCGATCTCGATGTCGATCCCTTTGAGGATCTCGACAGTGCCGAAGGTCTTGCGCACATTGCGGATGGACAGGGCTCCCATGGGGGAAGGACTCCAGGTGAAATCAGTTCAGAAAAGCAGCTGGCCGTTGGGGCCGATCACCGACATGTTGTGGTACTGCGGGCCTTGCCGTTTCAGGCTCAACGGCAGGCCGGCGAGTTCGAAAGCCTTGGGCGCGCCAGCCAGCGCCTGCTGCACGGCCGGGCCGTTGGCGCTGGCGCCGCCGCGCTGCAGCGCGTCGACCAGCACGCGGGCGGCGATATAGGACTCGGTCATCGCCAGCGTCGGCGCGATGCCGGCGGGGCCGAAGCGCTTGTAGGCGCCCGTGAACTCGCGCATCAGGCGCAGCTTGGGGTCACGCGGGTGCGGCACCAGCTGCGAGACGAGCAGGCCGCGTGCGGTCTCCGGGCCGACCACCGACGACAGGTGCGTGGCCTCGGCCGACGACAGCACGATCAGCCGCCCGCGGCCGCCCGCGGCCACATACAGCTTGGAGAAGTAGGCCACCGCCGCCGTGTTGGTGGCCAGCACCACCGCGTCGTGCGGCACACGCACGATGGCGGCCACCGCGTCGGCCACTTCGGCCGTCTCCGCCAGGTGCTGCTGCACGTGCGCCAGCGTCACACCCAGCAGCGGCGCACGCATGCGCGCGATGGCGGTGATCTCCTGGCCGTCCTCGTCGTTGCCGGTCAGCAGCGCAATGCGGCGGGCGAACGTCGTCTCGGCGTGGCGGAAGACCTGGTCGATCTCGTCGGACACGCTGCCGCGGGTGGCGAACAGCCACGGTGAGCCGAAACCGGGGGCGGTCAGGCTGCCGGACATCACGCCCAGCATCGGCAAGCCGGTTTCTTCGAGCAGCCGCGCGCGCGCCAGCTCGCCCACGCTGCGCCGGCCGTGCCAGGACAGCAGCGCGACCGGGTTGTCGCTGCGCAGGCGAGCACGCACCTGGTCGGTGATGTGACCAGGCTCTTCGTCCAGCGTCACCAGCCGCAGCGGTTTGCCGTGTGGCGGCCCACCGGCATTGGCCTCGGCGAACGCGACCTGCGCGCCGACGCTCAGGTGCCAGCCGACGCCACCATTGACACCAGACAGCGGCACGATTTGCAGCGCGGTCCATTCGCTGGACGGCGCGGCCGCTGCCGAGGCAGTGGTCAGCGCCGCAGCGGCGGCCAGACTGAAGTGGCGACGGTTGATGGCCATGGCGGTGGTCCGCTCAGCCCTTGACCGCGCCGGCCGTCAGGCCACGCACGAAGTACTTGCCGGCCAGCACGTAGACCAGCAGTGTCGGCAGCGCGGCGATCATCGCGGCGGCCATGTCGACGTTGTATTCCTTGACCGAGCTCGAGGTGTTGGCCAGGTTGTTCAGGCCCACCGTGATCGGCTTCGAATCAGCGCCCGAGAACACCACGCCGTAGAGGAAATCGTTCCAGATGTTGGTGAACTGCCAGATCAGCGTGACGACCATGATCGGCGTCGACAGCGGCAGCACGATGCGCACGAAGATCTGCCAGAAGTTGGCACCGTCCAGCATCGCTGCCTTCACCAGTTCATCCGGCAGGCCGACGTAGTAGTTGCGGAAGAAGAGGGTGGTGCTCGGGATGCCCGCGATCACGTGGACCAGGATCAGGCCCCACACCGAGCTGGCCAGGCCCAGCCAGCCCAGCACCTGGCTCATCGGCAGCAGCACCACCTGCATCGGCATGAAGACGCCGAACAGGATCATCGCGAACATCACTTCGCTGCCGCGAAAGCGCCACTTGCTCAGCACGTAGCCGTTGAGCGCACCGATCAGCGTGGACGTGGCCACCGCTGGCACGACCATCATCACCGAGTTCATGAAGAAGGGCTTCAGGCCGCCACAGTCGGTGCCGGTGCAGGCTTCGGACCAGGCCTTGGCCCAGGCGGCGAAGTTCGGGTCCATCGGCAGCGACAGCAGCGTGCCGTTGCGGATCTCGTCCATGCTCTTCAGCGAGGTCACGACCATCACATAGAGCGGCGTGAGGAAGAAGATGGCGAACAGGCCCAGCGCACCGAACAGCGCGAGGCGGTGCCATGTCAAACGTGCGCCGGTCATTGGGCCCCCTTGGTCCTGCGGCCCGTCCCCCCGAGGGGGAGCGAGCACTTTTGGAGCGGCCATGCAGTACTCACTTCTTGGTCCTCAACTCGGAATACAGGTAAGGCACGACGATCGCGGCGACGGTCGCCAGCATGATCGTGGCGCTGGCGGCGCCCAGGCCGATCTGGCCGCGGCTGAAGGCCATCGTGTACATGAAGGTGGCGGGCAGGTCGGTGGCGTAGCCGGGGCCGCCGGCGGTCAGCGCCATCACCAGGTCGAAGCTCTTGATCGCGAGGTGGCTCACCACCATCAGCGTCGAGAAGAACACCGGGCGCAGCGACGGGATCAGGATGCGCCAGTAGATGCGCGGCAGGCTGGCGCCGTCGACCTGGGCTGCCTTGACGATCGATTCGTCGATGCCGCGCAGGCCGGCCAGGAACAGCGCCATCACGAAGCCGGCGCTCTGCCAGATGCCGGCGATGACGATGCAGTAGATGGCTTTGTCGGGGTCGACCAGCCAGCCGAACTCGAAGTTCTCGAAGCCCCACTGGCGCATCAGGTGCTCGATGCCGAGGCCAGGGTTCAGGATCCACTTCCAGGCGGTGCCGGTGACGATGAAGCTCAGCGCCATCGGGTACAGGTAGATCGTGCGCAGCACGCCTTCGACGCGGATCTTCTGGTCGAGCAGGATCGCCAGCAACAGGCCCAGTGCCATGCCACCGCCGATGAACAGGCCACCGAAGATGCCGAGGTTCTTCAGTGCGACCCACCAGCGCTCGCTCTCCCACAGCGTCACGTATTGCGCGAGGCCGGCGAATTCGTAGTTGGGCAGCAATCGCGAGACCGACAACGACAAATAGCCGTTCCAGGCGATCAACCCATAGATGAAGAAGAACGACAGCGCGAACGAGGGCGCGACCACCAGTTTGGGCAGCCAGGGCGTTCGCAGTGCGGACGGGGCGGACATAGGGGAGCGACGCGTGCCAGGTTCGGGGAAAAAGCCCCGCACCAAAGTCGGCGCGGGGTGGAAAAGTCCGCTGTGTGTGTGTCAGCGGCTTGAGGATCGGCCCCGCGCCAAAGCTGCCGGCGCGGGGGGATCGACGGAGATCAGCGCAACAGGATCACTTCGTCTTGGCAGCCGAGGCGATCTTCTCCATCGCTTCCTGGGCCGTCATCTTGTCGGTGTTCCAGAACTGGCTGACCGCGTCCTTGATCGCGCCTTCCGCGGCAGACGGAACCGCCATGCCGTGGGCGATCGAGGGCAGCAGCGCGCCAGACTTGGCGGTGTCGACGAAGTCCTTGGCCGAGACCTTGGCGCATTCGTCGAAGCGGTCCATCGACATGCCCAGGCGCACGGGAATCGAGCCCTTGTTGAGGTTGAACACCTCCTGGAACTCAGGCGCCATGATCTGCTTGGCCAGTTCCTTCTGCGCGCCGATCTTGCCTTCGTCCTTCAGCTGGAACAGAGCGAACGAGTCGATGTTGAAGCTGTAGGCCTTGGCCGTGCCGGGGGCCGGGCTGCAGCCGAAGTCCTTGCCCGGCACCTTGCCGGCGGCCAGGAACTCGCCCTTCGCCCAGTCACCCATGATCTGCATGCCGGCTTCGCCCTTGATCACCATCGCGGTGGCCAGGTTCCAGTCGCGACCCGGGGCGTTCTTGTCGGTGTAGTCCTTGACGCGCTTGAAGGTCGTCAGCACCTTCTCCATCGTCGGGCTCTTCAGCGTGCCTTGGTCCAGCTGCACCAGGGCCTTCTTGTAGAAGTCTGCCCCGCCGACGCCGAGCGCGACCACTTCGAAGGTGGTGAAGTCTTGCCAGTTCTGGCCACCGTGGGCCACCGGCACCACGCCGGCCTTCTTCAGCGCTTCGGCGGCGGTGAAGAACTCGTCCCAGTTGGTCGGCACCTTGGCGCCGGCCTTGGCGAACACCGCCGGGTTGGTCCACAGCCAGTTGATGCGGTGCACGTTGACCGGCACCGCGACGTAGCTGCCCTTGTACTTCATGATGTCGGCAACGACCGGCGGCAGCAGGTCGTTCCACTTCTCGGCCTTGGCCACATCGTCGATGTTGGCCAGCACGCCTTCACGTGCCCACTCCTGGATCGACGGGCCCTTGATCTGCGCGGCCGACGGGGCGTTGCCCGACACCACGCGCGACTTCAGCACCGTCATCGCCGAATCGCCGCCGCCGCCGGCGACCGCGAAATCGCGCCAACGGTGGCCGCTCTTCTGCAACGACAGCTTCAGCGCGGTGGCCGCCTTGGCCTCGCCACCCGACGTCCACCAGTGCAGCACTTCGATTTCGCCAGCGTGGGCAACAGCAGCGCTGGCAGCCAGTGCCAGTGCGGTGATCGTGGTCTTCATCATTCCTATGTCTCCTTGCGGATTGAATCTATCGTGGCGCCCCGCAGGGGCCGCCACCTTCAAGTGGCGTGCGCGGATCCGGCTTTGCCGGTCCGCTGCGCGAGCCCCCTCGGGGGGCAGCCCCCGGAAGGGGGCGTGGGGGCTCTATTTCAGAACCACCATTCGACTTGAGCACCATAGCTGGTGCCGTTCGTCTTGTCAGCGAACGCGGCTTGGCCGGTCACGTTGCCGGCGGGGGCGTTCCACTTGGCGGTGGTGACGTACAGGCGGAACTCGGGGCGGCTCCAGAACTCGGGGCCGGTGGCCAGCGTCGGGGCGATCGTCAGCTTGGCCAGCTTCGCGGTGGGCGAACCTTCGGTCTTGTACTGCGAATAGCCTGCTTCGGTGACCAGCTTGAAGTTCTTCGTGAAGGCGTAAGACATGCGGCCGCCGGCCGACAGCGACGTGGTGCGCACGCCGGCGCCATCGGTCTCGCTGGCGCCCAGCAGCATCGCCTGGCCGCCGAACACGCCGCGCTGCCAGTTCACGCTTTCAACAATGCGCCAGCCCTTGGCCTTGGAGCCCGCGGTCAGGTCGCCGAAGTTCATGTTCAGCGCGGCCGAGCCTTGCGTGGCTTGCACGAACAGCACGTTGTTCAGGCCGGCCATGCCGAACAGGTCGGTCTGGTCGTGACGCAGCGTCAGGCCGGCGCCGCTCTTGCCGTCTTCGAAGTCACCCTTGGTGATCGTGGCGAACAGGTTGATCTTGCCGTTGGCATTGGCCGCGACGTCGACCCACTCCGCGTTGAAGCGGTTGCCCGGGTGCGCAGCGTCGGAGTCGGTCTTGTAGAACGCGACGCCGAACTTGCCGGTGCCGGCGGGCAGGCCCTTCATGCCGGCGCCCACGCCCATCATCTCGACGAAGAAGGTGTCGACGATGTGCACGTCGCCGCGGCGGCCCCGCTCCTTGCCGATCCAGAAGGTGGCGTTCGGCGCGATGTCGAAGCCCTTGGCCTCGGCCCACATCTGCTCGATCTTCAGGCCTTCGCTGCTGTTGTCGGTGGCGCCGGTGTAGTGGTTGACCATCAACACTGCCTTGGTGTCGATGCCTTCCTTCGAGAAGCCTTGGGCGAGCTGGAACTCGCCGTAGAAGTCGCACTCGTTGCCGAGGCGGTACTTCATGCCCTTGGTACCGCCGTTCAGGCCGTAGCAGGCGCGTGAGGCGTCTTCGGAGGTGAGGCCCGGGCCGGCTCGGAAGTAGCCGGTGTAGTCCAGCGCGTGCGCGCCGCTGGCGCCGAGGCCGAGGGCCAGCGCGATCGCGGCGGGGGTGAAGGGAAGCTTCTCTTTCATCAAGGTGTCTCCTGAATCGAACAACCGGTGACTCGCGGGGATGTGTGGCGCAGGCGCTCGATGTTCATCTAGCGTTCATGTACCTTGCGAGTGGCGCGATTATTAAAGACACATTAATGTTTCATTGATAGGTACTTTCCTTAGTTGGTGCAAGGGTCTCACCACAATGTTGCGCCGACGCGACGGGCCATGCGCTGTGCCCAACCCTGGTGCGCCGGAGCAAGCGCCGTCAGCGGCGGCGGATGAAGACGTCGTCGACGAAGTGGATCGAGGGTGAGGCCGGATCCGGGCACGGGTTGCGCCCAGCGGCCGAGTTCGAATACCAGCCGCCGAAGCCGATGCGGTTGATCGGATTGGGCAGAGTCCCCACCAGGTTCATGCCGGTCCGCTCGATCAGCTTCTGGCCGTTGACCCAGACCCGCACCAGCCCGTCGGACTGGCCTGGCTGGTTCAGCCGCACCTCGGTGCGGATGGCGTACCAGCGCCCGCGCCGGAACACGAAGGGCGCATCGATGATGCCCCAGTCGACCGGTCCGCCGTTGTAGGCGATCGACAGGTAGGTGGTGTCGGTCAGCCCGCAGTAGTTGCTGTCGGGCGCCGAGGCGCGTGACTCGAGCACGATGTCGAAGGCGTTGCGCTGGCTCGCAGCGTCGAAGGCGCTCAGGCGCAGGATCTTCATTCCTGCGGCGAAATCGAAGCCGCGGGCGTAGAAGTCGTGGAAACCGACGACGACATGGCGTGCCTCGATCTCGCGTGTCGCACTGCCCACGTCTTCGTTGCGCTCGAAGCTGACCTTCAGCGCCTGCTCGCCGGATCGTGGGCGCTCGCTCGACGGCACCATGCCGTGAATGCCAGTCCAGCCATGGCAGCCCGCCTGCGGCGGTTGGGCCCAGCAGGCTTCGGACTCGTCCTCCAAGTCACTGCGGAAGAGCAGTTCGCCGGGCCAGGCCGCCGAGGCGCCGAGCCACAGTGCGGCCAGCACGAGCACTGGCCTCATGGCGTGCTGCGCGGTTTGACGCCCCAGACCGGATCGTCGTTGTAGCCGGTGGCCTGCACCGGGAAGTTGGACGCATGAATGATGCGGTTCCAGCCTTCCGCCGCGCCCGGGGCGCCGTGGTCGACGGCGTACGAGATCGCCGGCATCAGGTTGCCCCAATACGCGGTCGGCTCCGTCGGGTAGCCGCTTTCGAGCGGCTCGCCGAGGTCGCCGCTGGTGGGCAGCCCCATCTCGCGCGCGACGGCGCCCCAGCTCGCATACCAGGGGCCGCTGCCGTCTGACCAGTCGGCATCGTTGGTCTTGGCAAAGGGCACGGTGTACTGCGCGGCGTAGCGGTACGAGAACGCACCGGCGCCACTGCCGCCCAGGCGCCCGACGATGGCCTTGTACTTGTGGGCGCGAAAGGCCTCCAATCTCGTCTGGCGCGACGGGCTGTTCACGCGCAGCTCGCTCAGGTAGCCGACGGTGCCGGTGAAGAAGTCGTCCATCCACGACGCGGCTTCCCAAGGGTCGGTGTTGGTGTAGTGCTCATAGGGTTCGACCTGGCCCAGCGGGTTGTTGGCGGTCGCGACATAACGCGCGTGGTAATGGTCGATGTTGGCGTCGACGCTGGCGACCAGTTCGGCACGCAGCGGGTCCTTGTCGGGCGTCAGCGCCGCGGCCAGGGCCAGCGTGCGCAGGGCCCAGGCGGCGCCCCGGGTGGTGTTGGCGCCGGCGTTGCTTTCGAAGACACCTTTGGTCGTCTGGCGCGTGGTGTCGGAGTTCTTCAGGAAGTTGCCGGTGGCCACGAACTGCGACTCTTCGAGCGCGTAGTGCCAGCCGCTCACCAGGTAGGCCATCGCCCCGACGGACGGGTGGTGCGGCGAGTCGTAGGCCGGCGGGCTGGCGCCGGTGGGCGTGGGCGTGTAGCTGCCGTTGCTGGAGCCGCCGATGAACAGCACGCCCGAGCCTTCGCTCATCACCAGGTGCGGGTAAGCCGAGAACTTCAGCGGGCGGTGGGTGGTCTCGTCGCGGTAGTGCACGCCGTAGCGGCCGGCGGCGAAGGTGTTGACGAGGACGGCCTTGTACGCCCGCGGATCGCCGAGCGTCGTCAGGTAGGCCACGTCCCACTCGGGCAACAGGCCGATCGACGGGTGGTAGCCGGTGGCCCCCATCACCGGTGGAAAGTCCGCCTGCATCAGCGGCGTGTAGCTGGTGCTCAGGCGCTCGTACAGCGGGCTGCTCTTGACGGTGGCGCCGCGGTAGTTCGGCACCAACCGCGTCGACATCAGGTAGGCGGCATCGTGGCGCGGCGTGATCTGCGGGTCGGCCGTGCCGAACCAGTGGGTCAACGTGCTGCCACTGGCCAGTACCGCGCGTTGGTGGTTCAGCAGCGTCAGGCCCTGGTTGAAACGCGTCGTCGTGCCCAGCGTGAAGCTGACGTTGCCCGATCGGGCGCCAGGCTTGGGCACGTTCAGGTAGCCGTTCTCGACCCACGGCAGCACCTCGATCTGGCCGCCCTTGTAGCTGCGCACCTCGAGCCAGGCCACCAGGTGCTTGTCGCTGCCGATCGGTCGGCGGTAGGTGAACGACGACATCTGCGGGCCGCTGACGACCGTGCGTTCGGGCGAGCCCCAGTCGTCCACGCCCCAGGTGGCGGCACCATAACTGCCGAACTGCACGCTGGCGGTGAGGCCGGCCTTGGCCAGGCTGGCCGGGCCGATGGCCTTGCTGGCGCCGTCGTCGGGCGCAGTGCTCAGTGTGACGGTCTTCGGCACCTGAGGCGACAGCGTGGCGCGGCCCGACAGCACGGCGAACTTGGCACTGCCGTCCGGCCAGCGGTTCTTCACGACGAACTGAAAGCCCGGCAGGTCGGCGACCAGCACCTGCGATGCCGGCACGTCGCCTTGGCGCAAGGCCTGGCCGATCGTGAACGGCAGCTTGGTGCCGCCGGTGGCGCTGGTCAGTTGCAGCGTGGTGGTGGTGGCGGCCAGCGTGGGCAACGCCAGCACGGCCAGCATGGCAGCGGCGGCGAAGCGGCGAATCGAAAGCAGAGTCATTGAGGGCCTCTCAGTGCAGCTTGAAGATCCAGGCGTTCTGGTCGATGTCGTTGACCAGTGCGAAGACGCCGTACTGCGGCACATAGCCCCAGCGGCCGAACGTGCCTTGCACGGGCGCCGGCACGCCGGGGCCGGCGTTGGTGGCGACCTGCGTCCAGGCGGCGCTGTCCATGTCCAACGCATAGACCTTGCTGCCGCCGTGCCACGCGACGATGCGGTCGGCCACCGGGTCGTAGGCGATGCCGGGCGATTGCTGCGAGGTGACGAAGCCAGGCGCGCCGGTGGTCGCCATCGTCGTCATCTTGTTCGTCGCCAGGTCGATGATCTGCACGCCGTCGCCGATCATCACGAACTTGCGGCGCTTGCTGTCGATCGCGGCCGACAGGTGGTAATCGACGAACTGCTCGGCGGTGTTGAGCTTGCGGTACTTGTTCGTCTCGAGCGTGTAGGCGTAGAAGTCGGCGTTGTCCTTGACGAAGACCTGCTTCGTCGCCGCGTCATAGACAGCCATCGTGCCGAAGCCGTCCAGCGCGAAGTCCGGGATCATCAGCTTCCACTTCTTCTGCGGGAAGTTGTAGGTCCAGGTCGCCGGCTCCTGGTAGCCACAAGGAGCGAGCGAGCCATTGACCGCGAACAGCCGCTTGGCATGCGTGATGTAGGCCATGCCGCCATAGGTGTGGCGCGAGGTCGGCGTGCCGTCGGCCAGCGCCGAGTGGCAGTCGGCTTCCGCGGTGTGCGGGCTCGGGTCGGTGATGCGCTTCATCCTCCTGGTGCCGACGTCCAGCGCATAGAGCTCGTTGCCCCAGTAGTCGCTGTGCCCGCCGCCCCACACCAGCAGTCGTCCCTTGACGGTGTCGACCGTGCCGCCATTCCAGGCATGGACGATGTTGGGCGCATGACCCATTTGCGGTGGCGAAGGCAGCACCGAACGGATCTTGGTGTTCGGCAGCTCTTGCCATTGACCAGGCGCCAGCGCTTCGATCCAGGCCGGGCGAGCAGGGTGGGGCATGGGATCGGCGGCCCGAACCAGCGGCGCGCTCATGGCCGCAGCGGCAGTGAGCAGCAATGCAGCAAAACTTCGAACAGGCATGGGTCAAACCTCGTCGTGTTGATGGGGCGATTCGGGTGTTTTGCAAAGGGGTGTTACGGCGCGCTCCGGTGTGTCCGGTTTGAGCGGCGCGTTGCGAATCACTGGGAGAGGTGAGTGAGATGGGGATGACAGACGCGTGGCTTGGACAGGTGTGAGCCGCACTCGGACCATAAGGTTGAAGTTGGCTTGAAGGTCAATCCACTGCGGTGTTACCAAATGAGAATCGGTGAACTGTCCAAGGCGACGCGGTTGAGCTGCTCGTGCATCCGGTATTACGAAGCCAAGGGCTTGATCCGCTCGGCGCGTCGCGCCAATGGCTACCGCGAATATTCAGCGGACGCAGCGATGCTGCTGAACCTGATCACCAACGCCCAGCGGGCCGGCTTCACGCTCGATGAAATCAAGGCCTTGCTGCCGGCCGACGAGCCCAGCCAGTGGCGCCGAGACCACTTGCTGTTTCATCTGAACGGAAAGATCGCCGATCTGGACGCGCAGCTGCAACGCATGTCGGGCAGCAGGCAGGTGTTGCAGTGGCTGGTGCAACAGGTCGAGAGCAAGCCCGATGACCTGCGGTGCGCCGAGTACGCGCAAACAGTGATCGCCGGCTTGGTCCACGGCGGCTGGGCAGCGGCACCAGCCTGTGGCGACTGACCAGCAAGCTCAGCCGGCCCGGGTCAAACCCTCCCGCAATGGCCGTTCGGCCAGGGGCAGCAGGATGCGCAGCGTCAGCCCGTGCGGCGCCGTGTCGGCCAGCTCCACGTGGCCGGCATGCCGCTCGACGATCTCCTTGACGATGGCCAGGCCCAGCCCGCAACCGTTGCCTTCGTGCGTGCCGCGCACGAAACGCTCGAACACGTCGGCGTGCAGCGCCGCCGGAATGCCGGGGCCGGTGTCGCTGACCTCGATGAGCGCCTGCTGGTTCTCCGCCGCCACCCGCACGGTGACCTCGCTGCCGCGGCCGGCGTAGCGCAGGGCGTTGTCCAACACATTGGCCAGCGCCTCGCGCAGCAGCAACGGGATGCCCAGAACCTCGACCGCGGGCTCGGCGGCCTCATCACCTTCTGCGTCTTCGTTGCTCGGCTCATAACCCAAGTCGATGCCGGCCTGGCGCGCACGGGGCACCAGCTCGGCCGTCAGTACGCGTGCCAGGCGGGCCAGGTCGACCCGGGTACGCGCCTGCACGGTGGCGGATTCGGGCTCGGCGCGGGCCAGCGTGAGCAGCTGATTGACCAGGTGGGCGCTGCGGGTCGCGCTTTCGTGCACGCGCTGCAGCCGGGCATGCAGCGCCGGATCTTGTGCGTCCTTCAACGCCAGCTCTGTCTGGCTCTTCAAGCCGGCCAACGGTGTGCGCAGTTGATGGGCCGCGTCGCTGATGAAGCGCTTCTGCGAGACCACGTTGTGTTGCACGGCGCCGAGCAGGTCGTTGATGGCCTTGGCCAGCGCGCGCACCTCGCTCGGCGCGGCGTGCAGCTCGATCGCCGTCAGGTCGTTGGCAGCCTTGCCTTCGACCAGGCTGCGCAAGCGGGCCAGCGGCGCCAGCCCGGCGCGGATGCCGGCCCAGACGATCATCGTCATCAGCACGATCAGCGCTGACAGCGGCAGCACCGTGTCGACGAGGATGCGACGCGCCAGTTCCTCGCGGTTGGCGCTGTTGCGGGCCACCTGCACCAGCATCGTCTGCATCGGTTCGGACTCGTCGCCGTAGCTGAGGTACAGCGCCGCCACGCGCAAGCGCTCGTTGCCGCTTCCGCTGGCCGCCGCGATCTCGCCGTTGTAGAAGTAGGGCTCGCCCAGCGCGGGCTGGGCCGGGATGTCGCGTGGCGGCGGCAGGTTGCGGTTGCCGAGGATGAACTCGCCGGGCGGCGAGCTGACCGTGTAGAGCACGCGGTCGTTCGGGTCGGCTTCGAGAATGTCTTGCGCCGCCCGCGGGAAATCGATGAAAAGCCCGTTGCCGATCGGCTTGACCTGGCGCGCCAGCGAGCGCGTGGCTTGCGACAGGGTGGCGTCGACGGCCGCATTCGCGTAGCGCGCAGCCAGGTTGTAGGTGACGAAGGCGCCGCCGATCCACAGCACCAGCTGCGGGACCAGCAACCAGATCAGCAGCTGGCGGTGCAGCGACTGACCGCCGGCAGACGGTTTACCGGACAGGTTGGTGGCCCTTTCGGGTGGGGCGGTGGCTCGACGCCACCACGTCAACCAGCTGAGCACTTGGTGTCCCGTCCTGCAAGTCGCTGTCAGGACGCTTGGTCGGCCTCGGCCTCGAGCAGGTAGCCCAGCCCGCGCACGGTGCGGATTGCCAGCGCCGATTGCTCCAGCTTGCGGCGCAGGCGGTGGATGTAGACCTCGATCGAGTTGGTGCCGCTGGCGACCTCGGTGCGGTCCAGCGCCCATGCCTGTTGGATCTGGTCCTTGGTGACGACCTTGTCGCGCTGCGACAGCAGCAGGTCCAGCAGCATCCACTCGCGCGGGCTCAGGTCCAACGCCTCACCGCGCACAGCGGCGCGGCGGGTGTCGCGGTCGAAGCTGAGGTGTCCCAGCTCGGCCGAGTTGCCCAGCGGGCGCGTGCGGCGCAGCAGTGCGCGCAGGCGCGCCTCCAGCTCGGGAAAGTCGAAGGGCTTGGTCAGGTAGTCGTCGGCGCCGGCGTTCAAGCCCGCCACCCGGTCGTCCAGGCTGTCGAGTGCCGTCAATACCAGCACCGGCAGCGCCGGCTTGGCGGCGCGTACGCGCTTGAGCACCGTCAGCCCATCGACCAGCGGCAGCCCGAGGTCGAGGATGGCGAGGTCGAACGGTTGCTTCAGCAGCAGGTATTCGGCCACCGCGCCGTTGGGGGCGTGCTCGACTTCGAAACCGGCCTCACGCAGCTGGGCGGAGAGGGCATCCGACAGGATCGCGTCGTCTTCAGCGAGCAACAAGTTCATGTTCGAAAGCTTAACGCGTCGTTGCCGTCCGCGACATGTGGGCTCACCCGAAGGCGGCGGGCCGGCGCTGCACCAGAATGCCCCTGCCATTGGCTTCTCGCCGCTGCGGCGTCGTCCCCTTGCCCGAATCGCTCGTCATGCCCCTGGTCCCGCTGGACACGCACACCGCGCTGTACCTGCTGGGCGTGGTCTACCTGCTGATGTCGGGGCTGGTCTGGATGATCCTGCGTCCGCACCACGACGCGGCCGCGATCGGGCTGTGGTGCGGCGGCGGCGTGATCATCGGCACCACCTACCTGCTGTTCTCGATGCGCGGCGCGATCCCGGTGTTCTGGACCACGCTGGTGCCGGTGGCTGTGGGCCTGTTCGGGCTGGGTCTGCGGATTTGCGCGTTGTTCCGCGAGAGTGGCCGCAGCCACCGCTGGCGCTTGGTGATGCTGGTCACCACGCTGGCCATACTCTCGATCATGCTGTCCGGCGCCATCGATCCCGCCTGGCGACGGCCGGTGATCAGCCTGATGATGGCCTCGGCAGCGGGCTGGCTCGCCCTGCTGGCGCGCGAAGTCGGCAGGCAACCCAACGGGCGCGGCGCCGAGCTGATCACGGTGTCCTATGTCTTCTTCGCGTTGACCTACCTGCTGCGCCTGGCGGTCGGTCTGCTGGGCTATTCACGCGGGTCGCATCTGGCGCCGACCCTGGCGCCCACGCTGGACCTGGTGCTGGTGATGGCCGGCGGCCTGGTGGCCGGGATCTTCGGCAATGTTGGCTATGTCGGCCTGGCGCTCGAGAGTGCCCGTATTCGCCGCGAGGCCCAGGCGCGGGCCCTGCAGCAAGAGCAGATCCAGCGCGGCGCCGCCGAGGCGCGCGCCGCTGCGCTGGCCGAGCGCCTGGCCGAGCGCGAAGAGTTCGTGCGCGTGCTGGCGCATGAGGTACGCCAGCCGCTGAACAACGCGTCGGCCGCCCTGCAAAGCGCCGACGCCGCACTGCATGCCGATGCCCTGGCCGACCGTGGCGAGGTGCAGGAGCGCCTGCAGCGAGCGCAAAAGGTCATCGGCCACATCGTCGGTGCGATTGACAATACGCTGGCAGCCACCACTGTGCTGGCCAGCCAGCAGCCGCTCGCGCCTCGCGACGCCGACGTCGACATGCTGATCGAGCTGAGCCTGGGCGACCTGGATCCGCGCCAGCGCGCGCGTGTGCACCGCGAACGCTCGTCGCATGCGCGCACCGCGGCGATGGACATCGGCCTGATGCGGCTGGCCCTGCGCAACCTGCTGGCCAACGCCTTGGCCTATTCACCGCCCGATTCCCCGGTGATGCTGCAGGTCAGCGACAGCGACGAGCCGTTGGGGCTGGTGTTCGAGGTGCGCGACGAAGGGCCCGGTGTCGCGCAAGATGTGCGCGAGCGACTGTTCGAACGTGGCGCCCGCGGCAACCACGGGCTGCCAGGCCACGGGCTCGGGCTCTATGTGGTCCACCAGATCATGCTGCGCCACGGCGGCCAGGTCAGCTGGGCGCCGAATGAGCCCCGGGGCAGCGTGTTTCGGCTCTGGTTACCACTCGTGGACTAGGTGGGAGCGTTTGATCCCAGGTTTTTGATGGTGCATTAAGCGCGGCGGTCCGCCAGCCGGATCCGCCGCCACTTGGCAATTTGAAGGGGCGGTGTTGTGCGCGCCTCGCTGACAGCGGCATCAGATCCGGCTGAAGTCTTCGGGTTGCGTCGCGCGGGTCGCCTCTGCGGCCAGTTGATTCAGCAGAGCCACAGGATCGGCATGCACCGCCAGCATCGATTGCTGGTGCTGGTCGACGAAGCCGGCTTGCTGGGTGTGGGCCATGAAGGCCAGCAGCGGGTCGTAGAAGCCTTCGACGTTGAGCAGGCCGATCGGTTGGTCGTGGTAGCCGAGGTGGCGCCAGGTCCAGACTTCGAACAGCTCTTCGAAGGTGCCGATGCCGCCCGGCAGCGCGATGAACACATCGGCCAGTTCTGCCATCAGTTTTTTGCGCTCATGCATCGTCTGCACGACATGCAGCTCGGTCAGGCCGCGGTGGCCGACCTCGCGGTTGACCAGGCGTTCAGGGATCACGCCGACGGCCTCGGCGCCGGCGGCCATCGCCGCGTCGGCCGTCGCGCCCATCAGGCCGACGTTGCCGCCGCCATAGACCATGCGCCAACCGCGTTGGCCAATTTCACGACCCAAGGCTTGAGCAGCAGCCAGAAAGGCCGGTGAGTTGCCGAAGCGGGAGCCGCAGTAGACGCAGATGCTGAGCTTCTTCATGCGGCAAAGCGGGCCCACAAGGCCGCGCCCCAAATACCCACGCACATCATCAACGCCATCCACACGGCCGCGCTGGCCACGTCCTTGGCCCGGCCTGACAGCACATGGCGCTCGGGCCCGATGCGGTCGATCGCGGCCTCGATCGCCGAGTTCAACAGCTCGACGATCATCAACAGCCAGATGCAGCCGGCAAGCAGCGCCACTTCGACCCAGCTGCGGCCGACCCAGAACGACAGTGGCACCAGCACGACGGCGAGTGCGGCTTCCTGGCGAAACGCACGCTCGCCTTGGTAGGCCATGCGCAAGCCGCGCATCGAGTTGATCCAGGCTTGGCGCAGGCGGCTCAGGCCGCTCAGGGTCTTGGGCTCGGAAGAAATGGTGGGAGGGGCTGTGCTCATCGGGCCCGATTCTGACAGGCCCCCAAGGCCCGGGCCTGCGTCAGGCGGCAGTCGTTTTCACCGACCGGGCATCGACCAGGCGCGTGCCGCAGACCACGTCGTGCCAGAACTGGCGTTGCGGGTTCAGGCGGGTGAGGGCGGCATAGGCAGCCACGCCGGCAAAGAGGATGCCGAAGATGCTGGCACCGCTCTTCAGACCGGACAGGTGGGCCGCCAGCAACGCGGGCGCGAACCAGAGCCAGCACAGCAGGTAGCGCATCGCGGCGCGCGCTTGCGACACGGGGCGGCCATGCGCGTCGAGCAGCTTGATGTGCCAGGCCTTCATCGCCACGGTCTGGCCGCCGCGCGACCAGAACCAGGTGAAGTAGATGCCGAGCACGATGAAGAGAAAGGCCTGCAATCCCAGGGTGCCTTTCAGCGCATGGTGCATCTGTGTGAGCGATGAATACAGATAACCCGCGATCATGACGACGCCGAACAGCAGCACGCCTTCATAGACGAAGGCGGCCATGCGGCGCGACAGCGCCGGCGCTGTCGTGTTGACAGCGGGCGACGGGGCGTCGCTCGCGGTGGTGGGCGTCGCGCTCACTGCGCCGACGACGCGGCGCCAGCCGACTGAGGAGTCGCACCTGAAGGCGCCGGCGACACGCGCGACGACTTGACCGGTCGCGGCAACGCAGCGCCCGGTTTGGGCAGCAAGGTGGTCTTGTCGACCTGTTTCGGCGTTGCTGCAATCTTGGGCTGGCCGGGCCGCTGGTGCAGCGGCGGTCGAGGCGTGGCGGTCACCAATGACGTCGTCGCCCCGCGACTGCCCTGCACGATCGTGGGTGCCACCGGCTTGGGAGGCTGGGTGTTGCCTCGCGTCGGCGCAACGATATTGGATTTGGGTGCTTGGGCGTCCACCGGCGCATTGCGCAACGACGCCGACGGACTGCGCGGCTGGCTCTTGACCGGGCTGGGCTTGGCGCGAGCGGCCAGCGCAGCACGCTCTTCTGGCGTCAGGGCTTGGTAGGCCTCCCAGCGAGCTTGCCGATCCTGCGGTGCCACCTGCTTCGATTGTTGGTAGTTGATGCGGGCCTCGGTGCGCTGGGACGGCGACAGGCGCGCCCATTCGGTCATCCGTTCGCGCACCCGCTCTTGTTGTTGTGGCGGCATGGTGCCGAAGCGCGATGCGACTTCCAGCCATTTCTGCTTGCGGGCGGCATCCAGGTTGTCCCAATCGCCGCGCAAGGGCGTCAGCGCCTTTTGCTGAGCCGGTGCCAGCTGCGACCAGGTTGGCCCAGTGGCGACGGCCGGCGGCGCTGCGAGCACAGGCAGCGCCAAACCCACCAGCAGGGCCAGGGCGGCTGTCGAGCGGTCAAGGGGAAGAAAGCGGCGCAAGCTCACGTCAGCGGGTTTATTGGGGGTCGTCGTCTTGCTTGAGGAATTCGACAAAACCGGCATCGCTGTAGGCGTCCGGCGGCAGTTCGTCGGCCAACAAGGCCACGTCGACGTCGGCCGCCGCCTCGATCTGCTCACGGTCGTGCCACTCGTCGATCGCGATCAAGCCAGCCACCAGCACCACCAGCGGCATCACCGAGGCAAAACGGAACAACCAGCCGGGCTGACGGCCCAGCGTGGCGCTGCGGCCTTTGCCGACCACCACCTCGGCCGGCGCTGTCGCGCTGGCCGAAACCGGGCGGGCGGCGCGCGCGCGCGCCAGCGCCTGCTCGCGGGCGACGCGAAGGCGTTCGGACACATCGTGCGGGGTGCGTTGGGCCTGCTCGTTGAGCAGCGCCCCGATGCGCAGGCCGAAGCGCGCCTCAAGGCGCTCGGCGTCGGCGGCCGAATGGTTGGCGGTGTTCATGGCGCGATTCCCTTGGCTCTGAGCGATTTCGCCAGCGCATGAACAGCCCGAGAGCAATGCGTTTTCACGCTGCCTTCCGAGCAACCCATGACCGTGGCGGTTTCTGCAACATCCAGTTCTTCCCAGTAACGAAGCAGGAAGGCTTCGCGTTGACGGCCGGGCAGCAGGGCAATCTCTTTCTCTATCAAAAGCAATATCTGTTCCCGTCCGACCGTCTCTGCGGCGCTTTCGGCACCGAGCGAGCCCTCGACGGTAGCGAGTAATTCGAGCAGGTCGAAATCGGAATCTTCGTCGCCACCGTCGAAGTCCGACAGGTTGGTCATGACGGCGTTGCGCACTTTTTGGCGCCGGAACCAGTCCATCGTCGCGTTCGACAGGATGCGCTGGAACACCAGGGGCAGCTCGGCCGCCGGCCGGTCGGCATATTTCTCGGCCAGCCGGATCATCGAGTCCTGGACGATGTCCAGCGCCGCGTCATCGTCGCGCACGGCGTAGGCCGTGCGCTTGAACGCGCGCTTTTCAACGCTCTTGAGGAAGTCGGTGAGTTCTTTGTCGGTGGCCAAGGCGCAAGGGAGCCGCAGCCCCTCGAAATCGGCGGCGATTATGTCATTCGACGTGCAAGAGGCTCCGCGAAGCTGTCAGACGATGCAATAATGCTGCTTCGCACAATTTGCGAACTCGTCGTTCAGGCCGCCCCGACCAAGGGTCACGGCAATGTTGATCGCGCAGGTTCCAAGTCCGCCTCACGAGGGCGCGAGGAGGTTCACCGATGGTTTTTCGTCAGAGAAATTCACAAAGGTTCGAAATGGACATGTCTGCCGCGGAAGTCAAGCGTGCCGCTTCGGCACAACCGCATTCTTCCTCCCCCTCCGCTGAGCCGAACGGCTCTGAAATCCTCGTCCGCTGTCTTCAGGCTGAAAGCGTGAAGTACCTCTGGGGCTACCCAGGCGGCGCGGTGCTCTACATCTACGACGCGCTGTACAAGCAAGACAGCATCCAGCACGTGCTGGTCCGCCACGAACAGGCGGCCATCCACGCGGCGGACGGCTACGCGCGTGCCACCGGTGAGGTCGGCGTCGCGCTGGTCACCTCCGGACCAGGTGTCACGAATGCCGTGACCGGCATTGCAACGGCCTACATGGACTCGATCCCGATGGTGATCATCACGGGCCAAGTTCCGACGCCGGCGATCGGTCTGGACGCGTTCCAGGAATGCGACACCGTCGGCATCACACGCCCGATCGTCAAGCACAACTTCCTGGTCAAGGACGTGCGCGACCTGGCCACGACGATCAAGAAGGCTTTCCACATCGCCCGCACCGGCCGGCCTGGCCCGGTGGTGGTCGATGTCCCGAAGGACGTGTCGCTGAAAACGGCGCCGTTCCACTATCCCGAGCGCGTCGAGATGCGCTCGTACAACCCGGTCAAGAAGGGCCACGGTGGCCAGATCCGTAAGGCAGCGCAGCTGTTGCTAGGCGCCAAGCGGCCTTACATCTACACCGGTGGCGGTGTGATCCTGGGCAATGCCTCGGCCGAGCTGCGTGAGCTGGCCGAGATCCTCGGCTACCCCTGCACGAACACGCTGATGGGTCTGGGCGCGATCTCGTCAAGCGACCCCAAGTTCCTGGGCATGCTGGGCATGCACGGCACCTACGAAGCCAACATGACGATGCAGCACTGCGATGTGCTGCTGGCCGTCGGTGCGCGCTTCGACGACCGGGTGATCGGCAACCCGAAGCACTTCGCCTCGGTCGAGCGCAAGATCGTCCACATCGACATCGACCCGTCGTCGATCTCCAAGCGCGTGAAGGTCGACATCCCGATCGTCGGCGACGTGAAAGACGTGCTGCAGGAGCTGATCGCGCACCTGAAGGAGTCGACCGCCAAGCCGGACAAGGAAGCCGTCAACGCCTGGTGGTCGCAGATCAACGACTGGCGCAAGAAGGAATGCCTCGCCTACCGCAAGAGCGACGACGTCATCAAGCCGCAGCACGTGATCGAGACGCTGTGGCAGCTGACGCGTGGACGCGACACCTACATCACGTCCGACGTCGGCCAGCACCAGATGTGGGCCGCGCAGTACTTCGGATTTTCCGAGCCGCGCCGCTGGATCAACTCCGGCGGTCTGGGCACGATGGGTGTGGGCCTGCCGTACGCGATGGGCATCAAGCTCGCCAAGCCGGACAGTGATGTGTTCTGCATCACCGGCGAGGGCTCGATCCAGATGTGTATCCAGGAGCTCTCGACCTGCCAGCAGTACAAGACGCCGGTCAAGATCGTTTCGCTGAACAACCGCTACCTGGGCATGGTGCGGCAGTGGCAGGAGCTGGATTACCAGGGCCGCTACTCGCACAGCTACATGGACGCGCTGCCCGACTTCGTCAAGCTGGCCGAGGCCTACGGCCACGTCGGCATCAAGATCGAGAAACCGTCCGAGGTGGAGCCGGCGCTCAAAGAGCTGATCCGCCTGAAGGACCGTACCGTCTTCCTCGACGTGCGCACCGACCCGACGGAGAACGTCTGGCCGATGGTCAAGGCGGGTAAGGGCATCTCCGAGATGCTGCTGGGGTCCGAGGACCTGTGACGGCGTGAAGGCCGCCGCTGCGTGCGTGGTTACCGCCACGCGGGCGACAGCGGCCGAATCACCGGCACAGCCTCAGACCATTCGTTGTTCCTGTTTCTAACGGCGTGGCCAAGCGCCGGCGGTTACCGCCGCCGGCCGTGAAGAGCGCGCCAGGAGAAAGCTCATGAAACACATCATCGCCGTGCTGCTCGAGAACGAGCCCGGCGCCTTGTCACGCGTGGTCGCCTTGTTTTCGGCCCGCGGCTACAACATCGAAAGCCTGACGGTCGCACCGACGGAAGACCCGTCGCTGTCGCGCATGACCATCGTCACGACCGGTTCGGACGAGGTGATTGAGCAGATCACCAAGCACCTGAACCGCCTGGTCGACGTGGTCAAGGTCGTCGACCTCACCGAGGGTCAGTTCACCGAGCGTGAGCTGATGCTGATCAAGGTCCGTGCGGTCGGCAAGGAGCGCGAAGAGATGAAGCGCATGGCCGACATCTTCCGCGGCCGCATCATCGATGTGACCGAGAAGAGCTACACGGTGGAGCTGACCGGCGACGCCGGCAAGCTCGACGCGTTCATCGAGGGCATCGACCGCGCCGCCATCCTCGAAACCGTGCGCACCGGCACCAGCGGCATCGGCCGCGGCGAGCGCATCCTGCGAGTCTGACAACCACCCCGAAAGCGCCTGGCGGCGCTCTCCCTCAAGGGGCGCCGCCAGCGGACCGGCATAGCCGGATCCGCAGCAGCACTTGTACCGATTTCACCTGGAGAGAACCATGAAGGTCTACTACGACAAGGACGCCGATCTCAGCCTCATCAAAGGCAAGAACGTCACCATCATCGGCTACGGCTCGCAAGGCCACGCCCACGCGCAAAACCTGAACGACAGCGGGGTCAAGGTCACCGTGGGCCTGCGCCGCGGCGGCGCGTCGTGGGCCAAGGTCGAGAAGGCTGGCCTGAAGGTCGCCGAGGTGGCCGAAGCGGTGAAGAGCGCCGACGTGGTCATGATCCTGTTGCCGGACGAGCAGATCGCTGAGGTCTACAAGAAAGAGGTCGAGCCGAACATCCGCGATGGCGCCTCGCTGGCCTTCGCCCATGGCTTCAACGTGCACTACGGCCAGGTGCAGCCGCGCGCCGACCTGGACGTCTGGATGGTCGCCCCCAAAGCCCCGGGCCACACGGTGCGCAACACCTACACCCAGGGCGGCGGCGTGCCACACCTGATTGCCGTGCACGCCGACAAGAGCGGCAAGGCGCGTGACCTGGCGCTGAGCTATGCAGCGGCCAACGGCGGCGGCAAGGCCGGCATCATCGAGACCAACTTCCGCGAAGAAACCGAGACCGATCTGTTCGGCGAGCAGGCCGTGCTGTGCGGCGGCACCGTCGAGCTGATCAAGGCCGGCTTCGAAACGCTGGTGGAAGCCGGTTACGCGCCGGAGATGGCGTATTTCGAGTGCCTGCACGAGCTGAAGCTGATCGTCGACCTGATCTATGAAGGCGGCATCGCCAACATGAACTACTCGATCTCGAACAACGCCGAATACGGCGAGTACGTCACCGGCCCGAAGGTCGTGACGGCCGAGACCAAGAAGGCCATGCAGCAGTGCCTGAAGGATATCCAGACCGGCGAGTACGCCAAGAGCTTCATTCTCGAGAACCGCGCCGGTGCGCCGACGCTGATCTCGCGCCGCCGCCTGACCGAAGAGCACCAGATCGAGGTGGTGGGTGAGAAGCTGCGCGCGATGATGCCGTGGATCAAGGCCAACAAGCTGGTCGACAAGAGCCGCAATTGATCGCGCATTCGAGCGGGCCTGCCGCTTGATGTTCAAGGGGCCGCCTTCGGGCGGCCTGCTTACTTCCGGCGACACGCCTGCGTTATCCTCCCCGCCCATGCCCGAACCGGACCTCACGCCAGCTGACATCGTCGCAGTCGCGCCGAATGACGATGACATCGAGTTCCACGAGCCGCGCCGTCTGCGCCGCCGTGGCATCTACATCCTGCCCAATCTGTTCACGCTGGCGGCCCTGTTCGGTGGCTTCTACGCGATCGTCATGGCGATGAATGGCCGCTTCGAGCAGGCGGCGTACGGCATCTTCACCGCGGCGTTGCTCGACAGCCTGGACGGCCGGGTGGCGCGCATGACCAACACCCAAAGCGCGTTCGGCGAGCAGATGGACAGCCTGTCCGACATGGTCAGCTTCGGTGCCGCGCCGGCGTTGATCGTCTACGAATGGGTGCTGAACAGCCTGGGCAAGGCCGGCTGGATCGCCGCCTTCGTCTACTGCGCCTGCGCCGCGCTGCGCCTGGCCCGGTTCAACACCAATATCGCGGTGGTCGACAAGCGCTTCTTCCAGGGCTTGCCCAGCCCCGCCGCGGCGGCGCTGGTGATCGGTTTCATCTGGGTGATGGACGACGCCGGTTACCAAGGCCCCGCCCAGTACACCGGCCTGCCGTGGGGCGCGTTCTTCCTGACGCTGTATGCCGGGCTGACGATGGTGACCAACGCGCCTTTCTACAGCTTCAAGGACGTCAGCTTCAAGCGCACGGTGCCCTTTATCGTGATCGTTGCGATCGCGCTCGGCATTGCGCTGATCACGATCCACCCGCCGATCGTGTTGTTCGGCCTGTTCTGCGCCTACGGCATCTCGGGTTACGGCGTCTACGTCTACCGCAAGGTCAAGGGCAAGCCGGTCAGTGTGATCGCCACCTCGACCGATGAGCCCGACGAGCGCGGTCTGCACTGAGTTTTCCTTGTTGCACCGCCGCATTCGCGTGTTATATTGAATCAACATGACCCGTCCGTCGATCACCATTGCCACGCTGCTACTAGGAGCTCTCTGGGCTCGCTGATCGACCACGTCCGTCCTCTGTAAATTCCCCCCCCGATCAACGGCCCGCAATGCGTAAGCAGCGGGCCGTTTTTGTTTTGTCCACCACCCTTCGAGACCGCCATGGCTGACAAGCTCATCATCTTCGACACCACCTTGCGCGACGGCGAGCAATCGCCCGGCGCCTCGATGACCAAGGACGAGAAGCTGCGTATAGCGCGCCAGTTGGAGCGACTGCGTGTCGACGTGATCGAGGCCGGTTTCGCTGCCTCGTCGAACGGTGATTTCGAGGCCGTGAAAGCCATCGCGGCGGCGATCAAGGACTCCACCGTCTGCTCGCTGGCGCGCGCCAACGATCGAGATATCTCGCGCTCGGCCGAGGCGCTGGCAGGTGCCGCCAGCGGCCGCATCCACACCTTCATCGCCACCAGTGCGCTGCACATGGAGAAGAAGCTGCGCATGACGCCGGACCAGGTTTTCGAGCAGGCCAAACTGGCCGTGCGGTTCGCGCGCAACCTCTGCGGCGACATCGAGTTTTCGCCCGAAGACGGCTACCGCTCGGATCCCGACTTCCTCTGCCGCGTGCTGGAGGCGGTGATCGACGAAGGCGCGACGACGATCAACATTCCCGATACGGTGGGCTACGCGATCCCCGAGCTGTACGGCAACTTCATCCGCCACCTGCGCGAGCGCATTCCCAATTCGGACAAGGCGATCTGGTCCGTGCACTGCCACAACGACCTGGGCATGGCGGTGGCCAACTCACTGGCCGGCGTGAAGCTCGGCGGCGCGCGCCAGGTCGAATGCACGATCAACGGCCTGGGCGAGCGTGCCGGCAACTGCTCGCTCGAAGAGGTCGTGATGGCGGTCAAGACGCGCCGCGACTACTTCGGCCTCGAGATCGGCATCGACACCACTCAGATCGTGCCGGCATCGCGCATGGTCAGCCAGACCACCGGCTTCGTCGTGCAGCCGAACAAGGCGGTGGTCGGCGCCAACGCCTTTGCCCACGCCAGCGGCATCCACCAGGACGGCGTGCTGAAGGCGCGCGACACCTACGAGATCATGCGGGCCGAAGACGTGGGCTGGTCGGCCAACAAGATCGTGCTGGGCAAGCTGTCGGGCCGCAATGCCTTCAAGCAGCGCCTGCAGGAACTGGGCGTGGCGATGGAGTCGGAGGCTGACATCAATGCTGCCTTCACCCGCTTCAAGGACCTGGCCGATCGAAAGAGCGAGATCTTCGACGAGGACATCATCGCGCTGGTCAGCGACGAAAGCGTTGCTCATGACCATGAGCACTACCGTTTTGTCGCGCTGTCGCAGCGCTCGGAAACAGGCGAGCGCCCGCACGCCCGCGTGGCTTTCGCCATGGGCGAGGAAGAGCACGTGGCCGAAAGCGATGGCAACGGCCCGGTGGACGCCAGCCTCAAGGCGATCGAGTCGAAAGCTCAATCTGGCGCCGAGATGTTGCTGTATTCCGTGAATGCCATCACGTCCGGCAGCACAGAATCCCAGGGCGAGGTGACCATTCGGCTGCAGCATGGTGGCAGGGTGGTCAACGGCGTGGGCAGCGATCCGGACATCGTCGTTGCCTCCGCCAAGGCCTACCTCGCGGCGCTGAACAAGCTGCATGCCAAGAACGAAAGGGTCGCTGCGCAGGGCTAAACCGGAGCAATTCGGTGCCGAACCCGCGCTAGACTCGCCTCGCTTCTGAGTCGAGTGGCCCCAACGGCGCACTTGAGGAAAGACATGCAAGTTTTTGATCTTGCATGTCTTTTTTGTTTCTAATAGACTCAGCGCCAGCACAGCGGTGGCTTTCAAGACACACGACAGAATGCTCAAGTTCAGAATTTCGCGGCAATGGTTGGGCATGGTGACTTTGGCCATGGGGCTGGCCGTTTTCGGCTCGACCGCTGATGCGAAGGCGCGTCGCCCGGGCACCACCACCGCGCAAGCCGCTGCTGCGGCGAAGAAGGCGCCGGCCGCCCGTACCAGCACGCGTGCCAAAGCCTCGGTTGCGGCGCGCAGCACGCGCTCGGTCGCCTCGCGCCGCTCGGTGGTCCGCGCCGCAGAGCCGCCACGCCGTTCCTTTGGTCAATTGGCCGGCTTGCACGCCACAGACGATCCGCTGGATCTGAAATCCAGCGTGGCTTTCGTGCTGGATCAAGACACCAACGAGGTGTTGCTGAACAAGAACTCCAAGGCAGTGCTGCCCATCGCGTCGATCACCAAGCTGATGACCGGCTTGCTGATCAGCGAGGCCAACCTGCCGATGGACGAGCTGTTGACCATCACCGAAGAGGATGTCGACACCGAAAAGGGCAGCTCGTCGCGACTGCGCCCGGGCACCCAATTGACCCGCGGCGAAATGTTGCACCTGGCGCTGATGTCGTCAGAGAACCGGGCCGCCAACGCGCTGGGCCGCCACTACCCAGGCGGTTTGACGGCTTTCGTGGCGGCGATGAATGCCAAGGCCAAGCTGCTGGGCATGAACGACACCCGTTATGTCGAGCCCACCGGCTTGTCGAGCCGGAACCAGTCGAGCGCACGTGACTTGGCGATGCTGGTGAAGACGGCACACCAGGTGCCACTGCTGCGCGAGCTCTCCACTTCTCCTGAATATCAGGTGGCCGTGGGATCGCGCCAGCTGCAGTACCACACGACCAACCGCCTCGTGCTGAACCCCAGCTGGGACATCGGCCTGCAGAAGACTGGCTACATCAGCGAAGCCGGGCAGTGCCTGGTGATGCAGGCGCAACTGGCTGGTCGCAAGCTGATCCTGGTGCTGCTGGATTCAGCCGGCAAGTATTCGCGTATCGGCGACGCCGAGCGCATCCGCAAGTGGCTGATCACCAGCCCTTCGCTGCCGACCGCCGCCACCCCGGAAGTGGCGCCTGCCGTGGTGGCGCACGAAGCCAGTGCCGGCTGAGAGAGCCGGCATTGAAAGCGCTCAGCCTCGATGGCCGAGCGCTGAAGATATCTGCGCCGCGGTCGACTTGACGCGGTCCAGCCACGACTCTTCCAGCCGGTCGGCGGGGGCCGAGATCGACAAGCCGGCGACCAGTTTGCCCTGGTCGTCGAAGATCCCGGCTGCCATGCAGCGGACCCCCAGCTCCAGCTCCTCGTTGTCGCGCGCGATCGCGTGGCGGCGCACTCCGGCCAGTTCACGCTCCAGTGCGGGCAGGTCCGTCAGGCTGTTGCGCGTGTGACCGGCCAAGCCGGTGCGGGTGGCATAAGCGCGCACGCGTTGCGGGTCGTCGTAGGCCAGGAAAAGCTTGCCGACCGAGGTCAGGTGCAGCGGGGCGCGGCCGCCAACGGCGCGCACCACCTGCATGCCTGAACGTTCGCTGTAGGTTCGTTCGATGTAGACGATCTCGTCGCCCTGGCGCACCGACAGGTTGACCGGCTGATGGGTGAGCTTGTGCAGGTCGCGCATCGGGCCCAGCGCGGCGTCGCGCACGTCCAACCTGGCCTTGACGAGGTTGCCCAGCTCCAGCAGGCGCATGCCAAGCCGGTAGCTGCCGGCTTCGGGGCGATCGACGAAGCGGCCGGCGGCCAGGTCGTTGAGGATGCGGTGGGCGGTAGAAGGGTGCAGCCCGGTGGTTTCGCTCAGCTCCTTGAGCGAAACGGGATCCTGGTGTGACGCCAGCACGTCGAGCAGGCCAAAGGCCCGCGCAAGCACCTGAATGCTGGGGGACGAGCTGTCTTTTCGAGTCATTGTTTGGCATCCTTCCGAGGACCCGATTTTGCATGGCGAAAATAGGCGCGTCTATCCGAAATCGTTTCCATGGCTTGGCGTGTGCCATGCGCGCCGCGGTGATCGCTGCTTCAGGAGCGCATTGGGTGGCCCTGGCAGGGCTATTCCTGCACCGCGGCCAGCCCTGAACGCACCGCACCTTCCAGCGTGGCCGGGTAGGGGCCTTGCACATGGTCGCCGGCGACCGTGACGCGCCTGTGCACCCGTGCCGGGGCGCGCTGGAGCAAGGGCTTGCAGGCGAAGGTCGCGCGCTTTTCGGTGCGGCTGGTCAACCATTCGACCGCGCCGTGTTCAACGGCCGGAAATGCTTCTTCCCATTGATTCATCAGAGCGGCGCGCGTGGCCTCCGTGCCAGCGTCCACCCAGGCTGCGGCGCCGCTGACCACCATGGCATAGGTGTGCTCGGGGCCGCCCAGCGCGCCCAGGTCGAAGCCGAACTGTGCAGGCCGAAGACCATCGGCCCGCAACGCCATCATCGGCTGCGACCACCGTGCCTGGGGTGCGCGAAGCCAGGCCGTGATGATGGGCTGGTAGCTGAAAGCGGCGGCGCCCCGGCTCCATTCGGGCGCAAGCTTGGCCAGGAGGCGGGCAGCTTCACCCGGCGGTGTGGCGACGATCGCATGGTCGAAGGCTTCGCCATCGATGGTGACCGCCTCATCGGTGACGGCGATCGACATCACACGCCGGCTCAAGGCAACCCGCGCGCCGTGAGCTTGCAGCCACTCCAAGGCTGCGGTGGGCAGCAATGCATCGAGCGGCGCGCGCGGCAGCAGCAGATCCGCCGCGCCGGGAGCACCGAACAGTGCATCGCGCAGGACCGTGAGCAGCACCTGGGCGCTGGCCTGCTCGGCTGGCGTGTTCAGCGCCGCCACACAGAGCGGCTCGATCAGCTCGCGATAGGCCTGCGGCGGGCACTGGCGTGCCAGTTCGGCCACCGTCATCGACGGCGGGCAGCGAAACCCTTGCAGGCGCCAGCGTGCGGCCAGTATCAGCAGGCCAAACCGATCACGCCAGGGCAGGTCGCGCCATCCGAGCACCCCACGCGCGAAGGCGGGCAGGGCGGGGCCAGGGGGCAGGCGCAGGCCGCTGCCATCGGGGTAACGCAGCGTCAGGGGTTGGCGGTGCAACACGGCGGCCGGGTCCACGCCGACCTGTCGCATCAGCGCCAGCGTGTCGCGGTAAGCGCCGATCAGGATGTGCTGGCCGTTGTCCAATGTCAGCCCGTCGCGGGTCACCGAACGGGCGCGGCCGCCGAGTTGCGGTGCCATCTCGAACAAGCTGACCTGGTGGCCGAGGCTGCAGGCGCGAACCGCCGCGGCCAGTCCGGCCCAACCACCGCCGACGACGGCAACCCGACGCGAAGCAGCGGGCGCAGTCACCGACTCAGGACATGCGTGCGCGCCGCGATCCAGAGCTTGCGCAGCGGCGTCAGCGACGTGCGTTGGTGCAGCACCTGGAACTGGCTCTTCTCGATTTCGCGCAGCAGCGTGCGGTAGATGTTGGCCATCATCAGCCCCGGCTTCTGGGTCGAGCGGTCGGCGTCGGACAACAAGGCCATGGCTTCGTCGTACAGGCCATGGGCACGCTCGGCCTGAAAGCGCATCAGCGCCTGGAAGCGGTCGCTGTAGCCCCAGGGCGTTTCGCGCTTGAGCAGCTCGTGCGCCTTCACGTCGAACTGCTGCAGTTCGTTGATCGGCAGATAGATGCGCCCGCGGCGGGCGTCTTCACCGACGTCGCGGATGATGTTGGTCAGCTGCATCGCCAGGCCCAGCTTGTGGGCATAAGCGACGGTCGAGTCTTGCGTGCGGCCGAAGATGTTGCAGGCCACTTCGCCGACGACGCCGGCCACCAGGTGGCAGTAGGTGGCCAGCGCCGGGAAGTCGAGGTAGCGGTTCTGCGTCAGGTCCATCTCGCAGCCTTCGATGACCGCGTGGAGTTGGCGCATCTCGATCGCGTAGTCGGCGGCCAGCGGCATCAGGGCCTGCATCACCGGGTGCGTGGGTTTGCCGGCAAAGGCTTGCGCCACCTCATTGCGCCACCAGGCCAGCTTGGTCCGCGCGACGTGCGGGTCGTGCACCTCGTCGACCACGTCGTCGACCTCGCGGCAGAAGGCGTAGAACGCGGTGATCGCGGCCCGCCGCGGCGGCGGCAGGAACATGAACGCGTAGTAGAAGGACGAGCCGCTGCCGGCGGCCTTCTCCTGGACGTACTGCGCGGGCGTGTGAGCGGCGGGGACGGTCAACGCGCGACTCCAGGCGAGTGCACGATCGCGCGCCAGAGCAGGCGGGGCGCGTCCCGGCGACCCAAGGCCGGGCGTTGCGACAAGGTGGCGAAATCCATGGCGGCGATTTTCTCAAGAATGCGCAGCCCGCCTTGCACGACGAGCCGAAGTTCCCAGCCAGCGCGGCCCGTAATCTGTCGCGTCAGCGGTGCGCCTTCGAGCATCAACTGTTGGGCCCAACCGCACAAGTCGCGGACCAGGGTTTTTTCGGCCTGGCCCGCAGGCCCGGCCTGGACGGCGTCGGCGCGAAGGCCGTGGCGGGCGGCATCGGCCAGCGGCAAATAGCAGCGGCCGCGTGGCAGGTCCACGCTCAGGTCCTGCCAGAAGTTGATCAGCTGCAACGCGCTGCAGACGGCGTCGCTGCGGGCCAGCGCCGATTCTTCGCGGATACCGTACAGGTGCAGCAGCAAGCGGCCGATCGGGTTGGCCGAGCGGCGGCAGTAGTCGAGCAGCGCGGTGCGGTCGGGGTAAAGGGGGTTGCCGGTGTCTTGAATGAAGGCGTCCAGCAGGTCGTCGAGCAGGTGGAGTGGCAGCGCATGGTCGCGAATGGCCTGCGACAGCGGTGTGAAAACGGCCGCCCAGCGGGGGGCGGGCACCTGCCCGCTTGCCACGCGGGCGAGCTCCGCCCGATAGGCGGCCAGGTCGGCCTGGCGCTGGGCTACGGGTGCGTCGCCCTCGTCGGCCATGTCGTCGGCCACGCGGGCGAACCAGTAGATCGCGGTGATCGGGGCACGCAGCGGCCGCGGGCACAGCCAGGATGCGACCGGGAAGTTCTCGTAGTGCTCGACGCTCACAGGGCGCGGATTGTGCCTTTGCACGCTTGGGGCGGGTTTGATGCGGGAAAGCGTTGACGGCGATCCGTGCAGACCCTATATTACTGACCGGTCAGTCAGTAGTGTGACCGTTACATCCACATCAGCTCGCCGTGCTCGGCCGCTGTCTTCACCGAGTTCCTGCCATGAACAAGCCGCTGTTCGTCGCCACCCTCATCAGTCTGTCCGCGCTGGGCCTGGCGGGTTGTGCCAAAAAAGAAGCCCCGCCCGAGCCGGTGCGCGCCGTGCGCACCATCACTGTCAGCGGCAGCGAAACGGTGGCCGCGCACGAGTATGCGGCCGAGATCCGCGCCCGCACCGAGTCCCGTCTGGGTTTCCGGGTAGGTGGCAAGCTGCAGAGCCGGTCGGTGAACCTGGGCGATTCGGTGCGTGCCGGCCAGTTGCTGGCGCAACTGGACGGGCAGGACCTGCGCCTGGGCCAGGACGCCGCGCGCGCTGCGTTGGCCGCTGCCCAGACCAACCTCGATCAGGCCAGCGCTGACTACAAGCGCTTCAAGGAGCTGCGCGACCAGGGCTTCATCGGCGCCGCCGAACTGGAGCGCCGCGAAACCGCCATGAAGACGGCCCGCGCGCAGCTGGACCAGGCCAAGGCGCAAGCCTCGGTGCAAGGCAACCAGGCTGGCTATGCCTCGCTGGTGGCCGACGCGGCCGGCGTGGTGACCGCGGTCGAAGCCGAGCCGGGCCAGGTGGTCGGCGCCGGCACGCCGGTGGTTCGGCTGGCGCACGACGGCCCGCGCGACGCGGTGTTCTCAGTGCCGGAAGACCGTGTCGGGGCGGTGCGGCAACTGCTCGGCAAGGTCGATGCCATCACGCTGCAGCCCTGGGGTACGGGTGATTCCGTCAAGGCCACGGTGCGTGAGATCGCTGCTGCGGCCGACCCGGTGACCCGCACCTTCCTCGTCAAGGCGGATCTGGGCAAGGCGGCCGTGCGCCTGGGCCAGACGGCCAGCGTGCGTGTCGCAGGCCAGGCCGTGGCGGGCGTGATCCGCCTGCCGCTGACAGCCGTGGCCGAAGCCAAGGGCCAGACGGTGGTCTGGTTGCTGGACCGCGGCCAGATGGCCGTGCGCAGCCAGCCGGTGGTCGTCGCCGGGGCCGACGGCAACACCGTGGTGATCCGGCAAGGCGTGAAGCCGGGTGACGAGGTGGTGGTGGCCGGCACCCACATGCTGACGGCCGGTTTGAAGGTCAAGCCCTTCGTCGAAGTGGCGTCCGCCGCGCCCAAGGTCATCCCGGCCTCGGCGTCGATGCCGGCGCCGGTTGCCTCGAACTGAACCCGAACCGCCCCACGTCGAACAACGAGAACAAGAGCATGAGCGATTCCCAAGGTTCGCGATTCAACATCTCGCGCTGGGCGCTGGACCATGCGCCGCTGACCCGCTACCTGATGGTGGTGCTGATGGTGCTGGGCCTGGCGGCCTACTTCCAGCTCGGGCAGGACGAAGACCCGCCGTTCACCTTCCGTGCGATGGTCGTGCAGGTCTTCTGGCCCGGCGCCTCGGCCCAGCAGATGGCCGAGCAGGTGACCGACAAGATCGAACGCACCCTGCAGGAGGTGCCGCACTCCGACGTCATCCGCAGCTACACCAAGCCGGGTGAGTCGCTGACCATCCTGCAGTTGAAGGACTCGTCGCCGCCGAAAGAGGTGACCGACGTCTGGTACCAGGTGCGCAAGAAGGTTGGTGACATGCGCGGCACGTTGCCGTCCGGCGTGATCGGCCCGTTCTTCAACGACGAATTCGGCGATGTGTACGGCTCGATCTACGCGCTGTCGGCCGACGGGTTCAGCACCGAAGAACTGCGCCGCTACGCCGAGGACGTGCGCTCGCAGCTGCTGCGGGTGCCAAACGTCGCCAAGGTTGAACTCTTCGGCGTGCAGGCCGAGAAGCTGTTCGTCGAGATTTCGCAGAAACGCCTGGCCCAGCTCGGCCTCGACATGAACCAGGTGATCGCCCAGCTCAACGCGCAAAACGCGGTCGAGGGCGCGGGCACGCTGAACGCCACCAGCCAGAACCTGCAGGTGCGCGTGGCGGGTGCTTTCACTTCGGTGGAAGACCTGCGCCAATTGCCCATCCGCGCGGTGAACGCGTCCACCGGGGTGGCCAGCTCGCTGCGTCTGGCCGACATCGCCGACATCCGCCGCGAGTACGTCGACCCGCCATCGGTGATGGTGCGCCATCAAGGCCAGCAGGTGCTGGCCATGGGCGTGTCCATGGCCAAGGGCGGTGACATCATCGAGCTCGGCAAGGCGCTGAATGCCAAGACCGCCGAGATCAAGGCCAAGCTGCCGCTGGGCGTGGAGCTGCAGCAAGTGCAGGATCAGCCGAAATCCGTGTCGCGCTCGGTCAACGAGTTCGTCGGGGTGCTGATCGAAGCCGTGGTGATCGTGCTGGCGGTCAGCTTCCTGAGCCTGGGCCTGCACCTGCGGCCGTTGCGCGTCGACGTGTGGCCGGGTCTGGTGGTGGGCATCACGATTCCGCTGGTGCTGGCGATCACCTTCGTGACGATGTTCTATTGGGGCGTCGGCCTGCACAAGATCTCGCTCGGCTCGCTGATCATCGCGCTCGGCCTGCTGGTCGACGACGCGATCATCGCGGTCGAGATGATGGTGCGCAAGCTCGAGGAAGGCTACGACAAGCGCACCGCGGCCACCTTCGCCTACGACGCGACCTCGATGCCGATGCTGACCGGCACCTTGATCACCGCCGCCGGCTTCCTGCCGATCGGCCTGGCCAAGTCGGCGGTGGGCGAATACACCTTCGCGATCTTTGCCGTCACCTCCGCCGCGCTGGTGATCTCGTGGGTGGTGTCGGTGTACTTCGTGCCGCTGCTGGGCGCCTGGTTGCTGAAGACCAAGAAGACGCACCAGGGCGAGGCGCACGAGCTGTTCGACACGCCGTTCTACAGCCGCTTTCGCAAGGTGGTGGACTGGTGCGTCGAGCACCGCTGGGCGACGATAGGCGTGACCCTGGCCATCTTCGCGCTGGGCATCGCAGGCATGGGCAAGGTGCAGCAGCAGTTCTTCCCCGATTCGAGCCGACCCGAGCTGCTGGTCGACCTGTGGCTGCCCGAAGGCACGACGATCCAGGCCACCGATGAGGTCGCGCGCCGCTTCGAGAAGCGCATCGCCAAGGAGCCGGGCGTCGAGAGCGTGACCGGCTGGGTGGGCAGCGGCGTGCCGCGCTTCTACCTGCCGCTGGACCAGATCTTCCCGCAGGCCAACGTCAGCCAGTACATCGTGCTGCCCAAGACGCTGGAAGACCGCGAAGTGCTGCGCAAGAAGTTGCCCGAGATCCTGGCCAACGAGTTCCCCGAGGTGCGCGGCCGCAGCAAGCTGCTGCCCAATGGCCCGCCGGTGCCTTACCCGGTGCAGTTCCGCGTCGTCGGCTCGGACATGGAGAAAGTGCGCCAGTGGGCTGACGAGGCCAAAGAGGTACTGCGCAAGAACCCGAGCATGCGCGGTGTCAACGACAACTGGAACGAACGCATCAAATCGCTGCGGCTCGAGATCGACCAGGACAAGGCCCGCGCCCTCGGCGTGACCAGCCAGTCGATCGCCCAGGCATCGCGGGTGATGCTGTCGGGCAGCACCATCGGCCAGTTCCGCGAAGGCGACCGGCTGATCGACATCGTCTTGCGCCAGCCGGCCGACGAGCGCAATGCCATCACCGACATCGGCAACGCCTACATCCCGACGACCACCGGCCGCAGCATCCCGCTGGCGCAGATCGCGCAGATCGGCTTCGGCTGGGAGCCCGGCGTGCTGTGGCGCGAAGGCCGCAAGTACGCGGCGACGGTGCAGGGCGACGTGGTCGACGGCGTGCAGGGCGCCACGGTGACGAAGGAAGTCTGGCCAGAGATGGCCAAGCTGCGCGAGCGCATGCCCGAGGGCATGGACATCGAGATCGCCGGCGCCGTGGCCGAAAGCTCGAAGGGGCAGGGCTCGATCGCTGCCGGCGTGCCGCTGATGATCTTCATCATGTTCACCCTGCTGATGCTGCAGTTGCACAGCTTCTCGCGCACGGTGCTGGTGGTGCTGACCGCGCCGCTGGGCATTGCTGGCGTGGCGGGTGCACTGCTGCTGCTGAACCGTCCGTTCGGCTTCGTCGCGCTGCTGGGCTTCATTGCGCTGGCCGGCATGATCATGCGCAACTCGGTGATCCTGATCGACCAGATCGAGCAGGACCGCGGGCGTGGCGTACCGACCTGGACCGCGATCGTCGAATCGGCGGTGCGACGCTTCCGGCCGATCGTGCTGACGGCCGCGGCGGCGGTGCTGGCGATGATCCCGCTGTCGCGCAGCGTGTTCTGGGGCCCGATGGCGGTGGCCATCATGGGCGGCCTGATCGTGGCCACGGTGCTGACGCTGCTGGCCTTGCCGGCGATGTACGCGGCCTGGTTCCGCGTACGGCGCGAGACGACGTAGATCCGCGGAAATAGGTAAAGCTCAGTACGGTTCGGCGATTCAGAGCCGTACCGGAGCCCAGTAGAATACGCGGTTTACCGGTTCGCCTGGCGCGAGCGGCCTGCGGCGCAAATGCGCTTCGGGCGGCGAGCGCCAGAAGCTTTTTCAAGAAGGCTGGGTCGACAAAGCCGGCTGGCGGGCGCGCCGGCCGGTCGGCTCACTGGCTTTTCCCGCGCGGGTGGCGAAATTGGTAGACGCACCAGGTTTAGGTCCTGACGCCTTCACGGGCGTGCCGGTTCGAGTCCGGCCCCGCGCACCAGACACGCAACGCAACCAGAGTTCGCACCATGTCAGTCAACGTTGAAACCCTCGAGAAGCTCGAACGCCGCATCACCCTGACGCTGGCGGCCACCGAGATCAATTCGGAAGTCGAGTCTCGGCTGAAGAAGCTGGCCCGCACCGTCAAGGCCGACGGTTTCCGTCCGGGCAAGGTGCCGATGTCGGTCGTGGCCCAGCGCTACGGCTACTCGGTGCAGTACGAGGTGATGAACGACAAGCTGGGCCAGGCCTTCACGCAAGCCGCCAACGAAGCGCAACTGCGCGTGGCCGGTGTGCCCAACATCACCCAGAAGGACCAGGCGCCCGAAGGCGTGATGGCCTTCGACGCGACCTTCGAGGTTTATCCCGAGGTGAAGCTGGGCGACCTGAGCGCGGCTGAAGTCGAGCGCGTGTCGGCCGAGGTCGACGAAGCGGCGATTGACAAGACGGTCGAAATCCTGCGCAAGCAGCGCCGTACCTTTGCCCAGCGCCCGGCCGCCGAAGGCGCCGAGGTCGGCGACCGCGTGACGATCGACTTCGAAGGCAAGATCGACGGCGAGCCGTTTGCTGGCGGCAAGGCCGAAGGCTTCCAGTTCCTGATCGGCGAAGGCCAGATGCTCGAGCAGTTCGACTCGGCCGTTCGCGGCATGAAGGTCGGCGAATCAAAGACCTTCCCGCTGCAGTTCCCGGCCGATTACCACGGCCAGGACGTGGCCGGCAAGGAGGCCGACTTCATGGTCACGATGAAGAAGATCGAGGCCCAAAATCTGCCCACCGTCGACGAGGCCTTCGCCAAGTCGCTGGGTATCGCTGGCGGCACGGTCGAGGCGCTGCGCGCCGACGTGAAAAAGAACCTGGAGCGCGAGGTCAAGTTCCGCGTGCTGGCCCGCAACAAGGCGGCCGTGATGGACGCGCTGGTCAAGACCGCCGAGCTGGACCTGCCCAAGGCCCTGATCGAAGCCGAAGTGGGCCGCCTGACCGAAGGCGCCCGTGCCGACTTGAAGCAGCGTGGCGTGAAGGATGCCGAAACGGCGCCGATTCCGGCCGAAATCTTCACCCCGCAAGCCGAGCGCCGTGTGCGCCTGGGCCTCGTGGTGTCGGAGCTGGTGCGTCAGAACAACCTGCAAGCCAAGCCCGAACAGCTGCAGGCCCACATCGAGGAGATGGCGCAGAGCTACGAGAAGCCGGCCGAGGTGGTGCGCTGGTATCTGTCGGACCGCCAGCGCATGGCCGAAGTCGAGGCGGTTGTGATCGAAAACAACGTCACCAACTTCGTCCTGGAGAAGGCCAAGGTCACCGACAAGGCCCTGCCGTTCGATGAGCTGATGACCGCCTGATCTTCCCTGGCGTTCACCCAGAAAATCGCCCGGCCCAGGCCGGGCTTTTTTTCGCCCGATCAGGCGGCTTGACGTCGGCTTCATAATGAGGCCAACACCCACAACAAATGAATTGCACGAGGCATCTGTCATGAGCGCACTGGACACACAAGCCCTGGGCATGGTCCCGATGGTGATCGAGCAGTCGGGCCGCGGCGAGCGGGCGTACGACATCTACTCCCGCCTGTTGCGAGACCGCATCGTTTTCCTGGTTGGCCCCGTCAATGACCAGAGCGCCAACCTGGTGGTGGCGCAGCTGCTGTTCCTGGAAAGCGAAAACCCGGACAAGGACATCTTCTTCTACATCAACTCGCCGGGCGGCAGCGTCAGCGCCGGCCTGTCGATCTACGACACGATGCAGTTCATCAAGCCGGACGTGTCGACGCTGTGCATCGGCATGGCCGCCAGCATGGGCGCCTTCCTGCTGGCAGCGGGCGCCAAAGGCAAGCGTATCGCGTTGCCGAACAGCAAGATCATGATCCACCAACCGCTGGGCGGCGCGCAGGGCCAGGCGACGGACATCGAGATCCACGCCCGCGAGATCCTGAAGACCCGCGAGCAGTTGAACCGCATCCTGGCAGAACGCACCGGCCAGCCACTGGAAAAGATCCAGGCCGACACCGAGCGCGACTACTACATGAGCGCCGAGGAAACACGGGCTTATGGCCTGATCGACCAAGTGATCGAAAAGCGCGGCATTCCGAGCGCTTGACTTCACGTTTTCCTGATCGCCGGCATGGCCGGCGCTTGCTCTATCATTGACCCAGGCTTCCCAGGCCCTAATCCGCACTCCCATGCCCGACAAGAAAGGCGCCTCTGGCGAAAAAGTCCTCTACTGCTCTTTCTGCGGGAAGAGCCAGCATGAGGTCAAGAAGCTCATCGCCGGGCCGTCCGTGTTCATTTGCGACGAGTGCATCGAGCTGTGCAACGACATCATTCGTGATGAAGTGCCGGCCGAAGGTGCCTCCGCCAAGGCGGCCAAGTCCGACTTGCCGGTGCCCAGCGAAATCAAGGCCAGCCTCGACCAGTACGTGATCGGCCAGGACCCGGCCAAGCGCACGCTGGCGGTGGCCGTTTACAACCACTACAAGCGGCTGAAGCACCTGGGTGCCAGCAAAGACGAAGTGGAGTTGGCCAAGAGCAACATCCTGCTCATCGGCCCCACCGGCTCGGGCAAGACGCTGCTGGCGCAAACGCTGGCCCGCCTGCTCAACGTGCCTTTCGTGATTGCCGACGCCACCACGCTGACCGAAGCTGGCTACGTGGGTGAAGACGTCGAAAACATCATCCAGAAGCTGCTGCAGAACTGCAACTACGACGTCGAGCGGGCGCAGCGCGGCATCGTCTACATCGACGAGATCGACAAGATCTCGCGCAAGGCAGACAACCCCAGCATCACCCGCGACGTGTCGGGCGAGGGCGTGCAACAGGCGCTGCTGAAGCTGGTCGAGGGCACGATGGCTTCGGTGCCCCCGCAAGGCGGCCGCAAGCACCCGAACCAGGACTTCCTGCAGATCGACACCACCAACATCCTGTTCATCTGCGGCGGCGCCTTCGACGGGCTTGAAAAGGTCATCCAGAACCGCACCGAGAAGTCGGGCATCGGTTTCGGTGCCACGGTGCACAGCAAGTCCGAAAAGCGCGTTTCCGAGGTCTTCCGCAACGCCGAGCCGGAAGATCTGGTCCGCTTCGGCCTGATTCCTGAGCTGGTCGGTCGTCTGCCGGTCGTTGCCACGCTGGGCGAGCTGACCGAAGAGGCGCTGGTCCAGATCCTTGTCGAGCCGAAGAACGCGCTGGTCAAGCAGTACCAGAAGCTGTTCTCGATGGACGGCGTGGAGCTGGAAATCCGCCCTTCAGCGCTGGTGGCCATCGCCCGCAAGGCCCTGGCCCGCAAGACGGGGGCCCGCGGCCTGCGTTCGATCATGGAGCAGTCGCTGATCGACACCATGTTCGACTTGCCCACGCTCGATGGCGTGGCCAAGGTGGTGGTGGACGAGCACATCATCGACGAGGGCGGCAAGCCCCTCCTGGTCTATCGGGAACAGGCCAAGGCAAGCGCCTGACCCGCTTTTCCGGGTTTTCATTCCCTCAGAGGCGGCTAACCTGATTGAGCCCCGCACGGCCGCCCGAAGGGGCTCTCGTTACCGCTTGGCGAGACTGGCCACAGGCTAGAGGGTGCACTGCACTGTTGACCCAGGCTTCTTGTAGTTACCCAGCTTCTTGCAATCCACCGCTCGGGCCCCATGTGGGCACGAGAAAGTGAGGCATCTCTCATGTCAGGACACCCGATTCTCCCCGCCGAACCGATCACGCTGCCGCTGCTCCCGCTGCGCGACGTGGTGGTTTTCCCCCACATGGTGATTCCATTGTTCGTCGGGCGGCCCAAATCCATCAAAGCGCTTGAAGCCGCGATGGAAGCCGGCCGGCAGATCATGTTGGTGGCGCAAAAAGCCGCTGGCAAGGATGAGCCGCGCCCGGACGACATGTTCGAAGTCGGTTGTGTTTCCAGCATCCTGCAGATGCTGAAACTGCCCGATGGCACCGTGAAGGTGTTGGTCGAAGGCGTGCAGCGCGCATCGACGCTGAGCATCAACGACAACGGCGAGCACTTCGTCTCCGAAGTGATGCCGATCGAACCGGGTGGCGAAGCCTCGCCCGAGGTCGAAGCCCTGCGCCGTGCCGTGACGCAGCAGTTCGACCAGTACGTCAAGCTCAACAAGAAGATCCCTCCCGAGATCCTGACCTCCATCGCCGGCATCGATGATCCGGGCCGCCTGGCCGACACGATCGCTGCGCACCTGCCGCTGAAGCTCGAAGCCAAGCAGTCGGTGCTGGATCTGTTCGATGTTGCGAAGCGGCTGGAGAAGCTGCTGGAGCAGCTCGAACACGAAGTCGACATCCTGCAGGTCGAAAAGCGCATCCGTGGCCGCGTCAAGCGCCAGATGGAGAAGAGCCAGCGCGAGTACTACCTGAACGAGCAGGTCAAGGCGATCCAGAAGGAACTGGGCGACGGCGAAGAAGGCGCCGACCTGGAAGACCTGGAGAAGAAGATCAAGGCCGCGCGCATGCCCAAGGAAGCGCGCAAGAAGGCCGATGGCGAGCTGAAGAAGCTCAAGCTGATGTCGCCGATGTCGGCCGAAGCCACGGTGGTGCGCAACTACCTGGACACGCTGATCAACCTGCCTTGGTCGAAGAAGACCAAGATCAAGCATGACCTGGGCAATGCCGAGGTGGTGCTGAACGAAGACCACTACGGTCTGGACAAGGTCAAGGACCGCATCCTCGAGTATCTTGCGGTGCAGCAACGCGTCGACAAGGTCAAGGCGCCAATCCTGTGCCTGGTCGGCCCCCCGGGCGTGGGCAAGACCTCGCTCGGTCAGTCGGTCGCGCGTGCCACCGGGCGCAAGTTCGTCCGCATGGCGCTGGGCGGCGTGCGTGACGAGGCCGAGATCCGCGGCCACCGCCGTACCTACATCGGCTCGATGCCGGGCAAGGTGTTGCAGAGCCTGTCGAAGGTGGGTACGCGCAATCCGCTGTTCCTGCTCGACGAGATCGACAAGCTGGGCATGGACTTCCGTGGCGATCCGTCATCGGCGCTGCTGGAAGTGCTCGACCCCGAGCAGAACCACACCTTCAGCGACCACTACATCGAGGTCGATTTCGACCTGAGCGATGTGATGTTCGTGGCGACCTCGAACTCGATGAACATCCCGCCGGCCCTGCTGGACCGGATGGAAGTGATCCGCCTGTCGGGCTACACCGAGGACGAAAAGCTCAACATCGCGCAGCGCTACCTGTTGCCCAAGCAAGCCAAGAACAATGGCGTGCTCGACAACGAGATGGAAGTGACCGAAGCGGCCATCCGCGGAATCATCCGCTACTACACCCGCGAAGCCGGTGTGCGGTCGCTCGAGCGTGAGATCTCGAAGATCTGCCGCAAGGTGGTCAAGGGCATCCAGCTCAAGACCTACGACGGCAAGGTCGTCGTCACCGACGAGAACCTGAACGAGTTCCTGGGTGTTCGCAAGTACGACTTCGGTCGTGCCGAGAAAACCAACCAGGTCGGCCAGGTCGTCGGCCTGGCGTGGACGGAGGTGGGTGGTGATCTGCTGACCATCGAAGCCACCTCGATGCCGGGCAAGGGCAACATCATCCGCACCGGTTCGCTGGGCGACGTGATGAAGGAATCGGTCGAGGCCGCACGCACGGTGGTGCGCAGCCGCGCACGCCGCCTGGGCATCAAGGACGAGCTGTTCGAGAAGCGTGACGTGCACGTGCACGTGCCCGATGGCGCAACGCCGAAGGACGGCCCGAGCGCAGGCGCGGCGATGACCACTGCCTTCGTCTCTGCACTGACCGGCATCCCGGTCAAGGCGCATGTGGCGATGACCGGTGAAATCACGTTGCGCGGCGAGGTGACGGCCATCGGCGGATTGAAGGAAAAGCTGCTGGCGGCGCACCGTGGTGGCATCAAGCTCGTGATGATTCCGGAAGAGAACGTGAAGGACCTGCAGGACATTCCGGACAACGTGAAGAGCCACCTCGAGATCGTGCCGGTGCGCTGGATCGACAAGGTGCTCGAAGTGGCGCTGGAATCAATGCCGGCACCGTTGCCTGATGACGAGCCCGCCTCGACCGACGCTTCTGCTGCAAAGCAGGAGAAGGGCACCGGCGCACCGGTCGCGGCGTCCGATACCCTGCCTCATTGAGGCCCCCAGGGCCGGGCGGTGCCCGGCCCGCCCCCACGGGGATCAAGAAACTCGGGGAGCGGCCCGCCGTTTCTCGAGAGGTGTTGCGGCAGGCCCGCAAGTCGCTCTGCAAAATCTGCACAGTGACTTGCGGGAAGCCCAAAAATCCTCCTATAATCTTTGCTTCCCTGTTGCGCTGGGGACGCAGTCGAAAGACAGCGAATCACAGCGAGCGACACCAAGCGCGTCAGCAGGGAAAGTGTTCCGTCAGGAGCCATGCGGGAATAGCTCAGTTGGTAGAGCGCAACCTTGCCAAGGTTGAGGTCGCGAGTTCGAGCCTCGTTTCCCGCTCCAGAATGCCGTGAAGGGAAGCTGATCAGCTTCCCTTTTTTATCAGGCACGCTGGGCATGGCGAGTGAAGGGCACGGCATCGGTTGAGTGCGGCGCGGTAGCAAAGCGGTTATGCAACGGATTGCAAATCCGTCTAGCCCGGTTCGACTCCGGGCCGCGCCTCCAGCACCGATGACACCATGCGGGAATAGCTCAGTTGGTAGAGCGCAACCTTGCCAAGGTTGAGGTCGCGAGTTCGAGCCTCGTTTCCCGCTCCAAACACCTGAAGGGAAGCTGTTCGCAGCTTCCCTTTTTCGTTTCCGGGGCGCACGCGCCGGATGCGTTCAGGACCCAGGTTAGGTTCCCACGCGGTGCGTCGCGATGCGCATCGCTCGTATCATCTTTGTGCCCGCCCGGATGGCGAAACAGGCAGACGCAGCGGACTTAAAATCCGCCGCCCTTTCATCGGGGCATACCGGTTCGAACCCGGTTCCGGGCACCACCTGACGCTGACGTTCAGTGACGGCGACGATGTTGCTGCGGCGTCTTCAGATCTGAATGCGCTGTACCGGCAACGTGCGACCCAACCCGCTGAGGGCCATGCGGGCCAGCAGGTCTGGGTCGCCGGTGGTCTGCAATTCGACGGTGGCCGCCGCGTCGGCATGCTCAGCCGACGGTGCGAGCAGGTCGACGGCCCGCCGCGCCACCGCATCTGCGGTGTCCAGCAGGCGGATGCCGGGCCCGAGGCGTGCCGCAATGCGTTCGGCCACGAAGGGGTAGTGCGTGCAGCCCAGCACCACGGTGTCGATGCCCAGCGAGGCCAGCGGAGCGCAATACAGATCGAGCAGACGATCGACCTCGGCCAGGCCGGCTTCGCCGCGTTCGATGGCAGCCGCCAAGCCATTGCAGGGCACGGGATGCACCTGGCAATCCGGCGCGTGGCGCCTCACGAGGTCCGCATAGCGTTCGCTGGCCAGCGTCGACGGCGTCGCCATCACCGCGATGCTGCGCCTGGCGCTGGCCAATGCGGCCGGTTTGACGCCCGGCTCGACACCAACGAAGGCCACGCCAGGATGGCGGGTGCGCACCCCATCCACGGCCCAAGCCGTGGCGGTGTTGCAGGCGATGACGACCACGCGGGCCCCTTGATCGACGAGGTGATCGACTACGCGTTCGGAGCGTTGCTGCACATGGGCTGGATCACGGTCGCCATAAGGCGCATGGCCCGCATCGGCCACGTAAAGCAGCGGCGCTTGCGGCAATTGGCGGTGCAACGCACGCAGGACCGACAGGCCGCCGACGCCCGAATCGAAGACGCCGATGAGCGATGAGCTTGCGCTGGCGTTGCGTGCAGCCCTGGCTGCTCGGAGGGTGGCGGGCAAGGGGGTTGGCGACGTCATGGCGGCGGGCAGTCTACCCGGCCGGCGGCGCGCGCGGGTTGCATTGGCGTTGGCGCAAGATGTGCCAACTGTCGCCCAGACGACTGGTGTTTCTGGGGTCATGCACCTAAAATAGCACGACCGTTCGATTTATCCTTCGTGCTGCGTCACACACGCAAGCACGTTGGGCACCACGCCGGTTTCACCCCGCTTGGGCATTGGTGCAACCACTAGAATCCCGCAGTTAACGTAAACGTCAATTCAGACCATCGGTCCGACAGGAGCAACGCGACATGAAGGTATTGGTAGCCGTCAAGCGCGTCGTCGACTACAACGTGAAAGTTCGCGTGAAGTCCGACGGCACGGGGGTGGACATCGCCAACGTCAAGATGAGCATGAACCCCTTCGACGAAATTGCCGTCGAAGAGGCTGTGCGCCTGAAAGAGAAGGGCGCCGTCACCGAGGTGATCGCCGTCTCCTGCGGCGTCACCCAGTGCCAGGAAACCCTGCGCACCGCGATGGCGATCGGCGCCGACCGCGCCATCCTGGTCGAGACCGATGCCGAACTGCAGCCGCTGGCCGTGGCCAAGCTGCTGAAGGCACTGGTCGACAAGGAACAGCCGGGCCTGGTGATCCTGGGCAAGCAGGCCATCGACGACGACTGCAACCAGACCGGCCAGATGCTGGCCGCGCTGGCCGACCTGCCGCAAGCCACCTTCGCCTCGAAGGTCGAGATCGTCGACGGCGGCGTGAACGTCACGCGTGAAGTCGACGGCGGCCTCGAGACGCTGAAGCTCAGCACGCCGGCCGTGGTGACCACCGACCTGCGCCTGAACGAGCCGCGCTACGTGACGCTGCCGAACATCATGAAGGCCAAGAAGAAGCCGCTCGAAGTGGTGAAGCCGGCCGACCTGGGCGTCGATGTGGCCCCGCGCCTGAAGACCTTGAAGGTCGCCGAGCCGCCCAAGCGCGGTGCGGGTGTGAAGGTGCCGGACGTGGCCACGCTGGTGGCAAAGCTGAAGAACGAAGCGAAGGTGATCTGAGATGGCTGTCCTCGTCATTGCTGAACATGAACACGGCACCTTGAAGGGCGCCACGCTGAACACCGTGACCGCCGCTTCGCAGTGCGGCGGTGATGTGCATGTGCTGGTCGCCGGCTCGAACGCCTCCGGTGCCGCCCAGGCTGCCGCGCAGATCGCCGGCGTTGCCAAGGTGCTGCACGCCGACGACGCGCGCCTGGCCGAGCAACTGGCCGAAGACGTGGCTGCGCAGGTGCTGGCGATCGCCGGCAACTACAGCCACATCCTGTTCCCGGCCACGGCCCACGGCAAGAACGTGGCCCCGCGCGTGGCTGCCAAGCTGGACGTGGCGCAGATCAGCGACGTCACCAAGGTCATCAGCGCCGACACCTTCGAGCGCCCGATCTACGCCGGCAACGCGATCGCCACCGTGCAAAGCGCCGACAAGGTGAAGATCATCACCGTGCGCACGACCGGCTTCGACGCCGCGGCGAGCGGTGGCTCGGCCGCCGTGGAATCGGTGGCTGCGGTGGCCGGCAACGGCAAGTCCAGCTTCGTCGGCCGCGAGGTCACGAAGAGCGACCGCCCCGAGCTGACCGCCGCCAAGATCATCGTCTCCGGTGGTCGCGCGCTGGGCTCTTCGGACAAGTTCAATGAGGTGCTGACGCCGCTGGCCGACAAGCTGGGCGCCGCGCTGGGCGCCAGCCGCGCTGCCGTCGACGCGGGCTACGCCCCGAACGACTGGCAGGTCGGCCAGACCGGCAAGATCGTGGCGCCACAGCTTTACATCGCTGCCGGCATCTCCGGCGCGATCCAGCACCTGGCCGGCATGAAGGACTCCAAGGTGATCGTCGCGATCAACAAGGACCCGGAAGCGCCGATCTTCAGCGTCGCCGACTATGGCCTGGAGGCGGATCTGTTCACCGCCGTGCCCGAGCTGATCAAGGCCCTCTGAAGCTGACAGGCGCGCGGCATTGACGGCCGCGTGCCACGACTTTTCAAAGGGCGCCGCTGTGCGCCCTTTTTCTTGAATCCCCAGGAGACTGCAGTGACCTACCGCGCACCCGTCAAGGACATGCTGTTCGTGATGAAGGAACTGGCCGGCATCGACGCCGTGGCCCAGCTGCCGGGTTTTGAAGACGCCGGTTTCGACACGGCCCAGGCTGTGCTCGAAGAATGCGCCAAGCTGAACGAGGACGTGGTCGCGCCGTTGAACGTCGACGGTGATGTGAACCCGTCGGCGTTCAAAGCGGGCGTGGTCCACGCGACCCCGGGCTTCAAGGAGGCGTTCCAGCAGTTCAGCCAGGGTGGCTGGCAGGGCCTGCACCACCCGACCGACTTCGGCGGCCAAGGCCTGCCCAAGCTGATCCACGCCGCGTGCCAGGAAATGGTCAACGCCGCGAACCTGAGCTTCGCGCTGTGCCCGCTGCTGACCGACGGCGCGATCGAGGCGCTGCTGACGGCAGGGTCCGACGAGCAGAAGGCGACCTACATCCCGAAGCTGATCGACGGCACCTGGACCGGCACCATGAACCTGACCGAGCCGCAGGCCGGCTCGGACCTGTCGATGGTGCGCACCAAGGCCGAGCCGCTGCCCGACGGCACCTACAAGATCTTCGGCACCAAGATCTTCATCACCTGGGGTGAGCACGACATGGCCGAGAACATCGTCCACCTCGTGCTGGCCCGCGTGGTTGGCGCGCCGGAGGGCGTGAAGGGCATCTCGCTGTTCATCGTGCCCAAGTTCATGCTGAACGCCGACGGCTCTCCCGGTGCGCGCAACGACGTGCACTGCGTCAGCATCGAGCACAAGATGGGCATCAAGGCCAGCCCGACCGCGGTGCTGCAGTACGGCGACCACGGCGGCGCGATCGGCTACCTGATCGGCGAAGAGAACCGCGGCCTCGAGTACATGTTCGTGATGATGAACGCGGCGCGCTTCGGCGTTGGCGTGCAAGGGCTGGCGGTGGCCGATCGTGCCTATCAGCGCGCGGTGGCCTATGCCCGCGAACGCGTGCAATCGCGCCCGGTCGACGGCTCGATGAACACGGCCGCGCCGATCATCCACCACCCCGATGTGCGTCGCATGCTGATGACGATGCGCGCCAACACCGAAGGCTGCCGTGCGATGGCGCTGGTCGGTGCCGCGGCGTTTGATGCCGCCCACCACCACCCGGATGCGGCGACGCGCCAGCAGAACCAGGCGGTCTACGAATTCCTGGTGCCGCTGATCAAGGGCTACTCGACCGAGATGAGCCTGGATGTCACGTCGCTGGGCGTGCAGGTGCACGGCGGCATGGGCTTCATCGAAGAGACCGGTGCGGCGCAGCACCTGCGCGACGCGAAGATCCTGACGATCTACGAAGGCACGACCGCGATCCAGGCCAACGACCTGGTCGGTCGCAAGACGTCGCGCGATGGCGGCCGTGTCGCGAAGGCGATTGCCGGCCAGATCGAGACGACCGAAGCTGCGTTGATGAAGCAAGGCGGTGCCGCAGCCCAGGCGATGGCCAAGCGCCTCGGTGTTGCGCGCCAGGCCTTCCTCGACGTGGTCGACTTCGTGGTCGCCCAGTCCAAGACCAATCCGAACGCGGTCTTCGCCGGCAGCGTGAACTACCTGCTGCTGGCTGGCAACCTGGTCGCCGGTTGGCAGATGGGCCGTGCGTTGCTGGCCGCAGAAGCCAAGCTGGTGGCGGGTGAAGACACCGAGTTCATGAAGGCCAAGATCGCCACCGCGCGCTTCTACGGCGACCACATTCTTTCGAAGGCGACCGGCATGCGCGACAGCATCGTCGACGGCGCCGCGAGCATCACCGACATGGCTCTGGAGGCCTACTGATGTCCATGCCCGCGATCCTGAAGAACCTGCCGCTGCCGATCATCGGCGCACCGCTGTTCATCATCTCGAACCCCAAGCTGGTGATCGAGCAGTGCAAGGCGGGTGTCGTCGGCTCGATGCCGGCGCTGAACGCGCGCCCGGCCGAGCAACTGGACGAGTGGCTCGCCGAGATCACCGAGACGCTCGCGGCGTACAACAAGGCCAACCCCGACAAGCCGGCGGCACCGTTCGCAATCAACCAGATCGTGCACAAGAGCAACGAGCGCCTCGAGCACGACCTTCAGGTCTGCGCCAAGTACAAGGTGCCTATCATCATCACGTCGCTCGGCGCGCGCACCGACGTCAACGATGCGGTGCACAGCTGGGGCGGCGTGGTGCTGCACGACGTGATCAACAACACCTTCGCGAAGAAGGCGATCGAGAAGGGTGCGGATGGCCTGATCGCCGTGGCGGCCGGTGCCGGCGGCCACGCGGGCGTCAAGAGCCCGTTCGCGCTGATCCAGGAGATCCGCGAGTGGTTCGATGGCCCGCTCGCCTTGTCGGGCGCCATGTCGACCGGCGGGGCCGTGCTGGCTGCGCGGGCGATGGGGGCGGACTTCGCCTACATCGGCTCGGCTTTCATTGCGACCGACGAGGCCCGGGCGATCGATGGCTACAAGCAGGCCATCGTCGAAGGTTCGAGCGACGACATCGTCTACTCGAACCTGTTCACCGGTGTGCACGGCAACTACCTGAAGCGCTCGATCCTGTCCGCGGGCCTGGACCCGGACAACCTGCCGCAGAGCGACCCGTCGAAGATGAACTTCGGCGGCGATGCGAAGAAAGCCTGGAAGGACATCTGGGGCTGCGGTCAGGGCATCGGCGCGATCAAAGAGGTGCAGCCGGCGGGCCAGTTGGTCGCGCGACTGGCGCGCGAGTACCGCTCGGCGCTGGCCCGGGTGGCGGCCTGAGGCCGTTCAGCCAGATTCGGTCACGAGGCTGGCATCGCAGCCGGTGGCCGAGGCGATCCAGCGCCGGGCCAGCCGGCTCAGCAGCGGGGCCAGCGGTGTCGGCAGCCAAGGCATCACGCGGATCGGATCGCTGACCAGGCTGCAGAGGTAGCGGCCGTCGTTGTCGCTCCATTGCAACGCGTCACAAGCGCCTACGCGTTTTCGGCTGACCAGCACACCGACCGGGCAGGGTTCGGCCGCACAACACAGGCCGCAGCCATTGCACGGCGCCCCTTCAGCCGGCTTCGGCGGGGCGTCGAGATGCAGGTGGATCACCCGGGAAGTCGGCGAAGAAGGGCTGCTCACTTTCGCCAGTGTGGCGCCGATCGCACGCTTGCTGTCATGCAAGTAACGCCCATCGCCCACTGCAATTCCACGTACAACGACGCGGGACCACCGGTGTTACAGTGCCGTCCGTGAGTATTTAGGTCCTTCTGTGTCCCCTTGCTGGTTGACTTCAACAGCAAGGCGGGTCGCTAGTCCGCCAACCGGTAGAGCCGGGCCGCGGAAGGTTGATCAACCCATCGGAG
>NZ_DASUNH010000052.1:0-123184 GCF_036277275.1 Ideonella sp. | reverse complement strand
AGGCGCTCGACGGCGGCGGCGAGGATCTCACTGTGATCGAAGGCCAGCTTGGTCTTGAGCGCACGATCCACCGGCAGCCAGGCCACATCCGCCGCGTTGGCGCCCTGGCGCAACTGCAGCTCGGCTCCGGGGATCAGCGCGAAATAGACGTGGGTCGCCGACCAGCCGCGCGGGTCACGGGCCAGCCCGCCCCAACTGCCCAACTGTTCGAGGTACGGGCTGACCACGCCGGTTTTGTCCAGCAACTTGCGTCGTGCGCAGGCGAGCAGGTTTGCATCGACGTCGATGTTGACGAAGCCACCCGGCAGCGCCCAGCGACCTGGAAACGGCTCGCCGGTGTCGCCAGGCCGCTTGACCAGCAGCACTTCGAGCACGCCGTCTCGCACCGTGAAGATCACGATGTCGACTGTGGTGTAGGGCAGCGGGAACTTGGGCGGGGCTGGCGGTTTGGCCGTTGCCGTGGGCTTGCTGGTCATGTCTTCCTGGTCATTCGGAACGGGGCTGTGGCGATCTCGAGACGGCATCGGCGACGTCATCGCTTGACGATCCGCAGTGTAAGTTGTATTGTCCAACTTGTTGTAAGTTGCTCAGGGCAACTTATGACTAATCCGAAGAATCAAGAACGACTTTTCCGAGAGGGAGAACAACAAGATGACTACCAACAAGAAGAACAGCGCGGGCCAGAATCGGCTCGTGTCGACCAGCAAGTTCCTCAGCCTCGTGCTGCGCCACCAGCCCGGCCTGATCGGGCTGGTGCTGGATGAGGCGGGCTGGACGTCGGTTGACGAGCTGCTCGCGAAGTGCGCCGCAGCGGGCCATGCGCTCTCGCGCGAAGCACTCGAAGAGATTGTGCGCACCAGTGACAAGAAACGCTTTGCCCTCAGCGAAGACGGCGCCCGCATCCGCGCCAACCAGGGCCATTCGGTCCAGGTCGACCTGGGCCTGCCGCCGCAGGAGCCACCCGCGGTGCTGCTGCACGGCACGACGAAGCGGTTCCTGCCGTCGATCCTGGCGCAGGGGCTGGCCAAGCGAGCACGCCACCATGTCCACCTGAGCGAAAGCGCCTCAACCGCAACGGCCGTCGGTGCTCGCCGCGGTGAGTCCGTGCTGCTGAAAGTCGATGCCGGGCGGATGCATGTCGAGGGGCACGTCTTCCATCGCTCGACCAACGGCGTGTGGCTGACGGATGCGGTGCCAGCGCAGTACCTGAGCCCGCTGGTCGCGCTGTACCGCCCGACCGGCCCGCGGGAACTGGCGCTGGTCGAAGCCAGTGGCTTCAAGCGCTGGCCACCGAGGCTGCCCGATCAACCGATCTTCTATCCGGTGACGAACGAAGGCTATGCCATCGAGGTCGCCCGCGATTGGAACGTGCAAGCCAGCGGGGAAGGCTTCGTGACGCGCTTCGAGGTCGAGCAGTCGTTCATGCAGCGCTATCCGATCCACACGGTGGGGGCGGGCCGTCACACCGAGTGGTGGGTGCCGGCAGAAGAACTGGAACAACTCAACGACCACATCGTCGGTGTGATCGAGGTGATTCACCGCTTCGCGAAGGCGCACGCATGAATCGGTCTTCGATGAAACGAGTGTTGACCAAACATCGGGCGACGCAACTGCCATGAAGCAAATCACAGGCGACCTGCTGCAACTTGCACTGGAAGGTGAGTTCGATGTCATCGTTCATGGCTGCAACTGCCAATGCCAGATGGGGAAGGGCATTGCGCTTTCCCTCAAGCGGCTCTTCCCAGAGGTCTATGCGGCGGACTGCGCCACGGCCAAAGGTGATGCGGCCAAGCTCGGTACCATTTCCGTAGCACCCGTGAACCGCGATGGGGTCGACTTCTACGTCGTCAATGGCTATACGCAACTTCACTGGCGCGGCGCTGGCGTCAAGGCTGACTACGACGCAATCCGGAGAGTCATGAACGCGGTGAAGCTCGAGTTTTCAGGAAAGCGAATCGCCTATCCGAAGATCGGGGCCGGCCTGGCTGGTGGCGAATGGACAACCATTCGCTCCATTATTGAAGAATCACTCGCCGGCGAAGATCACACCTACGTCGAATACGACGTCTGACACAGACGTCATCGTCGAAGCGTGACGTCGCCCCCACAGCCGATGCCCCCACCGCTTGTCGGCGCTTTCGTGCGCGAGGACAATAGCGACATCATGAAGAACACCGCAGCGATCAAGGCGACTTTCGCCACCTGACACGCCTTTCGCTCGCGTTCGGAAGGCCGTGTGCCTTTCGGGACAAACAACCCCGGCCAGGCCACCGCCTCCCGGGGTTTGTTTTTTTCCAGAGTTCAACCATGCGCACCTACGACAAGCTGATTGCCACGATTCGCACTCGCCGAAGCGTGAGCCCCTTGCTGCGCCCGTGCTTCGGCCGCAACCACCAACTTTTGCGCTAGCCCCGGCGATTCTTGCCAGGGCTGGCTCTTGCCAACCTGGCGGCGGTGCGCACACCATGAACCGTGCCGCCGACGAGAAAAGAATCGCCATGAACTCGACATCCACAAAGAGCGCAGGGCCGCTCCCGAGATCTTTGAACCCCCTTGGGGGGCGGGCCGGGCAGGGTCCGGACCTTGGGGCGCAACGAAACCTACGCAACATCGGCGTCATTGCCCATGTGGACGCAGGCAAGACCACGACCACCGAACGCATCCTGTTCTACACGGGCGAGAGCCACCGCATCGGCAATGTCGACACCGGCAACACCGTGACGGACTTCGATCCGCAGGAACGCAAGCGCGGCATCACGATCAACAGCGCGGCGATCACCGTGCACTGGAAGGGCACGCAGATCAACCTGATCGACACGCCCGGGCACATCGACTTCAACATCGAGGTCAATCGCTCGCTGCGTGTGCTCGACGGTGCGGTCGTCGTGTTCGACGGCGTCGCCGGCGTGGAGCCGCAGACCGAAACGAACTGGCGCCTGGCGGACAACTACCGCGTGCCGCGCATCGCTTTCGTCAACAAGCTCGACCGTGTCGGGGCAGACTTCCTTCGCGTTGTCGCGATGATGGAAGAGCGCCTGGGCGTACGCGCGTTGCCGCTGCAATTGCCGATCGGCGAAGAAGCTGGCTTCCGCGGCGTGGTCGACTTGCTGACGATGCGCGCGTTGCTGTGGGACCGTGACGATGCGACCGAGCCCTTGCGTGAAGACGACGTGCCGCCTGACATGGCGGCGCTCGCAGCTGCACACCGGGCCCGGTTGGTCGAAGCGGTGGTCGAGCACGACGATGCGGCGTTGGCTGCCTACCTGAACGGCGAGGCGATCGACGTGGAGACCTTGCGACGCTGCATCCGTGCGGGGGCATTGAAGAGTGCGTTCGTGCCTGTGCTGGCAGGCTCGGCTTTCCGCAACCGCGGCGTCGAGCCCCTGCTTGATGCGGTCGTGGCCTACCTGCCAAAGCCCGGCGAAGCGGCTGGCTTCGAAGGCCAACCCGAGTCGGACCCGGCGGGCCCGTTCGCGGCGCTGGCGTTCAAGCTGGTCAGCGACGACCATGGCTCGAAGACTTTCGTGCGGGTCTACCGCGGCCGCCTGAAGCGCGGCGACATGGTGTTCAACGCGAACACCGGTCGCAGCGAGCGGGCGACGCGGCTGTACGAAGTGCATGCGGGCGACCACATCGAGCGAGACGAGCTGGTGGCGGGCGACATTGCCGCGATCGTCGGGCTGAAGGACACCTTGACCGGTCACACCCTGTGCGACCGGGCTCATCCGGTTCATCTGGAAGAGATCGTGGTGCCCGAGCCGGTGATCGACGTGTCGATCGAGCCGCGCCGGCAAGTGGACAGCCAGGGCCTGTCGAAGGCGCTGCAGTCCATGCTGCGCGAGGATCCGAGCCTGCATATTCGGCACGACGCCGAATCCGGGCAGACGATTCTTTCCGGCATGGGCGAACTGCAGCTCGAGGTGGCGGTCGAAAACCTGCGTTCGCGTCACAACGTGGACGTGGTGGTCGGCCGTCCGCAGGTCGCGTACCGCGAGACGATCACGGCGACGGCCGAGGTCCGCCACGTGCACAAGAAGCAGTCGGGCGGCCCGGGGCAGTTTGCCGACGTGCACTTGCGCGTGGCGCCCTTGCCGCGCGGCGAAGGCATCCGCTTCGAGAGTCAGGTGGTGGGCGGCGCGATCCCGCGCGAGTTCATCCCGGCGGTCGAGGCGGGCATTCGCCGCGCAGCGCAAGTGGGCGTGGTGGCCGGCTATCCGGTCGTCGACTTTGTCGCGACCTTGCTGGATGGCAGCCACCACGAGCGCGACTCGTCGACGCTGGCTTTCGAGCTGGCGGCGGCGGCGGCCTTCCGCGAGGTGGCGGCGTTGGCATCGCCCGAGGTGCTCGAGCCGATCATGGCTGTCGAAGTGATCACGCCGCAGGACTATCTGGGCGACGTGATCGGCGACCTGAACCGCCGTCGTGGGCACGTTCGCAGCCAAGGCCAACGCGGCAACGCTGCGGTGGTCGAGGCCCATGTGCCGCTGAAAGAGATGTTCGGCTACATCGGCAGCCTGCGCGCACTGTCATCGGGCAGGGCGCAGTTCTCGATGCAGCTGCATCACCACGCCACGGCGCCGGCCGGTGCCGTGACACAGTTGGCCTGACAGTCAGGCCATACAGGGGCGCAGTCCGCAAGGGCTGCGCCCCTTCCTTTTCAATGGCCGCTCGTCAGCCCGAGGAAGTGGTCCAGGATGTGGAAGTGGTCGTCCATGAACTGGTCTTCCAGGCTCAGTAACTGATCGATAGGCACCCACTGCACGCTGGCAGCGTCATCGCCGGCGCGGACTTCGGGCAGCTCGCGGTCGCCGAAGTCGAAGTAGTGGGCGTGGGTGATCGTGCGGCCGCGCTGGCTGCGGTCGGGGTGGTCGAAGGCCTGGGTGGCGCACAGCGATTGGCGCATCGACTCGGGCAGCAGGTTCAGCCCGGTTTCTTCATGCAGCTCGCGCAGCGCCGATTGGTAGGCCGTTTCGCGCTGCTCGATGAAGCCGCCGGGCATCGCGAACAAGCCCTTGCCGGGGGCCTGGCCGCGGCGGATCAACAGCACATGGCCCGCGCAGCGCAGCACCGCGTCGACCGTGACGAACACTGGCGGGTAGGGCGCGGTGGCCCAGGCGGCGCGATAGTTGCGCAGCATCGTCCATTCCTCGCGCAGTGCGTCGAACGCTGGCAGCGCGCTCCAGCTCTGCAAGAAAGCCTTCACAGCGGGCGATACCTGGTCGACCAGTGCGGCCAGCGTGCCGGGCATGTCTTCTCGCGACGACGCGAAGTAGGCATCGCGCAGCGACGTGGCGTCGGCCGGGTGCAGGCGATCGACGCTCAACATACGCCAGCCGGGGAAGTTGCGCAGGTAGTTGCTGGTGGCGTCCTTGAAGTGGCCGACCAGCGCGATGTCACCAGCGCGGGCGGCTGGCGGGCAAAGCGCTTCGACGCCCTCGCGCACCGCGACCGTCCAGCGGGCCTCGTCGTACCAGTCGCGCAGCGGCAGGAACTGCAGCTTGTCCTGGTCTTCCAGCGGCAGGCTCAGGCGGATCATCTCGGCGCGCTCTTGCCAGCTGAACGGGTTCTTCGGCGTGCGGGCCTGGAACGACGAGCCCAGCACGACGACGCAGCGCGGCGCCTTTTCCAAGGCGCGCCGCAGCATCGCCAAATGGCCGGCATGGAAGGGCTGGAAGCGGCCGATGCAGACGGCGGCGCGAAGGGTGGGGACGACGGCGGGTGGTGGCGTGCGCATGAAGCGGTGGTGGCTGGCGGTGGGATCAGTACTTGGCGGCGATCGGCATCTGCCGGCCGGTGCCGAAGGCGCGGGCGCGAACCCGGATGATCGGCGGTGCCTGGCGGCGTTTGTACTCGTTGCGCGCGATCATCTTGCGGATGCGTTCGACCAGCGCGCGGCCCTGCTCATTGGCTTGCAGGCCGTCGACGAACGCGGTGGCCTCCGCGTATTCCCACGCGGCCAGGCGTTCGCCTTCGATCAGCAGCTTCAGGATCTCGTCCAACACCGGGTAGGGCGGCAAGCTGTCGGTGTCGCGTTGGCCCGGCGCCAGTTCGGCGGACGGTTCCTTGTCGATGATGGCGTTGGGGATCAACTCGCGGCGGGCCGCCTCGTTGACATGGCGCGACAGCGCGAACACTTCCGTCTTGTACAGGTCGCCGAGCAGGCCGAGGCCGCCGTTGGTGTCGCCGTACAGCGTGCAGTAGCCGACCGAGATCTCGGACTTGTTGCCGGTGGTCAGCAGCAGGTGGCCGAAGCTGTTCGAGTACTCCATCAGGATCGTGCCACGGATGCGGGCCTGCAGGTTCTCGAGCGGCAGGCCTTCGAGTGGCCGGCCGAAGCTTTGCGCGAACTGTGCGCTGTATCCGGCCACCAGGTCGGCGATCGGGTGGGTCGTGAGCTCGATGCCGAGGTTGCGGCACAAGATGACCGAGTCATCCACCGAGCCTGCGGATGAGAAGCGCGACGGCATCGTCACCGCCATCACGTTCTGCGGCCCAAGCGCCTGCGCCGCCAGCGCCAGCGTCAGCGCACTGTCGATGCCGCCCGACGAACCGACGACCGCCTGGTGGAAGCCGCAGCGGCGCGCATAGTCCGTCAGGCCCAACACGATCTGCGCCTGGTAGAACGCCATCATCGGCAATCCGTCGTGCGAGACCGGCGGCGGTGCGTCGCCATCGCGTGTCAGGAAGCGACCGTTGTCGAAGCGCAGCGTGCGCAGGTCCTCTGTGAACCGCTCGGCTTCGAACACCACGCCACTGTCCGGCTCGACCGCGAACGACGCGCCGTCGTAGACCAACTGGTCGTGCCCGCCGATCTGGTTGACGTAAACGATGGGCAGGCCGTGGCGCTTGCTGGCGTCACCGAAGACCTGGTGCCGCTGCTCGCGCTTGCCGATATTGGACGGGCTGGCGTTGATAGAGATCACCAGGTCGGGCGCTGCGTCGCGCATGCGTTCGAACGGGTTCACGCGGTAGTCGGCGCCGTCGTCGTTCCAGCCGTCTTCGCAGATCATCAAGCCGACCTGCGCATCGCCGATGCGCAGCACCTTGGCCACGTCCGGCCCCGGCTCGAAGTGGCGCCGTTCGTCGAAGATGTTGTAGGTCGGAAGCAGTTGCTTCGCGTAGCGCAGCACCACCTCGCCTGCGTGCAGAACGACCAGCGAGTTCTCCAGCCGTTTGCCCGGGCCTTCACGGCGAAGCGGTGCGCCGATCACCCAGTGGAGCTGCGGCAGTTGGCGCGATGCGCTGCGCAATTCGGCCAAACCGGCATCGATGCGGTCGCGGAAGGTGGGCTCTTCCAGCAGGTCGCCGGGGTAATAGCCGGTCAGAGACAGTTCGGGAAAAATGACCAGCGACGAGTCGTCGTCGCGCGCGCGGTGGGCGGCTGCGATCATCTTCTGCACGTTGCCGGCCACGTCGCCGACGGTGACGTTGAGCTGAGCCAGGGTCAGGGTGAGCATGGCGGGTGCTTTCAGGCGGTCACGTTGAAGACTTGCCGCAGGTAGGCGAGGAAGGTCTGGTCGTCGCACAGCGTCTTGCCCGGGCTGTCAGACAGCTTCGCCACCGGCTGGCCGTTGCAGTGCGTCAGCTTCATCACGATGTTCAGCGGTGTCAGGCCCACATCGTTGCTGAGGTTGGTGCCGATGCCGAAGCCCAGTTGGGTGCGGTCCGCGAAGTGGCGGTACAACGCAAGCGCACGGGGCACGTCGAGCCCGTCAGAGAACACCAGTCGCTTGGTGTTCGCATCGATACGCAGCTTGGCGTAGTGGGCCAGCGCCTTCTCGCCCCAGACGAACGGATCGCCCGAGTCGTGGCGCAGGCCGTCGAACAGCTTGGCGAAGTAGAGGTCGAAGTCGGCGAGGAAGGCGTCCATGCCGACCACGTCGGTCAGTGCGGTGCCGAGGTCACCGCGGTACTCTTGCACCCAGTCTTCGAGCGCGGCCTTCTGGTGGTCGCGCAGCCGAACGCCCAGCGCCTGGTAGGTCTGCAGGTACTCGTGCGCCATCGTGCCGATCGGCACCAGGCCGAGGTCGCGCGCCAGCAGCACGTTCGACGTACCCTTGAAGTACTGGGGGACTTCGCGCTTGAAGGTGGCCACCACCTCGCGCTGCCAGTCGCCCGAGAAGCGCCGGCGCAGGCCGAAGTCGAAGAGCTCGAACGGGTGGCGCCGAGGCGGCTCGCTGCCAAAGGCGCGCAACAGATCGATCTTCTCGGTCAATCGGCGGCGGCCTTCGGCGAGCGTGTCGGGTTGGGCCAGGCGGCGGAAGTACAGCTCGTTGACGATAGCCAGCACGTAGATCTCGAAGCCCATCACGTGGACCTGCGGGCCACTGGCGATGATGCTCAAGCGCTCACCGTCGGCCTTGGCCTCGATGAAGCTGCGCTGGAAACGGAAGATGCGCAGGAAGTCGACGAAATCCGGTTTGATGAAGCGCAGGCTGCCGATGTAGGCAAGCTCTGTCGGCGCGAAGCTCAGGCTGCACAGGTGGTCGAGTTGGCGCTCGACGTCGGCCAGCAGCTCGGCCAGCGGGTAGGCGGGGGCGTTGCGGCAGACGAAGGTGTATTCGGCCTGTGTTTGCGGGTGCCGATGCAGCATCGTCTGCCACATCGTGAACTTGTAGAGATCGGTGTCGAGCAGGCTTTGGATCACGGGCTGCATGGTGTTCTTGTTGGGTTGAGTTGGCGGGTAAGCCCTTCGACAGGCTCAGGATGATCGGGCCCTTCCACAAGCTCAGGGCGAACGGGTGGGTGTGATTCGGGCAGTACTCCATCCCGTTCCGGCTGAGCTTGTCGAAGCCCATCGCATGGCCATCAACATCAATCGGTCAATGTCTTCAATACATCCTCACACGTCGCCAGCCTGACTCCCTTGGCCTGCATGTCGGCCAAGAAGGCGGCATGCTGTGCCTCGAAGCCGCCGACCGGGCTCATCGCATCGGTCAGTAGCACCACCTTGTGCATGTTGCCGCTGGGCAGGTGGGCCACGATGTGCTCGGTGGTCGCCTTCACGCAGTGGCTGCTGGCCTCGCCGCCGATCAGCAGCAACTCGGCCTGGTCCAGCTGGCGGATCAGCGCTTCGTTCAGTTGGGTGTGCGGGTCTTCGGCATCCGGCACTTCGGCCTGCATCGCGCTGTAGTGTTCGGTCCACGGGTTCTCGCCCTTGTGGACGATCTGCACGATGTCGAGCTTCTCTTCTTCCCAGGTCGACAGGGCGGCCTTCAGGTCGGCGTGCACGTTGTGGCCCCAGGTGCCGATCTCGCAATGAACCGGCCAGACCATCAGCGTGTAGCGGCCGCGCGCGTCCAGCTCGTCCAGGTAGGCCAGTGCGCGGGGCAGGGCGGCGGGGTCGCGCGGGCGGAAGGTGCCGGCGCGCACCTGTTCGGCGGTGATGCTGGTGAACGGGTTGACCGCCGTGCCTTGGCCGGTGCACCAGAAGCCGGGGTGGGCAATGTCGATGCGATGGTGCGAATCGAGCGTGATGCAGATCGCGTCGAGCGTGCTGCGGGCGCGGTCGACAAAGCTGGCCAGGCGCTGCATGTCGGCGTGGGCGCCGGCGACCGGCAGGGCGGGCGCCTGCGGAAAGTGCGTGACGGGGTCGATCGGGCGGTAGGCCTCGGGCAGGTCGCAGAAGTCGTTTTGCGGGTCGATGATCAGCAGCTGGGTGCGGGTGCTCATGGTGGAGAGTCCTTGATTCGACTGTGAAGCCAGTGTAGCTCAGTTAGTACAGTTATGCAACTAACATGGGTTTTCTTTCGGAAGGGACTGTTGATGTAGCATGAGAGCCACTTCGCGCGATGAAGTGATTTGTTTGTATCCAACTTGTCCAAACAGAATCGGCGTGAGTCATGCCCGAGTTCCCCGCCATCATCTGCACCGTCGACATCGCCTTGCTGACGCTGCAAGACGATGCCCTGCACGTGTTGCTGCTCAAGCGTGACCGCGAGCCGTTCAATGGCTCGCTGGCCTTGCCGGGGGGCTACCTGCATGCACAAGAAGACCAAAGTGCCGAAGACGCCGCCACCCGGGTGTTGCGCGACAAGGCCGGCATTGTCAGCCCCTACCTCGAGCAGTTGGCCACCTTTTCCGGCCCGGGGCGGGACCCGCGAGGTTGGAGCATCTCGATCGCGTACTACGCGTTGCTGCCGGCTGGCGTGCTGGCGGTCGACGGCACCGGGCGCCAATTGCGCCCGGTCGCCAAGTTGCCGGCGTTGCCGTTCGACCATGGCCGCATCGTTGCCGCGGCCGTCGAGCGTGTGCGTAGCAAGAGCCAGTATTCGTCGCTGCCGGTCTACCTGTGCGACGAAGCGTTCACCTTGCCGCAGCTGCAATCCGTCTACGAAGCGGTGCTGGGCGAGCCGCTCAACAAAGTGAGCTTTCGCCGCAAGATGGACGAGCTCGGCATGCTCGAGGCAATCCCCGGCGCGCAGACCTCGGGCGGCGCGCACCGCCCGGCGCAGCTCTACTGCCTGCGCCGCGAGTTCCGCCATGCGTTGTCGATGTTGGATCGGGGCTTGAGTGTCTGATCCAATCACCCTGGCGGATCGTTTCGCGGGCTGCCTGCTGGGTCTGGCCTGTGGCGACGCGGTGGGCACCACCGTCGAGTTCAGCCCGCGGGGTTCGTTCCCGCCAGTCACGCCGCTCCCATTGCCCAGGCCAGATGGCGCAGGACAAGCCGACTCCCGGCCGCGCGCGGCGGTCAAACCGGCGCCTTGACAAGAAACGAAACACGCCGATACCGCGGCGAAAGGACGCGGGGGGCTCCGGCCGGCACGATGGCGACACCTGAACTTCCCATTCGCCGTCAAAGGAGCCGACCATGCGAACCTGGATCAAGAACACCCTCATTGCTGCCCTGGGTGCGAGCGTCGCGCTCGGTGGCATGGCCTTCGCCAGCAACGTGCGCGATGGCTGCGGCTGGCACGGCCACGGCTCGATGAACGAGGCCGACTCGGCCAAGTTCCGAGAGAAGATGGTCGAGCGCGCCAGCAGCGTGCTGGAGCTGGACGCGACGCAGCGCCAGCACCTCGTCGCGTTGGGCGAGACGCTGCACGCGCAGCGCCAGAACTTCATGCCCGGCGGCACCCACCCGCGCGAGCAGTTGCAGGCGCTGATCGCCGGCGAGCGCTTCGACGCGACCCGCGCGCAAACCCTGGTGCTGGAGAAGACCGAGGTCGTGCGCTCGGCGAGCCCGGCGGTGATCGCCGCGATGGCGACCTTCTACGACAGCCTGAAGCCCGAGCAGCAGCAGAAGCTGCGCGACTTCATGGCGCGTCGCGGTCACCACGGCTGGAGAGGTTGAAATGTGGCCGCACCGGCCGGTCGGCCGCGCGTTGATCACGCTGGCGATTGCGCTGGTCGGTGGCCTGGCGCTGCTGCTGGACGCAGCGGCGCCGCCATCCGACGGCGGCCTCGTCGCCTGGCACGCCGTGAGCATGCTGGTGCTGGCCGCGCTGGCCTTCTGGGCCCTGTGGGCGCCGCAGATGCCGCAGGCGGTGGGCCAGGTCGTCACCGGCGTGCTGGGCCTGCTGCTGCTGGGCGGCCTGGCGGTGGCGGTGCAGCGCCTGCCGATGCGCGACGAGGCGACCATCTGGAGCGCCATTGCCAGTGCGCTGGCGCTGGCCGGGACCTTGTTTCTTGTCGGCACGCGCTGGGCGCGGCGCGAAATTCGCTGGTGAAGACGTGGCACACCCGGCGCTGGCGTACTGGCGCCACCCATCCGGGATGGTGGCGCGACCGCTTTGGGCGACGCCGGACGTCAGGATGCGCCAATGCATAGCCTGACGCCTGGACAGCCGGCTTGGCTTGCAAGCCAAGCCTTGGACCGGCCGCGCGCTGGCCGCGCGTGTAGCAATGCGGGGGCTGCGGCCATTGCAGCCCCCGGAGGGAACGCACGGGCCCCCGGCCGTGCGACGATAACGACATGCCCCGCATCCTGCTGATCGACGACGACGAGCACCTGGCACCGCCGCTCGCCACGTACCTGAAACGTTTCGACTTCGAACTTGCCTGGGCAGGCCGGCCCAGCCTGGGGCTGGCGCGCCTGCGCGAAGAGCGGTTCGACGCCGCCATCCTCGACGTGATGCTGCCCGAGATGGACGGCTTCGAGCTGCTGCGCACGATCCGCCAAGGCGGTGGCGCGATGGCCGACCTGCCACTGATCATGCTCACCGCCCGCGGCGAGCTGCCCGACAAGGTGGTCGGGCTGGAACTGGGCGCTGACGACTACCTGCCCAAGCCTTTCGAGCCGCGTGAGCTGGCCGCGCGCCTGCACACCGTGCTGCGCCGCCACCGCGTGACGGCGGCTTCGGCGCCGAGCGTGGCGGTGTCGCCGGACCAGCTTTGCTTCGAAGAGATCTCGATCGACCTGGCGCGGCGCGAAGTGCGCCGCCAGGGTGCCGTGGTCGAGTTGACCGGCACCGAGTTCGAGCTGCTGGCCCTGCTGGCCAGCGAGCCGCGCAAGGTCTTCAGCCGCGATGAGATCCTGAATCGCCTGCGCGGCCACGACGCCGAGCTGGCCACCCGCGCGGTCGACATCCTGGTCTCGCGGCTGCGCCGCAAGCTCGAGCCGCTGGACTGCATCAAGACGCTGCGCAACGCCGGCTATGCCTTCGCCGGTGCGCCGACCGAGAACGGCGCGAAATGAGAACACATTCGATGCCCTCCGGCGCAGCCCGGCGCAGTCCGTGCCCGGGCAACGCGAGCTGGCATCAGCGCTGGCACCGCCGCATGCGCCACTCGCTGGGCCTGCGGCTGATCGTGCTGTTCCTCGCGCTGGCGCTGGCGATCAGCTGCACCTTCATGTTCGGCATGCAGCGCGCGTTCAGCACCGGTTGGCGCGACGTGATCAAGCCGCTGGTGGCCGACTATGTCGACCGCCTGGCCGACGACCTGGGCAGCCCGCCGGACATCGCACGGGCGCAGGCGCTGACCGAGAAGTTGCCTCTATCGGTCGAGATCGACGGGCCGGTGGTGCACTGGCGCTCACCGACGACCCGTCCGCAGTTCATGGATGAGCACCCGCACGAGCTGCTGGTGCGCACGACCGCCGACGGCCACCGCATCCGCTTCGGGCTCGATTCGCAGGCCTGGATGCAGCGGCCGCGGATGATCGGCTGGATGACGCTGACGGTGCTGCTGATGCTGACGGCGGTGGCATGGAAGCTGGCACACCACCTGTTCGGGCCCTTGAAGGCGATCGGTGCTGGTGTCGAGCGTTTCGGCCGCGGCGATTTCAGCCAGCCGATCCAGTTGCACAGGCACGACGAACTGGGTCAGCTGGCAGAGCAGGTCAACACGATGGCGGCCGATCTGTCAGGCATGCTGGATGCGAAACGCGCACTGCTGCTGGCGATCAGCCATGAGCTGCGTTCACCCCTGACGCGCGCGCGGCTGAATGCCGAGCTGGTGCCCGAGGGCCCGGAGCGCGACGCGCTGCTGCGTGACCTGGCCGAGATGCGCGACCTGATCACCAGCCTGATCGAGAGTGAACGCCTGGCCCAGCCGCACGTCGCGCTGCAGCGCGAGCCGACAGATTTCTCGGCGCTGGTCGCCAATCTCCAGGCGGGGCCCTTCATCGGCAAGCCGCTGATGGTCGACATCCCCGCAGATCTTCCGGGCGCCGAGGTCGACCGCACGCGGCTGACGCTGCTGATGCGCAACCTGATCGACAACGCGCTGCGCCACGCCGTCGATGCACCTCAGCCACCCGAGCTGCAGGCGCGCCTGGCCGATGGGGTGTTGACGGTCACCTTGCGCGATCATGGCCCCGGCGCGCCGCCCGAGGTGCTGGCTCGCCTGGCCGAGCCGTTCTACCGTGCCGACGCCGCGCGCCAGCGCGCCACCGGCGGTGTCGGGCTGGGGCTGTACCTGTGCCGGCTGATCGCCCAGGCGCATGGTGGCAGCCTGCGTTTCGAGGCGGCCGATCCGGGGCTGCGCGTGGTGCTCAACCTGCCTTGGTCTGGAACAGCGCGTCCATCGCCTGGTTGAAGACGCCGAAGTCCAGCGGCTTGGTCCAATAGTCGGCAAAGCCGCTCTGCAGCGCGTGGCGGATGTCCTCGGGCATCGCGTTGGCTGACAGCGCGATGCACGGGATGCGCAGCGTGCGCGGGTCCTTGCGCAGCTGGGCCATCACCTCCAGCCCGTGCAGATCGGGCAGTTGCATGTCCAGCAGGATCAATGAAGGCGCGACCTCGGCCGCCTTGCGCAGGCCGCTGCCGCCGTCGGGCGCGCTGTGGAAAACCAGGCCGGGCCGGCGTTCGGCCAGCTCCTGCACGATCATCACGTTGACAGGGTTGTCTTCGATGTAGAGCAGTACCGGCTCGTTGCCGGGGGGCGCCGGAGCAGTGGCTGCCGCGGGGGCTGATGCAGGCAGCGGGGTGGGTGGAGCGGATGGCGAGACGGGCCGCGACACCACGATCGGAGGTCGGGGTGGTGGTGGCGCCGCTTGCTGTTCAACCACGACGAAGCTGCGGGCCTGGGCCGCCTCACCGTCGGCCCGGCCCAGCCACAGTTCGAACTCGCTGCCGTGGCCGGGTGTGCTGCGCGCCGACACCTCGCCGCCCATGCGCTCCATCAACGTCTTCACCACCGCCAGGCCGATGCCCACGCCGGGCACGCCCGGCTGGCGCTCGGCGGCGCGGTGAAAGGGCTCGAACGCACGCTCCAGCGCCTCGGCCGACATGCCGTGGCCGCCGTCGCGCACGGTGATGCAAACCCGATCGTTCGGCACCGTGCGGGCGCTCAGGTCGACCCAGCCACCAGGTCGGTTGTACTTGACGGCGTTGGTCAGCAGGTTAAGCAGCACCTGCTTCAGCCACAACGCATCGGCCTGGGCGGCCAGGCCGGGGGCGCATGGATCGCGCCGCAGCGTCACGTTCCACTCCTGTGCCATGCCTTCGATCAGCGGCAGGCTGTCGGCGAACAGGTCGTCCAGCGGCACGCGGCCCAGCGGATGCGCGGTTTCGGCCTCGCCGCCGGGGCGGGCCAGCTCCAGCACATCGTTGATCAAGGCCAGCAGGTGGCGACCGGCGGACTGGATGTGTTCGAGCCTGGCGACCCGGGCATTCGCACTTTGCCGCTCGCCGTCGGCCAGCATCAACTCGGTGAAGCCGAGGATCGCGTTCAGCGGTGTGCGCAGCTCATGGCTCATGCGTGCCAGCAGCTCTGACTTGGCCTCGCTCTCGCGCTCGGCCACCGCCTTGGCCTGGCGCTGCGCCTCGGCCTCGCGGCTGGCGGTGATGTCCCAGTTCACGCCGAGGCGGCGGATGATCTGGCCCTGGTCGTTGAACACCGGCACCGAACGTGAGGCCAGCCAGCGCGCCTGTCCATCGGGCAGCATCACGCGGAACTCGTACTGCGTGGCGCCGCGGCCGCCGATGGCGCGCTGGATCTGCTGGCTCACGTAGTCGCGGTCTTCGGGATGCAGCAGCTGCGTCATCTCGGCGATGGTCGGCGCCTGTGGCTGCGGCGGGAGGCCGCGCAGCAGGAACATCTGCTCGTCCCAGCGGCTGGTGCCGTCGGGCAGGTCCCATTCCCAGGTGCCGATGCCGGCGGTGCGGGCGATCAGCGCGATGCGCTGGTTGGCATCGCGCAGCCGCTGCTCGGCCAGCAGCCGCTCGCTGACGTCGATCGCCATGCCGACGAAGGCCACCAGATTGCCTTCGTCGTCGCGCACGGCCATGCGGCGGGTCAGCACCTGGCGCCACTGGCCGTCCTCGTGCCTGAAGCGTGCCAGCGCCTCGACCTGCTTGCCCTGCTCGCGCGCGCGGTGCGCGGCCTCGACCATCAGTGGCCGGTCGTCCGGGTGGATCGCCAGCATCATGTCGTCCACCAGCCAGCCCTCGGGCCGCGGCGGCAAGCCCAGCAGCCGGAAGCCGGCGGCATTGGCATGCACCCGCTGCGTGGCCAGGTCGAGCCGCCAGATGCTGACGTTGGACATGTCCAACGCCATGTGCAGCTGGTCAAGGTCGAAGCTCGGGTCGCGGGGCGTGGCGGTCATGGCGGGTGAAGCGCAGCCGTCGGCGGCTCGGGCGAGTTTAGGCCGGCGTCGCGACTTGCCTCCAGAATGAGCCCATGAAATCCGTCAGCCTGTGTTCTCCGGTCCAGGGTGTGGTGATCGCCGTCGAGGCCGCGGTGGGGGACGCGGTGGCCGCCAACCGGCCGGTCGTCGTGATCGAGTCGATGAAGATGGAAGTGCCGGTCGAGGCACCGTTTGCCGGCTGCGTGCGCGCCCTGCACATCGCGGTGGGCGACACGGTGGGCGAGGGCGAGGCCTTGGCGCGCTTCGAAGAGAGCGCCGAGGCATCGTCTGCCGCGACACCGGCCGCCACGCCCGTCGCGGCGGCGGCGCACCCCGAGCTGCAGACGCTTCAGCGCCGCCGCCATCAGCTGACCGATGCCGCCCGCCCGGAGGCTGCCGCGCGTCGCCATGCGGCCGGTGGTCGCACCGTGCGAGAAAACGTTTCCGACCTGTTCGACGCGGGCAGCTTCAGTGAATATGGCGCGCTGGCCGTGGCGGCGCAGCGCAGCCGGCGTTCGCTGGATGACCTGGTGGCCAACACGCCGGCCGATGGCCTGGTCACCGGCATTGGCACGGTCAATGCGGTGGAGGTGGGCGCGGAACGGGCGCGCTGCGCGGTGATGGCCTACGACTACACCGTGCTGGCCGGCACGCAGGGCGTCTTCAACCACCGCAAGAGCGACCGACTGCTCGAGCTGGCCGGCCGCTTGAAGCTGCCGGTGGTGCTGTTTGCCGAAGGCGGCGGCGGCCGGCCGGGCGATGTGGACTGGCCGATCGTTGCCGGGCTCGACTGCACCACGTTCGCCCGCTGGGCCGCGCTGGCGGGCCAGGTGCCGCGCGTCGGCATCGTCGCCGGGCGTTGCTTTGCCGGCAACGCCGCGCTGCTGGGCTGCGCCGACGTGATCATCGCCACCGACTCGGCGAGCATCGGCATGGGCGGCCCGGCCATGATCGAAGGCGGGGGCCTGGGCAAGGTGGCGCCCGAAGACGTCGGGCCCGTGTCGGTGCTGGGGCCCAACGGCGTGATCGACCTGCGGGTGGCCGACGAGGCTGCGGCGGTGGCCGCCGCCAAGCGCTACCTCGGCTACTTCCAAGGCGCGCTGTCGGCCGGTGAGGCGGCCGACCAGGCGCCGCTGCGCCATGCGCTGCCGGAAAGCCGCAACGCGCTGTACGACCCGCGCCTGATCATCCGCACGCTGGCTGACGTGGGCTCGGTGATGGAGTTGCGTGCCGAGTTCGGCCCCGGCGTGATCACCGCGCTCGTGCGCATCGAGGGCAAGCCGGTCGCGCTGGCCGCCAGCCACCCGCGCCACCTGGCCGGCGCGCTGGACGCCCCGGCCTGCGACAAGCTCGCCCGCTTCATGCAACTGGCCGACGCCTTCGAGCTGCCACTGGTCACGCTGGTCGACACGCCCGGCTTCATGGTCGGCCCGGCGTCGGAGGCCACGGCGATGGTGCGCCACGCCGCACGCCTGTTCGTCAATGCGGCCGCGCTGCGGGTGCCGGTGTTCAGCGTGGTGCTGCGCCGCGGTTATGGCTTGGGCGCGATGGCGTTGACGGCGGGCCACTTCCACGCCCCGGTGGCGACGGCCGCCTGGCCCAGCGCCGAGTTCGGCGCGATGGGCATCGAGGGCGCCGTGCGGCTGGGCTTCAGGAAAGAGCTCGACGCGGCAGGAGAGGGCCGCCAGGCCTTGTTCGACCAGCTCGTGGCCGAGCACATCGCCCGCGGTCGGGCGATCAACATGGCCAGCCACCTGGAAATCGACGACGTGATCGACCCCGCCGAAACCCGGGCGTGGCTGGCCCGCGGCCTGCGGGCGACGGCCGGCGCGCCACTGCCACCGCGGCGGGGTTTGCTGGACACCTGGTAGGGGGACGCTCGAGCCGCGCGTCCCAAGCCTTGTCACAATCCCACCATGCTGCTTTCACCACCCATCTGCCCGCCAGACCAGCAGGACGCCGCGCTGGCTGAACTGGGCTTTGCCGTTCTCGGGGCCGCCGGTGCGGCCGAACTGCTGGGCGAGCCGGTGGCCGCGCTGGCGCGCTGGCTGCCGTTCTGGGACGAGCTGCCGCCCGACGCGTACTTGAAGGACGGTGGCCGCTACCGGCGTCGGCGGCACGGCTGCTTCATCATCGATGGCGAATCCGTGCTGCCGCAGCCGCACCGTCCGCATTGGCAGCCGGTCGAATACAACGCGCTGCACGGGGGCATCGAGCGCCATTTCGATCCGCTGCCCGAGGCGCTGGTGGCCGACCCGCTGTGGTCGCGCTGGCTGCTGATGGGGGCCGCGCGCGCCTCGGCGCTGGAGTCGGCCAAGCGCCGCGCCCGCGGCGACTCAGCCCCCGCGGGCGGCCCGGGCGTGCAGCCGTGGTACGTCGAGGCGCATCTGTTCCGCATCGATACCACCGACGGCATCGGCCGCCCGACACCAGAGGGCGCCCACCGTGACGGGGTCGACCTGGTCGGCGTGACGCTGATCGCTCGCGAGGGCATCAAAGGCGCCGAGACGCGGGTCTTCGCCGCCGAGGGCCGCGAGGGCCTGCGTTTCACGCTGAGCGAGCCGTTCTCCACCCTGTGGCTCGACGATGCGAAAGTGATCCACGAATCCACCCCGATCCAGCCGCTGCAGCCCGGCGGCAGCGGGCACCGCGATACCCTGGTGCTGACCTACCGCGCCGGCGGTTTCCAGGGCCCAGGCAGCTGACGCAGAGCAGCGCCTCCGACAACACCACAAGCAGAGGGATACGACATGAGCGAGACAACCAGGTCGACGGCGGCCGAGAAGGAAGAAGCGAACAAGCGCCAGCGTGCGGCGGTCGACCAGGCCCTGTCCGAAAGGCCGGCGTGCAGCGGTGGCAGCGTGGTGCTGGGCGGCCGGCGCCTGGCCTACCAGGTCGACGCCGGCTTCGTGCCGGTGCGCTCGGGCACCTTGGGCGAATCGCACGGCGAGCCGGACGCGGCGATCTTCATGACCGCGTACCAGCTGGAGGGTGAGGCCGCCGCCCACCGCCCGATCTGTTTTGCGTTCAATGGCGGCCCCGGCTCGGCGTCGATGTTCCTGCACCTGGGTGCGCTCGGTCCGAAGCGCGTGCGCGTGCGCGACGACGGCGGCATGCCGGCGCCGCCGTACCGCGTCGAAGACAACCCGCTGTCGTGGTTCGAGCACTTCGACCTCGTCTTCATCGACCCGCCGCACACCGGTTTCTCGCTGACCGCCAGCGAAGACGCACGCAAGAAGGCCTTCAGCGTCGACGGCGACGTGGCGATGCTGTGCGAGGCGATGCGCGCCTGGCTCGGCAGGCACCGCCGCTGGGGTTCGCCCGTCTACCTGTGTGGCGAGAGCTACGGCACCACGCGCGCCGCGACGATGGCCGAGTTGTTGTGCGAGCAGGGCGTGGCACTGGCCGGGTTGATCCTGGTGTCTTGTGCGATGGACATCCAGGCGCTCGAATTCGCGCCGCGCAACGACCTGCCGTACGCGCTGTTCCTGCCCGCGTTCGCCGGCACGGCGCAGTACCACGGCTGCCTGAAAGGGCCGTTGGCCGAATCGGCCGACGCCGCGCGCCAGGCCGCGCAAGACTTCGTGCACACCGACTACCTGAGCGCGCTGCACCGCGGCGCGACCTTGACCGACAAGGAGCGTGACCGGATCGCCCGCCGCGTGGGCGAGCTGATCGGCTTGCCGGCGGCGGTGGTCGAGCACATGCACCTGCGCGTGTCCGACTTCCGCTACTTCCACGAGTTGCTGCGTGATCGGGGCCAGGTGCTGGGCCGGCTCGATGCGCGAGTCGCCGGCCCGATGGGGCCGGACCGCAAGCGCGAGTGGGAGTTCGACCCGTCGATCGACGCGCTGGTGGCGCCCTACACGATGGCGGCGATGGATTACTTCCGCAGCACGCTGGGCATCGGCGAATCGGAAGGTTCGGTCGAGCGTGTCTACGTGCCGATGTCCGAACAGGCACACAAGGCGTGGAACTGGAACCGCGGTGACGGCCAGGGCAACAGCTTCACCTGCACCAGCACCGATCTTGCGCGTGCGATGCGCCGCCTGCCGCACCTGGGCGTGTTCGTCGCCAGCGGCCAGTTCGACCTTGGCACGCCCTACAGTGCGACCGACTGGAGCCTGGACCAGCTCGACATCAACGCCGAGGTGCGCGCACGCATCACCCACCGCTACTACGGCGCGGGCCACATGATGTACACGCGTGAAGCCGACATTCGCCAGCTGAAGGCCGACCTGGCCGATTGGCTGACCGCGCTGCCCCGCTGACCAGGTCTTTTCATGCATCCCTTCCGCTGGCTCAGCCTGCGGCAGCTGCTGACCCTGCCATATGTAGCGCTGGTGCTCGGGCTCGCCGTGGTGCTGGGCCTGCTGTCTTACCGCACCGGGCGCGATGCGGTCGACGAGCTGTCCGAGCGGCTGCTGGCCGAAACGGTGGGCCGCATCGCACGCGCCGTCGACCAGCAGCTCGAAGGCTCGCGCCGCGTGCTGGACATCGCCTTCCCGGCCGGCGAGCCCGCGCCCGACGAGATCGAGCCTGCACTCGAGGGCTTGCGCATGCGCTTCTGGCTCGCCACCTCCGTCCACCGTGAGCTGAACAACTACGCCTACTACGGCGACGAGCAGGGCCGCTTCTTCGGCCTGTGGCGCGACGGCGTCGACTCCGCCGAGTTGCGCCTGCGCCTGCGCGGCGAGGGCCCGCGCACGCTGTTCCGCTTCGAGGGTCCGCGCGGCCTGCTGCACGACAGCATGCCCGAGGCCAAGGTCTTCGACCCGAGGTTGCGGCCCTGGTACCAGGCGGCCAAGGCGCGCCCTGGCGACGGCTGGTCGCCGATCTACATCGACTTCCGCACGCAGGAGCTGGTCACCACGCGCACACGGTCGGTGCCGGGGCCCGACGGCCAGATGCGTGGCGTGGTCGCCACCGATGTGTCGCTGCGCCAGCTGAGCGAATTCGTTCAGTCGCTGCAACCCAGCGCGAACGGCGTGGCCTTCGTCGTCGAGCCGAATGGCGACTTGATCGCCACCTCGCGCGGCGTGCATCTGCAGCGTGACACCGACGGCAGCGCCAAGCGCCTGAACGCCGCCGCTGCGCAAGACGCCTTGCTGTCGATGACCTATGCCCACGTGAAGGCACTGATCGACGAAGTGGGCGAGGGCGCGGCCACGCGGTCGACGCGCATCGACGGGCCCGATGGCGCGTCGGTGCAGGTGGCCTCCGCGCGCCTGCGTGACAACGCGGGGCTGGACTGGATCATCGCCGTCGCCGTGCCACGCAGCGATTTCTTGCACCGCGTGACGGCCAACCTCTACCAAAGCCTGGCGCTCGCGCTGCTGGCGGCGCTGGCGGTGGTCGGCGTGGGCTGGATCAGCCTTGGCGTCGTCTCGCGCGACCTGCGTGCGATTGCGGTGGCGGCGCGCCAGATCGGCGATGGCCATTTCGATACACCGCTGACCATCGATCGGCACGACGAGATCGGCGACCTCGCGCAGAGCTTTGCGACGATGCGCCACAAGCTGTCGACCGACCGCCTGACCGGCCTGGCGAACCGCGAGGCGACGATCCGCCGCATCAGCGACCGCATCGAGCAGCACCGGCGCGACAGCGACACACAGCCGTTCGCGCTGCTGTTCCTCGACGTCGATGGCTTCAAGAAGGTCAACGACCACTACGGCCATGGTGCCGGCGACCAGGTGCTGCGCGAGCTGGCCAACCGCATGGCCGCGTCGGTGCGCGAGGGCGACCTCGTTGCCCGCTGGGCCGGCGACGAATTCCTGATCGTGCTCGACGGAATCGGCCAGGTCGAGCTGGCGCGGCGCATCAGCGATCAACTCGAAGCCCGCCTCAGCGAACCGATCGACGCCGCCCGCGACGCGCAAGTCGGCGTCTCGATCGGTGTCGCTCTGTACCCGCGCGACGGCGACGACGTGCCGTCGCTGATCCAGCAGGCCGATGCCGACATGTACCGGCGCAAGCGCAGAAGCTGAATCGGGCCGGCGGCGCCGGAGCGACGGCAAGAGCGCTGACGGCAGTTTCATTTCCGAACGCACGGGTGCTGCCGCGCGCCCCACACTGCAAGCCTTGCCGGGTACCAACGACCCGGCCCGATGGGACTGCGCACGTGGAGCAAACGCCATGAAGGTTTCGTTGCCGTTGACCCTGGGCAGCCGCCGTGCGGCCGGACCGGAAGTGAGGGTTCTGGTGGCGGCCCTCGTGTGCATGGTGACTTGCGCGGCGGTGGCCAACGAGCCACGGGGGTTGACGGCCCCATCGACATCGGCCTATGACGACCGGGTGCTCGCCGACAGGCCGGTGATGTATCTGCCGCTCGGCGGCGCCAACGGCACGAAAGACCTGAGCGGGCGCGGCCATGACGGCACGCCGTACCACGGCCCGACCACGACGACCTTCGCCAACGGCGACCCGGCACTCAAGTTCGACGGCGTGCGGCAGTACGTCGAAGTCGCCGACCGCGACGACCTCAGCGTCAGCTCGTCCGGCGTGCTGACGATGGAGGCTTGGCTGCGGCCCGACGTGTTGAACTTTCCGAACGAGGAATCCGACACGACGCCCTACGTGCACTGGCTCGGCAAGTCGACCAGCGGCCAATCGGAGTACGTCGCGCGCATGTATTCGCACGATGCCGATTGGGCCGGCGACGGCATCGACCCACCGCGCCCCAATCGCATCAGCGGCTACGCCTTCAACCTGAGTGGTGGCCTCGGCGCCGGCAGCTACTTCCAGGAGCCGGTGGTCGCCGGTGAGTGGATCCACTACGTGCTGGTGATCAACACCCGCAAGACCAGCGCCGACTACCCGACCGGCTACACCAAGGTCTACCGCAACGGAAAGCGGTGGGACCAGGACTCGCTGCTCGACTACCAGATCGTGCCGAAGAACGGCAGCGCCCCATTCCGTATCGCCAGCGTCGGGCTGCGCGGGTACTTTCAGGGGGCGATTGCGAAGGTGGCGGTGTACAAGCGCGAGCTGCCGGCGAAGGCTGTTCTGGCGCACTACAGCATGGTGCGGCCGTAGGCGGCAAAGGCCCGCCCGGTCGACACTGCTGGAGCGGCGCCTGCCGGCGTCAGCCCCGGCGGGCTGCCTCGATGGCAGCGATGTCGATCTTTGTCATCTCCATCATCGCGTCGAAGGCGCGCTTGGCGGCCCGGCGATCGGGGTCGGTGATCGCATCAGTGAGGGCCCGTGGCGTGATCTGCCACGACAAGCCCCACTTGTCCTTGCACCAGCCACAGGCACTTTCCTGGCCGCCGTTCTTGACGATCGCGTTCCACAAGCGATCGGTCTCGGCCTGGTCGTCGGTCGCCACCTGGAACGAGAATGCCTCGTTGTGTTTGAAGGTCGGCCCACCGTTCAGCCCGAGGCAAGGAATGCTCATCACGGTGAATTCGACAGTCAGAACGTCACCTTGCTTGCCATCGGGATAGTCGCCCGGCGCGTGAAGAACAGCCCCCACGGCGCTGTCCGGAAACGTTTCGGCATAGAACCGCGCGGCCTCCAAGGCGGTGCCGTCGTACCAAAGGCAAATCGTGTTCTTGCTGACCATGTCGTTCTCCAATGGGTTGGGGTGCGTGCGATCGAACCACGAACCACGAAGCGCGGGCAACTGGCGTTCCCTGGCGTGGCGCGCGCAGGGTGGACTGCGGATGGTGCGTGGCCGATCTTGGCCGATCGCGCCCGCCGTCGGCCGAGCAGCAGGACCGGCATGCCGAGTCAGAAGCGGCGCCGACGGATGTGGGTTCGCATGCGCTTTTTCGTCCCCAGCTGGCACAGCGAGGCCGACATCGCGGAGACAGTACAGCTCCTTGCCTGGGAAGCGTGCGCTGCAGCGGCGTGTCAGCGCCGGATCTGCGGGTTCGACAGATTGTCCCTATACCATTTGACGGTCATGGTCAGCCCGGCCTCGATGCCCACCTCGCAGCTGAAGCCAAGTTCAGTGCGTGCCTTGGTGACATCCAGACAGCGGCGCAACTGGCCTTCCGGCTTGTCGGCAAGCCAGCGGACGCCACCCATTGGATTGATTTGGGCTTGCAAGTGCCGGACCACTTCCGCGATGGGTGTCTCCACGCCCGAAGAGAGGTTGACCACCTCCGCTGCTTCATAACGCTCGGCGGCCAGCAGCAGCCCCCTGGCAACATCGGTGGCGTAGATGAAGTCACGGGTCGATCGGCCCGTGCCCCACACTTCGACCGGCTCGCCGCTCTCCTGCGCCGCCAAGAACTTGGTGACCAAGGCGGGCACCACATGAGCCTCCGCCAAGCGGTAGTTGTCCCACGGGCCGTAAATGCCTCCTACGATGCAGACGACAGCGGGGAAGCCATACTGCGCATAGTAGGCCGCCGACTGCATGCACAGCATCCGCTTGGCCGAAGAAAAAGGCGCGCTCTCTTTTTGCGGCAGGCCGTTCCACAAATTCGTTTCCTTGACCGGCATTTCCGCGTCCGCCGGATAGCCGCATCCCGCTGCCGTCGCGACGAATCTGGAAGCGCCCGACATCGCCGCATGGTGCAGGACCTGAGCGTCCATGAGCAGGTTTTGATAGTAGAACTCCGCCGGGCGTTGCTTGTTGGCGAGAATGCCGCCGACCAGCCCGGCCAGATGGAAGACGACGTCGGGTCGGTGCTGCGCGAACAACCGCTGGACGTCCGAGCCTTGAGTGAGATCGAACTCGCCGTGCGCCGGCGTCCACAGCGCTCGCGGGTTGAACTGGCGCAACAGGGCGACGAGGTTTCTGCCGATAAAGCCGGCGCCGCCGGTCACGAGGACTGTCTTGTTTTGCCAAAAATCAGGGTTCATTGTTGACCTCCCGTTGCTCTTGATATTTCCAGTCGGCGTTGGCGGTTTCAACCACATGGCCCGCCAGGCGGAAATCGATGACGCCTTTGACGAACTCCGCCTGATCAAACGCGCGCGCTCTGGTTCGGCCCAGCAGCTGCGCCAACATTTCCGGTGCGGCGTTCAGCGAGCACCGGTGGGTGATAACGCAGCCGTAGCGGTCTGCCGCTTGCGACAGGACGGTTTGCGCCAAAGCCAAGTGGCGGAGGGCGGTGCCACGGTGGCCGGTCACGTGGATTCTTTTGCCGTCCGCGCACACTCGCTCTGCCACGATGCCCGGTTGCGGGATGCCACACACGTTGGCGCGACGCACGCTGTTGAGGTCGAGCCCTGGCAGCGCGGTGATGCAGTCGCCGTCGGCGAAACCGCCTAGCAGATCAGTGCAGCCTCCTTGCCGCAGGGCCGGCAGGATGGACTCAAGCATCGACGTTGCCGCCGTCCTGGGCGTGCATAGGAACGCGGCGTCCAGTTTGCGGCCCGCCAGCCGCTGCGACACGGCGGCGGCGAGGTTCTCCTCGCCGGCAACCAAAACGAACCGGGCCGGCAAGATTCCCCGATTTGCCACCCACTGCCGCCGACGTTGAGAGTTAGTGATCAACAGCACCTGGGCCGCGCCCAAGTCTTGGGCCGACAGCACGGCCAGCAAGCCGGCCGGACCGGCGCCGATGACGGCGACGGTTTGCATCGCCACCGCCTGTCCGACCAGTTCGAAACCGTACAGGACGGCGGCTAAAGGCTCCACTAGCGCGCCCAGCAGCGGATCCAGGTCGGAGACCTCGGCCTGCACCACCAAGCCCCAGGCAAGTTCGCTCGCCGACACCCACCGCCTTTCTTGCATCAGGCCGTCGCACGAGTGGCCGAGAATCTCGGCTTGGTTGCGGGGGTTGACAGGGTTGAAGATGACGGTGTCGCCCGCCTGAAAGCCGCACCCGTCAATGCCCGCCGCCAACACTGTGGCCATCCCTTCGTGGCCGAGGATGGCCGCCGTGTCTGAGCGGTGGTTTCTGAGGATTTGCAGGTCGGTTCCGCAAATGCCAACGACAAGGGGAGCCACCAGCAGCCCGTCCGTTCGGAGCGAGGGCGTGGGCACGGCGGCGATCTTGACCCCCGCCGGGGTTCTTGCCAGCGCCCTATGAGTTGACATGCCGACCCTGCAGTGCCTGGACGCGTCGGCAGGCGTCTTCGACTTCCGCGAACGTCACGTCGTTGCAGAATACGGATTGGCCAATTGCCGTCGGCATTGGCAGGCGCTGCCTGCCGTCGCGGTGCAGCACAGTTTCTTGCAACCCGCGCCACAACAGGCCAGGCCCGCAGCAAGGATGCGTGAGCGGAAGGCCCAACGCGGCCACCAGGGACACGATCCTGTCCCACACCATCCGCCCTATCATGCCGCGCTGCCATGCGATGGTGGATGACAGCACCATGTCAATGGCCACCGCCTCGCCGTGCAACAGCTCCTCCGCTGCCGCCATTTCCACCACCGGGCTGAAGGAGTGGCCAAAATCGACGACGCGGTCGAGGTTTGCCTCCCACAAATTCGGTTCAAGCTGGTCGAGCATGAGGACAGTGGCGCGGCGCATGAGTTGCGCGCCCGCCGAAGACTGGAAGCGTTCAGCTATCAGTTCGCGGCCATGCAGTTCGAGCATGGCGACCAGTTCGGCGTCCAGCATCAGGGCGATTTTCAGAACCTCCGCCAAGCCATTGCGTATGTGGCGCTCGGGCAGCACAGTGAGGAATGCCCTGTCTATCAGTACAGCGGTGGGAGGATAGTAGTAGCCCAGGCGGCTTTTGCGGCCATCGAAGTTGACCCCGACCTTGACCCCTATGGCCGCGTCCACCATGGCCAACAGCGTGGTCGGTACACGGACATAGGGAGTACCGCGCCGGTATTGGCTGGCGGCCATGCCGACGATGTCAAGCAACACGCCTCCGCCCATGGCGATGATCGGGGTGCGCCTGCGCGTCTTGGCGGCGTCCAGGCAGCGCACCACTTGTTCGGCTCTCTGCAGCGTCTTGGTCTGCTCTGCGCAGTGCAGGACGAGGAAGCTAGGTGCTGCCCCGCGGGCGGCGAAATAGGCCCTGATCCGCTCGCCGAAGTGCTGCTCCACTTGGCTGTCGATGACCACCACGCCGCACGCGGGAGCGTCGGCCAGGGTGGCCAGGGCGTCGTTGAGCGGATCCAGCGCCGCCGTCGTTTCGTGGACGGCATAGGCGACGGCTTTCGCTGTCGACAAGACGCGGAGAGTTTGGCAACTGCGCAAAGGTCGCAGAGCTGTCTGCCGGAGGCGCGATGTGGCCAGCCGTCCACAGCCGAGTAACGCGGAGTCGTCGCTGGTCTCGTCCAGCACGATGCGCTTCCGGAAGAAGGTGGGGTCGGAGGTGGTGACTTGGTACAGGCCGAGTCTCTCAAGGTGTGCCACGAGCGGGCGATAGTGCGCCTGCCCCAGGCCGCGGGCGACGCCCCCGCTGAGGATCAAATGCTCTACCTCGGGATCCAGGGCAAACAGCCTAAGAATCATCTCCGCCAGCGGCAAGGTGATGGCGGAGAGCAGTTCCAGGGCGAGTGGGTCGCCGGCGGTGGCCAGGCGGGCGAACCGTCCGGCGTCGAAAACCGGCGGCGAGCCGCGGGCGTCCTCCAGAAGATGCCCGGCTTCGCCCGGCATCGCAGCGGCCAGATGGCGCACCAGTGCTTCCAGCCCCCTGCCCGAACAAAAAGCGTTGAGGTGGTCTTGTCCGCCGCAGTCGCAAGGCAGGTGGATGGCTTCGCCTCTGAACGTGAAAGCTATGGGAATGTGACCGATTTCCCCTTGAATGCCGTGGACACGGTCGACGGGGTAGGCCTCGAGCCGTCGATCGTAGGTTCGCAGTGCGATGCCGGTGCTGACCGTGACCAGCGACAGACGCGAAGCCTTGGCATAGCAGGGCTGGGCCACGTGATAGGCCAACGCAGCTGTCACGTCGTTGACCACGATCCATTGCACCTCGGAGTCGGCCTCGGCGAGCGCGGCGGGAAGGTCGAACGGCAGGCAGTTCGGCCCCCAAAGCGGCCCGGAGTTCAGCACGAAGCCGGTGTGTGCGTTCAGGGCCGCGCCCATGGATACGGCGGCGCATCCACCGGCGCCGCCCAATCGCCGGGTTTCGCTCGCAAGATAGTCCACCAACGAGGCTTGCAGCGCCCGGACTGGAAGGCCAGGGTTGTTATGGAAACTGATGGCAGGGGTGCGGCGAATGTCTTGCAGCGTGTTCCCGTCCAATAGCAAAGCGCTGCGGAACCATGTCCCGCCGATGTCGAAGACACAAATCGGGGGGGAGCCAACCACGCTCATGGAGTGTCTCCATCATTGGCCGCAGCCACGTGCCTACCCACTTCCACGACGCGGCCATTGAGGCCCGCGCCGAGGTCGCACACCAGTCGGCAGATGGGATCGGCGAAGGCCGAAGGAGGGATGTAACCGGCGAAGTCGAAGAACGGTGGACGCCGCAGCCGCAAACCCGGCGTGACCACCTGCCGCGTGGGCAGCAGTTGCACGACATTGACACCGCGCCCGACCATTTCGGCGGCCAACCCTTCGAAGAGCGCACGCGCCGCCGCCTTAGACGCGGCATAGCCGACGCGCAACGGGCCGGGAGAGAAGGCGACATCCGAAGTGACGCCGGCCACGAGCCCCCTGCCTCTTTTCAACAGATGCGGAAGCGTCGCCCGGACGGCAAGGAACACACCCCGCGCATTCACGTTGAACAGGGCGTCCCACTCTTCCAACGTCGTTTCTTCAAAGGGATGGCGCGAAGGGCTGGCGTAGTCCACCGCGCTGGCCACCACGGCGTCCAGACGATTTCCGTGGGTGCTCAACCATTGCTCCATCGCCTGCACGGCATGGACGCCCTCGGCAAGGTCCGCGCGGATCCAGTCGGTACCGGGATTCCAGCCGTCAGGCGCCGCTTCCTCCCATTGGCCGGGCGGCCTCCTCGACACAATGGCGACACGCGCCCCCCCGGCCGCCAGGCCGACCGCCATCGCATGGCCAATCCCGCTCGACCCGCCGGTCAGCAAGATGGTCTTGTTGGACAAGTTCCCGGCGTGTGTTGGCATTCCGGATTTCGGGCTAATAGCATCTGAGCAAGGTGGGCGAGACGTGCCCGATCATCGAGCTCGGGAAAAATGGGATGGCGCAGCTTTCGTCGGTTTGCCTGATGATCCTGGCCACATATTTTTCGAGGCTGTTTTCGCTTCGATAGGCGCGCCCTTGCAACTGCGCTCTTCGCCGATAGTCGGACTTGTTGTCGGCCATGTGGGCGAGCGCCGCTGCTGCTTCTTCCACGGTGTCCACTGCCGCCCCACCGCCCTGCGTGATCAAGCTGGCGCAGAACGTTTCCTTGTGCGTGAGCAGGCATTTGTCGGCGCAAATGGCCTCCACCGAGACCATCGACCCTTTGAGGCGATAGACCTTCTTGTCGTACAACTGGATCGCCACGTGGCAGGCTAATAGCAAGTCGAGGTAGCTCTCTTCCTCCAGATGCATGTCCACCAGCTGGACATAGTCACCCGGATAACTGGCGAGGGTCCTGATCGCATCGTCGATGCTCTGATTGGAGCCCACCAGCTTGGGTTTGCAGTGAATGACGAAGCGCAGTTTCCCCGGCAGGCCCAGACTTTCGGCATGCCTGACCAGTTCGGGCAGGAGCAGAAATCCCTTTTCTTCGCGGGCGGCTCCGAGGAACGTGGCCGTCAGCACATCACTGTCGTCAGCATTCAGATCCGCTGAAAACTGCCTGGGCGGCGGCAGGAGCAAGGGCCTGACGTTAAACCCGTACCTCAGCGTGTAGTGCTCTGCCAATTGCGGAATTTCCGCCCAGAAGAACACCTTCCTGTCGATCGCCGCGGCAGTCCTGAAGCGTTTCAGGTTCTCCGAAAAGAAGGTGCCCGGCTGCTTGCCAGGCATGACGTCCGGCCCGAAAGGTGTACAGGCATGGATGCAGGGGCCGCGTTGCCAGTCCGCATCCGACGTGTACAGCGCCAACGCATCGAACAGATCACCAAAGACGGTCGGAAAGAACACGTGGTCATCGACATCCAGATCGGCGATGGCATTGACCAGTTCGTTCAGCAGTGTTCGATCCGGGTGTTCCGGCAACTCATGCTTGCGAACGGGATGAAAGCGGTCGTACATGGTGACGGAAAAGACGGCACGCGCCTTGACCTCATCCGCAGGCTCGGGAACGAAATGCTGGTGGGTCAACCAGACGACATCCAAGCCCAGCAGCCGCGCCGCATGGGTGATCTGCCGGGCCAGATAGAGGTGGTGGCCTTGTTCGTCGTACAAGGAGGGGTCTGCAACGACGAAGCGCGGCTTGCCGGCGGCCATGTCACGTCCCGGTTCTGGTGGGGCGGTGACCCTGGTTGTTCAGGGCGACAAGAAGGCACAGGGCTTCTTCCCACGCAAAGAAGCGCTCGATGGTGGCCGATGGGTGGTCCAGCGAGGTGACGTCGATCCTGGCCTTGATGTCGGGCGTGAGCGCGAGGCGGGTGAACTTGAGATAGTTCTCCTCGCTCATCGAGTAGCAGTCGATCAACTGCCGCAGCACCGGCATCAGTCTCCGGCCGGTGGTGGCCCACCCGCAGCGTCGAAACCGGCCGCAAGGTTGGCCGTAGACGGAGAAGACAGCCTTGTCGTTCCTGAATCGGTCGAGGGCCTGACGAAACTCGGCGACCGCGTTGTCCGAGGGGAAGCAATCCTCCTCCAGGATCAGCATGTCCTTGTAGCTGTTGCACATCTCGACCAGGCCCTGGATGACCAGCTTGTCGCGCCCCACCCGGCCCGCTTGCCTGTGAATCTTCCTGATCGGGTACCTCTTGAGCAGGGCGTGGACCTCGTCGGTCCTGCGCCGCAGATCCTCATCGCCTTGATGGCCGTCCAGCCATGCTTCCGCCCAGGGCAAGGCATCCTGCCTTTGCAAGCCTTCCAGAACCACAGCCATCGACTCCGCGTTGGTATGTCCGAAGATGGCAATGCCGAAGTCGTCTCGCTTCTTCAGCGGCAAGGGGATGCTGCTCGCCGTGACGCACAGCGGGTCGATCGAAGGCATGGCGCGGACACGCGCCAAGAGCTCGCTTCTTTCGAACTCGAGCCGGCCGATCCGATCGTTGAGGTCTTCAACGAGATCACTCTCCCCGGTCCAGCTCCGCCACGCAGCCAATGCACGAACGCCGATGCGAGTGCCCATGATTCTCCTTCTGCAAGTACCGCCTAGGCATTCCTCCAATGGGTCCGGATCTCCAGCGCCCGGACGATCTTCAGGACTTCGGTGAGGCCTTCCGCCATGTCGACCTGCGGACGGAAGCCGAGGTCGCGGAAGCGAGCGTAGCTCACGGCATAGTCCCTCGCGTCCGCGTCGGCGCCAACGCCGGTCTCGTAAATATGGAACGGCGCCTGATCTTGAATCGCTTTGGCCACTTCCGCTTTGGTGAGGTTGAGCGACTCGTCGCCGACGTTGAAGCAACCACCCGCCAACTCGTCATGATGTTCGAGCGCCACCAGGAAGGCGGCAGTCATGTCACGCACGTGCAGGAATGTGCGCCTCGCGCCGGGCTCGTAGAGAATGGCCTGCCGCTGGGTGACCGCCATGTAGGCCAGATCGTGCACCAGCAAGTCCATGCGGAAGCGAGGCGACACGCCGAACGCGGTCGCGAGCCGAAGGCACACGCCGCCCGCCGCGAGAGCGGTTTGCTCGGCGCTGGCCTTGGTTTCGCCATACAGCGTGAGTGGACTGAGCGGGGTGTTTTCCGTGCATAGCCCGTCAACCTTGCCGTAGACGGAACCCGTGGAAGCATGAATCAGCCGCTGGCCCTTGGCCAGGCTGCGACAGACGTTTTCGGTTCCGCCGACGTTGATGGTTTGGGCAGCGACGGGGTCGCGGGAGCAAGCGGGGTGGCCGACTATCGCCGCGAGATGGATGACGGCGTCGTGCTTAGCCACCTCCTCGCCCACCAGCTTTTGGTTGCGAACATCGCCGCGCACGATGCGCAGCGCTGGATGGCTCGCCACGTGCAACAGCGGTTCGATGCCGTACATGAAGTTGTCCAGCACGGTGGCCCTGAAACCACGGGACAACAGCAAAGGCACGAGCGTGCTGCCGATATACCCGGCCCCGCCGGTCACCAAGATGCTCATGCCCACGGCTTAACTCCTGAAGTGGCGTTGGTTTTCCAGAAACCATCGGTACGCGTCGCGCAGCCCGTCCTCCAGGCTGATACCGGCTTGCCAGCCCAGCGCCTTCAGGCGGGAGACGTCGAGCAGCTTGCGCGGGGCGCCGTCGGGCTTGCTGTTGTCGAACACCAGCCGGCCCTGGAAGCCGGTGACGCGGGCGACAGTCTCGGCCAGCTCGCCGATGGTGCAATCCTTCCCCGTGCCGACATTGATGTGCGACAGCATGGGCCGGGTGTGGGCTTGGTACACCGCTTTATCCAGCTCCATCACATTCACGCAGGCCGCCGCCATGTCGTCCACATGGAGAAACTCGCGCATCGCTTTGCCGCTACCCCACACCACCAATTCTTCCGCCCGCGCTTCGACTGCCTCGTGGAAGCGGCGTAGCAGGGCCGGGATGACGTGGCTGTTCTGCGGGTGGAAATTGTCGTTCGGCCCGTAGAGATTGGTGGGCATCACCGAGCGGTAGTCGCGCCCGTGCTGGCGGTTGTAGCTTTCGCAAAGCTTGATGCCGGCGATCTTGGCGACCGCGTAAGGCTCGTTGGTCGGCTCCAAGGTACCGGTCAGCAGCGCCTCCTCGTTCATCGGCTGCCCGGCCAGCCGGGGGTAGATGCAGGAAGATCCGAGGAACAGCAGCTTGTCCACTCCCGCCTGATGGGCGGCGTGGATGATGTTGCCCTCGATCATCAGGTTTTCGTAGATGAACTCCGCCGGATAGGTGTCATTGGCGTGTATGCCGCCTACCTTGGCCGCCGACAGATACACCTGGTCGATGGCGTGGTTCTGGAAGAACGCCTCGACGTCGGCCTGACGGGTCAGGTCCAGCTCGCTTCGGGCGGCGGTGAGGATGTTTCGGCAACCTAGGGCCTGCAGGCGGCGCGTTATGGCCGAGCCAGTCATGCCACGGTGGCCGGCGACGAAAATGGTCGCGTTCAAATCCACGTCAGTTCTCCGACGAAATCGGGACGATTTAGATCATGCGCGAAGCTCAATGCTCGAACGAATGATGAGCGGATGCGCTAACGCAGTTCACACCATCCGCGGCAGACCATCCGATTGAAACTGCCGAGCTGCTCTCGAAAGCAGCACCTCTCGGTTCGCCAAGCAGCGAGTCGAAGAGATAACACGCATTGCGACCTCCTTCGGAGTTGCGCGAAGCGCCATTCTGAAACTGCGCTGCGCCATCCAGAGGCGCAAAACCCTTCCCCGAGCTAGTGTTCTGTCCCCCTGATACGAGAGTGAAGTCGGTGCAGCTTTTCGAGGATCGAATCGGCAGTGGCTGTCCTGCGGAAGGGCTGACAGTTGGTGTCGTGCGAGGCCACGAAGTGATCGATGCGTTGCACGAGTTGTTTGACGCTGGTGAACGAACCATTGCGGATGGCCTTGTCGGTGACTAGCGAGAAGAAGCGCCGACCTGGCAGCCAGCAGCTGTAGGTCGGGATGAAGTGCATGTGCCAACGTGGACGCTGCGCCAGCCAAGCCTTGATCTTGGGGTGGGCCAGTCGTCGGAGCAATGTGTACTTGGGCCAGAGGTCACTTGACGATGAGTCTTTCCACAATGCATAGGCCGAATGAGCGGCGAATCCACAACATTGAGGTTGCGTGGGATTCGGGTTCTTTGCGATGGCGCAGGTTCGGGGTAGATCAATCGACCTCTCCCGGTGTGGATGTAGTGGCTGAGCAAGAGGGGCAATTGGTCGGCGTGATGAAACGACCATGAGGCAGTCCGCCGAAGACGATCAGCACCGCATAGGCTCAGACTCGGGCAACTACGAAGCGGTCTACTGCTTTGCGAACTTGGAGAGTCCGCCTTGGGTCGGTACTTTCGGTTCGCGCCGGGGGGCGTTCGCTGGGCCCCTGCCGGCTGGTTGCGTTCGAGCGCCCCATTTCAGATGGCGCGCTCGCGCGCCCGGCCATCAGGGCAGATACGCTGGGTATCTGCCCAGGCGTCCGGGCGCACGATCATCACCATCTGGTCGAATCTCAATGACAGTTATTTACGGGACAGGACCCTAGTCAAGGGTTGTCGGAGACCCGCCCGTGCGCGAGGCTAGTCGCACCGAGCTGAGAGGGCAGGTGTCGGACAAGCCTCTAGGGAGGGAACCGCGGGGCACGCCGCGACGCGGCGAAAAGCGCCCGAACCTATGACGATTCGGCCGGCCTCATCCGCATGTCAGGACTGACGGCCGTGCCGAACCAGGTGCCCCAGTGGATGGTGGCCGCGGCGAAGGCACCGGTGGAATGCCAGGTGGCAAGCAGTTTGTCATGGCGAAGGCGCGTGCGGTGGTGCGCGGATTGATTGCCCACGTCCTTCCATCGGAAGGTGACGCCGCACTCGTCAATGGCGAGCAACCGGCTGTTGGGAATGGCCACCCGATGCGTGTAGCGCGAGAGATAGGCCAGCACAGCCTGCGGGCCGGCGAACGGGCGTTTGGCGTAGGCCACCCACTCGCACGTGCGCAGTGGCAGCAGCCAGTCCTCGAATACCTTGGCATCGGCCAGCGCCGCGTGCTCACCGAAAAACCGCAGCCGGCCCGCCTGATGCAACTGCTGCAGTTGTTCGACAGCACCGGCGGAACAGTCTGGACAGCACCCGCACCGACAGGAAGAAGCCGGGCCTACAAGCGATCCAGCGCTTGCCATCCGGTGCCAACCCACCACCGGGCACGATGCCGTGCACATGCGGATGGTGCGTCGTCGCCGAGCCCCAGGTGTGCAGGACCAGCGTCGCGCCGATGCGAGCTCCCAGGTGCTGGGAGTCGGCGGCGATGGTCAGCAGGGTCTGGGCTGCCAACGTCGAACAGCAGCCCATAGACCCGCAGCCTTGTTCTGGTATGCGATATCGGCGATCGGCGCCGGCAGCGTGAACACCGCGGTCGTACTCCGCCGACAACAGATCGGCATCGGCCTGGCGGGCTTCGAGCCAGCGCTTGTCAGCCGCGCTTCGACGCGCTTTTGTCTCGTCCGGCCTGCGCACGCGTCGTCTTGCTTGCGTTGTCGACATGACCATCGATGCCTGCATGGCGGAAGCCGCCACGTCGGATGCACGGCCGGGACGTTTGGTTGCAGGGTCCCCTAATTCGAGGGTCACCAAAAGCCCGCTGCAGCGGTTCGCCCTGAGCGGTTGGGCTCTATATTGCCTGCAGCGCATGGGCGAGTTGCCCTGCGCACCTAACTGGACAATCCAAGGGACACGCACAGATGAGAAAAACCACCCGCTCCGCGCTTGCCGCCGCGGCATTCGCGTGCATCGGCACGGCCGCCTTCGGTGCCGCCACCTACCGGGTGGTTGAACTGCCGCTCGCCGGCGATGCAGCCAGCACTCACCAGAGTCATGCCAGTGCGATCAACGACAAAGGGGTCGTCACTGTGAGCTCGCTGCACTACGGCAAAGATGGCCACCGATGGGACCGCGCGCAGGTCTGCCCGCCCAAGCGCGCGTCGTGCAAGGTGATCGAGAGCCTGAGCGACACCCGGCCTCGCAGCGACGGCGCTTCCGATGTGAACACGGCCGGGCAGGTCGTCGGCTACAGCATGGTCGACGGGTGGCAGAAGCCGTTCCTGCGAGACGTCGACGGCACGGTGCATTCGCTCGGCTCCTATGCCCCGAATCTGCCGGCGTGGGCGACAGGGATCAACGATGCCAGCGTTGTGGTGGGCTACGGCCACATCGACAACGACCGCCAACGCGGCTTCGTCTGGAAGGATGGCGCCATGACCTGGCTGCCCACGCTGGGCGGCGATGCGTACTCGCAGGCGACCGGCGTCAATGCCAAAGGCCAGGTCGTGGGGCTGGCCGCGGTCGCGGGGTCTTGGCCCGCCGCACACGCCTTCGTCTACGACATCACCACCGGCGTCATGACCGACATGGGTACGAACGGCGGTGAGCAATCGGTCGGCCATGCGATCAACAGCAGCGGCGACATTGCTGGCGCATCCGCGACGGCACTGTCTCAGGGCCACATGCATGCCATGCGCACGGTGGGCGGCGTGATGCAGAACCTCGGGACGTTGCCTGGCGACGAGTACGCTGCCGCATACAGCATCAACGATGCAGGTGATGTCGTCGGGGGAAGCTCTCCGCCCATGGCGTTGTCGCGCGGTTTCATCTACACGAGCACCAAGGGGATGCGGGACCTGAACGACCTGCTCGCGCAGTCCGACCGGGCCGCCTACACGGTGGGGGCGGGACAAGATATCAACAACGCGGGCGATATCGCAGCCGCGGCGCGGCGAACGTCTGATGGCAAGCTGGTGGCCGTCAAGCTCGTTCGCTTGCGCTGAGATCGACCGTCGAGGCGTTCAATCCGGAGTTCTGGCGCGCTCGCGCCAGAACTCGGCGTCGAACAGCTGCTCCGCGCCGGTGCGCTCGTTGATCAGCCAGAACTGCCGGCCGTCCGGGCTCAGCCGAGAGACTTCGCCGGTCTGACGCCCCGTGGTGACCCGCTTGCCCATGGTGTTGGCCGGGAAGTCGGGTTGCTGAGCGAGATGCCGCAATGGCACCGCTTCGCGCTCGTCGCCGGCCAGCCGCAGCCGCTGCATGATGGGCGCGAGCAGCGGGTTCGCCGCATCGGCGGGCGACAGGTAGACCACGATCTTGGCCTGCGCGCGGCTGAGTGCAACGTTCACCAGCCGTTGCGCCTGCTCGGTGCGCAGGAAGGGCTGGGCCCCGTCGGCAGGGTCGAACAGCACCACCGGCGCCTCGCTGCCCTGCGCGCGGTGCACCGTGCTCACCTTGACCACCTGGTGCACGCCGAGCGTGAGAAGGCGCTGGCGGATCAATGCCCGCTGCGCACGAAATGGTGTCAGCACGATCAGCTCATTCGGCTGCCAGTGGCCACTGGCCAGCGCAGCGGCCACGGTCTCGGCGATGGCCTGCGCTGATTCACGGCGCACCGGGCCGCGATCGGCAGCGGACCAGGCGCCATCGGTCTTCAGGCGGTGCACGTGCACATGGGTTTGTGCGTCGATGTCGCCCAGCGCACGCAATCGCGCCGATTGCCATTCGGACGATGCCCGGGCGTCAGCCGCCACCTGCAGCTCACCGTCGTAGTAGACATCGCTGACCAGTTCGCAGATGGGCCCGGCCATGCGCGACTGCTCGTTCAGCAGTCGAACCGAATCGCCTCGACGCGGCATTTCGGAAAAGGCCGAGCGGCCCAGCCAGCGCTGAACGCCCCGGTCGGGGCTTCGCACCACGGGCGAGAGCTGTTGCGGATCACCCGCGAACAGCCGGCTGCGGCCCAGCGGCATCAGAACCAAGGCATGGGCCAGGCTCACCTGGCTCGCCTCGTCGAAGACCACCAGGTCGAACGGTGGTTCTTCGTCGGTGGCCAGTTCACGCAACGTCTTCAACGTGAACGCAGCGCGCGTGGTCGTCATGCTGGCCAGCCGGCAACGGCGCAGCACCTGCAACGAGGCGGCCCGCATTTGCTCGCGCAGCGCCGTCACGCGGTCGGACCAGGCCTTCAGCCCGGATGCGTTCCGCGGCGACGGCCGGGCCGCTTCGGCACGCGCCAGCGCATCGATCAGGCCTCGGTCACCGGTGGGGATCAGGTGCTCGCGGCCGTCGTAGGCGGCGGCATCGAAACGCGTGCCGAGCCGCTGCACAGCGTCGCGCCAGTGGCCTCGCTGGCCTTTTTGCAGTGCCTTGTCGACCGCGATCGTCGCCAGGTCCACCGCGTGGTTGGTGGTGGACAGCAGCAGCACGCGGGCGTGAGGGCGGCTGTCCAGATACTCGGCCAGCAACACGCCCAGCGTGGTGGTCTTGCCCGTGCCCGGCGGACCCCAAAGAAACGAGCTGCTGTGACGCACCAGTGACAGCGCCTCGCGTTGCGCGGGGCGCAGCCAGCGGAAGGGGGCACCGGTCAGCGCCGGGCCGCTGTCGGCGAGGTGTGGTCGGGCCAGGTCACCCACGCAGTCGATGGCGCGGCTGGCCCAGGGCGTGTCGAACCAGGCATCAGCGACGGCGTTGAGGAACCGGGGCGGGTACAGGCGGATCAGGTAGTCGGCACCCGGCGGCGCGGCCGTGGCGTTCTGCAGCAGCAGTTGATCGTCCTCGGCCAGCACGGCGAGGACGCTGGCGCCACCCTTCTCGGGCGCCCCCCACCAAGCCGAGGCGCCATCCAGGCTGTCGTCCAGCAGCACCTGAGCCGACGACCGGCCCGGTGGCTGGCCGTCGGCATAGACGTGGCCCGGATCGAGCGTCACGCGCCAAAGCGCGCCGTCGCGTTCGGTCCGCAAGACCTTGAAGTCGTAGTACTCGGGCGTGGCGGCGAGCTCGGCACTCACCGCGGCGCGCAGGTCGGCGAGGCTCATGGCAGAAGGCGAAGGCGCAGGCAGGATGGCGATGTGAGGGCGGGACTGTAGCCGCCGTTGCTGCCAAGGGTTGCCATGGTGTGCTGGCAGCACTCCATCTTCTAGACTCCCGGCACCAACGAGGAGGGAGTTCCACTTTGCAAAGTGATGCGCTGTCGGGCGTCTTGCTGCCCCTGGCCCTGGCTTTCATCATGTTCTCGCTGGGCCTTGGCCTGGGGGTCGACGATTTCCGGCGCATCCTGCGGCAGCCCAAGGCGCTGCTGGTCGGCGCCGTCTGCCACTTCGTGCTGTTGCCGCTGGTCGCGTACCTGCTGATCAGGGCGACCGGCCTCACCGGCGCCTTTGCGGTGGGCTTCATGATTGTGGCGGCCTGTCCGACGGGCTCGACCTCCAACTTGCTGACGTATGTCGCGAGGGGGGATGTCGCGTTGGCCGTCAGCTTCACCGCCGTGGCCAGTGTTCTGACGATCTTCACGCTGCCGGTCATCCTCTCCTGGGCGCTGCAGGAACTGGCCGGCACCACGCGGTCGATCGAGGTGCCGATTGGCAGCATCATGGCCCACACCTTCCTGATGCTCGGCGTGCCGGTCGCGCTGGGGATGCTCTTTCGTCACCGGGCGCCCGCGCGTGCGATGGCCTTCGAGGCGCGCGCGACCCGCATCGCCACCGGGCTGTTCGTGCTGATCGTGGTCGGTGCAGTGGTCAAGAACTGGAGGCTGCTGGTCGACGGCTTTGCCGTGCTGGCGCCCGTGGCGTTGACCCTGAACGTGGCCATGCTGCTGATTGGCTTCGGCGCGGCCTGGGCGGCTCGGCTGCCGCAGCGCCAGGCCATCACGCTGGGCATCGAGAGTTCGGTGCAGAACGCCACGCTTGCGTTGGTCATGGCCAGCGCGGTGCTGAAGGAAGACGCGATGGCCGTGCCGGGTGCCGTCTACGGTGTCTTGATGTATGCGGGCGGGTTGGCATTCGCCTTCGGGATGCGGCGGTTCACCGGGACGCAACTGCCCCAACCAGGCCAGGCTTCGTCCGCGACGACTTGAACCGGGCAGACTGGCCAGTCTGCCGCCGGAGAGGGCGAGGGGTGCCGCGGCGAGCCGCCGCCAAGCCCATGCCCGAGGTGGCTAGGCCGCCTTCCATGTCAGTACTGCAATACCCCCGACACCGCAAAGTGGTCCGACAGATCGTGATCCATCCACAGTGAGGGGTTCAGGCTGCGGTAGATGCGCACGGTGTTGTCGGTTGCGCGCGGGGAGCGATGCTGCGTGTCGGCGAACACATAGTCCAGGTACTCGCGGCCGCCGGAGCCGAGTGCGTTGACGGTCGAGTCGTAGGTGTACGGATGGCCGATGTAGCGGGGCTCGGCGGCGTGCAGCAGGCCCAGCATCTGCACGTAGTCGTCCGGCGTCGCGTAGCGGTCGACGTTCAGGTCGCCGGCGTAGACCACGGGCTCAGTGGCAGGCACGCCATGGGCGGCCGGGTAGCGGCCCATCTGGCCGAGCTGGCTCAAGCGCACCTGGCGGTCTTGCATGCCGTTGTAGGCGTTGGTGTGCGTGCCCAGCACGTGGAAGGCCTTGCCCTGCTTGATGATCTCGAAGTAGATGAAGCCCTTGTTCGAGAAGCAGTTGTCGCCCGTGCAGTCGGGGTAGACGTGCACGTCCTGCGCGGCGATCGGCCAGCGGCTGACGGCGATGACACCGCCGTTCATGATGTTGCCGGGCTCGTCCACCAGGCGCGTCTGGTACGGGTACTCGGCACGCAGATCGCGCAGCAGTTGTTCTCGGCAGCCGCCGTCGAAGGCCTCCGACAGCACGATCGCGTCGAAGCCGGTCATGGCCGATGGCATGGCGGCATAGCGTTCGCAGATGCGCGGCGCGACGAAGATGCCCCAGGTGTTGTAGGCCAGCACCTTCAACGTGTTCGGGTCATCGGTGCGCGCTTCCTTCACGTTCGCGTCGTGAATGATGTAGTAGACGTCGTCGTAGCCACCGGTGAACTCGGCCTTGAACGACAGCTGCTCGTCCGGCACGACGGTGTGGGTGTGGATCATGCGGTCGTAGTACCAGGGCGTCTCGAACGACGCTGCCTTGGCACCTTGCCACAGCGACGAGCCGATGAGCTTGCCGCGCAGCCGCTGCTTCAGCACCTGCGGCCCGCCGCGGGCGCCGGTGACGGTGGTGTCGAAGTAGAAGTTCTTGCCGTTGGTGATGCCTTCATCGCGGTTCATCCAGGCCACGCGGCGCGTCGCGTAAGGCGGGATCACCGGGTCGTAGGTGCCCCATTCGCGATTGCGCACGAGGGCCTTGTCGCCGTACTGCACGGTCGACACGGTCAGCGGGTTCGCGGTGGTGTTGGTGACATAGACGTAGGTCTCGGCCTGAGCGGCCAGGCCGCTCATCAGCGCGATGCCGGTCAGCAGCCGCGCAAAGAAGGAGGTGAGTTTCATCGGGGCTTTCTGTTCTCAGGGTTGAAAGCTGTCGGGGAAGACTTCTCGCCGCAGTGCGTCGAGCTCGGCATCGCGCTGTTGCAGCGCGGCCGGGGTGTCGGCGCCGGTGTAGCGGGCCTGGATGGCCAGCTTGCGCTCGGCATATGTCGCCATGCGGTCGCGCTGTTGCGCATCGAATCGGTCGTTGCGGGCCAGTTGCGCCACCTGCTCGGGTGGGAAGAACTGGCTGCGCACCTGCGCCGACAGCCGCGCCCTGTCGGCCTCGTCGGTCGCGTCCAGCAGGGTCAGGCGCAGCGTGAGCTGGTACTGGCGGGCCCGCTCGTTGGGATCGTCGACCGACGGCGCGGTGTCGTGTTGCAGCAGCGGTGCGCGCAGCGTTTCGGCCGCCGCCAGACGCTGCGCCAGCGGCAGGCGGGCCGCATCGCGCTCGATGAACTGTTCGAGTTGCGCCTGGTAGCGCAACTGCGCCTCTTGCCGGCCGAACAGCAACTGCGCGTTGGCCGCGCCCAGCACCTCGGCCCGCATGCGGCTGATGGCGTCGATGCGGTCCAGCATCGGTTGCCCGGTCGACATCAGCAGCGTCGACAGCCGCGGCCCCAGGAGCGGCAGCCGCGCCAGGATGTCGGTCAGCGTTTGTCGTTGCGGCGCCGACAGGCCTGTCAACACTTCGTCGAGGCAAGGGCCGGGGGCCGTGCTGCCGCACAGCCTTTCCAGCTGCTTCAGCGTTTGCAACAAGTCTCCCGCACCGGCAAGATCGGCTGCGAGCCGGCGGCTCAGGCTCGTCCGCTCATCACGGGTGCGAGGCTTCTCGATCTTGTCGACGGCTGCGGCCCCCGCCGCTGCGGCCAGCGCAGCAGGCGGGGCGGTGGCGCCGGGGCCGAGCGATGCAGCGGCTTCCTGGATCGCAGAGTCGCCGCTGACGGCCCACCCGAGCAGCACGACGCCTGTGCAGGCCGCCGCCAAGGCGATGGAATGAAACGGCTTCATCGTTTTCTTGTTATGGCGAGGTCGGGCCACCGCCTCGTGAGCGGTGCCCGACGATAGTCAGTTCACTTGAAAGGTTCGTGACGTGCCGGAGTAGGCCGAGATGGCACCCGTCCAACCGCTCTTCCAATGGCCGAAGTGGCGGATGCGGTAGGTGCCGGGCAGGGCGGTCGGCGGGATGCGCCATTCCACGTCGACGCGCGAGTAGGCGATGCCCTCGCGGCGCCAGGTGTAGGTGGTCTCGAAGTCCCAGTCGTTGGCCACCGTGTCCCAGGTCGAGCCGTTCAGGCGCTCGACCTTGAGGAAGGTGTCTTGGGTGCGCAGGTTGTTCTTCGGGTGCCCGGCGCGGAAGGTGGCCACCGCCTTGGCGCCGCGCGCGTAGCTGGCGGCAGGCTGGTTCAGCACATGGCCGAAGCTCTGGAACAGCGGCTTGTCGTCGAACACGACGCCGGGGCGTTCCAGCCGGAGCTCGTTCGACTTGTCCAGCGGCGTGCCGGTGTCGTTGATGCCGCTGCCCTGCGCCAGCGCCGTCGACAAGTCGCCAACGATCTGCTCGACCGCTGCGCTGGCGTAAGGCCCGTACTCGGTGCTCGCGCCCTCGTAGTGCTGCAGCTGGTATTCCTCGCGCGTGGCGAGGTAGCCGGAGTAGCTGTTCGACAGGCCGGCGATCACCGCGGTGGTCACGCCCTGGCCCGCCAGCCGCTGCAGGACCTGCGCGCGGATCCGGCGGCCGGACACCGTCGTCACCTCGTACGGCACGCCGATGATCGCCAGCGGGCCCACCACCATCACCTGGTGCGGCAGCACCTCGGGCACCCAGTCGAGTGCGCCGGTGGCCAGCATGTTGGGCTTGGGCCGTTGGCAAGGGTCGTCGGCGCCGAGCGTGACGACATTGAACGTGAACAGGATCGCGCCTGCCAGCGGTGACGTCAGGAACAGCTCCGCTGCCGTGGCCAGGTTGGTGTTCTCGTGGGTCATGCCCTCGTACATGCCGGGGATGCTGCCGGGCCCGTTCTCGCCGCCGGCGGCCATCGAGTAGCCGCGGGCGGCAGTGCACAGCGTCTTCGCCGAGGTCTTGGTGAACTCGGGCCGCACGACGAAGCCGTTCATCGCCGTCCACTGGTGCCGGTAGTCGAGGCGGTCGTACAGCCGCTGGCCTGTCTGCGCGTACAGCTCCTTGGCCTTCTGCAGCTGCCGGGTGCCGTCGACCTCGACGTTCGCGTACTCGTCGGGGCTGCCTTCGTAGCCCGGTGCCGAGTGCGCGTTGCCGTGGGACGAAACGACGTCACCTTCGTCACTGTTGGAAAAGGCTGCGACGAAAGTCTCGCGGGCGCCGTAGTCGCTGGCCTTCGAGCGCTCGAAGAACGATTGGGCGTAGCCCTTGCTGTCCGAGCTGATCTTGGTCTGCAGCATGCTCAGCGCGGTAGGGTGGATCGCGAACCAGTTCAGCAGGCCGACCTCCTGGCCGTTGTCCTTGCGGAACTTCAGCTGGGTCATCGTCTTGTTGGTGTCATGGGGCGACTGATAGGCATCCGGGTTGGCCTGGTAGGCCAGCACCGACCGGTTGCGCGTGGCGCCCAGCAGGTCGCCCTGGACCAGCTCGATGCTGCCCGGCGCGAGGTTCTGGTGCGCCCGGTCGATCGCGGCAACGATGCCGTTGACCGCGGCGTGGTAGGCCTGCGAGCTGTAGCCGAAGAGCGACTTGTCGGCCGAGGCCAGCGTGTAGAGCGCGTAGTGCGAATGGCCGGCGTTGCCTGAATGGGTGTGCGTGGCAGCCAGCATCACGTTGTCGTGGCCGTACAGGGTGCCGTACTTGGCCTTGAGCTTCTTGACGACCTCCAGCTTGATCGACTGGAACATCGCGCCCAGATCGGCGTTGACGTAGACGACCCTCTTGCCGCTCGTGGGGCTCTGGATGATGAAGGCCCGCGCCCGAAGCCGCATGTGCAGGCCATCGGCCTCTTGCTGCGCGACATAGCCGAACAGGCCCGTCTCGGCCACCGGCCCGGTGATGTCGTAGACACCGGTGCCGATGTTGAACTCACCTGCCGACGCGCCGTGCCCCGTCAGGGCCAGGGTCGCGGCCACCAGCCCGTGTCGGGCTAGCGTATTCGCCCCGTGGCGGGCGAACGTGGTCAGCCCGCGGTGGGCTGGGATCCCGTGCTTCATGAATGCCTCTCTAGGTTGGCTCGAAAACGAACCGCCCCGGCCCCCTTGGCGGCGGCGCAGGGTGGAGGACATGAAGGCGCACACGAGGGGTGCTGAATGGCCCGACAAGGCCTGGCATCGCTCTATTCAGTGCACGAGGTCAGACTGCAAGACCCCGGAATGCACGACGAACGCCATTCATAGTCATGACTATTAGGTAGTCATGACTACTCAACCATCGGGAACTACCCGATGCTGGATGCGTCCGGGGCCGTGTTCGCCGCGTCGTCGGAAACCAGCTGTTGCAACTCGACCAGGCGGCGGTAGAGGCCGCCTTCGATCTGCATCAGGTCTTCGTGCGGCCCCAGCTCGGCAATGCGGCCGTGGTTGAGCACGACGATGCGGTCGGCATCGCGGATGGTCGACAGCCGGTGCGCGATCGAGATCAGCGTCAGCTTGCCGTGCAGCTTGGCCAGGGCCTGCTGCACGACGGCTTCGGTTTCGCTGTCGATGTGCGAGGTGGCCTCGTCGAGCAGCAGGATGCGCGGCTGGCCGGCCAGCGCGCGGGCGATGGCGATCAGCTGCTTTTCGCCGACGGCCAGGCGTGCGCCGCCTTCGCCGAGCTTGGTGTCGTAGCCTTGCTCGAGCCGGCTGATGAAGCCATGCGCACCGGCGGCGATGGCCGCGGTCTCGATCTGCGCGTCGGTCAGCGGCCGGCCCATCGCGATGTTCTCGCGCGCACTCGCCGCGAGCAGGAAGGGCTCTTGCGGCACCAGGCCCACCGCGTCGCGGAAGGCGGCCTCGTCGAGGCTCGCGATCGGTTGGCCATCGATCAGCAACTGGCCGTCGGCCACCGGGTAGAAGCGCAGCAGCAGCGACAGCAGGCTCGACTTGCCGCTGCCGGTGGGGCCGACGATGCCGATGAACTCACCTGGCGCGATGTCCAGCGACACCTGGCGCAGCACCGGCGTGCCGGGCGCGTAGGCAAAGTTCAGCTGGCGCATGCTCACGGCGCCGGCGGTGACCCGGCCGTCAGCCGCGGGCCGGTCAGCCTCGGCTTCGTCGAGCAGCGTGTTGACGCGTGCGGCGGCGATGATCGCCTGCTGCAGTTGCGAGAACTGCATCGTCAGCTGGATCAGCGGCTCGGTCACGCGGCCGACGTAAGAGACGAAGGCGTACAGCACGCCGACCTCGATCGCACTCAGCGAGCCGCCACCTTCGCGCAGGCCGAAGACGGCGATCACGACCGCCAGCATCGCGACGTTCAGCAGATCCAGTGCCGGGCGCAACAGCAGCGCGTTGGCGCGCAGCTCGGTCTGGCGCGACTGGTAGTGGTCGTTGTTGATGCGGGCGTAGCGTTCGCCATAACCATGCGCAGCGCCAGTCGCCTGCAGCACCGCCATGCCCGAGATCGACTCTGCCGTCTGTGCGTTCAGCTCGCTGCGCAGCTGGCGCGTGCGCGCGACCGCAGGCGCCGACAGGCGCTGGTACAGGTAGACGATGCCGAACACCGCGGGCACCAGCGTCGTCACGATCAGCATCAACCGCCAATCGAGAAACGCCATCGTCACCAACAGGCTGGCCAGCATGATCAGGCAGTCCAGCATGACGAACAGCACCTGCACGTACAGCTGCTTGACTGCCTCGGTGTCGTTGGTGACGCGGCTGACGAGCTGGCCGGTGATGGCCTTGTCGAAGAAGCTCATCGGCAGCCGAAGCACATGGCCGTAGACCGATTCGCGGATGCGCCGCACCGAGCGCATTGCCACCCCGGCCAACCGCGAAAGCTGCCGATAACGCACCCAGCTCGCCACCCAGCCGGCGACCAGCGCACCGATCAGCAAGGCGGCGATGTTGGCGATCGCCGGGTCGCGCGGCAGCAGGTAGCGGTCGATGTAGGCCTTGCCGAGCACGGGGCCGAGTGCGTCGAGTGCAGCGGCCACCGCGAGCCAGGCCAGGCCAATCCACAGGTGACGTGACTCGGGCTTGGCGGCGCGCCACAGCAACGCGGCGGCACGGCGGCCGGTGGAGTTGGTGTTGTCAGTGGTCTTCACGCGTTGGGGTGCCGCTGCGAGTCGAAGGCAGGGCAGAGTTGTGCCGAGGTCAAGAAATGCGGAGCCTGCAGCTGTCGCGGCGGCAGGGTGGTGGCGGTGTCCCCGGTCGCCGTCCGCTCGCGGACTGCCGTGGGTGCACTGCGCGCCGCATCTCCATCAGCACCGTGGTGCTGCGCCTGCGTTGGGGCGACCGCGAATGAGGTCCGGCGCCCGGGGACACCACCACCACCCTGCAGGCACCGTCGGTGGTTTGGCACGCCGTGGCATGCCGCCCGGGGTGCCAGGGTCGGTGGCTTGGGGTGCGTTCGCAGGCCTTCATTCGCGGTCGCCCCAACCGATGCAAGAGAACACGGTGTCAATCGAGAGACCATGGCGAGCGCACCCCGGCTGCCCGCGAGCAAGGCCGGAGAACGTGCCCCAAGCCGCCGGCCTTGCTCGACCGTTGTAGTTGGAGTTGACGCAACTTCAATCCGCCTCAAGCGACGCCTCCAACTGCTGAATACGCCACTGCTGCGCGTACCAACTGTGTGCCAGTCCCTTGGCCAACAGTTGTTCATGCGTGCCGCGTTCGGCGAGATGACCATGGCGCAGCACCGCAATCAAGTCGGCATCGGCGACGGCCGACAGGCGATGGCTGACGATGATGACGGTGCGGCCTTTGCGTTGCTCGCGCAGGTGGGCCAGGATGCGGTGTTCGGTCTCGGTGTCGACGGCGGATAGCGCGTCGTCCAGCAGCAGCAGGGGGGCGTCGGCCAGCAGCGCGCGGGCAATTGCCACGCGCTGGCGCTGCCCGCCGGAGAGCGTGACGCCGCGTTCGCCGACCGGCGTGTCGTAGCCCTGGGGCAGGCGCTGGATGTCGTCGTGCACGTCGGCCAGCTGGGCCACCGCCTCGACCTCGGTGCGCGTGGCGCCGGGCTTGGCCAGCGCGATGTTCTCGGCCACGCTGGCGGAGAACAGGATCGGCTCCTGCGGCACCCAGGCGATGCCGGCGCGCAGTGCGTTCAGCGTGTAGTCGGGCAGGCCGACACCACCCCAGGTGATGCCACCGGCCTGCGGCATCCATTGGCGCAGCAACAGCTTCAGCAGCGTGCTCTTGCCCGAGCCAGTCGGGCCGACCAGGCCCAGCGTCGAGCCCGGCGCGATGTGCAGCGACAGGCCATCCAGCGCCGCATTGTTCGCGCCCGGGTAGGCGAAGCGAACGTCGCGCAGCGCGATCTCGCCGGCACGAACGGCCTCGACGCCACCGTCGTCGTCGATCGCCAGCGGCTCGTCCAGTACCGCGGACAGCCGCGTCCACGCCGCGCGGCCGCGTTGCCACAACGCCAGCACCCAGCCGGCCGCAAACATCGGCCAGATCAGTTGCACGAGATAGAGCTGGAAGCTGGTCAACTGGCCGATCGTCAACTCGCCGTGCCACACCAGCCAGCCGCCGAGCGCCAGCGACAGCACGACCGAGGTCGCCAGTGTCATGCCGACCGCGGGCTCGTAGCGCGCCTCCCAACGCTGCGACCAATAGCTGGCGTCGGCGGCTTTCTCGGCCAGCTCGGCAAAGACCTTTGCGCTGCGCGCCTCCAGGCCCAGTGCGCGCAGCGTGCGCACGCCGGACAGCGTCTCCTGCACATGGTCGTTCAGGTCACCGAAACGCTCCAGCGCCTCTTTCGAGCGACCATGCACGTGGCTGGAGATCCAGGCGAAGCTCCATGCCATCAGCGGGAAGGGCAGCAGCGCGATCGCGGCCAGCCGCCAGTCGACACCGAGTGCCATGGTGGCGACCACCAGCACCAAAGTCAGCGTGCCATCGAAGCCGGCGAGCATCGCCTCGCCGGCGGCCATCTCGACCGCGTCGACGTCGTTGGTGGCCAGCGCCATCAGATCGCCGGTGCGGCGCGTCTGGTAGAAGCGCGGGCCCTGGTCGGCCAGGCGCTGGTACAGGCGGCGGCGCAGCTCCACCCCCATCTGGTAGGCCGCGGCGTACAGGCGCACACGCCAGCCGACGCGCAAGAAATAGATCGCGACACCGGCCGCCAGCAGCAGCGCGAGCTGGCGCCACAGCGCCGGGCCTGCGAGCTCGCGGGCGACGATCGCGTCCACGAGGTGACCGATCTGGCGCGGCAGCCACACGGTCAGCAGTGCAATGCCCAGCAGCATTACCGCCGCACCTGCGTAGGCCGCCGCATGACGGCGGACGAAGGCGCGGATCAGGGCAGCGAGCGTCATGCGAAAGGCGAGGCAAAGCGGGCGATTCTAGAGATTGGGGCGAAACTTGCCGGAGCCGGGACAATGGCCCGGCCACGACATTTCGTAGGCGGCCAGAGGGCTGCCGAGCCCAACCTGAGGAGCACCCGCATGGCCAAGGATTTCAGCGGCATGGAAGACTCGAACTCCAGTGCCAACCCGAGCATCCACGAGGTGTCGGATCCGGCGCGGCGTGTGTGGCTCGGGGGCGGCCTGGCGCTGGCCGCTGGCAGCTTGTTCGGCCCTGGCCTGCTCACCGCCTGCGCCAGTGCGGCGCAACAGGCGACAAATCCCGTCACGCTCGGCCGTGCGATCGGCTTCAAGAGCGTCGCGATGGCGGCGATCGACGCCGTGGTCGTGCCCGAGGGCTACCGCGCCCAGGTGCTGTACCGCTGGGGTGACCCGGTCGGCATCGCCGGGCAGATGCCGGCCTTCAAGCCCGATGCGTCGAACACGGCGGCCGAGCAGGCGCTGCAGGCCGGCATGCACCACGACGGCATGGCCTTCTTCCCGCTCGACGGCGGCACCCGCCGCGGCGTGCTCGCGATGAACCATGAATACACCGATGACGGCATGCTGCACACCGATGGGGTGAAGACCTGGAGCGCCGAGAAGGCCTTCAAGTCGATGGCTGCGCACGGCGTCTCGGTGATCGAGGTCGAGAGGGCCGACAGCGGCTGGAAGGTGGTGACGCCGTCGCGCTATGCCCGCCGCATCACCGCCCGCACGCCGATGCGCATTGCCGGCCCCGCAGCCGGCCACGCGATGATGAAGACCGCGGCCGACCCGTCCGGCACGCTGGTGCTGGGCACCTTCAACAACTGCGCCAACGGCCGGACGCCGTGGGGCACCTACCTGACCTGCGAAGAGAACTGGGCCGGCTACTTCGAAGGCCCCGAGCTGCCGGACGCGCACCAGAAGCGCTGGGGCCTGAGGAAGGGCGGCGGCAATTACTTCCGCTGGCAAGTCGCCGACGAGCGCTTCGACGCGACCAAGCATCCGAACGAGTTCAACCGCTTCGGCTGGATCGTGGAGATCGACCCGATGGACCCGACCAGCACGCCGGTCAAGCACACTGCGCTGGGCCGGGCCGCGCACGAGGGGGCGGCCACTGCATTGACGGCCGGCGGCAAGGCCGTGGTCTACATGGGCGAGGACGCACGCTTCGAGTACATCTACAAGTTCGTCAGCCGCGATGCGATGAAGCCCGGCGGCCTGGCGGCCAACCGCGAGCTGCTCGACCACGGCACGCTGTACGTCGCGCGTTTCGATGCCGGCGGCAAGGGCGAGTGGCTGCCGCTGGTGCACGGCCAGGGCCCGTTGACCGTGGCCAACGGCTTCGCCGACCAAGGCGAGGTGCTGATCAAGTCGCGCCAGGCCAGCGACGCGCTGGGTGCGACCAAGATGGACCGGCCCGAGTGGACGGCCGTCGACCCGATCACCAAGCAGGTCTACTGCACGTTGACCAACAACAGCGACCGTGGCAAACCAGACCGGCCCGGCGCCGACGCCGCCAACCCGCGTGCGCCGAACACCATGGGCCAGATCATCCGCTGGCAGGAGCAGGGCGACCTGGACGGCACCAAATTCAGCTGGGACCACCTGGTGCTGGCCGGCGACCCGGCCCAGCCGCGCGAGGGCGCCAGGGGCAACGTGCGCGGCGACATCTTCGGCAGCCCGGACGGCCTGTGGATCGACCCGCGAGGCGTGATGTGGATCCAGACAGACGCTTCTTCGTCGGTGATGGGCAAGGGCGACTACAGCAACCTGCCGAACAACCAGATGCTGGCCTGCGACCCGACCAAGGGCGACATGCGCCGATTCCTCGTCGGCCCTACCGGCTGCGAGGTGACCGGCATCGCCATGACCAGCGATCTGCGCACGCTGTTCGTCAACATCCAGCACCCTGGCGAGTCGCCGTCCGAGCGCAGCGACCCGGAGGCCCCCAGCCGCTTCTCCAAGTGGCCGGATGGCGGCCGGCCTCGGTCCGCGACGGTGGTGATCACGAAGAACGATGGCGGGGTGATCGGGACCTGACGCCCGGCCGCGGTTTGCGCGGCCGTAACACGTTTCGGTGCGGCGCAACCCATTGAAAAAGGGGTCTTGAAGTCCGGCAGGCTGCCCCTAATTCGGTGGCATGCGGCGCTGACGAACCATTTTCCGGCGCCGCGTTCACCCCGAAAGGAGCAAGCCATCATGTATGAAACCCTCTGGAGCTTCCCCGGCGGCGTGCTCGGCGAATTCGAACGCCTGCGCCGCGAACTGGACGACGTGTTTGGCGGCAGCGGCATGCCCAGCAGCATCCGCTCGGCGGCGCCCGGCGCCTTCCCGGCGATCAACGTGGGCCAGACGCCCAGCAGCGTCGAGCTCTATGCCTTTGCCCCAGGCATCGACCCGGCCAAGATCGATGTCGTCATCGATCGTGGCGTGTTGACGATCTCCGGCGAGCGTGCTTCTGCGTTGCCGCGCGGCGATGCCAAGACCAGCATTTACAACCGAGAACGTGCCAGCGGCACCTTCAAGCGGGCGATCAGCCTGCCGGACGACGTTGACCCGGGACGAGTGAACGCCACCTACCGCGACGGCGTGCTCAATGTGAGCATTGCGCGTCGCGAAGAAGCTCAGCCCAAGCGCATCGCCGTGCAGTGACGGACCGAAACCGCTGACAAGGAGCAATGACCATGACCACTTCGAAGACCGAACTGCAAAAGACCAGCCAGACGCCGCCGGCGACGACCGAGCAGGCCGAACGCGGTGCTGACACACGGGCCCTGCTGCCGCGCGTGGACGTGTTCGAGGACGACGCCGGCATCACGCTGCTGGCCGACTTGCCGGGCGTTCCGCGCGACCAGCTCGACATCAAGATCGACGGCGATACGCTGACGATCGAGGGCGCGGTCGCTACTACCACGCCGGCGGGCCTGCAGCCGGCTTACGTCGAACTGCGGGTGCCGCGCTACCGCCGCGCCTTCACGCTCAGTCGCGAGCTGGACGCCGGCCACATCGAGGCCAACTTGAAGGACGGCGTGCTGAACCTGCGCATCCCGAAACAGGCCCATGCGCAGCCGCGCCGTGTGAACGTTCAGGTCGGCTGACGATCAGAAGAAGACGGTCCCGCCGCTTCGAACGCGCTTCGTGCGCGTGCGGGCGGCGGGCCGGCCGCGCACGAGAGCGTGCACAAGGAGATCGGCATGAACCAAGCCGCGGCGGAGACACCGCCCCAGCCCCACCGACGCCGCCGCCTTTTGGCGGCGGCGTCGTTTGTCGTGTTGGCCGCCAGCGTTGGCCTGGCCAGCTTCTCGCCTGCGCTCGGCCGTACCGACGCCGCACCGCGCAGCGTTGCCACGCGCGGGCCGCTGTCAGGCGACGAGCAGAACAACATCGCCGTCTTCAAGGCCGCCTCGCCGTCCGTCGTCAACATCACCGCGCTCACCGTCGAGCGAGATTTCTTTTCTCTCAACGTGCAGCAGGTGCCGCGCGGCACCGGCACCGGCTTCGTCTGGGACGAGCGGGGCCACATCGTCACCAATTTCCACGTCATCCAGGGCGCGAGTGCAGCGCGGGTGACGCTGGCCGATCAGACGAGCTACCGCGCCGAGTTGGTCGGCGCCTTCCCCGACCGCGACCTGGCGGTGCTGCGCATCGAGGCGCCCAAGGCGCGGATGACGGCGTTGCCGATCGGCACCAGCCGCGACCTGCAGGTCGGCCAGCGCGTGTTCGCGCTCGGCAACCCCTTCGGGCTCGACCAGACGCTGACCACCGGCATCGTCAGCGCCCTTGGGCGCGAGATCGAGTCGGCCACGAGGCGGATGATCCGTGGCGTGATCCAGACCGATGCGGCCATCAACCCGGGCAACTCGGGCGGGCCGCTGCTCGATTCGGCGGGCCGGCTGGTGGGCGTCACGACAGCGATCTACAGCCCTTCGGGCGCCAGCTCGGGCATCGGTTTCGCCATTCCCGTGGACGAAGTGAACCGCATCGTGCCGCGGCTGATCCGCGACGGGCGCATGGTGCGGCCCGCATTGGGCATCAGCGGCGGGCCACCGGCGCTGACGCGCTCGCTCGATCTGCCTACCGGGGTCGCCCTGGTCGGCGTGACCGCCGGTGGCCCGGCGCAGCGCGCCGGCCTGTCGCCTTTCCGGCGTGGCCGCGACGGCCGGGTGGTGCAGGGCGACGTGATCACAGCGGTCAATGAAGAGGCGGTGACCGACCTCGACGACCTGCTGAACGTGCTGGAGCGCTTCCAGCCGGGAGACAAGGTGACGTTGAGCGTCTGGCGTGCCGGTCAGGCTCGCAAGCAGACGGTGACGCTCGGCGAGGCGAGCGACTGACGCCGCGGCTGCAGCCTCAGCCCACGGCGTAGCGGGCTGCCAGCTCCTTGGCGGCCTTCGCCTCGCTGACCAGCCGGGTACCGCCGAGCCACACCTGGGTAACGCGGCCGCGTGCGTCGCGTTCGATGCGCGCGGTTTCGCCGTGGTTGGCAAAGCCGCCGGCGAGCGTGATCTGGCCGCTCTCGGTGCCCTGGCGCCGCCGCGCATCGGGCACGATCTGTGAGGCGTCCTGCATCGGGTTCGGCAGGCTGGGGCTGGCCACCAGGATCTTGCCGTCCACCGGCACGAAGTCGAACGCGCCCCACAGGCTCCAGTAGCGGCCGGCCCAGCCGGCGGTGCGTGGGCTTGGTGCGCCGTGCTTCGCGAACGCCTGCAGAATGTGCAGCGCGCCGTCGAGCCAGACGTGTGCAAGGCCATCGGCCGCGTTGGTCAACACCGAAACCGTCAGATCCCGCTCGGGCACGCAGCAGGTTCGGGTGATCGTGCCCTGGAAGCCGCCGGAGTGGCCGAACCATTCCCACTCGCCGAGCTTGCCCGAGATGGTGCCCAGGCCGTACCAGCGCTCGATCGTGCCGTACGCGTCCTTCCATTGGCGGCGCACCATCTCGCGCCGGCTCTCGGGCTTGAGCACGCTGCGCCTGGCGCCGGGGGCGAGGCTGCTGAAGAAGCGCGCCAGGTCACTGGCGGTGCTGACGAAGCCTGTCGCCGCGGCGAGCGCATTCGTCGGGTTGGTCGCCGGGATCACGACGCGGCGCCCCAGCGGCAGCTTGCTGGTGTGGCCGTGCGCGAAGGGCAGCTTGGCGTCGGCCGGCATGTCGGGCGTGGTGTGCTCCAGCCCGGAAGCCGCGACGATCTCGCGCGCCGTCCAGTCAGCAAAACCTTCGCCGGTGACGGCCTCGATCACCAGGCCCAACAGGCCGTAGCCGTGGTTCGAGTACTTGAAGCGCTCGTTCGGCTCGATGGTCGTGCCGCCGGCCAGGTCGGCCAGCAGTTCCTTCGCGTTCAGAAACGGCCGGCGGTCCTGCCACTGGCCGGCGTCGACGCCATCGCGGACCAGCCCGGCGGTGTGCGACAGCAGCTGCGTCAGCGTCGTCTTCGCGACGCTCGGGTGCAGACCCTTCACATGGCGCCCGACCGCGTCGTCCAGCTGCAGGCGGCCCTGCTCACGCAGCTTCAGCACCGCGGCTGCGGCAAAGGTTTTGCTGTGGGACGCGACGCGGAAGCGGTGCTGCGGCGTCAGCGGCCGCTGCTGGATCGCATCGGCATGGCCGAAGGCCGCTTCGAATACCAGCTTGCCCTTGGCCGCAACGGCGAGTGTGCAACCCGGCTGCTCGCTCAAGCGCATCTGGTGGTCAATCCATGTCGGGAGGTAGTCGAGCGCCGCCGTCAGCCATCTGTCCAAGATCGTTCCTTCGCAAGCCCTGTGTGGGAGGGCCTCGGCCGAAGCGCTGAGGCCCTGGGCTCGCATCTTGACAGGCTTTGCGGACCGGCTGCCCGGCCGAACAGCCGGGGCGGGGGCGGCACGGCCGCTTTCGGTGAGCGGCCGACGTTCCGGTCAGGGGGACGCGGTCGAGCTGTTGACGACAGGGGTTAGCAGCAGCAATTGCCACTCACCATTCACCGTACCGGCGGTCGCGATCTGTCCGGCCTGGTTGATGGTGGCGACGGTGCCGAGCTTGGTCACTGCCGCGAGCGGGTCCGTCGGGTCCAGCAGACGATGGATGCTGGTCATCTTGGTCTCCGGGTCCCAGTAGAAGCTGGTCTCCCACGCGTGTCCGCTGTGACCGCCGCCCGACCAGAAGCCCACCACCTGGCCGGCATTGTTGACCTCGAAGGCTTGGCTGATGCCTTTGCCTTCGGCCCGGCCATCGATGTCGCGCCCATGGCGCGGGCCGGCCCAGACGACCGCGTGCAGGCTGTTCGGTGTGTTGTAGCAGGAACCCGCCACTTGGCCCAGATCGTTCAGACCGTAGGCCTGGGCGCCGTTTGTCGAGCAGAACGGTGCTTCCAGCCGGGTCACCCGGCCGTCGGCTTCGAGGATCACGGCCCTCGAGCCGCCCTCGAGGTTGTTGCCCCAACCCCAGCCCACCATTTGCCCGAGCGCGTTGATGTCGCGCAGCTGCGTTTCGCCTGCCACATCCGGCAGCGGGTCGACCACGCCTGTCTCTTCGGTCCAGGTGAATGCGTGGCGTGGTGTGTGGGGAGGCCGCGGCACCCAGCCGGCACCGACAACCTTTCCGGCGTCGTTGATGCCGTTGACTTCACCGATCTCCGGGAAGTCGCCGTCGGGCGTGAACACGCGCAAGCCGTTGACCGGGTCCCACAGGACACCATCGCGGGTGACGTCGGGCTTGGTGTGCTCGGCCGCCATCACGTCGTGGTTGTTCAACGCGCGGGCGCCCAGGTAACCGGTCGGTACCTTGATTTCGATCGCGCCACCTTCCGGCGTCCAGAAGAAGGTGTGCTGGGCACAGGTGCCGACCACGTGGCCCAGGTCATTGATGGCGTTCGGGCTGCAGAGCTCGCCGAGCGGCAGCGATGGGATCACGGTGATCCGGAACAGCGGCGCCGCGACGGCGGTGCCGGAGTACAGCGTGCCGGCGATGGCGGCCCAGAGAAGTGATCGACGGGGTGAGGGGGTACGTTTCACGGCTTGTCTCCTGAGACGTTGTAGAGCGGGTGATCCCGCCCGCGAGGGCCCGGGCCAGTGGCTGTGTTTGCCATCGGCCCCAGGCAGTTCTCGACGCATTGCGTGAAATATACGTGTTAGCGGTCCCCTCGCGACGGAGCTGGTCTTGCGGTGCCCGGAGCGAGGTCTTGCGAGACCCGGTGCGAGCGTCCCGCAGGGTCAATGGTCGAAGAACTCACCGGCGCGCTGCAGAAAGCCGCGTCCCCACGGCCGCTCGTCCAGCGTCGGCCAGCAATCGAGCACCCATTCGATGGTGTTGATCATGCGGATCTCGATGTAAGCGTCGAGCTGCCGCTCGATGCCGGGTGGCAGCGGGCGCTCTTCGGCATAACCTTCGAGCAGGGCGGCGCGGTGGCGTGGGTACAGCGGCGCGTGGTCGCAGGCACCGATGACCGGGTGCTTCAGGTATTGCAATGCCGCAGCCAGGTCCAGCGCGTGGTGGCCGTAGCCGCATTCACTGAAGTCGATCGCGCCGGCGGCGGTGCCTTCGAACAGCAGGTTCCACGGGTGCAGATCTGCGTGGACGAAGCCCCAGGCGCTGCGGTCGCGCGGGAAGCTGGCCAGCTCATCGATCAGGCGCCGGGCGGCGGCCTGGACACGCCGATGGGCGGCTTCAGGCATGGCGGGGTGATGCACTCGACTGCCGTCGGCCCAGGTGGTGAGGTCGGGCCCGTCACCATCGCCCAGGCGCTGGCCGACGATCTGGCCGTTGGCGACCATGCGTTCGGCCACGCGGTGCATCGCGCCGGCGAGCCGGCCCACACGCTGCAAGTGCACCGGCCGCAAGGCCTTGTCGAGCAATCGGCCCTGGACCCAGCTCAGCACCACCGCGAGGCGGCCATCGGGCCAGCGTTGGATGAAGCGGCCATCGAGAGCTGGTTGTGGCGTCGGCACGTGCAGGCCTTCGGCGCCGAGCGCGACGAGCCAGTTCACCTCATCGGCGATCGCCGTCTCGTTGACGATGCGGGTTGGGTAGATGCGCAGCGCCAGGTCCGGCAAGCCAGGCATCGAGACGCGATAGATCTCGCAATCGAGCCGCGCGACGCAGCGCACACGGGCGACATCGATGCCGTAGAACTCGGCCAGCCAGGAATGAACGGGCATGATCCGGGCGGACGGCGTGGGGCGAAACGCGGCGAAGTCGTTCATGGGAGGCGGATCATGGCCGATCACGCCGCGAATCAGGCGCCGCGACAACGCCTTCCATCCTCAATACGAACGATGCCGCGCGCGCCGATGTGGCCCCGAAGCGCGTTTTCGGGCCCAACGCCTGGCTGGCGCCCGGCGCGGGGAGTCACATCCCCGCGTAGTTCGGCCCGCCGCCGCCTTCGGGGGTGACCCAGACGATGTTCTGCGTCGGATCCTTGATGTCGCAGGTCTTGCAGTGCACGCAGTTCTGCGCGTTGATCTGCAGGCGGTCTTTGCCGTCGTCGCTCTTGACGAATTCGTAGACGCCGGCGGGGCAGTAGCGGCTCTCGGGGCCTGCGTACTTGCTCAGGTTCACCGAGACCGGGATCGAGTCGTTCTTCAGCGTCAGGTGGGCCGGCTGGTTTTCTTCGTGGTTCGTGTTGCTGATGAACACCGACGAGAGACGGTCGAAGCTCAGCTTGTTGTCGGGCTTCGGGTAAGTGATGGGCTGGCACTGGTCGGCCGGCTTCAGGTACTCGTGGTCGCGCTTGGTGGCGTGCAGCGTCCACGGCGGGCTTTGCACGCCCAGCTTGGGCAGCAGCCACTGCTCGATGCCGGTCATCAGCTTGCCGACCAGGTCGCCCTTCTTGAACCAGAGCTTGAAGTTGCGCGTCTGCTGCAGCTCTTCGTTGAGCCAGCTCTTCTCGAAGGCTTGCGGGTAGGCGCTCAGCTCGTCGGCGCTGCGGCCGGCCTTCAATGCATCGAACAACGCGTCGGCGCAGAGCATGCCGCTCTTGATCGCGGCGTGGCTTCCTTTGATGCGTGCGGCGTTCAAGTAGCCGGCATCGCAGCCGATCAGCGCGCCGCCGGGGAACACGGTCTTGGGCAGCGCTTGCGGCGTTCCGTTGTTGATCGCGCGCGCGCCATAGCCGATGCGCTTGCCACCTTCGATGTGGGCGCGGATGGCAGGGTGCGTCTTCCAGCGCTGCATTTCCTCGAACGGGCTCATGTACGGGTTCTGGTAGTCCAGCCCGATCACGAAGCCGAGCGTCACCTTGTTGTCTTCGAGGTGGTAGAGGAAGCCGCCGCCGAAGGTGTCGTCCACCATCGGCCAGCCGGCGGTGTGCACCACCAGGCCCGGCCTGGCCTTGTCGGCCGGCACTTCCCACAGCTCCTTGATGCCGATGGCATAGCTTTGCGGGTCCTTGCCTTCGTCGAGCTTGTACTTGGCCAGCAACTGCTTGCCCAGGTGGCCGCGCGCGCCTTCGGCAAAGATCGTGTACTTGCCCAGCAGCTCCATGCCGAGCTGGAAGCCGTCGTGCGGCTGCCCGTCTTTGCCGATACCCAGGTCGCCGGTGGCCACGCCACGCACGCGGCCTTGCTCGTCGTACAGCACTTCGGCGGCAGAGAAGCCGGGGAAGATCTCGACGCCGAGGCTTTCAGCCTGCTGCGCCATCCACTTGACGACATTGCTCAGCGAGATGACGTAGCAGCCGTCGTTGTGCAGGTTGCGCGGCACCAGGAAGTCCGGCGTGCGGTTCGAGCCGGTCTCGCTCAGGAACAGCACGTCGTCGCCGGTCACGGCCTGATTCAATGGCGCGCCGAGCTCCTTCCAGTTCGGGAACAGCTCGTTCATCGCGCGCGGGTCCATCACCGCGCCGGAGAGAATGTGCGCGCCGGGCTCCGAGCCTTTTTCCAGCACCACCACGTTGACCTCGCCGCCTTTTTCAGCGGCCAGCTGCTTCAGGCGGATGGCTGTGGCCAGGCCTGCGGGGCCGCCACCGACGATCACCACGTCGTATTCCATCGATTCGCGGGGGCCGTGTTGGGCAAGCAGTTCGGGGGCGGTCATGGCAGGTCTTTCGAGTGGTGACGGCGGCCGGGCGGCCAGCGGCTCGGGCCGCGTGGGGGCAGTGGCCCCGGGGCACGGGCCCAGGCGGAGCGAGGGCATTCTAGCGGCAGCGCGGAAAAATAGAACGATCGTGCTTTTCTGTTGTGGCCTCGATGCCGCACCCGGCCTGATGGTGACCTCGCCGAGGGGTGACATGCCGGCGCTGAACCGGGCGTGCTACGCTTTTCGCTCCCTTGCCCGAAAGCGCAGCGCGCCCAAACCATGAGCTACAACATCGATCTGTCCGGCCGCGTGGCCCTCATCACCGGGGCGTCCAGTGGCCTGGGCGCGCAATTCGCCCGCACGTTGGCCAAGGCGGGCGCCGCGGTGGTGTTGTCGGCCCGCCGCGTCGAGCGCCTGAAGACCTTGCGCGCCGAGATCGAAGGCGCCGGCGGTGACGCCCACGTGGTGGCGATGGACGTGAGCGACCCGGTCAGCATCCGTGCCGGCGTGGCCCACGCCGAGACCGAGGTCGGCACACTCGACCTGCTGGTCAACAACGCCGGCGTCAGCACGACGCAGAAGCTGCTCGAGGTGACGCCCGAAGACTTCGACTACGTGATGGACACCAACGTGCGCGGCGCCTTCTTCGTCGCGCAGGAAGTGGGCAAGCGCATGGTCGCGCGGGCCCGTGGCGCGGCACCTGGCACCTTCACCGGCGGGCGCATCGTCAACATCGCGTCGATGGCCGGCGTGCGTGTGCTGAGCCAGATCGGCGTCTACGCGATGAGCAAGGCTGCGGTGATCCACATGACCCGCGCGATGGCGCTCGAATGGGGCCGCTACGACATCAACGTCAACTGCATCTGCCCCGGCTATATCGACACCGAGATCAACCACCACCACTGGCAGACCGACGCCGGCCAGAAGCTGGTGCAGATGATGCCGCGCAAGCGCATCGGCAAACCGGAAGACCTGGACCTGATGCTGCTGTCGCTGTGCGCGAAGGAAAGCCACTTCGTGAACGGTGCGGTCATCCAGGCCGACGACGGCTTTGGAGTCTGAGCGCGCTGCCGATGGAATTGCGAACTCTCACGCCCTTGGAGGCGCGCGTGCTCGGCGTGCTGGTCGAAAAGCAGCACACCGTGCCGGACACCTACCCGCTGTCGCTGAACGCGCTGCAGTCGGGCTGCAACCAGAAGACCGCCCGCGTACCGGTGATGGAGGCCAGCGAGGCCGATCTGCTGGTCGCCGTCGACAGCCTGAAGCACCTTCACCTGATCTTCGAAGTCAGCGGCAGCCGCGTCGCGCGCTACGAGCACAACCTGGGCCGTGTGCTCGGCGTGCCCAGCCAGTCGGTCGCGCTGCTGGCGGTGCTGATGCTGCGTGGGCCGCAGACCTCGGCGGAGCTGCGGCTGAACTGCGAGCGGCTGCATCGCTTTGCCGACATCTCGTCGGTCGAAGGTTTCCTCGACGAGCTGTCCACCAAGCAGCCGGCGAGGGTGGTGAAGCTGGCGCGTGCCCCGGGTGAGCGTGAAGCTCGCTGGGCCCACCTGCTTTGCGGCGAACCGGTGCAACCCAGCGCGGGATTCAGCGCAGCCGCCGGTGACGGCGGCGGTGTGGCGGCAGGCGAGGTCGCGGCCCTTCGCGGGGAGGTGACACGCTTGTCCGATGAGCTGGCCGCGCTGCGGGCCGACCTGGCCGCCGTCAAGGCCGAGCTGGGGATCGGCTGACGACGACATGCGCTTCGAACTGCCGGCCGACAAGAAGCTGACCTACGAGATGGTGATCCCCATCCGCTGGGGTGACATGGACGCGATGGGCCATGTCAACAACACGGTCTACTTTCGCTACTTCGAGATCATCCGCGTGCAGTGGCTGCACGAGGTGGGCGGTGCGCCCGATCCGTCGGCACAAGGCCCGGTGATCGTCAACGCCTTCTGCAACTTCATCAAGCAGCTGGAATACCCGGGCGACGTGCTCGCCAAGCACTACGTGGCCAACCTCGGCCGGACCAGCTTCGACACCTTCATCACGCTGGAGCGCACCGACCAGCCCGGCGTGATCCACGCCGAAGGCGGCGCGACGACGGTGTGGGTCGACTTCCCGGCAGGTAAGTCGGTGCCGGTGCCGGACTGGTTGCGGGCACTGATCGCCTGACGGCGGCCCGGCGCGAAGCCGGGCACCCGGTGAGTCGGCCCGGCCGCCAAATCGTCTTACGGCTTGTACTCGTGGGCACCGATGTCCCACGCGCTCAACGCGCGCTTGGTGCCGAAGTAGTCGTGCCAGATGCTCGGCATCACGATCGAATACTGGGCGGCGTCGATCGCCGGTGAGCCGGCGGCGAGCATGTACTCCTTCGGCGAGCTGCCGTTCGCGTCGATGAACTGCGGGTCGGCGAGCACGTCGGCATGGCTGGCGCAGGCGCCGGGCGACGTCGGTGCCCACCACAGGTTGGCCAGGCAGTCGAAGCCGACCGCAGGCACCTTGGCCACAGGCCAGGCGGAGTCGGTCTTCCAGATGTTGCTCTGGACGTGGTTGCCGGTGTGGTTGCCCGTGTCCACGATCGCCAGCGCGTTCTCCCAGGTGCGGCTGACCGTGTTGTTCAGGATGTCGACCTTCTTCAGCCCGGTCATGCTGCGCGGGTGATAGTGGTCTGACTTCTCCCAATAGAAGTTGATGCCGAAGCGGCTGTTCACCACGATGTTGTTGGTGATCCGCAGGCGGCTCAGCGGCTGGTGGTTGTCGTAGTCGGCCCGCTCGTTGGCCATGCCGATGCCGCCGGCCGGCGCGCCGCAGCGGAAGAAGTCCGTCAGCGTCGGGTCGTTGATCGACTCGTTCCGGTCCACGACGCTGTTCGACGCGTTGTTCAAGTAGTAGTTGACGCCGAAGTTGTCGTGGGCGTCGTTGAGCTTGACGGTGGCGCGCGTGGCGTCGTTGAGGGTGATGCCTTCGCCGTAATTGCGGTACACCGAGTTGTTCTGGACGATGGCGTCGTCGGTGCGGCTGACGTTCAGTGCCGACGGCCAGCCGAAGCCCTGGCAGCGCGGGGTGCCGTCGCCCTCGTTGACCCTGGCCACCAGGGTGACGGTGTTGTCGAGCACCTTGACGCCCGCATGACGCTTGCGGATCGCCCAGTCGTACGGGTCTGCCAGGTAGATGCCCGAGCCGGCGATGTTCTCGACATGGTTGCCCTGGATCACGACGTTCTCGGAGGGCCGGATCTTGATGCCGTCCTTGCCTTGGCTGCCGACGACCTTGCGAACGTTCCTGACGGTGTTGTTCGCGACGGTGGCGCCCACCGCTTCGACGATCACGATGCCGTCGCCGTCGGTCACCGTGTCGATCAGGTTGCGGCTGACGGTGAGGTTGTTGCCGAGCATCAGGTACAGGGCGGTGTTCTTGTTGTTGATGAACTCGTTGCGCTCGAAGACATCGCTGTGGTCCACGTTGCGCTGGCCGTCCAGGTAGATGCCGTAGACGTTGGAGTGCTGGAGCTTGCTGTCGCTGACCCGGATGTGGTGGCTGCGCTTGATGCGGATCAGGCTGCCTTCGGGCGTCGAGGTGCCGTCCAGCACCAGGTTGGCGAGAACCAGGTTGCTCGAGTCCTCGATGGCGATGCAGTCGGGTGTCGGGTCGGTGTCCTGGGTCCGGCGCGGGACCGCGCAGGTCAGCTGGTGGCCGCCGCCGGGCACCAGGGGCTCGCCGTTGATCGTGATCGCCTGCCCGCTCGGGTTCTTGACGATCAGGACACGACTGTTGACCGTGTAGTGGCCCACGACCGTCAACGTGTCACCGGCCTGGAGGACGTCGGTGATGGCGCGCTGCAGGTTGCCCCATGGCTGTTCCCGGGTGCCGGGGCCGCTGTTGTCGGCGGTGCCTGAGGCCGACACGTAGTAGTGCGCCGCGACGGCGGCCGACGGCAGCCCTTGCAGGGCCAGCAAGCCCGCCGTGGCCAAGGTCTTTCGAATCAGCGACACGGTCTTCCTTCACGTTTGTTTTTGGCGCGCACATTGTGGCGACGCCCGTTGTCGAACAAGGCTGGGAAGACGTTTCAAGGCGTAATGCGCCCCTTGCCAAAAGGAAGTGGCGCAGCGCCTTGCTCGGCGCCGCGCCTTGTTCCGCGCTGCGGATCGGATGTTCAGTCAGCGCGTGCCGTCACGGTGCGGCGGTGGTCGGGCAGACCATCGCATACTGCACTTGCATGATCCGGACCGACTCGCGGTTGGGCGGGAAGTCGAGCGCGCCGAGGAAGGTCAGCACCTTGCCCTTGAGGTCAGCGACGGTCTTCGGATCGTCGATCACCTTGATGTCGAGTTCGGTGTTGCGCGGGATTTTGTCCAAGTCCGACTGATCGCCCGGCAGGGCCGCCTGCAGGAATCCCGTCAGCATGAAGATGATCTTGTCGGCGTGCGCCGCGCGAATGATGACGCCATTGGTGGTGCCGCACTTGATCACGGCACCCTTGCCGACGGGGTCGACCGGCGGAACGGCGGCGCTGGTCATGGAGGGGGCGATGGTTGCCGCGGCGAAGGCGGCGGCAAGGCATGTGCGCAAGACGTTCATGTTCCTGCTCCTGTGTGAGTGGACGTGGAGGCGAGAAGGCCGCCGACGCCAGACCTGGCGGTCGCTCTCAGCCTTCTCGTTGACATGAACGTGCTGGCGGCCCTGCAACCGGACACGCCGGCCGTCTGGCCAGAAGAAAAGTGATCAGCCGCCGAGCAGCCGGTGCACCAGCTCGGGCGTGGTGCTGGCGCCGACCTTGCGCATCAGCCGGGCGCGGTAGACATCGACCGTGCGCGGGCTGATCGCCAGCCGTTTGCCGATCTGCTTGCTGGTCGCGCCATCGATCAGCAGCGCGGCGATTTCGCGTTCGCGTGGCGTGAAGTCGACCTTCAGCACACGCCGCGCCGACAAGTCTTCGAAAGTCCAGATGCCGGCGGCGTGCGGGTCGTTCGCGTCCAGCGCGCGGCCCGACACATGGCACCAGAACAGCTCGCCGTCGATGCGCTTCATCACCCGGTCGTCGGCGTAGAACCCGTCGATGCCCAGGCTGGCGACGATGCGCGCGCCGGTGCGTTCGTACTCGTCGGCGCTGGGGTACAGCGCCTCGAACGACTGGCCGATCAACTGGTCAGGCTGGGCGCGGAACATCTCCAGCACCCGCCGGTTGCAGTCCACCACCAGCCGGTGGCGAGACAGGATCATGCCGATCGGGGCCTGGTGGAAGGCCGTGCGGTAATCGAGGTCGATCGCCGGCGCCACGGACACGGCGCTCACAGCAGCGCGTAGGTGGTGGTCGCGTGGGCAGCCAGCTTGCCATCGGGCAGCAGGCATTCGATCTCGCCGAAGACGAGCTGGCGGCCGGGCTTCAACACCCGGGCGACCAGGGTCACCTCGCCGGCGTCCCTGGCCACGGGTCGCAGGAAGCTGGTCTGCAACTGCACGGTGGTCATCGGTCGGAAACCGCCGAGTTGCGCACTGATCGCCAGCACCATCGCAGTGTCGGCCGCGGCCATCAGCGTCTGGCCGCACATCACGCCGCCGCCGTGCACATGGCGGCTGCCCACCGGCAGCGCGAGCATCACGCCATCAGGCTCGACGGCGCGGACGACGAGGTCCAGTTCCTGCACCCAGGGGGCGAACATCGAGGCGAGCAGGTCTTGCAGGTGGGCGGCGTCAACCGGGCCGGCCGGGCGGGTGGGTGCAGTCATGTGTCGGACAAACCTTAGTCAAATCTACGTAACGACTACTTAATGTGTTACGTAGTACCCTTCGTGCCTATTCGAACAAGCCCGGAGGCAATTCCGAATGAACAAGGTTTACCCAAGCGCCGCTGCAGCGCTGGACGGCATCGTCAAGGACGGTCAGTTGATGGCGGTCGGCGGTTTCGGCCTCTGCGGCATCCCCGAGGCCCTGATCGACGCGCTGCAGGCCAGCGGCGTCAAGGGCCTGACGGTGATCTCGAACAACGCCGGTGTCGACGGTTTCGGCCTTGGCAAGCTGCTGAACACGCGGCAGATCAAGAAGATGATCTCCAGCTATGTCGGCGAGAACAAGGAGTTCGAGCGCCAGTACCTGTCGGGCGAGCTGGAACTGGAGTTCACGCCGCAAGGCACGCTGGCCGAGAAGCTGCGCGCCGGCGGCGCCGGCATTCCGGCCTTCTTCACCAAGACTGGGGTCGGCACCATCGTGGCTGAAGGCAAGGAATTGCGCGAGTTCGACGGCCAGACCTACGTGATGGAGCGCTCGCTGAAGCCCGAGGTGTCGCTGGTCAAGGCGCACATCGCTGACAAAAGCGGCAACCTGGTTTTCCGCCGCACCGCGCGCAACTTCAACCCCAACGTGGCTCAGGCCGGCAAGGTCACGATCGTCGAGGTCGAGAAGATCGTCGAGACCGGCGAGCTGGACCCGGACCAGGTCCACCTGCCTGGCATCTTCGTGCACCGCATCGTGCTGAACACGACGCCGGAAAAGCGCATCGAACAACGCACGACCCGCAAGGCCTGAAGGAGATCGACAAATGGCATGGACCCGCGATGAAATGGCCGCCCGCGCTGCGAAGGAACTGCAGGACGGCTTCTATGTGAACCTGGGCATCGGCCTGCCCACGATGGTGGCCAACCACGTGCCGGCTGGCGTGGAGGTGTGGCTGCAAAGCGAGAACGGCCTGCTCGGTATCGGCCCGTTCCCGACCGAAGACGAGGTCGACCCCGACATGATCAACGCCGGCAAGCAGACCGTGACCACGCTGCCTGGTTCGTCGATCTTCTCCAGCGCGGACAGCTTCGGCATGATCCGCGGCGGCAAGATCAACCTGGCCATCCTGGGCGCGATGCAGGTCAGCGAAAAAGGCGACCTGGCGAACTGGATGATCCCCGGCAAGATGGTCAAGGGCATGGGCGGTGCGATGGACCTCGTCGCCGGCGTCGGCCGCGTGATCGTGCTGATGGAGCATGTCGCGACCAAGAAAGACGGCTCGACCGACCTGAAGATCATCCCCAGCTGCACGTTGCCGCTCACTGGCCTGGGCGTGGTCAACCGCATCATCACCGACCTCGCGGTGATGGACGTGACGCCGCAAGGGCTGAAGCTCGTCGAGCTGGCCGAAGGCGTGACGCGCGAAGAGGTGCAGAGCAAGACCGGCGTGCCGCTGCACTGAGCGGTTTCTCGACCGATCCCCCAAGCAACGCCGGCGCTCGCCGGCGTTGTCGTTTGTGCGGCGGACCGTCGGCCTCAGGCCCAGGGCTCGAGGTGCGGTGCCATGACCTCGGCCAGCCAATCCATCACGGCCCGCACGCGTTGGGGCAGGTGGCGGCGGTTGGCATAGAGCAGGTGCACCGGCATCGACGGTGCCCGATGCGCGGGCAGCACTTCGACCAACGCCCCATCGGCGATGAGCCCAAGCACCCCATGCTCGGGAGCCTGGATCAGGCCGAGGCCTGCCAGGCACGCCGCCTGGTAGGCCTCGGCGTTGTTCACCGTTACCGAACCGCCCATCGACACGGTGCGCGCGCTGCCGTCGGGCTGCGCGATGTCGAACCCATCGGGTCGCGCCCCCAGCACCGGCACATAGTGCACCAGCTGGTGCTTCGCCAGTTCGTCGGGCGACTGCGGCGTGCCCCACCGCGCAAGGTAGCCGGGGCTCGCGCAATTGACCATGCGAAAGCGCCCCAGCGGCCGCGCGATGAGGCCGCTGTCCAGCACGGCGCCGGCACGCAGCACGCAATCGAAGCCCTCACGCACCACGTCGACCCGGCGGTCGGTGCTGCTGATCTCGACTTCCAGCTTGGGGTGACGCTGCAAAAGCTCTGGCAGGCGCGGGATCACCATGTGGCGCGCGGCGCCCGTCGACATGTCGATCCGCACCCGGCCGCGCAACTCGGGCGCGCTGCGCTGGAACAACGCCTGCAACTCGTCGACATCGGCCAGCAGGTCACGGCAGCGTTCGTGGAACGCGAGGCCGTCTTGCGTCAGCTGCACCTTGCGCGTCGTCCGGTGCAACAGCCGCGTGCCGAGGTGGTTTTCGAGTGCCTGGATGGTGGTCGAGACTTTGCCTTTGGGCCAGCCCAGCCGGTCGGCGGCCTGCGTGAAGCTGCCCAGTTCAGCGACTTGGACAAAAGCGTTCAGTTGGTCCAGCAGGCTCATGGCGTGTCGTTTGACTGTTCTTGCTACAAGAACAAATTGATCAATTCATGGCAATTTATCAGCGCACATGAGATCAATAAAGTCCCGTCATCGCTTCCCTTCTCCTCCTTTCCTTCTTTCCCCTGCACAAGGATTTGCCATGACGACGACAGCCTCCACCCCCTCTCTGAACATCGCCCTCGTCACCGGCGGCAGCCGTGGCCTGGGCCGCGCCGCGGCGCTGCACCTGGCGCGTCAGGGCTTCGACGTGTTGCTGACCTTCCGCACCCGCGCCGACGAAGCGTCCGATGTGGTGTCGCAGATCGAAGCGCTGGGCCGACGCGCCCTGGCCTTGCCGCTGGACATCGGCAGCACCGCCGGCTTCGCGGCCTTTGCCGACCAGGTGCAGACGGCGCTGTCGAAGCACTTCGGCCGCAACGACCTCGACGCGTTGGTCAACAACGCGGGTGCAGGTGTTCACGCGCCGCTGGCCGAGACGACCGAGGCCCAGTTCGACCAGATGTTCAACATCCACCTGAAGGGTGTGCTGTTCCTGACGCAGCACCTGCTGCCGTTGCTGGCCGATGGCGGCCGCATCCTCAACGTCTCGTCCGGCCTGGCGCGCTTCACTTTCCCGGGCTATGGAGCGTACGCGGCGATGAAGGGCGGCATCGAGGTGATGACGCGCTACCTGGCGAAGGAGCTGGCGCCGCGCGGCATCACCGTCAACGTGGTCGCGCCGGGCGCGGTCGAGACAGACTTCGGCGACGGCGCGGTGCGTGACAACGCGCAGCTGAACGCGGCGATCGCCGCGCAGACGACGCTGGGCCGTGTTGGCCGGCCGGACGACATCGGTGCCGCCGTGGCGATGTTGCTGTCACCGGGCAGCGCTTGGATCACGGGCCAGCGCATCGAGGTGTCGGGCGGCATGGTGCTCTGAGGGACTTTGCGCGACGCCACCGCCGTGCGGCGGTGGCATCATGCGCCGCTTTGCAACCAAGGGGCGCGGCGCATGGATGGCGGGGTGAACGGGCGGGTGTTTGTTTGGCGGCTGCTGCCCTGGCTGGTCGCGGTGAGCCTGTCGGCCTGCAGCCAGGCGCCGGTTCAGACACCGGACGACGTGCCCCGCGCACCCGAGGCGGCCACCGGCCTGGCCGCCGCAGCCGCGCCGCAACGCTGGCAACACTGGGCCGTGGCCACGGCCCACCCGGCAGCCAGCGAGGCCGGCGCGACGATGTTGCGACAGGGCGGCAACGCGCTCGACGCGGCGATCGCCGTGCAACTGGTGCTGGCCCTGGTCGAGCCGCAGTCCAGCGGCTTGGGCGGTGGCGCCTTTCTGCTGCATTGGGACGGTGCCGGCTTGCAGGCCTGGGACGGTCGCGAGACGGCCCCGGCGGCGGCCACCGAGTCGCTGTTTCTCGATACCGCCGGCCAGCCGATGAAGCTCGATGCCGCCGTGACCGGTGGCCGCTCCGTGGGCACGCCCGGCGCCGTGCGCATGCTGGAGGCGGCCCACCGCAAGCACGGCCATTTGCCCTGGGCCCGGCTCTTCGAGCCGGCGATCACCTTGGCAGAGCGCGGCTTCGTCGTCGGCCCCCGTCTGGCGGGCTTGCTGCGCGGTGCCGATGCCGAGCCCTTGCGCCGCGACCCTCAGGCCGCGGCCTACTTCTTCCGTCCCTCAGGCACCGGGCCGGACGAGCCGTTGGCGGTGGGCGAGCGGGTGCGCAACCCTGCGTTTGCCGCCGTGCTGCGCCGGCTCGCTACCGAGGGCAGCAAGGCCTTGCACCAGGGCAGCATGGCCGCAGACATCGTGCGCCGCGTGCGCCAGTACCCGGGCCATCCGGGCGTGTTGAGCGAGTCAGACCTCGCGGCCTACCAGCCGAAGCAGCGCGAGCCGATCTGCACGCTGTGGCGTCACCGGTACCGCGTTTGCGGCTTCCCGCCGCCGTCGTCCGGCCACATTGCGGTGATGCAGATGCTGGGCATGCTGGACCAATTGCCGGCGCCGCCTCCGCCGTTGGAAAGCGGCGTGCCGAGTCCCGGCTTCCTGCACCGCTATGCCGAGGTGGCCCGTCTGGCATTCGCCGACCGCGCGCAGTACGTGGCCGACCCTGATTTCGTGGCGCCGCCCGCGGGCCGCTGGAGCAGCCTGCTCGACGAGCCATACCTGGCGCAGCGCGCCACGCTGGTCAACGACCGGCGCAGCCTGGGCACCGCGACGGCCGGCGAGCCGGCGGCGCCGGCCCGCTCCAGCCAATGGGCGCCGCAGCTCGATCAGCCCGAATACGGCACCAGCCATATCAGCATCGTCGACAGGCAAGGCCACGCGGTGTCGATGACGACCACCATCGAGACCGCCTTCGGCAGCCGCGTGATGAGCGACGGCGGCACGGGTCTGCCCGGCGGCTTCTTGCTCAATAACGAGCTGACCGACTTCGCCTTTGCGCCCCGCGACGCCCAAGGCCGGCCGGTGGCCAACCGCGTGCAACCGGGCAAGCGGCCGCGCTCCAGCATGGGCCCGGCAATGGTCTTCGACACGCAGGCGCCGGCGCAGACGCAGCTGACGCTGGTGATGGGTTCGCCAGGCGGCTCGGCGATCATCCACTACAACGCGAAGACGCTGTTGGGCACGCTGGCCTGGGGCTTGTCACCACAGGCGACGCTGGACCTGCCCAATTTCGCCAACGACAACGGCACGACGCGGCTGGAAGCTGGCCGCTTTCCCGCGGCCACGCGCGACGCGCTGCAAGCCCGCGGCCAGCGCGTCGTCGAGCAAGACCTGACCAGCGGGGCGCAGGTCCTGCAGCGTGTCGACGGTGGCTGGCTGGGCGGTGCCGACAGGCGCCGCGAAGGCGTGGTGGTGGGTGAGTAGAGTGGGGGCCATGCCACGCACCGACGCGCCGCTTTTCATCGTACTCAACGAGGGCGCCGGGCGGGAGGACGCGGCCGATGTGCAGCAGACCATCGAACGCGTGCTGCGCGAAGGCGGTCGCACCCACCAGGTGATGCTTGCCGGCGGCGGGCGCGACCTGGCGGCGGTGGCGCGTGCGGCGGTCGAAGCGGCGCGTGGCTGTGGCGGCATCGTCGTCGCGGCCGGGGGCGATGGCACGATCAACACGGTCGCCAATGCGGTGATGGGCAGCGGCTGTGCGATGGGGGTGTTGCCGCAGGGCACTTTCAACTACTTCGGTCGCACCCACGGCATCCCGCAAGATACCGCCGAGGCGACCCGCCTGCTGCTGACCGGCGTGCCGCAGCCGGTGCAGGTGGGACTCGTCAACGATCATGCGTTCCTGGTCAACGCGAGCCTTGGGCTTTACCCCCAACTGCTGGAAGACCGCGAGGCGTACAAGCAGCGCTTCGGCCGCTCGCGCTGGGTGGCGTGGTGGGCTGCGGCCGTCTCGATGCTGCAGGCCTACCGGCCGCTGCGCCTCGAGCTCGCCAGCGGTGGCCAGGCCCGCAGCATCCGCACGCCCACGCTCTTCGTCGGCAACAACGCGCTGCAGCTCGAGCAGATCGGCATCGCGCAGGCGTCAGCCGTGTCGCAGCGTGCGCTGGTGGCCATCACCTTGCGACCGGTGGGAACGCTGGCCATGGCTTGGCTCATGCTGCGTGGCGCCTTCGGCCAGCTCGGCGAAGCAGGCGATGTGTTCAGCTTCGCCTTCGACACGCTCAGCGTGCGCCCGGCTGCGCCGCTCGGCCGCCGCCGCATCAAGGTGGCCACCGACGGCGAGGTGTTTCGCCTGCGGGCGCCGCTGCTGTTTCGCGTGGCGCCACAGCCGCTGATGCTGATCAAGCCACCTGCGGAGGCCGCATGACGGCGCTGCTGCAGGTTTCAGATCCTCACTTCGGCACCGAACGGCCGGCGGTGGTGGAGGCGCTGGTGTGCCTTGCGCAGGCCCAGAAGCCCGATGTGGTCGTGCTGTCCGGCGACATCACGCAGCGGGCGACCATCCGCCAGTTCGCCGCCGCGCGGGCCTTTTGCGACCGTCTGGGCGCGGGCGCACTGCTCGCGATCCCCGGCAACCACGACATCCCGCTGTTCGACCTGCGCAGGCGACTGCTGGATCCCTACCGGCGCCACCGCGCTGCGTTTGGCGTGGAGCTGGAGCCGGAGTGGGAATCGCCGCAGATGCGCATCGTCACCGTCAACACCACCCGCCCATGGCGGCACAAGAACGGCGAGGTGTCCGCCCGGCAGATCGACCGCGTGGCGGTGCGCGTGGCCACTGCGGCGCCGGATCAGCTGCGGATCGTGGTCGTCCACCAGCCGCTGGCGGTGTACCGCGAAGAGGACCGGCACGACCTGTTGCGTGGCCATGCCAATGCGGCACGCCGCTGGGCGGCGGCGGGGGCTGACCTGGTGCTTGGCGGTCACATCCACCTGCCGTACATCCTGGGCCTGCACGAACGCGATCCGACGCTGTCGCGCCCGCTGTGGGTGGTGCAGGCCGGTACGGCGGTCTCGTCACGGGTTCGTCACGAGGCCGGCAATTCGGTCAATATCGTGCGCCGGTTGCCGGGCGATCCACCGGGTACCTGTTGCGTCGAGCGTTGGGATTGGCGCGCCGCCTCAGGCGCATTCGAGCTCGCCGAGGCGGCCGAGTTGGCGGGCGGTCAGCGGCCGGCCAGGGCTCGCGCGATCTTCGGCACCAGCGGCGGGCCGCCATAGATGAAGCCGGTGTAGACCTGCACCAGGTCGGCACCGGCGGCGATCTTGGCCTGTGCATCTTCGGCGGTCATCACGCCGCCGACGCCGATGATCGGGAAGCGGGCACCGAGTGCGCCGCGCAGGGACCGTACGACGCGGTTGCTGGCCTCGCGCACCGGCGCGCCGGAAAGGCCACCGGTCTCTTCTGCATGCGGCAGGCCCTTGACCGCGTCACGCGCAATCGTGGTGTTGGTGGCGATCACGCCGTCCATGCCGTGCCGCTGCAGCGTTGCAGCGATGACGCCGATCTGGTCGTCGTCGAGGTCGGGCGCGATCTTCAGGAACATTGGCACGCGTCGCGACTGTTGCTGCTCCAGCAGCGCCTTGTGCTCGGTCAGCGCGCCCAGCAGTGCATCGAGCGCTTCGTCGCTCTGCAGCGCGCGCAGGTTCTTGGTGTTCGGGCTCGAGATGTTGACGGTCACGTAGTCGGCGTGCGGGAACACGCCGGTCAGCCCGGCCAGGTAGTCGTCGACCGCGTTCTCGATCGGCGTGGCTGCGTTCTTGCCGATGTTCAGGCCAAGGACGCCGCCGGCGGCCCGGAAGCTTCGCGCGCGTCGCACGTTGGCGAGAAAGGCCTCCAACCCGTCGTTGTTGAAGCCCAGCCGGTTGATCAGCGCCTGCGCCTGCGGCAGTCGGAACATGCGCGGCTTCGGGTTGCCCGGTTGCGCCTTGGGCGTGACGGTGCCGACCTCGATGAAGCCGAAGCCCATCGCACCGAAGCCGTCGATGCAGCGACCGTTCTTGTCCAGCCCCGCGGCCAGCCCCACGCGATTCGGAAAACGCAGCCCGGCCACGGTGACCGGATCGTCGACACGGCTTTGTGACCACAGGCACTGCGCCGGGGTGTTCTGCAGCCGGGCGATGGTGCCGAGCGTCAGGTCGTGCGCGGCCTCGGGGTCGAGGCCAAAAAGGAAGGGGCGGGTGAGGGCGTAAGGAACGAGTGACATGGGGCGAGATTGTCTCAGGCTGCCACCCACGGTCATTCGTCCTAGGGGGCGCACCCGGGCCTTACCCCCATCCTGGGGATGTCTGTGCGGTGGAGGCTGTCGATACTGGAGTCTTTCGTGTTTTGCCTGTCGTGCGGGAGCCGAGGGCCATGGACAAACTGCTCGAATTCCTAGCCAAGCAACTCGCCGATATCGGTGGTGCCGGTCCGCTGTTTTTGGTGGCGGCCTGCGTCGTCGGTCTGTATGCCTGGCACCAGCACCTTCTGCTGATCCGGCTGCGCGAATCGCTGGAAAAGGAAACGAAGCTCGCGCGCCAGTTGGCCGAGGACCTGACGGCGCTGAAGTCGCGCGCCGCCGAAGGCCGCAACCCCACCGACCGGCGCAGCGACGATCGGCGTGCGCCGTCGCGCGTGCTGGTGATCGAAGACAACGCGACGATGCAGCTGATCATCGAGCAAATGCTGCGGACCTGCCTGGTGGAGCCGGAGGTGCGGGTGCGCGCCTCGGCCAGCGAGGCGGTCGAAACGATCCGCCGTTTCCACCCCGACCTGTTGATCCTCGACCTGAACCTGCCCGGCGGCAACGGCCTGGAGTTGCTGAAGTACCTGCGCGGGGCGCAGTCGGATCTGCCGGTGCTCGTGTATTCCGGCTACGAAGACCAGCTGGAGCTGCTCAGCGCGTTGCGGCGCCAGGGCGGCCTCGAGAACATGACGGTGCTGCGCAAGGGCTCTGACGCCAGCGCGTTCGTCGGCCTCGTGCCGACCTTGTTCAAGCGCCGGGCCGGAGACCATGCGCAGACGGCCGAGGCACAGGCCAGCAAACGTGATCGGCGCATCGGGGCGCGCAATCGCCGCCGCGCGCTTCCGCTGGTTCAAGGGGCCGAGGCGCCTTCGGCCCGCACGCCCGCTCTGGCGGAGTCTGCGGCGTCCTGACCCCGGCAGTGGCACCGGCGCCGCGCGAATCGACCCGCTGCCATTGCGGCCATGTTCCTCGGCCTGGCGAGCCTGAGACAATCCGGCTCATGACGCAAGACGAACTGAAGGCCCTGGTTGGGCAGGCTGCGTTGGCCGAAGTGGTGCCCGGCTCGGTTGTGGGGGTGGGTACCGGGTCGACGGTGAACTGCTTCATCGACGCGCTGGCAACGATGAGGGACCGCATCACCGGTGCCATCTCGAGCTCGGTCAAGAGCACCGAGCGACTGCAGGCCCTGGGCATCCCGGTGCTCGACGCGAACGAGGTCGAATCGATCCCGGTCTACATCGACGGAGCCGACGAAATCGACCACCGTGGCCATATGGTCAAGGGCGGCGGCGCGGCGCTGACGCGCGAGAAGATCATCGCCGACCTGGCAGATCGATTCGTCTGCATTGCCGACGCGTCCAAGCTGGTCGACACGCTGGGCAGGTTTCCGCTGCCGGTGGAGGTGATCCCGATGGCGGCGGCGCAGGTCGCGCGGCGTTTCAGGCGCTGCTATGGCGGTGAAGCCACGGTGCGCGAAGGTGTGGTGACCGACAACGGCAACCTGATTCTCGATGTGCGAGGCTTGACGATCAGCGATCCGCCGGCCATGGAAGCCGAGGTCAACCAGTGGCCCGGCGTGGTCACGATGGGCGTGTTCGCGCGCCACAAGGCGAGTGTCTGCCTGCTCGGCACGCCCGAGGGTGTGAAGACCTTGCGCTTCTGAACGGCGAGGCCGGCCAGCCGCCGGCACAGAGGGTGTATCGTTGGCCCAAGGTGCCGCTCGCCGCGGCGGCATCCGCCTCTTCCCTCTGAAGCAAAGGACGGCCCGTGGCCACACCCAACTACTCGTACGAGAAACGCCAGCGCGAACTGGCCAAAAAGCGCAAGAAGGAAGAGAAGGCGGCACGCAAGTCGCAAGGAGGCCCGTCCGGTGGTGCACAAGACACCGAAGCCAGCCCGCCTGCGAACACCGCGCCGGGCAGCGGCAACGAGCCGTCGAACGCCGCCTGAATTTTTGACCCGCCGGCGCTTCAGCCGGGTGGTTGGCGACGCTGCCGCGCCACGAAGCGCGCGGGGTCGATCGCATCCAGCAAGCTGCCGGCCAGTGGCAGCGGTGCGCCGGTGATCCCGGCGGCCAGCACCTCGCCCAGCAGCGGCGCCCAGGTAATGCCGCGTGAACCCAGCCCGGCCAGCACGTACAGGCCTTGCACGCGGGGCACATGCCGCGCTTGTTCAAGCCGCCGAGCTCCCGCGCATGCTGCCGCCGGCAAGGGCACCGGGCCGACCACCGGCAGGCGGTCGTCGCATCCCAGCCGCCAGGCGACACGGCCATCGAGCACTTCGCTGTCGGCATCGAACCATGGCTGCGGAATGTCGACCTCCGTGCCGGTGAGCACCGCGATCTGCGCCAGGTTCGCACGGTGATCGGCCTCGCGCACGTGCTGGTCGTCGTCCTGCACGTGTGAGGTGGCGCCACACAGCAGGCCCCCGCCCCATGCATCGGGCAGTGCCAGCAGGTAGCCGCCGCTGGCGATCGGCACGATCGGCCGAGGCAGGGCAGCGGCTTCGGCCGCGCGGACCACCGTGATCTGGCCTCGGGTGCGGCGCCAGGGCCAGGCACCGGCGTCGCTGTGCTCCGCCAGCAGGTTGGGGGTCGCGTGCGCTGCGGCCACCACGACCAGATCAGCCTCGCCGAGCGCTGTCGCGTGTTCGTCGAGTGCCTGCCAGCGCCCGTCAGGCAACGGGTTCAGGCGTACCACCCGCGCACCGGTGCGCAGGCAGATGCCGGGCTCATGAAGCCAGGACTGCACCAGCGCCGCCGGTCGCAACCAGCCGGCCCCTGCAAAGCGCCACGCCGCGCCGGCCAGCGGGCAGCCGGCGGCAGCCGACGCGGCCTGGCGCGACAGCGCTTCGGCATAGGTTGCAGGGACCTGCTGTACCTCGATCACCGTCTGCAGGGCCGACCATGGATCGCTGCCCGCCCCGCGCAGCAGGCCCTGCAATGCGCCGGGCACCCGTCCCGACGCGATCAGTGGCCGATACACCTGCTCGGCCCGCAGCGCGGCGGCGCGCAGCAACTGCGCGTGCGGCCCGTCGTGGGCGTGCACCACACCGTGGAACAGGCCGCCCGGGTTGCCCGAGGCGCCGCTGGCGGCTTGGTCGGCTTGGTCCAGCACCGTGACCCGCAAGCCCTGGCGAGCCAGTGCGCGCGCCGCGCTGGCGCCGGCCAGGCCTGCGCCGATGACCAGTGCGTCACGCGCCCGAGAAGCAGGCTGGCGCCCCGGCGGCGGCCCGCGCCTGCGTCCAGCGGCATGCGCCACGACCTGCGCCAGCGTCATCTCGAACTTCCCCGCGAACCCGGGCACGCGCTGGACACGAAAGCCCGCGCCGGTCAGCGCGTCGCGTGCACTGCGTGCCGCGCTCCAGGTGGCCGCAGTGGCGCCAGGCGCGGCCAGGCGCGCCAGCGCACGCAGCGCTTGCGCGTCCCACATCGGCGCGTTGCGTGCCGGCGCGAATCCGTCCAGGAAGACCGCATCCACCTGAGCCTGCAACTCGGGCAGCCACAGGGCGAGGTCGCCGAGCGCCAGCAGCAACGTGACTTGGCCGTCCTCGAATTCGAGCACATGCAGGCCTGGCGTGGCGGGCGGCCATGCCGAGATCAACTGCGCGGCCAGCGCCGGCTCGGGCGAGGCCGTGTGCGCGCGAACCATGTCGTCCAACGCCGGCGGGTGCTTCTCGACTGAGACAAACACCAACCGCCGCGACCGCTGTGCGTCGGCGCGCCAAGCGGCCCAGGTCGCGAGAAAGTTGTTGCCCAGGCCGCATCCGGTCTCCAGCACGACGAAACGCTCGCGTCCGCGCCAGCGCGCCGGCAGGCCGTTGCCGGCCAGGAACACGTCGCGCGCCTGCGCGAACGCGCCGACGCGCGGGTGGTACACATCGCCGAACTCGGGCGCGAAAGGCACCCCGTCTCGAAACTCGATGCGCGCCGGAACGATCGGTTCAGTCTTCACGTTTGAATGAAAAAAGCCGGCCTTGAAAGGCCGGCTCGATCTTCATGCAAGAAACCCTCCCGGAGGGGGCAGGGGGAGCAGGAACGTTCGGTGCGCTACGCACGCAACCGCAAATGCGTCAGACGCGTTTGCGGTATTCGTGCGTACGGGTGTCGATTTCGATCTTGTCGCCGTTCTCGACGAAGATCGGCACGGAGATTTCGAAACCGGTGCCGACCAGCTTGGCCGGCTTCAGCACCTTGCCCGAAGTGTCGCCCTTGACAGCCGGGTCGGTCTCGATTTCGCGCACGACGGTGGTCGGCAGTTCGACCGAGATGGCCTTGCCTTCGTAGAACACCACCTCGACGGCCATGCCGTCTTCCAGGTAGTTGATGGCGTCGCCCATGTTCTCGGCTTCGACCTCGAACTGGTTGTATTCGGCGTCCATGAAGGCGTACATCGGGTCGGCGAAGTAGGAGTAGGTGCACTCCTTCTTGTCGAGGATGATCTGCTCCATCTTGTCGTCGGCCTTGAACACCGTCTCGGCGCCGAAGCCGCTGAGCAGGCTCTTCATCTTGATGCGCACGGTGGCCGCGCCGCGGCCGCCACGGCTGTATTCGGTCTTGAGAACGACCATCGGGTCCTTGCCCTGCATGATCACGTTGCCGGCGCGGATTTCCTGTGCGAGTTTCATGGTGAGTTTCCGAAGAGTCGGGAATCGTGGGCAGTGGCCGGCCCGGGCCAAGCCGGCGGGTCAGTTCACTGCGAGTTGCGCGGCCGGCGGGTCAGGCGCCTGGGCGATGCTGCCAAAGATGAGTTCTTCAGCAGCCATTTCAAGGCGTGCGGGCCGTGTTCCGCAAAGCCTTGAATTTTAACGCTTTTCGGCCACGAGCGCCAGCAGCTGGCCGACCAGGTCGGTTTGAGCGAGCAAGGCATCACGCCAGCCCAGGACGCGGGCGGTCCAGGCGGCCAGATCGGGCAGCGTTGCGGGCAGCGGGCTGGCCAGGCCGTTCCAGGCGGTCATCCATGCCCGCACCGGCTGGGCGAGAGCCGGTTCCGCATCAGCCAGGTGGCGTGTCAGGAACGCGTCGAGCTTGACCGCGTGGGCGCCGTCGTCCTGCGGATAGATGTGCCAGACAAATGGCTTGCCTGCCCATTGCGCTCGAACGAAGGAGTCCTCGCCACGGACAAAGTTCAGGTCGCACGACCAAAGCAGGCGGTCGTAGCCCGTTTGCGGCAGCCAGGGCAGGGCGTGGTGGCGGATCGACCCGGGCAAGCCGACGCCTCTGACCTGTTCGGTTGCCGGGCCGGGGGCCGTCAGCAGTACCGTTGGCGCATCGCCCAGGCGCTGGGCCAGATCCGGCAACGCCGGATTGGGGTAGCAGAACACGCTGACCAGGCGTTCTCCTGGCCGCCTGACGACGCCCTGGCCAGCCAGCCATGTGGCGGCATCGAAGCCGGCCTGCTGCACCAAGAGGCCCGGCTCGCGCAACAGGCCTCCGGTGGCTGGCGTGAAGCCAGGGTAGAAGAACCACTTGGTCAGACCGGCGCCAGGGCCGTTGAACTGCGGTGACGGCAGGCGGTGGCTGCGCTCGACATAGTCTTCGGCGCTGAGGTATTCGAGGTTGATCCAGACCGGCGGCTTCGGCAGTGCAGCCATCGCCGTGACGAAATCAGCCGGAGGGTCGCAGCCGAAAGCCTCGACCACCACGTCGCCCGGGTCGCTGGCGGTGGCGTCGGCCGTCCAGTGCCGGACCTGGACGCCGGCGTGGCCGCCAGGTGCGAGCCACGCCAGGGCCGACGGGTCGTCGACCCACAGGCGCAGCGTGTGGCCGCGTGAGGCCAGGTCGGCCGCCAGCCGCCAGCACACGCCGATATCGCCGAAGTTGTCGACCACGCGGCAAAAAAGGTCCCAGCGCAGGGTGGGGCAAGGGGCGGACGGCATCGCGGCATTATCGAAGCCGGGCACTGCACAATCGCCGTCCGATGGCTGAACCAGACACCTCATCCCCACCTGTTCCAGAAGCGCCGCAGGCCCAGATCGCCGAAGCGATGGCCGACGAAGCCCAGCGGGCGCTGGAAGCCGCCACCGCTGCACGTGAACGCGTGCTGGCCGAAGTGGCCGCCTTGCCCGGCCTGCCTGGCGTCTACCGCTACTTCGACGCCCATGGCCAGGTGCTGTACGTGGGCAAGGCCCGCGACCTGAAGAAGCGGGTGTCGAGCTACTTCCAGAAGGACCTGGGCGGCACCCGGATCGGCGTGATGGTCTCGCGCATTGCGCGACTCGAGACGACCGTTGTTCGCACCGAAGCCGAGGCGCTGCTGCTCGAGAACAACCTGATCAAGGCGTTGAACCCGAAGTTCAACATCCTATTCCGCGACGACAAGAGCTACCCCTACCTGAAGCTGGTCTCACACGGCTTTCCGCGCGTGGCTTACTACCGCGGCGCGGTTGATCGCAAGCACCGCTATTTCGGCCCTTACCCAGGTGCCTGGGCGGTGAAGGAGACGATCCAGCTGATCCAGAAGGTGTTTCGCCTGCGCACCTGCGAAGACACGGTGTTCAACAACCGGTCGCGGCCCTGCCTGCTGTACCAGATCCGCCGCTGCTCGGCGCCCTGCGTCGGCTTCATCACGCCCGATGACTACGCCCGGGACGTGCGCGACACCGAGCGCTTCCTGCTCGGTGAGCAGCAGCAGGTGGTCGACGAACTGCAGGCCAAGATGATGGCCCACGCCGAGGTGCTGGAGTTCGAGAAGGCCGCCGAGCTGCGCAACCGCATCTCGGCGCTGGCGCGCGTGCAGCACCAGCAGTCGATGGACGAGAGCAGCCTGTCGGCCGCCGGCAAGGAGGTCGACATCCTCGCGGTCAAGGTGGCCGGAGGGCGCGCTTGCGTCAACCTGGCGATGGTGCGCGGCGGCCGTCATCTGGGCGACCGGGCCTTCTTCCCGACCCATGTCGACGACGCCACGGCGCTGGCCGCCGATGAGTCGCTGGCGCTGGAGGAGACGCAGGGCGAAACGACGCCACCGACGGCCGAACAGCAGTTGGCGCTCGCGGAGCAGCAGGTCCTGCAGGCCTTCATGGCGCAGCACTACCTGCACAGCACGCCGCCGCCGCTGCTGGTGCTGAGCCACGCGATCGACAAATCACTGCTGGCTGCCTTGAGTGCCCAGACAGGAATCAAGCTGACCGCGCAACACCAGCCGCGCGAGCAGCGTCGCATCTGGCTGGACATGGCCATCAAAGGCTGCGAGCTCGCATTGGCGCGCCTGCTGGCCGAAGAGGGCTCGCAGCGCGAGCGCACGCGTGCGCTCGTCGACACCCTGGACCTGGCGATCGACAACCTGGACACATTCCGTGTCGAATGTTTCGACGTCAGCCACACGGCCGGTGAGGCCACGCAGGCAAGCTGTGTGGTCTATGAAGACCATCGCATGCAGAACGCGCAGTACCGGCGATTCAACATCGAAGGGGTCACCGGCGGCGATGACTATGCCGCCATGCGCCAGGTGCTGACCCGGCGCTACGCCAAGCTTGCCGAGATCACCGCCGCCGAAGGCAGCCAGGCCCAGGTGGCCGGCGCCAAGGTCCGCCTGCCGGATCTGGTGCTGGTCGACGGCGGTCGCGGCCAGGTCGCGATGGCGCGCGACGTGTTCGGCGAGTTGGGCCTCGACCTGTCGTTGATTGCCGGGGTCGAGAAAGGCGAGGGCCGCAAGGTCGGGCTCGAAGAGCTGGTCTTCGCCGACGGGCGCGACAAGCTCAGCCTGCCGCCCGATTCGGCAGCATTGATGCTGATCGCGCAGATCCGCGACGAGGCGCACCGCTTTGCCATCACCGGCATGCGTGCCAAGCGTGCCAGTGTGCGCACGGGCGGCAGCCGTCTTGAAGACATTGCCGGCATCGGGCCGAAGAAACGCGCGAAACTGTTACAGCGTTTTGGCGGTGTCCGCGGCGTCACGGCCGCAAGCGTTGATGACCTGGCCAGCGTGGAAGGCATCTCAAAGGAATTGGCAGAGGACATCTATCGTGCATTGCACTGATCAACCTGGCGGCAAAGAGCCGCATGACGACGTGGCAGACACCCCTCTTGGCGACAAGCCCCGCGCGGACTTCCGTCGCAACCCGTGGACCGGCCTGGCCGTGATGATGACCGTGGCGTTGCCAGCCGGTTGGCTGGCGGCCTGTTCGACCAAGGAGCCACCGCCGCCGCCTGCGCCGATGCGGCCCGCGGCACCTGCCGCTGCACCTCGGCCGGCGCCGTCGCCCAACGCGGCACGCAGCTGGGATGAGTACCGCTTGCGAGCGGCCCAGAAGCTGGTCTCTGCCAACCCCGCCATCACCTACACCGGCAGCGTGCCGGAGCCTCTGCTGGCCATCCCGGTGTTGTCGGTCGAGCTGAACGGCGACGGCAGCATCTCGAAGATCGAGGTGATGCGCTACCCGAGCCAGGCCAAGGACACGACCCAGATCGCGATCGACGCGGTGCGCCGTGCAGCGCCGTTTGGCGACGTGTCGCGCCTGCCCAAGCCGTGGAAGTATGTCGAGACCTTCTTGTTCGACGAAAGCCGCAAGTTCAAGCCGGTCACGCTGGACCGTTGAAGGCTTGGCGCGGCCGTGTCCACGCACGCGTTTACGCCGGGCCCGAGGACGGACAGAAGACTTGCGCGGCGATGAGCGCACGGTACGGGCGCGGTTAGAGGGCAGAATGGATCCATCATGTTCCTGACCGTTCCGACGCTGCTGACCTGGGCCCGCATCGTGGCGATCCCCTTGATCGTCGGGGTGTTCTACCTGCCGTTCGAAGACGCCACACGCAACCTCGCCGCGACGGTGATGTTCGTCGTCTTCGCGCTGACCGATTGGCTGGACGGCTACCTTGCGCGCAAGCTCAATCAAAGCTCCGCCTTCGGTGCTTTCCTCGACCCCGTGGCTGACAAGTTCCTGGTCTGCGCGTCGCTGATCGTGCTTGTCCACCTGGGCCGCGTCCATGCGCTGATTGCGCTGGTCATCATCGGCCGCGAGATCGCGATTTCTTCCTTGCGCGAATGGATGGCGCAGATCGGCGCTGCACGCAGCGTGGCCGTCCACATGCTGGGCAAGGTGAAGACGACGGTGCAGATGGTGGCGATCCCCTTCCTGCTGTTCGACGGCCGCCTTTTCAACCTGATCGACACCCATTGGTGGGGCACGCTGCTGATCCTCTTGGCGACCGTGCTGACCATCTGGTCGATGGTGTACTACCTGCAAAAAGCTTTGCCTGAAATCCGCGCCAAAGCTCGGTAAGGCGGGCCTGGTTCGCCGAGCTGGCGTGCCTCGCTGCGAGGCTGCCGGAAGCGCTGTGCGTCACGATGAAAAGGCTTGCTCTTCGCGCCTGCGACGCCGGTAGCCTTGGGGTTTACACATAGAATCCGCTTGCGCGCTTGACACCGCTGGGACCCGAGGCTGTAATGATTTTTCGCCTGCGAATCAGGCCCATTGCCCCTCGCAGCGCGCAGCGATTGCACATCGCACCAGGTCACTTACCGGACGCTTGAACCTCAAGCCAAGCCACACCATTGCGAGACCGTTGAGAGAGGGGTACCTACGTGAACAAATCCGAGTTGATCGAACACATTGCGCGCCAGGCGGACATCTCCAAGGCCGCCGCTACGCGCGCACTGGAAGCCGTGATCGGGGGCGTGAAGACGACCCTCAAGAAGGGCGGCAGCGTGTCGATCGTGGGCTTCGGCACCTTTGCCGTCACCAAGCGCGCAGCCCGCACCGGCCGCAACCCGCGCACCGGCACCGCGATCAAGATCAAGTCGGCCAAAGTGCCAAAATTCCGTCCAGGCAAGGGCCTGAAAGACGCGTTGAACTGATGGATCTTTCGGGTGCTTAGCTCAGTTGGTAGAGCGGCGCCCTTACAAGGCGTAGGTCGGGGGTTCGAACCCCTCAGCACCCACCACCGAAAGCATCGGCCGCGGTCCAGCGGGCATTGATTAGAATCCCGCGCGGCGTACGCAGACCGATGACGACAAAGGCGAACTCCGGTTCGCCTTTGTCGTTTCCTGGTGTCCCCTCTGAAGGGGGCAAGCCATCCCGGGCGGCCCGTCGTTTCTTGCGCAGCACCTTCATACAAGGCTGAGTTCCATGTTCGATTTCGTTCGCACGCACACCAGACTGCTGCAGTTCATCCTGGTGCTGCTGATCTTTCCGTCCTTCGTCTTCTTCGGCATCCAGGGCTACTCGAGCTTCACCGATGCGGGCAATGCCACGGTGGCCAAGGTCGGCGGGATGGACATCAAGCAGTCCGAACTCGACCAGGCGCACAAGCAGCAGGTCGCGCGCATGCAGCAGCAGATGCCTGGCGTCGACGTGAAGCTGTTCGATACGCCGGAGATGAAGGCCCGCACGCTCGACAGCCTGGTGCGCGATCGTGTGATGCGTGTGGCGGCAGCGAAGGAGAACCTGGTCATCACCAACGACCGACTGGATCGTTCGTTCAAGACCGACCCACAGTTCGCGCAAATTCGCTCGCCGGATGGCAGCGTCAGCAAGGAGTTCCTCTCCGCCCGCGGCATGACTTCGGCAGGGTTCGCCCAGGAGCTGCGCGACGAATTGGCCAAGACCCAGGTACTGGCCGGCGTCTCCGGCTCGCTGGTGGTCGGCAAGACGGCCAACGACTCGGCGGTGAACGCGATCCTGGAGCGCCGTGAAGTGCAGCTGCAGCCGTTCATGACCAAGAGCTACCTGGACAAGGTCAACCCCACTGATGCCGACCTGGAGGCGTACTACAAGAGTCACGAGTCCCAGTTCCGCAGCAGCGAGGAAGCTCGCATCGAGTACGTCGTGCTCGACCTCGAAGCACTGAAGAAGCAGATCACGCTGAGCGAAGACGATCTGCGCAAGTACTACGAGCAGAACATCGCCCGATACACCAGTGCCGAAGAGCGCCACGCAGCCCACATCCTGGTCAACGCCGCGAAGGACGCACCGGCCGCGGATCGCGCCAAGGCCAAGGAGAAGGCTGAAGGCCTGCTGGCCGAAGCGCGCAAGAACCCGGCCGGCTTCGCCGAGCTCGCCAAGAAGAACTCTGACGACAAGGGGTCGGCCACGAACGGCGGTGACCTGGATTTCTTCGGCCGTGGGGCGATGGTCAAGCCGTTCGAAGACGCCGCTTTTGCGATGAAGCCGGGCGAGATCAGCAACGTGGTGGAGTCGGAGTTCGGCTTCCACATCATCAAGCTGCTGGAAGTTCGCGGCGGCGAGAAGAAGCCTTTCGAATCGGTGCGCGCGCAGATCGTCGAAGAAGTCAGCAAGCCGAAAGCGCAAGAGATGTACGCGGCTGCGGCCGAGCAGTTCAGCAACATGGTGTACGAGCAGTCCGACAGCCTGCAGCCGGTGATCGACAAGCTGAAGCTGAGCAAGGCCGAGGCCACGGTGCAACGTGCGCCGGCGCCTGGTGCCAGCGGCCCGCTCGCTTCGCCGAAGCTGCTCGAAGCCATCTTCTCGACCGATGCGGTGAAGAACAAGCGCAACACCGAGGCTGTTGAAACCGGCCCGAACCAGCTGGTCTCGGCCCGCATCGTCGAACACCACCCCGAGCGCGTGTTGCCTCTGGCCGAGGTGCGTGACCGCGTGCTCGCCGCGGTGAAGGCGGAGCAGGCCACGGCGATCGCCAAGAAGGACGGCGAAGCACGCGTCGCCGCGCTGAAGCAGAAGCCCGACGACACGATGCCGGCTGCCGCGACGCTGTCGCGCCAATCGCGAGATCAACCGCGCCCGGTGATCGAGGCGGTCCTGCGCGCCGACCTGAGCAAGGGTCCGGCGGTGATCGGTATCGACCTGGGCAACGACGGCTTCATGGTCGCGCGCGTCACCAAGCGCATCGAACGCGACGCGAAGGACCCGGACAACGAGCGCGCCAAATCCTACGTGGCCCAGCAGATCACGGCCGCCGAGTCGGCTGCCTACTACGAAGCCCTGAAGCGGCGCTACAAGGTCAAGCTCGACATGCCGGCTGCCGGCGCCGATGCCGCTTCGGCCGCAGGCAAGTGATGCGAGCCCGCGAAGTCGGGCTATAATCTTCGGCTTACGGTGGTGGCTGTAGCTCAGTTGGTAGAGTCCCAGATTGTGATTCTGGTTGTCGTGGGTTCGAGTCCCATCAGCCACCCCACCGAACATCAAACGGCGACAAGCACTTAGCGGCTGTCGCCGTTTTTCATTGGTGCGCTTCATTGGGCGCTCACTCGGCGCTCCTCGGCGCTGACGGCCCAAGTGGCGCATGGATGGTCGACCCGCTTTGCAAGTCGGTCGGCGGCGTGCAAGATCGCGCACGCCGTCAATGGTTGGCGGAAGGGGATGCGAGTGAAGTTCACCCAGGATGCATTGCTGAACGCGGCCGCCACCATCGTCGGTGCACGGCTCCAGGCGCAGGCTGCGAACCACACCACGGCTGGAACGGCACCACGCCTTTCCGACAATGCCGACAGCGTCAGCCACATGCTTCTGCAGGCGATGACCGAAGTGCTGGAGGGCACCGAGTTGATGGAAGAGCATGCGAAGAACAATCTCGACCTGTGGTCGCGTGTGGTGGCTGAGTAGCCGCACGCGCTGGTGCAAAAAAGGCGCGCCGGATTCGGCGGCAGCGCCCGCGAGGACGGCCCCAACGGGGCCGTTTGTCGTTTCGGGTGGCGCGCAGGCTGCGGAATGCGTTGACAGCCGTTCGCCCGCCCGCGCAGAATGCGCCCCTGCTCCGGGGTGCACGCATGGTGCGTGCTGAGATGGTTGATCCGAACCCGAGAACTTGAACCGGTTAGTACCGGCGTAAGAAGAGCCGTCGATCCTTGAGTCGCGCTGCCCGTCTGGGCGTGCGCGCCACGGGGCGACCTTCGGAGCAACGACCTTGTTGCGAAGGACCGCCATGAACGCCCCTGAACGCCTGGACGAACTGCTGTCGCTGACACGCGCGCCGTTCCCCGCTTCCCGCAAGATCCACGTCACCGGTTCACGGCCCGACCTGCAGGTGCCGCTGCGCGAGGTCAGCCTGACCAATGGCGAGACGGTGGTGCTTTACGACACCTCGGGGCCCTACACCGACCCTTCGGTTGCGATCGACGTGCGAAAGGGCCTGCCCGGGCTGCGTGCAAGCTGGATCGCCGATCGGGGCGACACCGAGGCCTACGCAGGCCGCGCGCCGCAGGCGCTGGACGATGGCGCCAAGCACGCCGAACGTGTGGCCGACAGCCTGGCCGCGTTGCGCACCGAGGCTGAGGCCCTGCAGCGCACACCGCGCCGCGCCAGGAGCGGCGCCAACGTTACGCAGATGCACTACGCCAGGCGCGGCATCGTGACGCCCGAAATGGAGTTCGTCGCGCTGCGCGAGAACGGTCGTCGCGAGTGGATGGCGAGTTACCTGGCCGACGCCAAGCGCGAGCAGCGCCGTGCCGGCAACGGCATGGGCGCGATGTTGCCGCGTGGGTCGATCACGCCCGAGTTCGTGCGCGACGAGGTGGCGCGTGGCCGCGCAATCATCCCGGCCAACATCAACCACCCGGAGATCGAGCCGATGGCGATCGGCCGCAATTTCCTGGTCAAGATCAACGCCAACATCGGCAACTCGGCGGTCACCTCGAGCATCGAGGAAGAAGTCGAGAAGCTCGTCTGGTCGATCCGCTGGGGCGCGGACACGGTGATGGACCTGTCGACCGGTCGCCACATCCACACCACGCGCGACTGGATCGTGCGCAACTCGCCGGTGCCGATCGGCACGGTGCCAATCTACCAGGCGCTGGAGAAGGTCGGTGGCGTGGCCGAAGACCTGACCTGGGCGATCTTCCGCGACACGCTGATCGAGCAGGCCGAGCAGGGGGTGGACTACTTCACCATTCACGCCGGCGTGCGGCTGCCGTTCATCCACCTGACGGCCGACCGGGTGACCGGCATCGTCTCGCGCGGCGGCTCGATCATGGCCAAGTGGTGCATCGCGCACCACCAGGAAAGCTTCCTCTACACGCACTTCGAAGAGATCTGCGAGATCATGAAGGCGTACGACGTGAGCTTCTCGCTGGGCGACGGCCTGCGCCCCGGCTGTGCGTCCGACGCGAACGACGAGGCGCAGTTCGCCGAGTTGCGCACGCTGGGAGAGCTGACGCAGGTCGCGTGGAAGCACGATGTGCAGACCATGATCGAGGGCCCGGGCCACGTGCCGATGCACATGATCCAGGCCAACATGGACGAGCAGCTCAAAGCTTGCCACGAGGCGCCGTTCTACACCCTCGGCCCGTTGACGATCGACATCGCACCCGGCTACGACCACATCGCCAGCGCGATTGGTGCCGCGATGATCGGCTGGATGGGCACGGCGATGCTCTGCTACGTGACGCCGAAGGAGCACCTGGGCCTGCCCGACCGCGACGACGTCAAGCAAGGGATCATTGCCTACAAGATCGCGGCCCACGCGGCCGATGTCGCCAAGGGCCACCCGGGCTCGCGCGCCCGTGATGACGCGTTGTCGAAGGCCCGCTTCGAGTTCCGCTGGACCGACCAGTTCAACCTGAGCCTCGACCCGGACACCGCGCGCGACTTCCACGACGAGACATTGCCCAAGGACAGCAGCAAGGTCGCGCACTTCTGTTCGATGTGCGGGCCGAAGTTCTGCTCGATGAAGATCACGCAGGAGGTGCGCGACTACGCCGCCAACCTGGGCGTGGCCGAGACCGAGGCGCTGGGCCGCGGCATGGCCGAGAAGTCCGGCGAGTTCCGCGCTGGTGGCGGCGAGATCTACATCCCGATCCACAGCGACAAGGCCTGACGCCGTGGCCACCATGCATGTGGGTATCGCCGGCGCCGGCTTGCTTGGCCGTTTGGCAGCGTGGCGGCTGGCGCAGCGCGGTTGCAGCGTCAGTGTGTTCGACCCAGCTTCCGGGCCGCAGCCGACGTTCGACGGACAGGGCGCCGCCGCATTCACCGCGGCCGGCTTGCTGAGCCCGATGGCTGAGCGCGACGTGGCCAGCGACCGGGTCGCGCAGTTGGGCTGGCGCTCGATCGCGCTGTGGCGGGGCATCGTGAAGGCCCTGCCGGGCTCACCGTACTTCGCCGATCGTGGCAGCCTGCTCCTCGTGCACCGCGGTGACCTTGGCACGGCGCAACGCACGCTCGCGCGCTTGCCCACCCCGGGCACCGGTGCGCATGCGCCCGTGGCGCTGACGAACGACAAGCTGATCGCCATCGAGCCGGCGCTGAGCGGGGTATCTCACGCCTGGCTGCTGCCGGGTGAGGGCCAGATCGACCCGGTGCAGACCCTGCGCGCGCTGCATGAGGGCGCACCTTCGGTGCTGTGGCACTGGGGCCAGCGTGTGATCGACCTGGCACCCGGCACGCTGCGTCTGGCAGACGGCAGTTGGCGCCGCTTCGACGCCGTGCTCGATGTGCGTGGCCTCGGCGCCCGGCCCGAGTTGCCACTGCGCGGCGTGCGGGGTGAAACGGTGTGGTTGCGCGCGCACCGCCATGGGCTGACGCGACCGCTGCGGCTGCTGCACCCGCGCCATCGCATCTACATCGCGCCGCGGCCGGGTGATGTGCTGGTCGTGGGCGCCAGCGAGGTCGAGAGCGAAGACCGCAGCGAGGTGTCGCTGAAGAGTGCTGTCGAGCTGATGTCGGCGGCGCAAAGTGTGATGCCGGCGCTGCAGGAGGCGCGCATTCTGCGCCTGGATCGCAACCTGCGCCCCGCGTTGCCCGACCACGAGCCGCGCATCGACGCCCAGCCGGGCCTGGGCCGCATCAACGGCTTGTTCCGCCATGGGTGGCTGATGGCCCCGGCGCTGGTCGACGACGCACTGCGCACGATGGAGCTGGCATGACGAAGTCCCTCTCGACCAACGTCATCGTCAACGGCGAGCCGGTGGTCGACGGCGAGGGCTTGAGCCTGGCCGAGCTGCTGATTCGCCTGGGCGAGCCGGCCGATCAGGTCGCCACGGCGCTGAACGGCAACTTCGTCGCCCGCGACAGCCGGGACGACATCCAACTGGCCGGTGGCGACCGCATCACCGTCTTCAAGGCCATCGTCGGAGGTTGACGAAATGACACTTGCAACGACGCCGTGGTCGCTCTACGGCACGCCCATGAACAGCCGCTTCCTGCTCGGCAGTGCCGGCTATCCGTCGCCGCAGGTGCTGCGGGACGCCATCGCTGCGGCAGGGACGCAGGTCGTGACGGTGGGGCTCAAGCGCTCGCTCGCCGGCGGCACCGGCGACAACGGATTCGTCGACATCGTGCGCGCCAGCGGTGTGCACCTGCTGCCCAACACCGCCGGTTGCCGCAGTGCGCGTGAGGCCATCGTGCTGGCCCACATGGCCCGCGAGCTGTTCGGCACGCGTTGGGTCAAGCTCGAGGTGACCGGCGACGATCACACGCTACAACCCGAGCCATGGGAGCTGCTGGAGGCAGCGTCGCAGCTGGTGCGTGACGGTTTCCAGGTCTTTCCCTACTGCACCGACGACCTGGTGGCCTGTCGTCGCCTGCTGGATGCCGGATGCGAGGTGCTGATGCCTTGGGGCGCACCGATCGGCTCGGGCCAGGGCCTGTTGAATCCGTACGCGTTGCGCACCCTGCGCGAGCGCTTGCCCGGCGTGCCCTTGATCGTCGACGCGGGCATCGGTGCGCCACATCACGCGGCCCGGGCGATGGAGCTAGGTTTCGACGGCGTGCTGTTGAACTCGGCCGTGGCGCAGGCGCGCGAGCCGGTGCGAATGGCTGCAGCCTTTGCCCAAGCCATCACCGCTGGGCGTCTGGGCCACGAGGCGGGCGTGATGGCGCCGCAAGACATGGCGGTGCCCAGCACGCCGGTGGCCGACGGGCCGCTGTTGCTCGGCTGACGGCGGGCGCGCTCATGTCAGCGAACGGGCCGGCGAGTTGCCGAGAAACGCACAAACCCCAACGCCTTGTTGCAGGCGTGATGTCGGGTGCGCTCCAGTTCGCACTGCTTTGGCCGACAACGATCGGATACCCACGTTTCCGATCGACCCCCACCGATGTCACTGGCCCGCTCCCCTGCCGACTCCGAACGAGGCATGTCGCGTGGCGCCTTCTGGCTGATGCTGCGGCGCATCGCGGTGTTCGCCGGCTGCGTGGACATGGTCTATTTGCTGGCCTTCTTTGCGCTCGGCATGCCAGTGATGGCGCTGGTCAACCTGCTCAGCGCCAGCATGTACGCCGCGGCCTATGTGCTGCTCGGGAAGCGGCGCAACTTGCCCGCCGTGGCGCTGATGTGGACCGAGGTGCTCGGCCATGCCGGTGCCTGCACCGTGCTGTTGGGCTGGGACAGCGGCACGCACTACTTCCTGCTGGTCTTCCTGCCGGCGGTGGCGGTCAGCCGCTCGCCGCGGCACGCGATCGCCGCGATGGGTTTCGTGCTGGCGGTCTACCTGGGCCTGGATGCGCTGACCCAGGCCGTGCCGGTGGTCTACCCGCTGGCGCCGGGGCCGCTGATGGCGCTGCGCTGGCTCAGCATCACGGTCGTTTTCGTGATGTTCGCCTACACCGCGCGCTACTACACGCAACGTGTTCACGAGGCCGAGGGCCGGCTCTACGACCTGGCCACCACCGACACGCTGTCGGGCCTGTGGAACCGCCGGCAATTCCTGCAGATGGCGCATGCCGAGATCGACCGTGCGCGGCGGCACCACACGCCGCTGGTGCTGGTGCTGGCCGACATCGACCACTTCAAGCGGGTCAACGATCAGCACGGACACGACACCGGCGACCGCGTGATCCAGCATGTGGCCGGCCTGATGCGCCACCAGGCCCGCACCGGCGACCTGATCGGGCGTTGGGGTGGCGAAGAGTTCGTGATGCTGCTGCCGATGACCGATGGCGATGGCGCGCTGGAGCTGAGCGAGCGCATGCGGGCCAGCGTCGAGCAGATCGCCTGCCAGCACGGTGGCGTGACGGTGCCGGTGACCATGTCGCTGGGTGTGTGCGAGGTGTTGCCCGGCCAGTCGCTGGACCACGCCTTCAAGAACGCCGATGCGGCGCTCTACACCGCCAAGAACGCTGGCCGCAATCAGGTCTGCGTGGCGCCGCTGGCCCTGCCGGCACGCCCCACTGCCCCGCAGGCGGCGCGCAGCACCGTCGAGGCCCAGGCACACGCGCTGCCGGCCGCCTGATCCATTTCATCCGCCGAGCCCCGGCACCGGGATCCGCACCCCGTGTGGCGGTGCCTGGCACGCGAGAGCCCACGCCATGACCCTTCCGATCGTCTGGAGCATTGCCGGCACCGACTCCGGCGGCGGCGCCGGCCTGGCCGCCGATCAGCGCGCGGCAGAGGCGCTGGGCACCCACCTGTGTCCGGTGGTGGCTGCCGTCACGGCGCAGAACAGCGTGGCCGTGACCCAGGTGCAGCCGGTGCCGCCCGGCTGGCTCGACGCGCAGCTCGCGACATTGGCGGCGGACATGCCGCCGCGCGCCATCAAGTGCGGCATGCTGGGCAGCGTCGACAACCTGCAGGTGTTGCTGCGTTGGGTGGACCGCTTGCGCGCCGAGCATGGGGACATCCCGCTGGTGGTCGACCCGGTGCTCGGCGCCAGCACTGGTCGCGGCTTCGTCGACGCGGCCTTGTTGGCCGCGTACCGCGATGAGCTGCTGCCACGCGCGACGCTGCTGACGCCGAACCGGCGCGAGGCTGCGCTGCTGCTCGGCGAGCTGCCTGGCAGCGTGGGCGAGGCGGCGGCCGCACCGGCACTGGCGCGAGCGCTTCGAGCACGCGGCGCACAGGCCGCAGTGATCACCGGCGGTGACAGTGCCGCCGTCGACGGCCGCGTGCTCGACTGGCTGGACACGCCACAGGCCGCGGGCTGGCTGGCCGCGCCGCGCATCGACACGATCCACCACCATGGCACCGGCTGCACCTTTGCCAGCAGTGCTGCCGCGGCGATGGCGCTCGGCCATGTCGCGGCCGACGCGGTGGTGCTGGCCAAGATGGCCACGCTGCACGCCTTGCGGCGCGGCAGTGCGGCGGGGCAGGGCGCGGGCCCGGTGCGCGCGGGCATTGGATTCGGCGACGACCCATCGCTGATGCCGGTGCTGTCGTGGGGCGAGGCAACGGGCTTTGCACCACCACGCGAGACCACCTGTGAGTCGCTGGGCCTGTACGCGATCGTCGACAGCGCTGCCCGTGTGCAGCAAGTGCTGGCGGCAGGCGTGCGCTCGGTGCAGTTGCGCATCAAGGCGGGCGCGGCCGAGGCAGCGTCATTGCGCGACGAGATCCGGACGGCCTTGCAGGCCTGCCGTGCCGTTGGCGCACAACTGTTCATCAACGACCACTGGGCATTGGCAATCGAGCTCGGCGCGCCAGGCGTTCACCTGGGCCAGGAAGATTTGATGGCACTCGGTGATTCGGGGCGCGCCGCCCTGGCCGCCAGTGGCGTGGCGCTCGGCGTCAGCTCGCACAGCCTGTGGGAGCTGGCGCGGGCGCGGGCGCTGGCGCCGCGCTACATCGCCTGCGGCCCCGTGTGGCCCACGCTGACCAAGCGCATGCCGTGGCGCTCACAAGGGCTGGACAACCTGCGCTGGTGGTGCCGCATGGCCGATCACCCGGTGGTGGCGATTGGCGGCATCCTGGCGCCCGATCAGGCCGAAGCCGCTGCCACCTGCGGCGCCGACGGCGTGTGCGTGGTGCGAGGCCTGGGCGAGCGACCCGCGGCCACCGTGCCGGGCTTCATGCAGGCACTGCAGGCGGGGCGAGAGGCAGCGCGACCGGCGCGACAGGAGGGAGGATTGCCCGCGCCATCGTTGCCGCATCCGATGCTGGGCTGATTCCAGCCTGCTTCGCTTTCGGCTCGCCGACAACCGGCAAGCGGGGCCTCGGGGCACATTGCCCGCTCCGTTGCACGCTCAGCTGCACAGGGCCTTGATGTCCTCGGGGATCGGGATCGACTTCAGCTTGTAGCTGCCCGGCACGCGCACGACGAAGGCACGCGTCTCGCGGCCTTCGCACAGCAACTCGTCGTCGCGCAGGATGCGGTGGTGCTGGATCAGCACCTTGGCGCGCCACTCTTCGACATGGGTGTGCACTTCGAGCGTCTGGCCGTAGGTGGCGGGCTTCAGGAAGCGGGTGTTGATCTCGAGCAAGGGCGTGCCGACGATGCCGCGCGCCAGCTCCAGTTCGCGCCAGGGCGGCACGCCGCAGGCCATGAAGAAGGCCAGCGAGGCCTGGTCCATCCAGCGCGAGAAGTTCGGGAAGAAGACGATGCCGGCGGGGTCGCAATCGCCGAAATGCACGTCGACGCGGTGGATGTGCGTCTTGCTCATCAGATGCGGATGACTTCGATGGAGGGCCGGTCACTGTGCAGCGCCAGCACCTGGTCGGCGCGGCGCGCCAGCACCGCACGCTGGTTGACGTAGCCCTTGTCGGTGATCTCGCCGGCGTCGGCGTTCGGCGGCTCGGCCAGCAGCAACGCCCGGGTCGGTGCCTGGGACGAGCCGCCGCCTTCGGCCCGTAGCGCGCGCAGTGCAGCGACGACCTTGTCGGCGCGCTGCGGCGCGTCCATCGCCTTCGCGGCCGGGCTGGGAAAGACCAGCAGACCGACCTCTTCGCGGTCGTGGCCGGTGATCACCACATCCGCGGCCAACGGCGACAGCGCGGCCACCGCGCGCACGCGCAGCGTGCCCACCGAGACCCAGGTGCCGCTCATCAGCTTGAAGTCTTCGGCCACACGGCCGTCGAATGCCACGCCGTGGCCCGGTTCGTCGAGGTCCACCAGGCAGCCGGCGTCACCGATCAGGTAGTAGCCGTCTTCGTCGAAGGCCTTCGCCGTCAGTTCAGGCGCATCGCGGTAGCCGGGAAAGACGTTGGGCCCGCGCACCCGCATCTCGAGCTTGTCGCCACTCGGCACGAACTTCAGCTCGGCGCCAGGCAGCGGCGCGCCGATGCAGCCGGCGCGGTCGATCGCCCAGTGCACGCTGGTCACGGCCGGTGCGGTTTCGGTCGCGCCCCACGACGAGGTGAACCAGATCGGCCGTTCGCGTACGCGGCCGGCCACTGTCTCGATGCGTCGCCACAGGCTCTGCGGCAGCGCGGCGCCGGCGTAGAACAGGCCTTCCAGCGGCTCGAAGAAGCTGCGCGCGAAGCCTTCGTCCGCTTCGAGGAACGGCAGCAGCATGTCGAAGCCGCGTGGCACGTTGAAGTAGAAGTTCGGCCGCACCTCACGCAGGTTGGCGACCGTCTTCTCGACCAGCCCTGGCATCGGCCGGCCCTCGTCCACATGCAGGCTGCCGCCGTGGGCCAGCACCATGTTGAAGTTGTGGTTCGCGCCGAAGGTGTGGCTCCAGGGCAGCCAGTCCAACAGGCGCAGCGGGTGCCGGACCAGGAAGGGCCAGACCTGCGTCATCTGCTGCTGGTTGGCGCAGAGCATGCGGTGGCTGTTGATGACAACCTTGGGCGTGCCGGTCGACCCACTCGTCAGCAGGTATTTGGCGTGCGTTTCGGGGGTGATGGCGGCAAAGGCCTGCATCACGGCCGGTGTTTCGCTCACGCTCATCAGCTGCGAGAAGTCCAACGCACCGGGCAGCTCCGCCGCACCGCGGCTGAAGGCAATGGGCCGCGATCCGCGCGTGGCCCAGCTGGCGATCGGCGGGCCATAGACGCTCGGTTCGGCGGCGTAGACCATGGCCGGGTCCAATGCGTCGAGGATGGCGTGGATCTTGGCGTAGTCCTTGGTCAACCGGCAGTAGGCGCTGGAGACGGTGCAAACGGGCCGGCCCACATGCATCGCGGCCAGTGCCAGCAACGCGTGGTCGACGGCGTTGTCCGACAGCACGACCACCGGCTTGCCCATCGGCAGGTTGAGGTCGAGCAGGCCCTGCCCGATGCGGCCGACATGGTGGCGTGCCTGTGCGTAGCTGACTTGCCGCCAAGCGGATCCCCCCTCGCGTTCGGCCAGGAACGGCGCGTCGGGTGTCGTGCGGGCCCAATGCTCCAGCCAGTCGCCAATGCAGCGCGCAAAGGGTTGCAAGGCTTCGGCGCTGCGAAGCATAAAGGCACCACCGCCCAGGTCTTCGCGCAGTACGCGGGCGGGGGCCAAGGCGCCGGGGTCGCCGAAGGGTTGGATCAGGCTCATGGTCAGACTCCGAGACAGGCGGCCAGCGCGTCGCTGCCGGCAAGCGCCGAGGCTTCGCCGGCCAGCACGACCTGGCCTTTTTGCAGCACGACCAGACGGTCGGCCTGCGCGGCCACCTTGCGGTAGTCGCGATCGACGATCAGCGTGGCAATGCCGCTGGCGCGGATCTGGCCGATGACTCGCCAGATCTCGGCCACGATCAGCGGTGCCAGGCCTTCGGTGGCTTCGTCGAGGATGACCAGATCGGGGTGCGTCATCAGCACGCGGCCAATCGACAACATCTGCTGCTCGCCACCCGAGAGTTGGCTGCCTTGGTTCGTCAAGCGTTCGGCCAAGCGGGGAAAGGTGTCGAGCACACGTTCGAGCGTCCAATCCCGCCGGCCGTCGCGGCTCGGGCGAGCCGCCATCACCAGGTTTTCGCGCACGCTCAGGTTAGGGAACACACCGCGGCCCTCGGGCACGTAGCCGATGCCGGCGCGCGCCACCTCGTGCGGCATGGCGCGTGACAAGTCTTGTCCGCGCACGGCGATGCGACCCTCGCGCTGCTTCACATGGCCCAGCAGCGTGCGGATCAGCGTCGACTTGCCCATGCCGTTGCGGCCCAGCAGGCCCACGGTCTCGCCAGCGTTGACGGCGATGTCGACACCGTGCAGCACATGGCTGGAGCCATACCAGGCGTGGATGCCGGTGGCTTCGACGATCGGGGTGCCCATATGTCAGCGGCCTCGCCTTGATTCGTACGAAGGTGGGTGTGTCGCGGCGGGTGATGCCCGCTGAGGCTCATGCGTTCGCGCCCTTGCCTTTGGCAAGGGTTCCCTGCAGTGCTCGCGTTCATGGCCGCTGTCGAACTCACTGCGCACACTGCGTTCGCTTCGTTCAAACAATCGCCAGCGAGTCAGTTCACGAGGCTCGCTTCGCTCGCTGCCACGAACGCTGTGCGCTTCGGCGCTGCCGAAATCGCCCCATCGGACATCACCCGCCGCGAGCGCCAGCGTCGGCGGTTGCTCCGTCGCCATGAAGCCGAGCACCTGCCGCGGCCACCGACCGTTGCCTTCGCGAAGGGGGGGACCCGGTGGGGGCGATTTGTGCAGCGGCGAGAAGCGCAGGGCTGCGGTCGGCGCGCGCAGCGCGCTTCGTAGACTGACTCGCGCAGTTGTTTGAGCGCAGTGAGCGAAGCGAACGAAGCGAGTTCTGCGCGCGACCGCAGCCCGAGCATCGCAGCGAAGTCGGCGCGAGGCGCCGACCGCGGAACCATGAGCCCCTGCCGGGTGCCGCCCTTCGCGACACGCGAATGGCACGTGCAATGGGGGCGGCTGGACGGACGCAGACGCGAAGCAAACGTCCATTTCAATGCCCGCCGAGGTATGCAGCCTGCACGGCGGGGTCGCTGCGGATCGCCTGCGGCGAAGCAGAGGCGATGACCGCGCCGTTGACCATCACGGTGATCCAGTCGGCGATGCGAAACACCGCGTCCATGTCGTGCTCGACCAGCAGCGTTGCGTGGCCGGCGCGCAGCTCGCTCAGCAAGGTCAGCATGCGTTCGGTCTCTTCGGCGCCCATGCCTGCGAGCGGCTCGTCAAGCAGCAGCACCTTGGGAGACGTGGCCAGGCACATCGCGATTTCGAGCTGGCGCTTCTGGCCGTGCGAGAGCAAGCCGGCCGGGCGATCGAGCACGTCGTTCAGGCCGGCGCGTTGGCTGGCCTCGCGTGCGGCGGCGAGACTGCGCTCGCAACGCGCCGCGGCTTGCCACCAAGCCCAGGGACGCTGGTACGTGGCTTGCGCGGCGAGGCGGCAGTTCTCCAGCACGCTGAAGCTCGGGAAGATCGTGTTGCGCTGGTAGCTGCGGCCCAGGCCCGCCCGGGCGCGGCGAGGCTGGGTCCACCCGGTCACGTCTTCACCCATCAACGCCACCGTGCCGGCCGAGGGCGGGATCTCGCCCGACAGCATGTTGATCAGCGTCGACTTGCCGGCGCCGTTGGTGCCGATCACCGCATGCACCTGGCCCAGTGCAAAGTCGAGCGACACACCGTCCACCGCGACCAGACCGCCCCAGCGGCGCGTCAGGCCTTCACAGCGCAGCAGCGTCTCGCTCATTTACTGTCACCGAAGAGACGCTGCCGCACCAGCGCCGGCAGGCCGATCAGCCCGTTCGGCAGCAGGGCGACGCAAGCGATGATGGTGACGCCCAGGCCCAGGTGCCAGTGCTTGGCGAAAGGACCGAACACGGCCTCGCTTTGAAACAGCTCCTGCAGCAGCGTGAACGCAAACGCGCCCAGCACCGCGCCCCGCAAGTGGCCCAGGCCACCGAGGATGATCATGATCAGCACCGAGCCCGACAAGTGCCACGACAGCAGCTCCGGGTTCACGAAGCCGTCTTTCACCGCGAAGAGAAAACCGGCCAGGCCCGCGATGCAACCCGAGACAACGAAGGCTGCCAGCTTGTAGGGATAGGTCGAGAAACCGGCCGCGCGCATGCGCTGCTCGTTGGCGTGGATGCCGGCCAGCGCGCGACCAAAGCGCGAGCGGGCCAGCAGCGCGAGCTTGGCGAACACGCCGAGCAGGCACAGCAGCACCAGGTAGTAGAAGGGCAGCGGTTTGTCGAGGTCGGCGATCGTCCAGCCACCGATCGCGAGCGTGGGTTTGAAGTACAGGTAGATGCCGTCGGTGCCGCCGCCCAATGGCGTGTCGTGTACCACGTAGTAGGCCATCTGCGCGAAGGCCAACGTGACCATGATGAAGTAGACGCCCTTGGTGCGCAGCGACAGCGCACCCATGAACAACGCATACCCACCCGACACGGCCATGCACGCCGGCAGCAACCACCAGAGCGAGGCCGAGTCGGACTCCGGCGACAGTTTCACCGCGGCGTAGCCGGCCAGCCCGAACAGCGCCGACTGGCCAAAGCACACGAGCCCCGTCATGCCGACCAGCAGCTCCAGGCTTAGCGCCAGGATCGCAAAGATCATGATCTTGGTGACGAGGTCGACGCCGAAGCTGCCGGTCAACAACGGCAACAGCGCCAGCCCGAGCACGGCGGCGGCAACGAATGCGTGCTTGCCGAGTTGCATGCCGTTCATGCCTTGAACAGCCCGTCGGGCTTCCACAGCAGGATCAGCGCCATCAGCACATAAACCAGCACGCCGGCCGCCTGCGGGAAGACGACCTTGCCGAAGGTATCGACCAGACCGATCAGCAAGGCTGCGAGCAGCGCACCGCGGATCGAACCGATGCCGCCGATCACGACGACGACGAAGCAGATGATCAGCACCTGGTTGCCCATGCCGGGGTAGACCGACGACACCGGCGCGGCCACCATGCCCGCCAACACCGCGATCGCGACGCCGGCGGCGAACACCACGCGGTACAGGAACTTGATGTCGACGCCAAGCGACTGCACCATCTCGCGGTTGCTGGCGCCGGCGCGGATCATCATGCCCAGCCGCGTCTTCGCGAAGACGACGTACATGCCCAATGCGAGCAGCAGGCACACGGCCGAGATGAACAGGCGGTAGACCGGGTAGCTCATCAGTTCGCCCAATGCGATGCTGCCCGAGAGCCATTCGGGCGGCGCGACGCTGTGCACGTCGTCACCGACGAGGATCGAGCGCAGCTCCTCGAAGACCAGGATCAGCCCGTAGGTCATCAGCACCTGCTGCAGGTGCTCGCGCTCGTAGAGAAAGCTGAAGAAGGCCCACTCGAGCACGTAGCCCAGCAGCACCGCGAGCACCAGCCCGACGGCGAGCGTCGAGAAGAAGCCGCCGCCGAGCGTGGCGGCCACGGCCGGCGCCAACGCGTAGGCCATGTAGGCCCCGATCATGTAGAAGCTGCCGTGCGCCAGGTTGATGACGCCCATGATCCCGAAGATCAGCGTCAGCCCCGAGGCCACCAGGAACAGCAGCAGCCCGTACTGCAGCGCGTTCAGGCATTGGACTAGGAAGGTGGCGAGGTCCATGGGTGCGTGATCAGGCGGCCTCGCCGTCAGCTGGATCGGCGCAGGGCCGCCCCAAGCCGATCGCTCCCCCTTGGGGGGGCGACGCCAAAGGCGTCTTGGGAGGTCAAAGTTTGCAGCCCCGGGCGGGATCCGCGAGGGCTTTTGACGCCACCCCGATGACCTTGTTCTCCTTGCCCGAGACCTGGCGCAGGTAGAAGTCTTGCACCGGGTTGCCGGCCTTGCTGATCGTGAAGGGCCCGCGTGGGCTGTCGATCTTGGCCTTTTGCACCGCGGCGGCGAACTCGGCCTTCTTGTTGACATCACCCTTCACGGCGGCGAGGCCCATGCCGAGGATCTGGCCGGCGTCGTAACCCTGCACGGCATAGACGTCGGGCTGCAGCTTGTAGGCCTTGGCGTAGGCCAGGCGGAAGGCGTTGTCGCGAGGCGTGTTCAGGCTGTCGCCGTAGTGCAGGGCGGTCAGGATGCCGTCGGCATCGGCACCTTGCGCCTCGAGCGTGCCGTCGGTCAGGAAGCCCGAGCCATACAGCGGGATGCTCTTCTTCAGACCGGCGGCGGCGTAGTCCTTGACAAACTTCACTGCGCCAGCGCCTGCAAAGAAGGTGAACACCGCATCGGGCTTGGTGGCTGCAATCTCCGTCAGCAGCGCCTGAAATTCGACGTTAGGGAAGGGCACCGACAGGTCTTTCACCACCTGGCCGCCGCTTTTCTCGAAGGCTTCCTTGAAGCCTTTGACCGATTCGTCGCCGGCCGCGTACTTCCAGGTGATGGTCACGACCTTCTTGTGGCCCTTCTTGGCCACGACCTCGCCCATGGCGTAGCCGGGTTGCCAGTTCGAGAACGAACTGCGCACGATGTTCGGGGCGCACAGCGGGCCGGTCACTGCGTCGGCGCCGGCGTTGGGCACGACCAGCAGCGTGTTGCTTTCCTTGGCGACCTTGGCCATCGCCATCGCGACGCCCGAATGCACCGTGCCGACCAGAACGTCGACTTGGTCGCGCTTGACCAGCTTGTTGACGTTGTCGGTGGCCTTGGCCGGGTCGCTTTCGTCGTCGACCTTGAAGAACTCGACTTCGCGGCCACCCAGCTTGCCGCCCTGTTCGCTCACGTACAGGCGAAAGCCGTTCTCGATCGCGGTGCCGAGTGCGGCATAAGTGCCGGTGTACGGCAGCATCAGGCCCACCTTCAGCTTGGGCCCTGACTGGGCCGCGGCAGGGCCTGCGATCAGGGCACTGGTGGCCAGACAGGCGGTGGCGAGAAGCGTGCGGCGCAAGGTCATGAAAGTCTCCGTTGGTTGTCGACCGAGGGTATTCGCAGCCGCCCAACACCGCCGCTAGGGCAAGCACCGGGCGATCGGAGATGCATCATTGTGCTTAAGAAGGTCCTAGATTACAGCCTCAGACAATGATCAGGCAATATAGTGCATACCCTGCCAGCGGTATGCTTCGCCCAGGAGAACTTTAATCATGAACCAATCGCAGCTTCCGTCCGTCCTGGTGGTCGGCGCGGGCATCATGGGCGCGGGCATCGCGCAAGTGGCCGCGCAGGCCGGGCACCGTGTCATGTTGTTTGACGCCCGCGAAGGCGCGGCAGCGGCTGCCCGTGACAAGTTGGGCCAGACGCTGCAGGGCCTGGTCGCCAAGGGCAAGCTGACTGGCGACGCGGCCGATGCCACGTTGGCGCGCATCTCGCCGGTGGCAAAGCTCGAAGATGCCGGCGACGCGGGCATGGTGGTCGAAGCCATCGTCGAAAACCTCGAAGCCAAGCGTGCGCTGCTGCGCCAGCTCGAGGCCTGCCTCTCGCGTGACGCGGTGCTGGCGTCGAACACTTCGTCGATTTCGATCACCGCGTTGGCCAACGGCCTGCAAGCGCCGGGCCGCGTGGTCGGCATGCACTTCTTCAACCCGGTGCCGCTGATGAAGCTGGTCGAGGTGGTGTCGGGCCTGCAGACCGACCCGGCGGTCGCCGAGCGCGTCTTCAAGCTCGCCAGCAGTTGGGGCAAGACGGCGGTGCACACCCGCTCGACGCCAGGCTTCATCGTCAACCGCATCGCGCGGCCGTACTATGCCGAGACACTGGCGCTGCTGCTGGAGCGTGCGGCCGAGCCGGCCGTGCTGGATGCGTGCTTGCGCGGTGCGGGCTTTCGCATGGGCCCGTGTGAGCTGATGGACCTGATCGGTCACGACACCAATTTCTCGGTCACCGAATCGGTCTACCAGGCGAATTTCTACGACAAGCGCTTCCAGCCTTCGCTGGTGCAGCGCGAGATGGTCGATGGCGGCCTGCTCGGCCGCAAGTCGGACCGCGGCTTCTTTGCCTATGGCGAAGGCGTGGCCGCGCCGGCCTTGCCCGCGCCGCGCCAGGGGGGCTTGCCCGCCAGCGTGCGTTGGCACGGGGCCGGGCAGGGCGGACCGGCAATGGCCGCGTTCGGCCAACGTTGGCGTGATGCCCTGTCGGCGGCCGGTGTGGCGGTGGAGCAGGTGATGGGGTCCGAATGGATGGGCATCGAGTCCGAAGGCCGCCGCCTCGCGCTGACCGATGGCCGCAGCGCCACCCAGCGGGCGGCCGACGAAGCCTGCGCCGAGATGGTGGTGTTCGACCTGCCGATTGCCGAGTTGCCAACGGGCGCCTCGCTGGCGTATGCCGGCGCGGCGTCTGCCCACACGGCCTGGTTGGACCAGGCCGCCGCGCTGCTGGCCTGTGCCGGCGTACAACCGCAGCAACTGGACGACGCGCCGGGCCTGGCCGTGGCGCGCACCGTGGCGATGCTGATCAACGAGGCGGCCGATGCAGTGCAGCAGGGCGTCTGCAACGCCGAAGGCGCCGACCTGGCAATGAAGCTGGGGGTGAACTACCCGGCCGGGCCTTTCGAGTGGCTGGCGCGTTGGGACGGCGCCGCGGTGGTCGAACTGATCGACCAGCTGGATCGCTTCTACCGCGGCGAACGCTACCGCGTCAGCCCTTGGCTGCGCCGGCGCCAACCCCGTCCAGGTTCGGCACGCTGACCAGGCAGACGATGCCCTTGGGCTCGCGCTCTCGCCACGAGACCGAGCCGCCCATCAGCTTGACCCGCTTGCGGATGCCGCCCAGGCCCAGGCCATGGGACCACTTGGCCGGCGTGCGGCCCACGCCGTCGTCGCTGATCGTCACCGTGAACAGGCCTTCGTGCAGCCGCATCTCGATCAGCACCTTGGTCGCCTTCGAGTGGGCGATGATGTTGCTGATCAGTTCGCGCATGATGCGGGTCAGCGACGACCACTGGATGATCGTCAGCGTCAGGTCCTCGTCGAAGCTGGCGCTCCACTCCAACTCGCAGCGGACGGCTTCCAGACGCGCCGTGATGTCGGTCTTCCACTCGGCCGCGGCCAGCGCAAGCGAATGGGTTGACGCGGCCAGGCCGCGGGTCAGCGTCTTCAGGTCTTGCAGCGTGTGGCGGACGTAGTCCTCCATCTCTTTGCTCGGCGCCTTGTACATCAGCGTCAGCAGGCGCGCGCCGATGTCGTCGTGCAGGTCTTGTGCGATGCGTACCCGCTCTTCGCTGCGGCCGCGCTCGACCGCGCGGTCGTGCGCCAGCGCGCGCATCAGCTGTTCGACGATGCGGTCGGCCAGGCGCGCGTCTTCGGGCGTGAACAGCCGTTTGCCGCGCTCCGCGAAGCGCAGGGCGATCTGGCCGTCGAGCATCGGGCCTTGCGTCAGGTTGGGCACGGGCACCAGCAGCACGGCGCCATTCGCGACAACGCGGCTCTGCCGGCCTTGGCCACCGGTGCGAGAGGTTTCGAGTGGCTCGAACACGTGACGCAGCAGATCGGCCATGCGGTCGGCCGCGCGCTCGGGTTTGGCCTCGACCTCGCGCGCGATGCGGTAGAGGTGCTCGAACATGCGCTCGGTGGTCAGCGTTCGAGCGCCCATCATCTGGTTGACCAGCCACTGGCGGACCGCAGCGTAAGCGCCGAGCGCAAGGAACAGCGAGAGCGTGAGCGAGGCGAACTGGCTGAACGAGAAGACTGCGACGAACAGCAAGTCGACCGAGGTGGCGACGGTGCTGACGCCCGCCAGCATCGCGAACTCGCGCATCACGTTCTGCGAGCGCGAGATGAACGGCACCATCAGGATCACCGAAGCGAAGAACACGCTCCAGATGACCGGCCCGACGGCCGCCAGGGGTTGCACGTCCGGCGGCATGTGGGGCACCAGCGCCACCGCCAGCGTCAGCAGGACCAGCGCGCCCACCGTGACCGCGGCGAAGCGCCGCATCACCACGGCAAACGGGTGCGGCTGCGGCCCACTGGGCCATGCCAGGAAGACGATGCACAACAAGCCGTCGCCGATCAGCAGCGCCTGGGCTGTCCACCAATGGTGCGGCTGTTGCCCCAGCACCGCATAGACGGCGAAGCCCAGCGTGGCGCCCCAACTGAGCAGCACGGGCAAGGCGCGCCACCGGCTGCGGTACGGATGCAACGCGGTGGCGTGCAGGATCGCGGCGCCGGTGGCCAAGTCCAGCAGCGTCAGCAGCGAGTGCTCGCGCAGCACCAGTGAACTGGGCAGCGTGAGGCCCGGCACCGAGCCGATGGCCGCCAAAAGCAACTGGCCCGCCTGCGACAAGGCCATCAGCGCATAGAGCAGGTTGCGCAATTGGGGCTGGACCAGCGGCACGATCCAGCCGACCAGGAACAGCACCATCGCAAAGGCGCTCAGCAGCCAGAACATCGCACCCAGCCCCGCATAGCCGCGGGGCCGCGGCACCACGTCGACGCGGTGCCCGTCGCTGAACACCAGCACCACGTGGCCGGCCTCGACCGCCCGTGCCACCGTCAGCCGGGTCTTGATCAGCCGCTCGCGCAGCGTGTCGTCGGCGAGCCAGCGCGCCGAGTGCGTCAGCGCCAGTGCATCGAAGCCCACCGCCGAGCCGGGCGCCGTTTCGATGCCGACCAGTTCGCGACCGACCTGCTCCTTCAAACCCGGCAGGTTGGTGTAGACCAGCTCCAGCCCCCCGTCGTGGGTGACACGCCAATCGGCGGCCACGTGCGGGTTGTTGGCCATCACCCGCGCCAGCAGGAAGACGGTCAGACAGGCGACGACCGCAGCCAGCAGCAAGGCCTGACGGCGCCAGCCGATGCGTGGCGTGCCGCCTGCCATCGCAGCGGCGGCGGTGCCGCCGAAGCTGCTGGGTTCGCTGAAACGCGAATCGGTGGTGTGGGGCCAGCCGCTGTCGCCGTTGGGCAGGCTGGAGTCGGGCGTGTCGTCCGCGGCGGTGGTGGACGTCATGAGCCGCCCACCGCTTGGAACGGGGGGCGGCCCCTTTCGGGCCGCCGGACGGGGCTCAGACCAGGCCCTGCTTGCTGGCCAGGACCGCCGCTTCGGCGCGGCTCGAAACGTTGAGCTTGCGGTAGATCGACTTGATGTGATCGTTGACGGTGAACCACTTGATGCCCATCAGGTTGGCGATCTCCTTGATCGTGAAACCCTTGCTCAGGTACGTCAAGACCTCGATTTCGCGTGGCGTCAGGTGCGGCAGGTCGACCGGCTTTTCGATCGGCACCGGCTTTTGACCACCACCCGTCGCAGGTGCGCCGCTGGAGAAGCTGCTGACCGGCGCCGGCGCTGCCGAATCGGCGGCCGTGCCATGGCGGAAGTGCGTCAGCAGCCGGCGCGCAATGGCCGGTGACAACGGCGGCTGGCCGAGCACGATCTTGCGCAGCTCTTCGACCAGCACGTCGAAGCGGTCTTCCTTCAGCAGATAGCCGTCTGCGCCGCATTGCAGCGCCGGGAAGAGGTGGTCGTCGTCTGAATACAGCGTCGTCACCACTTTCGTGGCAGGGTACTGTGTCAGCTCGGCCAGCAGCTCCAGGCCATTGCCATCGGGCAGTTCCAGATCGACCAGCATCAGCTTGAACGGGTCAGCGCCGTGCAGGCCATGCGGGCCCGTCAGCGCGATCTGCTCGCGTGCGGTTTCGAGGTCCCCGGCCTCGGTGATCGAAATCGGATCGCTGAAGCTTTCCCGCAGCACACGCGATAGAAAATCGCGGGCCACCGGGTTGTCTTCGAGGATCAGCACCTTCACGGTCATTACGCGCTCCCTTTACAACCTAGCGTCGGGCGGCATGCTAGCAGTGTGCCGAGGGGGGACCGAGCCCCCTTTTGGGGGACGTGCTCGGGCCCTTCCCTCTCCCTATTCTTAGGGGGAAAGGCTCAGGAGTCCATCGCGATCTGGATCAGCGGTTGACCAACACCAGTTTGCCCTTGATGGCACGCTCTGCCATGCGGCGGTAAGCAGTGGGCAGCTCGCTCATCGGAAGCAAGGTGTCGATCAGCGGCTTGATCTTGCCCTCGGCGTACCAGCGGGCAAGCTCGCCCAGCGCGCGGGCGTTGGCGGCGGGCTCCCGGCGAACGAAGTCGCCCCAGAACACGCCGATGATCGATGCGCCTTTCAGCAGTGACAGGTTGAAGGGCAGGGCGGGGATGCCACCGGCTGCGAAGCCGACCACGAGGTAGCGGCCGCGCCAGGCGATCGAGCGGAACGCCGGTTCGGCCAGGTCGCCGCCGACGGGGTCGTAGATGATGTCCGGGCCGCGGCCGCCGGTCAGTGCCTTCAGCGCGTCGCGAAGGCTATCGCGGCTGTAGTTGATCGTCTCGTCGGCGCCGATGCCGCGGCAAGCTTCGCATTTCTCATCGGTGGAGGCGCCGGCAATGACCCTCGCACCCGCGGCCTTGGCGATCTGCACGGCCGCCGTGCCAACGCCGCCGGCCGCGCCCAGCACCAGCACGGTTTCGCCGGCTTTGAGCTGGCCGCGGTCGAGCAGTGCATGGTGCGACGTGCCGTACGTGAAGGCAAAGGCCGCGGCGTCTTCCAGCGCGAAACCTGGTGGCAGCGGGATGGCTTGCATGGCCTTGATGCAGGCATGGGTACCAAAACCACCCGAGGTGCCGATGGCGGCCACCGGGTCGCCGACCTTCAGGTGATTGACGGCCGAGCCCACTGCGTCGACCCTGCCGGCGAACTCCGACCCCGGGACGAACGGCAGTGGTGGCCGAACCTGGTACTTGCCTTCGACGGTGAGCAGATCGGGGAAGTTGATGCTGGCGGCGTGGATGGCCACGCGCACTTCGTCGGCCGCGGGGTCGGGCGTGGGCATCTCGCGCCAGACGAGGTCGGCCGGGCCGGTGGTGGTTTCGCAAAGCCAGGCGTGCATGCGGGCTCCAGGGTGTTCCGATGGGCCATGATCATAGGCACGCGATCGTTGTTTGCTCGTCGCCTGCGCGACGGTGAAGCGAGCCGGTTGGGGCGATTTCCAGTGACCGGCTGTTGCGCCTGCCTACAATCGGTCGCATGCGCATCCTCATCGCCAACGACGATGGTTACCTCGCGCCGGGCATTGCGGCGTTGGTCCAGGCTTGTCAGGGCCTGGGCGAGATCGACGTCATCGCGCCCGAGCAAAACGCCAGCGGAACCTCCAACGCGCTCAGCCTGACGCGGCCCTTGACGGTGCACGAAGCGCGCGGCGAGCCGGTCCAGGGTTTTCGCTTTGTCAACGGTACCCCGTCCGACAGCGTCCACGTGGCGCTGACGGGCCTGTTGCCGCACAAGCCCGACCTGGTGCTCTCGGGGATCAACCAGGGAGCCAACATGGGCGATGACACGCTCTACTCGGGCACCGTGGCGGCGGCGATGGAGGGTTATCTGTTCGGCATCCCCGCGATTGCCTTCTCGCAGGCCGAGAAGGGCTGGACGCACCTCGACGCGGCGGCCCGCGTTGCGCGAAGGGTCGTCGAGGCGGTGCTCGAATCGGTCATTCAGCGGCCACCTGCGCAAAAGCCCTGGCTGCTGAACGTGAACATCCCGAACCGGCCGGATGCCGACCAGCTGCCGTGGGTCACCACCCGCCTGGGCCGGCGCCATGCGAGTGAACCGGTGATCCGCCAGATCAGCCCACGCGGCGAGCCGATCTACTGGATCGGCCCGGCCGGCGACGCACGCGAAGCGGGTGAAGGCACGGATTTCCACGCCGTGGCCAACGGTCGGGTGTCGATCACGCCGCTGCAAGTGGATCTCACCGACCATGCTGCGCTGCCTGACTGGCGGGCCCGGCTGGGTCAGGCATGAGCGACAAGAAGCCCGTGCCTTCGCGGCCGGCGCGCTTTCCTGCCACACTCAACAACCGAAATTCCGTCAGCGCCCCGCAGGCGCCTGCGGTGCTGCGCCCACAACGCCTGCTGCAGGAAGCGGCGCTGGATGCGGCCCGCACCGTGGCGCCACGTGGCCTGGGGCTGGACAGTGCACCGGTGAGGCAACGCATGGTCCAGCGGCTGCGGGCCGATGGCGTGCGCTGCGAGCCGCTGTTGCAGGCCATGGGCCAGGTGCTGCGGCACGAGTTCGTCGATTCGGCGCTGGCGGTACAGGCTTATGAAGACACCAGCCTGCCGATCGGCCTGTCGCAGACGATCTCCAAGCCCTCGGTTGTCGCGCGCATGATCGAATGGTTGTACCTGGGCGAGAACGCCCGCTCTCGTGGTCAGCTCGGCCGTGTGCTCGAGATCGGTACCGGCTGTGGCTACCAGGCGGCCGTGCTGGCGCAGTTGTCGACCCAGGTCATTTCAGTCGAGCGCCTGAAAGCCTTGCACGAACTTGCGGCACGCCATCTGCACCGTCTGCAGGTGCCGCGCTGTCGCCTGGTCTATGGTGACGGCATGCGTGGCCATCCGCCCAACGCGCCGTACGACAGCATCATTGCCGCCGCGGGGGGCGATGAACTGCCCAACGCCTGGCTGGACCAGCTCGCGGTCGGCGGCCGGCTGGTGGCGCCGGCCCGCTCGGCCGATGGCCGGGGCCAGGTGCTGGTAATCGTCGATCGCACACCCGATGGCCTGCACCGCCGCCTCGGCGAGGTGGTGCAGTTCGTCCCCTTAAAATCCGGCACCCATTGACCTCGACAACAGCACAGGGATCCCACTACCCGATGAGCACCAAAAAAGGGCGTTGGACAACACGATCGCTCGGCGTCTTTGCCGCTGGCGCTGTGTTGCTACTGGCCGGCTGCGCGTCCCCGCGCAACCAGGCTCCGGTTGAAGTGCGGTCCACGGCCCCGACCGCGGCCGCCAAGCCGGCCTCGGCGCCAGACGCGGCCAAACCCGCCTCGGCTCCTGCCAGTGCGCCAGCCGATACGCGCTCGCCCACCTACACGGTGAAGCCGGGCGACACGCTGATGCGCATTGCGCTCGAATCGGGCCAGGCCTGGCGCGACATCGCGCGCTGGAACGGCATGGACAACCCGAACGTGATCGAAGTGGGCCAGGTGTTGCGCGTGATGCCGCCGGCCGGCGAAACCGCGGTCAGCACGAAACCGGTGACGGCGCCGAAGATCGAGACCAAGCCGCTGGATGGCAGCACCAAGCCGCCGGCGCCTGCGGTTTCCGGGACGGTACCGGCTGCCTCGGGTGTTGCCCCGGCCGTTCCTGCCAAGGACAACGACGACGACGTGCAATGGGCCTGGCCCGCGGCAGGGCCGGTGGCGACGCCATTCGATGAATCGCGCAACAAGGGCCTGGCGATCACCGGCAAAGCGGGCGATCCGGTCTATGCCGCGGCCGATGGCCGGGTGGTCTATGCCGGTTCGGGCCTGCGCGGCTACGGCAACCTCGTCATCGTGAAGCACAACGCCACGTACCTCACTGCCTATGCTCACAACCAGACCTTGCTGGTCAAGGAAGACCAGGTCGTGCGCAAGGGCCAGAAGATCGCCGAAATGGGCTCGTCGGACGCGGAACGGGTGGGGCTGCATTTCGAAGTCCGCCGCCAAGGCAAACCCGTCGACCCTGCGAAGCTGTTACCCGCCCGCTGAGTAACCTCCAACGCTGCTTCGGCTTCATGACGCCGCCTTCGGGCGGCGTCCGCCTTTGCGCAGCACGCACGAGATTTTCATGACCCAACCAGACGAGTGGCTGAGCGTCGAATCGCTCGACATCGAAGCCCAGGGCGTGGCCCACAACAGCGAAGGCAAGGTCGTCTTCATCGAGGGCGCCTTGCCCGGCGAGCAGGTGCAAGTCGATGTCGGCCGCCGTAAGAACCAGTGGGAGCAGGCGACGATGCGTGAGATGCGCCGCGAAAGCTCGCAGCGCGTGCGCCCGGCTTGCCCGCACTTCGGCTTGCATGCCGGCGCCTGCGGTGGCTGCAAGATGCAGCACCTGCACGCTGGCGCGCAGGTGGCGATCAAGCAACGCGTGCTGGAAGACAACTTGGCCCACCTCGGCAAGGTGAAGTCCGAGCGCATGCTGCGGCCGATCGAGGGCCCGACCTGGGGCTACCGGCTGCGGGCGCGGCTGTCGGTGCGCTATGTGGCCAAGAAGGGCACGGTGCTGGTCGGCTTCCATGAACGCAAGTCACGCTACGTGGCCGACATGAGCGAATGCCACGTGCTGCCGCGCAAGGTCAGCGACATGCTGCTGCCGCTGCGTGAACTGATCGGCTCGATGGATGGGCGCGACCGCCTGCCGCAAATCGAGCTGGCAGGCAGCGATGCCGTGACCGCCCTGGTGCTGCGCCACCTGGAGCCACTGTCGATCAACGACCTGACGCGCCTGCGCGAGTTCGCGGCCAACCATGGCGTGCAGTGGTGGCTGCAACCGAAGGGGCCTGACACCGTCCACCTGCTCGACGGCGGCGGTCCGGAGCTGGCCTATACGCTGCCTGAATTCGGCCTGACGATGCCGTTCAAGCCGACCGACTTCACGCAGGTGAACCACCAGATCAACACCGTGCTCGTCGGCCGGGCGCTGCGCCTGCTGCAGGTGCAGCCCGACGAGCGCGTGATCGACTGGTTTTGTGGCCTGGGCAACTTCACGCTGCCGCTGGCCACCCAGGCGCACGAGGTGCTGGGGATCGAAGGCAGCGAGGTGCTGGTCGAGCGCTCACGGCAGAACGCTGCTCGCAATGGCCTGGCCGCCAAGACCAGCTTCGCTGCCCGAAACCTTTTCGAGCTGACGCCGGATGACCTTGTGGCCTTTGGTCGTGCCGACAAATGGCTGGTCGATCCACCGCGCGAAGGCGCCTTTGCACTCGCCAAGGCCGTGGCCGACCTGGCCGAATCGCCGCGCACCGATTGGCAGCCGCCGAAACGCATCGTCTACGTCAGCTGCAACCCCGCCACACTGGCGCGCGACGCGGGCCTGCTGGTCCACGTTGCCGGCTACCGTTGCACTGCCGCCGGCGCCGTCAACATGTTCCCCCACACCGCCCACGTCGAAAGCATTGCGGTCTTTGACCGCGATGCTTCGGCGTAGGCTCATATCGCGCAAGCGATGTGATGCCGCAGCCAATCTCGGGGCTTCGCCCGGACATGAACAGTCCTGAGGACTGTTCGTGCCTGGCGAAGGGCCAAGCCTCTGGCTTGGCGCGGCCTTGCAGGCCTCGGCCCCGGCGGGGCCGTGGGGGCCGAACCTGCTATCCGAACATCATGCTCTTGAAGCCCCGCCACGACAGCAGGCTGCCCGGCATTCGGCGTTCATTCAGGATGTCGGACAGCCGGGCGACCATGCGTTTGCTGTGCCGGGCTCGCCAGACCACCAGGCTGACCAGGAGCGGGTAGCGGTTGAAGCTGGCGGCCTTGCGGTACATCTCGAAGCGAGGGCGCAGCCCGTCCAGGCGCTTTTGGTAGTCGGCGACAACCAGGGCGTCGCTGTCGGCCCGCGTCAACAGGCTCTCGGCGGCTGCGATGCCGGTTTCCAGTGCCTTGCCGATGCCCTCGCCAGTGAAGGCGTAAGTCGCGCCGGCGGCTTCACCGGTGACCAGCACGCCAGGGGCGGACCACTTCGCGCCTTGCAGATCGCAGCGCAGCGGTGCACCTTTCAGCTCGCCAATCGCTTCACCTTCACGCATCAAGCGCGCGGCCGGCGGATCCACCGCGAGGAAATCGTCGAACAGCTCGCGCAGGTTGCGTGACTTGCGCGGCGAGCCGTTGTCCGCCGAGGCATGGCTGTCCAGCAGGCCGACACCAACGTTGAACATGCCACCGGGGGCAGGGAAGATCCAGCCGTAGCCCCCGCTGAGGCGCCGATGCCAGATGAAGCGCAGGTTCGGGACTTCGCCGGCCATTCCCGGATGACGCACGTAGATGCGCAACGCCATGGCGCTGGGCGTGCGCCGCTCGCACAGGTCGGTCGCCAGCAGCGCGGCTGGTGTCGCGCCTGTCGCCAGCACGAGCCAGCGGCATTGGACCTCGCGAGTTGCACCGGCATGGCCCAGGCGAGCACCGATCACGCGGCCGCTCTCGTCGTGCAACGGAGCGATGAAGCGCGCCGGTGCCACCATGCACGCGCCCGCCTCGACGGCCGCGGCGCACAGCAGCGCGTCAAGCTCGCGTCGCGGCAGCACTGCCAGTTCGCCGGGCACGTCGACGTGGCTGCCACCGGGCGCCACGCATTGCACTGCCTTCACGCGGTGCGCCTGTGCCATCACCCGCTCATAGACGCCGAGCCGGCGCAACGCGGCGTGCGTGTCCGGTACCAACCCGTCACCACAGACCTTGTCACGCGGGAAGGCTTGGGCATCCACGAGCACCACATCGTGGCCGGCCTGTGCCAGCAAGCGGGCGCAAGCGCTGCCGGCGGGGCCGGCACCGACCACGAGCACCTCGCAGCGCTCCGGCAACGCAGTCAGAGGCTGGTTCCAGTCCAAGTCGTTCATCGTGAAATGATTCGGCGAAAGGCACAGGGGCGCTCATTGTGCCGTCGAGCCGCCAAGAAAAAGGGGCCACGCGGGCCCCTGGATCGACACGCACGGTGGCCGTGCCGTCGCTTCGTCAGTCGTTGTCGCCGCCGAAGATGCCCAGCAGCGCCAGCATGCTCTGGAACACGTTGTAGATGTCCAGGTACAGGGCCAGCGTGGCGCTGATGTAGTTGGTTTCGCCACCGTCGATCACGCGCTTCAGGTCATACACCATGTACGCCGAGAACAGGCCGATGCACAGCACCGACATGGCCATGAAAGCGGCGCTGGACTGCACGAACACGTTGATGATGCCGGCGACCATGATCACCAGCGCGCCGACGAACAGGAACTTGCCCATGCCCGACAGGTCGCGCTTGATCACCGAGGCCAGCGTCGCCATCACGAGGAAGACCCCTGCGGTGCCGCCGAATGCGGTCATCACCAGTGCGCTGCCGTTCTTGAAGCCCAGCACCACGGCCAGCAGCCGCGAGAGCATCAGGCCCATGAAGAAGGTGAAGGCCAGCAGCACGCCGACGCCAGCGGCCGAGTGTTTGGTTTTCTCGATCGCGAACATGAAGCCGAACGCGCCGGCCAGGAACACCACCAACCCCACGACGGGGCTCATTCCGGCGACGATGCCAGTGGAAACGCCGACCCAGGCGCCGAGCACCGTGGGCAGCATCGACAGGGCCAGCAGCCAGTAGGTGTTGCGCAGCACGCTGTTGCGTTGCGCGGCCAGCGAGCCCGATCCGGCCGCGCCGGTGTAGGTTTGCAGGCTTTCGTTCATGGAACCTCCGTTGGTTGCACTTGCGCCGAAGCGCATTGATCAGACCGGTAAGTGACGATTCTAGTTCCGCGCTTCCCCGGCTGAGCAGGAACAGGTGGCGGAAGCTGGCGGGCGGGCTTGGCCGCAGGATCGGCTCAGGCTATACTTAGCGGGTTTACCCGAAAACACAGCCGCCCAGCGAAACTCCCCCTCACGGTTTCCTCTCGAGTCCTGCCCGAGCCTTCGATTTTCAAGGCGGTAGTGGGCCCGGGCTGGGTGCGCGAACACCGGAGTTTCCATTGTTGCCGCTTCCGTCTTCCCAGGTGTCCGAATCCCTGGTGCCCGTTGTGGCGCCCGCCATCCTGGCTCTCGCAGACGGCTCGGTCTTTTCCGGCACCTCGATCGGCGCAGCCGGTCAGACGGTCGGTGAAGTGGTGTTCAACACCGCGCTCACCGGCTACCAGGAAATCCTCACCGACCCTAGCTACTGCCGGCAGATCGTCACGCTGACGTATCCGCACATCGGCAACTACGGGGTCAACGCCGAGGATGTCGAGGCGTCCAAAGTCCATGCCGCCGGCCTGATCATCAAGGACCTGCCGGTCCGCGTTTCCAACTTCCGCCAGTCGCAAACGCTTTCTGACTACCTGCGTGCGCAGGGTACGGTGGCCATTGCCGACATCGACACCCGACGCCTGACCCGAGTGCTGCGCACGACTGGTGCGCAGAACGGCTGCATTGCAACGTTTGCCGAAGGCCATCGGGTCACCGACGCCGACGTCGCGGACGCTGTGTCGCGCGCCAAGGCCGCACCCAGCATGGCTGGGCAAGATCTGGCCAAGGTCGTCAGCGCCGAAGCGACGTATCCGTGGGTCGAAACCGAGTGGAAGCTGGCGCGTGAGGACGGCACGCCCGGCTACGGCAGCCTGGTCGACCCGAAATTCCACGTGGTGGCGTACGACTTCGGCGTCAAGCGCAACATCCTGCGCATGCTGGCCGAGCGTGGGTGCAAGGTGACGGTGGTGCCCGCGCAGACACCGGCCGCGGAGGTGCTGAAGCACCACCCTGATGGCATTTTCCTGTCCAACGGTCCGGGCGACCCCGAGCCTTGCGACTACGCGATCAAGGCGGTGCGCGAGTTGATCGATACCGGTATCCCGATTTTCGGCATCTGCCTGGGCCACCAAATCATGGCGTTGGCCTCGGGTGCGAAGACCTTCAAGATGAAGTTCGGTCACCACGGGGCGAACCACCCGGTGAAGGACCTGGACTCGGGCCGCGTCTCGATCACCAGCCAGAACCACGGCTTCGCGGTCGACGAGAAGACGCTGCCGGCGAACTTGCGCGCAACGCACGTGAGCCTGTTCGACGGCACGCTGCAGGGCCTGGCCCGCACCGACAAGCCGGCCTTCTGCTTCCAGGGCCACCCGGAAGCCTCGCCCGGCCCGCACGACATCAACTACCTGTTCGACCGATTCACAGCGCTGATGACCGAGAAGAAGGCGGAGAAAGAATGATCCACCCCCACGCTCACATTCGTTCGCTGCCCCCCGAGGGCGCGCAAGCCTCCCTATGGGCGGCCCGTCGGGAGTCTTGAATGCCCAAGCGCACCGACATCCAAAGCATCCTCATCATCGGCGCCGGCCCGATCATCATCGGCCAGGCGTGTGAGTTCGACTACTCCGGCGCGCAGGCCTGCAAGGCGCTGCGTGAAGAGGGCTACAAGGTCATCCTGGTCAATTCGAACCCGGCGACCATCATGACCGATCCGGACACGGCCGATGTGACCTACATCGAGCCGATCACCTGGCCGGTGGTCGAAAAGATCATCGCGAAAGAGCGCCCCGACGCGATCCTGCCGACGATGGGCGGCCAGACCGCGCTGAACTGCGCGCTCGACCTGCACAAGCACGGCGTGCTGGCCAAGTACGGCGTCGAGATGATCGGCGCCAACGAGCACGCGATCGAGAAGGCCGAAGACCGCCTGAAGTTCAAGGACGCGATGACGAAGATCGGCCTCGGCTCGGCCAAGTCCGGCATCGCGCACACGATGGACGAAGCCTGGGTTGTGCAGAAGAGCATCCAGGCCGATGTCGGCGGCTCGGGCTTCCCGATGGTCATCCGCCCCAGCTTCACGCTCGGCGGCACCGGCGGCGGCATCGCCTACAACCCCGAAGAATTCGAAGAGATCTGCAAGCGCGGGCTGGACCTGTCGCCGACCAACGAGCTGCTGATCGAAGAATCGCTGATCGGCTGGAAAGAGTACGAGATGGAGGTCGTCCGCGACAAGGCGGACAACTGCATCATCGTCTGCTCGATCGAGAACCTGGATCCGATGGGCATCCACACCGGCGACTCGATCACCGTGGCCCCGGCCCAGACCCTGACCGACAAGGAATACCAGCTGCTGCGCAATGCGTCGATCGCGATCCTGCGCGAGATCGGCGTCGACACCGGCGGCTCGAACGTGCAGTTTTCGATCAACCCGGACACGGGCCGGATGATCGTGATCGAGATGAACCCGCGCGTGTCGCGTTCGTCGGCGCTGGCTTCCAAGGCCACGGGCTTCCCGATCGCCAAGGTGGCGGCGAAGCTGGCGGTGGGCTACACCCTCGATGAGCTGCGCAACGACATCACTGGTGGTGCGACCCCGGCGTCGTTCGAGCCGTCGATCGACTACGTGGTGACCAAGATCCCTCGCTTCGCGTTCGAGAAGTTCCCGGCCGCCGATTCGCACCTGACGACGCAGATGAAGTCGGTGGGTGAAGTCATGGCGATGGGCCGCAGCTTCCAGGAAAGTTTCCAGAAGGCGCTGCGTGGCCTGGAGACCGGCATCGACGGGTTGACCGAGCGTTCGACCGACCGCGAAGACATCATCCAGGAGATCGGCGAAGCCGGCCCGGAGCGCATCCTGTTCGTGGCTGATGCCTTCCGCATCGGCATGACGCTCGAGGAGATCTTTGCCGAGACGGCGATCGATCCGTGGTTCCTGGCCCAGATCGAACAGATCGTCTCGACCGAGAAGGCGCTGGCCGGCCGCGCGGTGGAGAGCCTGTCGAAGGACGAGTTGTTCTTCCTGAAGCGCAAGGGCTTCTCTGACAAGCGTCTGGCCAAGCTGCTGGGTACAAACCAGCACGAGGTGCGCGCCAAGCGCCATGCACTCGGGGTGCGCCCGGTCTACAAGCGCGTGGACACGTGCGCTGCGGAATTCGCAACGCAAACGGCCTACCTGTACTCGACCTACGACGAAGAGTGCGAGGCGCAGCCGACCGACAAGAAGAAGATCATGGTGCTGGGCGGTGGCCCGAACCGCATCGGCCAGGGCATCGAGTTCGACTACTGCTGCGTGCACGCGGCGCTGGCGATGCGCGAAGACGGGTATGAGACCATCATGGTCAACTGCAACCCGGAAACCGTGTCAACCGACTACGACACCTCCGACCGTCTGTACTTCGAGCCGGTGACGCTCGAAGACGTGCTGGAGATCGTCGACAAGGAAAAACCGGTTGGCGTGATCGTGCAGTATGGCGGCCAGACGCCGCTGAAGCTGGCGTTGGACCTTGAACGCGCCGGCGTGCCGATCATCGGCACCAGCCCCGATTCGATCGACGTGGCCGAGGACCGCGAGCGCTTCCAGAAGCTGTTGCACGAGTTGGGCCTGAAGCAGCCTCCCAACCGCACCGCGCGCACCGAAGAGGGCGCGATGGCGATGGCACACGAGATCGGATACCCGCTGGTCGTTCGCCCGAGCTACGTGTTGGGCGGCCGTGCCATGGAAATCGTGCAGGACGACAAAGATCTCGAGCGCTACATGCGCGAGGCCGTTCGTGTGTCGGAGAAGTCGCCGGTGCTGCTGGACCGCTTCCTCGACGACGCCATCGAGGTCGATGTCGACTGCATCAGCGATGGCCGCGACGTGATGATCGGCGGCATCATGGAGCACATCGAGCAGGCGGGCGTGCACTCGGGTGATTCGGCCTGTTCGTTGCCGCCGTACTCGCTGTCCCCGGCATTGCAGGACGAGCTGCGCCGCCAGACTGCGCTGATGGCGCGCGCGCTGAAGGTGGTCGGCCTGATGAACGTGCAGTTCGCGATCCAGGGCGAGGGCGACGAAGCCATCGTCTATGTGCTGGAAGTGAACCCGCGCGCATCACGCACCGTGCCCTTTGTCTCGAAGGCCACGGGCCAGCCGCTGGCCAAGATCGCTGCGCGTTGCATGGCCGGCCAGAAATTGGCCGACCAGCGTGGCAAGGACGGCAAGGCGCCGCGCGAGGTCATCCCGCCCTACTTCAGCGTGAAGGAAGCGGTGTTCCCGTTCAACAAGTTTCCGGGGGTCGACCCGATCCTCGGCCCGGAGATGCGCTCGACCGGCGAGGTGATGGGCGTGGCCTACAGCTTTGGCGAAGCGATGCTGAAGAGCCAGCTCGGCGCCGGCTCGCGCCTGCCGGCCAAGGGCACGGTTGTGATCACGGTCAAGAACAACGACAAGGACCGCGCCGTCAAGGTGGCCGGTGACCTGGTTGATCTGGGCTACAGCGTGGTCGCCACCAAGGGCACGGCGGCGGCCATTGCGGCGGCCGGCGTGCCAGTGAAGCTGGTCAACAAGGTCAAGGACGGCCGGCCGCACATCGCCGACATGATCAAGGCCGGTGAGATCCAGCTCGTCTTCACGACGGTGGACGAGACGCGCACGGCGATTGCCGACTCGCGCTACATCCGCACCGCGGCACTGGCTCACCGGGTGACTTACTACACGACGATGGCCGGTTGTGAGGCCGCCACCGAGGCGTTGAAGCACCAGGACGATCCCAACGTGCTGTCGCTGCAGGAGCTGCACGCCGCGTTGGTCTGATCCCACGGGGTTGGTGCGGGCTTGCGGCCCGCCCAATCTGCTCTAAACTTCCCTCCAAGCGCGCCTGTTGGCGCGTTTTCCTTTTTCCCACGAATTTCAGGGGCTTTTGCCGGCCCGCCTCAGGACGGAACCGGCGAGCCTTGACCGAAGGTATTTCCAGTGAGCACCATCCCTCTGACCACGCGCGGCGCCGAAAAGCTGAAGGAAGAACTGCAGCGGCTGAAGACCGTCGAGCGCCATGCGGTGATCCAGGCGATCGCCGAGGCGCGCGCGCAGGGCGACCTGTCCGAAAACGCCGAGTACGACGCCGCCAAGGACAAGCAGGGCTTCATCGAAGGCCGCATCCTGGAAATCGAGAGCAAGCTCGCCGCCGCGCAGATCATCGACCCCGCCTCGCTGGATGCAGGCGGCCGGGTGGTCTTTGGCGCCACTGTCGAGCTGGAGGAAGAGGAATCCGGCGCCAAGGTGACCTACCAGATCGTCGGCGACGATGAAGCCGATCTGAAGCTGGGCCTGATTTCGATCAGCTCGCCGATCGCCCGCGCGATGATCGGCAAGGAAGCCGGCGATGTGGCCGAGGTGCGCGCCCCTGGCGGCGTGAAGACCTACGACATCGTGGCGGTGCGCTACAAGTGACGCTGGCCGAGCGTGCGCGGCGCGGGCTGCCAGGCCTGTGGGCCGGTGCGCTGCTGTGCATTGCGCTCATCGCCACACCGGCGCCGTTCGCCATGCTGGCGACGCAGGACGCTGGCCGGATCGTCGGCCGCATCTTCGCGCAGGAAGCCTATCTGAGCCTGATCCTGGGTGTGGCGGTGCTGCTGCTGGAACGGGGGGCGGCCGCTTCAACCCAAGGCGGGTCTCGCCTGTCTGGCTCGATGCTGCTGGCGCTGGGGGCCGTGTTCTGCACCGTGGCCGGCTACTTCGGCCTGCAGCCGATGATGGCCGCGGCACGGGCCGGCGAGGGCAGCTGGACTTTCGGCCAGCTGCATGCGGTGAGCCTGGGCCTGTTTGGCGTGAAGACGCTGGCTGTGCTGGCACTGGCCTGGCGCGCAGCTGCCAACCCGGTCAACCCTGTTGGGCCTTCTTCTTGACGCTGGTGGTGCGCACCTTGGCGCGCTTGATCTGGCCGCCGGCGGCGACCCGCTCGTTGCCGAAGACCTTGACCTTCTTGACCGTTGGCCGGTGGGTGCCGCTCTTCGAAAAGCTGACGATCTTCACGGTGCGGGGGCCGGGCTTGCGGTCTTCCTTCTCGACCTTGGCCTTGACCGGCAGCGGCCGCCACAGCACCAGCAGCTTGCCGATGTGTTGCACGGGTGCGGCGTTCAGCGTGTCGGCCAGCTGGGCCAGGGTCGCTTCGCGGTTGGCACGATCGTCCGAGAACATGCGCACCTTGATCAGGCCATGGGCCTTCAAGGCGGCGTCGGTTTCCTTCACGATGGCGGGCGTCAGGCCCTCGGCGCCGATCATCACCACAGGGTCGAGGTGATGGGCCAAGCCCCGCTGTTCTTTGCGTTCGGCGGGTGTCAGAGTAATTGCAGGCATCCTCGTATTATGTCTACGGCCGTCGCTTGCGCGACTTCACGTCGCTGCGCGACATGAGCCTTCGTCGCAACCGGCCGGCGCCGGTTGTCACCCCAATATGAAAATCAAAACGAAAAGCAAGAAGGTCAACAAGGCGTGGTTGCACGACCACATGAACGACCCCTACGTCAAGATGGCCCAGAAAGAGGGCTACCGGGCGCGCGCCGCGTACAAGCTGAAGGAGATCGACGAGACCTTCAAGCTGATCCATCCCGGCCAGGTTGTCGTAGACCTCGGCGCCGCGCCCGGTGCATGGAGCCAGTACCTGCGCCGGCGTTTTGCGCCCAAGACGGCCGGGGTCGGTGGCGCCGCGACCGGCGAACTCGACGGCGCGATCATTGCGCTGGACCTGCTGGAGTTCGAGCCCGTCGACGGGGTCAACTTCATCCAGGGCGACTTTCGTGAAGACGAAGTGATGCAGCAGCTGGAGACCGCGCTCGGCGGGCGGGCCGTCGACGTGGTGGTGTCTGACATGGCTCCCAACCTCTCAGGCATCGCCTCGGCGGACTCGGCGCGCATCGCCCATCTGGTCGAGTTGGCGGTCGATTTCAGCGTCCGCCACCTCAAGCCGGATGGCGCCCTGGTGGCCAAGGTGTTCCACGGCAGTGGCTACAGCCAGCTTGCAGAGCTGTTCAAACGGCAGTTCCGCGTCGTCAAACCCATCAAACCCAAGGCGTCGCGGGACAGGTCATCTGAAACCTTTTTGGTTGGAATCGGTCTGAAAAGACCCTGAACCACTGGTGATGACTCGAAAACCCGGGCGTTTGGACGGTTCTGGCGCCTTTGCCCGAGGGCCCGCTCTGTCAGGATGGCAGGGTATTGAGTCGACTAGAATCAACCCTATATGCGCAGGGTGGCAGGTGGAGTTGTCCGTCTGCAGGCCCAACCTGGATCTCGCAAAGGAACCGCGGTGAACAATCAGTGGATTTCGAAGGTCGCCGTCTGGCTGGTGATCGCTTTGGTGCTGTTCACCGTCTTCAAGCAGTTCGACAAACCGCGCACCAATGAACAGGTGACCTACACCCAGTTCATGGAAGACGCGAAGCAAGGCCGTGTCAAGCGCGTCGAAGTGCAGGGCCGCCAGCTGAAGGTCACGCCGAACGACGGTCAGCCTTTCACGATCTCGTCGCCTGGCGACCTGTGGATGGTCGGCGACCTGATGAAGTTCGGCGTGCAGGTTTCCGGCAAGCCCGACGAAGAGCCCTCGCTGCTGCAGACGTTGCTGCTGTCCTGGGGTCCGATGCTGCTGCTGATCGGCGTCTGGATCTATTTCATGCGTCAGATGCAAGGCGGTGGCAAGGGTGGCGCCTTCAGCTTCGGCAAATCCAAGGCCCGCATGCTGGACGAGGCTAACAACACCACGACCTTCGCTGACGTGGCCGGTTGCGACGAGGCCAAGGAAGAGGTCAAGGAGCTGGTCGACTTCCTGAAGGATCCGCAGAAATTCCAGAAGCTGGGTGGCCGCATCCCACGCGGTGTGCTGCTGGTCGGCCCCCCGGGTACCGGCAAGACGCTGCTGGCAAAGGCCATCGCCGGCGAAGCCAAGGTGCCGTTCTTCTCGATCTCCGGTTCCGATTTCGTTGAAATGTTCGTCGGCGTCGGCGCGGCCCGCGTGCGCGACATGTTCGAGCAGGCCAAGAAAAGCGCGCCCTGCATCATCTTCGTCGATGAAATCGACGCGGTCGGTCGCCACCGTGGCGCCGGTCTGGGCGGCGGCAACGACGAGCGCGAGCAGACGCTGAACCAGATGCTCGTCGAGATGGACGGTTTCGAAACCAACCTCGGCGTGATCGTCATGGCGGCGACCAACCGGCCTGACATCCTCGACCCCGCACTGCTGCGCCCGGGCCGTTTCGACCGCCAGGTCTACGTGACGCTGCCGGACATCCGCGGCCGCGAGCAGATCCTGAACGTGCACATGCGCAAGGTGCCGGTCGGCGGCGACGTCAAGGCCGACATCATCGCGCGCGGTACCCCGGGCTTCTCGGGTGCCGACCTGGCCAACCTGGTCAATGAGGCGGCGCTGTTTGCCGCTCGCCGCAACGGCCGCGTGGTCGAGATGATCGACTTCGAGCGCGCGAAGGACAAGATCATCATGGGCACCGAGCGCAAGTCCATGGTGATGGACGAGGAAGAGCGCAAGAACACGGCCTACCACGAAGCCGGCCACGCCCTGATCGGCCGCCTGCTGCCCAAGCTGGACCCGGTGCACAAGGTCACCATCATCCCGCGTGGCGGTGCGTTGGGCGTGACCGTGTCGCTTCCTGAGAAAGACCGCTACAGCACTGACAAGATCCGCATGCTGAGCACGATCTCGATGCTGTTCGGGGGCCGGATCGCCGAGGAAGTGTTCATGAGCCAGATGACCACCGGCGCCAGCAACGACTTCGAACGTGCCACCCAGATCGCGCGCGACATGGTGATGCGCTACGGCATGACCGACTCGCTGGGCCCGATGGTCTATGCCGAGAACGAAGGTGAAGTGTTCCTCGGCCGTTCGGTGACCAAGACGACCAATGTGTCGGAAGAGACGATGCGCAAGGTCGACGCCGAGGTTCGTCGCATCATCGACGAACAGTACGGGATCGCCCGCAGGCTGATCGAAGACCACGCGGACAAGATGCACGCGATGGCAACGGCGCTGCTCGAATGGGAAACCATCGATGCCGACCAGGTCGACGACATCATGAACGACAAGCCGCCGCGTCCGCCGAAGGACTGGACGCCGTCCGCCAATCGGACCGGTGCAGGCCCCACGCCGCCGGTCAACCCGGACAGTGCACCGGCTGCGGCTTGATGCCCGGCTGAAACGGTTGCTTTCCTAGACAACGGGGCCTGAAGGCCCCGTTGTGCTTCCGGCCCTCTTCGGACGACTCTCGATTTACCGTGCCGCTGACCTGGCAGACCGCCCGATTCGCGATCGACCTCGCTGCCCGCCCACAGGTGATGGGCATCGTCAACGCCACGCCCGACTCCTTCTCGGATGGGGGCCATCACGCCGCGGCCAGCCAGGCGTGCGCGCATTGCGACCGTCTCGTGGCCGAAGGCGCTGACATCCTGGACATCGGCGGCGAGTCCACGCGTCCCGGCTCCCTGCCTCCTCCCCCGCATCTCGAACTCGAACGGGTGCTGCCGGTGATCCGGCACGCGGTGACCCTGGGCGTGCCCGTGTCGGTCGACACCAGCCAGGCCGAGGTGATGGCCGCGGCGCTGGATGCCGGTGTCGACATCGTCAACGACGTGCGCGCGCTGCAACTGCCTGGCGCGCTGTCGGTGGTCGCCGCGCATCCGCGCGCGGGCGTGTGCCTGATGCACATGCAGGGCCAGCCATTGACGATGCAGCAGTCGCCTGAGTATGAGGACGTGCTGGCCGACGTGGCCGGGTTCCTGGCACGGCGCCTGAAGGCGGCGACGGACGCCGGCATCGCGGCGGAGCGCATCGTGCTCGATCCCGGCTACGGCTTTGGCAAGGCGCTCGAACACAACCTGGCACTGTTCAGGCAACAAGCCCAGTTGCTGTCTTTGGGTCGGCCGCTGCTGGTGGGCTGGTCGCGCAAGGGCACGCTGGGTCAGCTGACCGGTCGTCCCGTAGACCAGCGCATGCCCGCCAGCGTCGGCGCTGCCCTGGCAGCCGTGGCGCGCGGGGCACGCATCGTTCGTGTGCACGACGTGGCCGCCACGGTCGACGCGCTGAAGGCCTGGAACGCCGCGGGCCTTGGCGCCGCAGTTGACCCCGCTTTTTGATCAGAACTCAAGAGGAGCAGAACAACATGACACGCCAGTACTTCGGCACCGACGGCATCCGGGGCACGGTGGGGCAAGACCCGATTACCCCCGACTTCGCGCTGCGCCTGGGCCACGCGGTGGGGCGCGTGCTGCAGCAGGGCCTGCAACGGGGCGGCAGCCCACGTGCACCGGCGGTGCTGATCGGCAAGGACACCCGGATCTCCGGCTACATGATGGAGTCGGCGCTGGAGGCCGGGTTTGCTTCCGCAGGCGTGGATGTGCTGCTGACAGGGCCTCTGCCGACGCCGGGCGTGGCTTACCTCACCCGAGCGCTCCGGCTGGATCTGGGCGTCGTGATCAGTGCCTCGCACAACGCCTTTCCCGACAACGGCATCAAGTTCTTCTCCGCCAAGGGCGAAAAACTGCCCGACACATGGGAGATCGCGGTCGAAAGTGCGCTCGGCGAGCCGCCGCAATGGGTGGACTCGGCGCGGCTGGGCCGGGCTCGCCGGTTGAGCGATGCACAAGGTCGCTATGTCGAATTTTGCAAGTCCACGGTCAGTGGCGAGATGACGCTGAAAGGCCTGAAGCTGGTGGTGGACGCGGCACACGGCGCCGCCTATCAAGTGGCCCCGGCGGTCTTCCATGAACTGGGTGCCGAGGTCGTCAGCATTGGCTGCGCACCCAATGGCACCAACATCAACGCCGGATTCGGCGCCACGGCGCCTCAGGCCTTGATCGCCGCAGTCAAGGAGCATGGGGCAGACTACGGCGTGGCGCTGGATGGCGACGCTGACCGTCTGCAGTTGGTGGATGCGTCGGGCCGCCTGTACAACGGTGACGAGTTGCTCTATCTGATGGCGGTGGACCGTCGCGCGTTGGGTGAGACGGTGCCGGGGGTCGTTGGCACGCTGATGACCAACATGGCGGTCGAAGTGGCGTTGGGCGCGCAGGGCATTGAGCTGGTGCGCGCGAAGGTCGGCGACCGCTACGTGCTGGAAGAGCTGGGTCGGCGTGGCTGGGTGCTGGGCGGCGAAAGCTCAGGCCACTTGCTGGCATTGGACAAGCACAGCACCGGCGACGGCATCGTCAGCGCGCTGCAGGTGCTCCAAGCCGTGCGGCACAGCGGCCGCGGCTTGGCTGAACTGCTCAGCGAGGTGGTGCTGTTCCCGCAGACGATGATCAATGTGCGATTGGCCGATGGCAGTGATTGGGCTGGCAACAAGGCGTTGGCGCGGGAAATTGAAGCGGTCGAGGGCGAGTTGGGCAAATCCGGCCGGGTGTTGATCCGCGCCTCGGGCACCGAACCGGTGTTGCGGGTGATGGTTGAAGCGCGTGAAGCGCGGCAAGCCAACGACTTGGCGCAACGCCTGGCCGATGTGGCAGGCGCGCCACGCTAGGGCCTGTTAACACTACGGAGCCCCGATGCGTTGCCACCAGAACAGACGAGCGCAAGGCGCAAAACGAAGCCGGGGTGCGGCCCCGGCGAGGCTTTGCAACGCCGCGGTCGGCTGTTCTGGCGGCAACCCTTCGGGA
>NZ_DASUNH010000051.1:0-13081 GCF_036277275.1 Ideonella sp. | reverse complement strand
TCGACGCCTGCGTAGATGTCTTCCGAGTTCTCGCGGAAGATCACCATGTCGATCTTGTGCGGCTCTTTCACCGGCGAAGGCACGCCAGCGAAGTACTGCACTGGGCGCAGGCAGACATACAGGTCGAGTTCCTGGCGCAGCGCGACGTTCAGCGAGCGGATGCCGCCACCGACCGGCGTGGTCAGCGGGCCCTTGATCGAGACGACGTACTCGCGCAGCGCGGCCAGCGATTCTTCGGGCAGCCACACGTCGGGGCCGTAGACCTTGGTCGACTTCTCGCCGGCATAGATCTCCATCCAGTGGATCTTCTTCTTGCCGCCGTAGGCCTTGGCAACCGCGGCGTCCACCACCTTGATCATCACCGGGGTGATGTCGAAACCGGTGCCGTCACCCTCGATGTACGGAATGATCGGGTTGTTCGGGACGTTGAGCGAGAAGTCCGCATTCACGGTGATCTTCTGTCCGCCCTCGGGCACCTTGATGTGCTGGTACATGTCGCTTTGCTCCGCGCGTCGCTGTTTGTGAAAGGGGTTTTCGGAACCTGAAATTCTAGTTCACGCTGCCTGTCAGTCTGCTGACCACCCCGAGGCGGGCAGGCCTACCCTTGCCGACTGAAGGGCCATCCCGGTCGAACGGGGCCGTAGGCCGGGGGCTGCCGGTCGTGTCGGCGGCGCGGAGCAGGCCGCGTTCGATAATCTGCCGACCGAACGGAACCGCCCCATGACATTGATCAAGTTTCGAACCGCTGTGTCGTCTCTGGTGCTGGCCGCCTGCCTGGCCGCCGGGGCCGGCGCCCAGAACGCCGGCCAGCCGCAGAACCTGCCCACCGTGACCCTGCATGCCGGCATGCACAACATCGTCGCGCAGGTGGCCAAGACCAACGAGCAACGGCAGATCGGCCTGATGTTCCGCAAGGAGATGGCCACCCATGAGGGCATGATCTTCGTCTTCGAGGAGCCGGCCACCCAATGCTTCTGGATGCGCAACACGCTGATCCCGCTGTCGGCCGCCTTCGTGGCCGATGACGGAAGCATCGTCAACATCGAAGACATGAAACCGCAGAGCGACCAGTCGCACTGCTCGACCAAGCCGGTCCGCTATGTGCTGGAGATGAACGTGGGCTGGTTCGCCAAGCGCGGCCTGAAGGCCGGCGCGAAGATCAGCGGGCCGCTGTTCCGCTGAATCTACCCCTGGGCGCGCGAAGCGCCGCCCACCTCCAAGTGGCGTGCGCGGAGCCGGCTCTGCCGGTCCGCCGCGCGAGCCCCCTCGGGGGGCTTTGCTCGGACATGAACAGTCCTGAGGACTGTTCGTGCCTAGCGAAGGGCCGAGCCTCTGGTTCGGCGCGGCCTGCAAGGCAGCGACCGCAGGGAGCGTGGGGGCTCCGTTTACTCGCCCAGGCGGATCGTGAAGCGCAGGCCGTCGAAATCGGGCCTGGATTGCGCCTCGATCTGCCCGCCCAGGCGCAGCACCACCTCGCGCGCAATCGTCAGGCCCAGGCCGGTGCCGCCGTCGTTGCGCAGATCGGCCCGTTCGCCGCGCCAGAACGGCTCGAACAGATTGGGCAGCTGAGCCTGCGACACGCCGGGGCCGTCGTCTTCCACCACCACCTCGGCGCCCCCGTCAGGGCGCGGGGAAACCCGCAGCGTGACCTTCGGGCCGCCGTAGCGCAGCGCGTTGTCCAGCAGGTTGTTGACCACCTCGCCGAGCCACAACGGATGGGCGCGCGCCGGCACCGGCTCGTCCGGCGCTTCGAGCACGATGTGGCGGCCCTGCCGCAAGGCCTGCAGCACCAATGGCTCGGCCGATTCGCGCAGCAGCGGCACCACGTCCATCGTCTGGTGTTCGCCATCGACCGACAGCGCCGTCTCCGAGCGGGCCAGGCTCAGCAACTGGCCGATCAGGCGCGACAGCCGGTCGGTCGAGCGCTCCAGCTGGGCTAGCAACGGGCGCCAGGCCCGCTCGTCGGCAGGGCTGCCGTCGGCGTGCGCAGCCAGTTCGTGCGCGAGGTTCTGCGCCAGCACACGGATGCCCGCCACCGGGGTGCGCAGCTGGTGCGCGGCATCGGCCACGAAGCGACGCTGCAACTGGATCGACTGCTCGACATCCGCCAGCAGGCTGTTGATGCGTTCGATCAGCGGCACCGCTTCGCGCGGCACTTTTTGCATCGGCAGCGGCCGCCAGTCCTGCGTGTCGCGCAGGGCGACATCAGTGGCGACGTCGCGCAGCGGCTGCAAGCCGCGGCGGATGCCCCAGCCGATCATCGCGAAGGTCACCGCGCCGAGCGCGAGCGCCGGCAACACGATCGACAGCTGCAGGTCACGCATCAGCACCGCACGCTTGTTCTTGGTCTCGACGACGATCACCGAGACGGAGCGGTCCAGCATCGGTGAGCTGATCGAGAAGACGGCGCCCCGCACCGGCTCGCCGTCATAGTCGGCATCGAAAAGCCGCGGCTGTGAAAAGCTGGCTTTTCGCAGCTTCGGGGCAGGCACCGGCACATGCGCGTCACCAGCCAGCGGGTTGCCTTCGACGTCGGTCATCAGGAAACCGTTGCGGTCGTCGCGGTCCCAGGTCACCAGCTCCATCGCCTGGCGCGACAGGTCCAGCAGCGGCCCGCGGTCGGACCAGGTGACCTTCGCGGCCAGCGCGCTGGCTTCGTCTTGCAGGCCACGGTCGAAGGCCAGGTTGGCGCTGGTGCGGGCCAGCCAGTAGGCGCCGATCACGGCAGCCAGCAGGCCGATGCCCCAACTCCACAGCAACGGCCGCAGCAATGCACGGCGAACGCTGGGCCCGTGGGCAGACGGGTCAGGCCGGGTCATCGCCGCCGGCGGTGCCGCCGGGTGTGGCGGCCTCCATGAGGTAGCCGAAGCCGCGCACGGTGCGGATCACGACGCCCAGGTCGGCAAAGCGCTTGCGCAGGCGGTGCACGTAGACCTCGACCGAGTTCTCGCTGAAATCGGCTTCCCAGCTGGACATGCGGGCGACGATCGAGTCTTTCGGCACCACGCGCCCGGCTTTTTGCATCAGCAGCTCGGTCAGCGCCAATTCGCGCGGGCTCAGCGAAATGCGCTGGCCCTGGTGCGTCAACTCGCGATGGGCGATGTCGAGCTTCAACCCGCCGAGCTGCAACACCTCATCGATGCGGCCTTGTGCCCGGCGCTTCAACGCGCGGACCCGCGCCAGCAGCTCGGGCAGATCGAAGGGCTTGACGAGGTAGTCGTCGGCGCCGGCGTCGAGCCCCTGCACACGGTCGCTCAACTCGTCGCGAGCGGTCAACAGCAGCACCGGCATGCGAATGCCTTTGGCACGCCAATGGCGCAGCACTTCCATGCCGTCGCGCCGCGGCAGGCCGAGGTCGAGAATGCCCAGGTCGTACTGGCCCATCACACCTTCGGTCATGGCCTGCTCGCCGTCGTGCAGCACGTCGACCTGCCAGCCCTCACGCTCCAGGCCGCGCGCCACGCCCAGGCTGAGCGCGGGGTCGTCTTCCACCAGTAGGATTCGCATCTGTCGCCTCGGTGATCCCTCATGTTGTGCGGCGAGCGTAACAAAAGAAAAAGCCGGCGCGTGGCCGGCTCTTGCGGATTGCGCGACTCGCGCAACGGTCAGGCGAAGTTCTTCTCGGCGAACGACCAGTTGACCAGGTTGTTCAGGAAGGTCTCGACAAACTTCGGGCGCAGGTTGCGGAAGTCGATGTAGTAGGCGTGTTCCCACACGTCGACGGTCAGCAGCGCCTTGTCGCCGGTGGTCAGCGGGGTGCCAGCGGCGCCCATGTTGACGATGTCGACCGAGCCATCGGCCTTCTTGACCAGCCAGGTCCAGCCCGAGCCGAAGTTGCCGACGGCGCTCTTGGTGAAGGCTTCCTTGAAGGCCGCGTACGAGCCCCACTTGGCATTGATGGCCGCGCCCAGCGCGCCGCTGGGCTCACCGCCACCGCCCTTCTTCAGGCAGTTCCAGAAGAACGTGTGGTTCCAGATCTGCGCCGCGTTGTTGTAGATGCCGCCGCTGGACTTCTTGACGATGTCTTCGAGCGACAGGCCTTCGAACTCGGTGCCCTTTTGCAGGTTGTTCAGGTTCACCACATAAGCATTGTGGTGCTTGCCATGGTGGTATTCGAGCGTCTCGCGGCTCATGTGCGGAGCCAGGTCGTCGAGGCCGAACGGCAGCGGCGGCAGGGTGTGTTCCATGCTTTTTCCTTTCGAGGTGGGCACGCCACGTTGAGCGGCGCGCGGCCAGTGAATCAGGGGGCCGCGGGCATTGTAGGCAGCGCGCGACGCCCAACGTGGCGCTAAGGTTGATCGGGGTTTTGCGGGTCCGGATCGACGTGGACTTCGGTCACCCGGGCGTTTGCGCTGCCATCTGCCCACACCGCGCGAAGGCTCTGACCCGGCAGCAGCGCATGGGCCGAAACGATGGCCTGGCCGTCGTCCGTTTCGACCCAGGCATAGCCGCGGGCGAGCACGCGGCGAGGGTCCAGCGCGGCCAGGCGCGCGGCCTGCGCCTGCAAACGGTCTTGCCGGCGTGCCTGTGTGCCCCGGGCGGCCTGCAGCAGGCGCTGCATGCGGTGCTGCAGGGCCAGCCGTTGCATCTCGACCGCCCGGCCCAGCGCAGCCTGATGGCGCTGGGCCAAGGTGCCCAGCCGGCCCTGCTCGACCCGCAGGCGCTGCGCCGGTCGATGCAGGCGCAACGCCAACGTGTCCAGCGTCTGGGCGGCGCTGTCGAGCCGCTGATGCAGCCGTCGGGCCAGGATGTCGGCGCGCAACGCCAGGCCCTGCATCAGTGCGTCGCGCTCGGGCGCAGCCAGTTCGGCAGCAGCCGTCGGCGTCGGCGCACGCAGATCGGCGGCCAGGTCGGCCAACGTGATGTCCGTCTCGTGGCCGACGCCGACGATCACCGGCAGGCGCGACGCCCGCACCGCGCGCACGACCCGTTCGTCGTTGAACGACCACAGGTCTTCGAGCGAACCGCCACCGCGGCACAGCAGGATGAGCTCACCATCGTCTTGTGCATTCGCCTGGGCCAGCGCCCGCACGATGGCCTCGGGCGCCTGCGCGCCTTGCACCAAGGTGGGCACCAGCAGCACCTCGACTTGCGGCGCGCGGCGCGCCAGCGTGGTCAGAACGTCGTGGATGGCGGCGCCGCTGGCCGAGGTCACAACGACCAGCCGGCGCGGGAACGGCGGCAACGGGCGCTTTCGCGCGGCGTCGAACACCCCTTCGGCTTCGAGCTTGGCCTTCAGCCGCAGGAATTCTTCATACAGGTTGCCGACACCCACACGCTGCATGGCCTCGACCACCATCTGCAGCTCACCGCGGGCTTCGTACACCGCCAGGCGACCGCGCAGTTCGACCTGCTGCCCGTCTTGCGGGTTGAACGGCAGCATCATGGCCGCCCGCCGGAACATCGCGCAGCGCAGGCCGGCATTGCCGCCGGACGCGTCCTTCAAGGTGAAGTAGCAATGGCCACTGCTGGCGCGGCTGAAGCCAGAGAGCTCGCCGCGCACCGCCACGGCGGAAAACCGGGCAGCGAGCGCGTCGGAAACGGCCAACAGCAGGCCGGCTACACCCCAGACCTGCGGGCCGGGCGCTGAACTGGATTGCATCAGGTTGTTCACTGGCGACACGGCGCCTTATTTTTGGGCAACGGCACGGAAACCCGCACCATTGCACGCTTTGTGAAGGTTGCGCGCCGTTTTCACACAGCGTTTTCCACAGGCGCTGTGGACAGATGACAAACGTGTGACGGCTGGTGAGACCCGGCGATCAGTTCATAATCGCCCGTCTTTCGTTTCGGGCCTGAGCGCCAGAGGCATTCTTGCTGTCGATCATACAAGCCGCCGGCTGGCCAATTTGGCCATTGATCCTGTGTTCCGTGGCCGCTCTGGCCTTGGTCATCGAACGAGGTTTCGCGCTGCGCCGCGCCCAAGTGGCGCCGCCTGGTCTGGTCGACGAGGTGCTGCAAGTGCTGCGCCAGGGCGTGCCCTCGGGCGACGTGCTGAGCAAGCTCGCCGCCAACTCGACACTGGGTTCATTGCTCGCCGGCGGCATCCGCCTGGTGGCCCAGGACCCGCGTTGCAGCGAAACGCTGCTGCGTGACGGCTTCGAGGCCGCCGGCCGCAGCGCTGCCCACCAACTGGAGCGCTACTTGAACGCGCTGGCCACCATTGCCTCGACCGCCCCGCTGCTGGGCCTGCTGGGCACGGTGATCGGCATGATCGAGATCTTCGGCTCCCAGTCGCCGGGTGGCACGGGCAGCAACCCCGCGCAGCTGGCGCACGGCATCTCGGTGGCGCTGTACAACACCGCGTTCGGCCTGATGGTGGCGATCCCCGCGCTGATGTGCCACCGGTACTTCCGCGGTCGCGTCAACGACTATCTGCACGACATGGAGCAAGCCGCCGAGCGCGTGCTGCACCATCTGTTGCGCATGGACCGCTCGGGGTCGAAACGATGAACTTTCGCGGCGACCGCAACGACGAACCGGAGATCAACCTGATCCCGTTCATCGACGTGCTGCTGGTCATCCTGATCTTCCTGATGCTGTCGACGACCTACTCGAAGTTCACCGAGTTGTCGCTGACGCTGCCGGCTGCCGACGCCGAGCAGGCGCGCGATCGCCCATCGGAAATCATCGTCGCCGTCTCGGCGGACGGCCGCTATTCGATCGACCGGACAGCCGTCGAAGGCCGCAGCGTCGAGTTGCTGGCGGCGGCCCTGCGCGCGGCCGCAGAGCAACGCCAGGACCCGTTTCTCATCATCTCGGCCGATGCCACGGCGGCCCATCAATCGGTGATCAACGTGCTCGATGCGGCACGCCGCGCGGGCCTGCCCCGCGTGACCTTCGCCGCGCAAGGCTCGGCGGCCGCGGCGGGCAACAGCCCTTGATGCAAGCCTGCGGGCCATCGAACCCGCGGTGGTGATGAATCCTTCGCCCCAGACCCGACCGGGTGGTGCGTCGGCCTGGGCCGCGGCCTTGCAGGCCCAATGGTGGCGTCCCGAAGTCAGCCTGGCGATGCGGCTGTTGCAGCCCCTCGCCGCGTTGTTCACCGGCCTCGCCGCATGCCACCGCTGGTGGCAGCGGCGGCACGCGCCAGCCACGCTGGGCCGGCCCGTCCTGGTGGTCGGCAACCTGGTGCTTGGTGGGGCCGGCAAGACGCCAACAGTCATCGCGCTGGTCCAGTGGCTGCGGCAGCAAGGCTGGCAGCCCGGTGTCGTATCGCGTGGCTACGGGCGGGCCGACGAACAGGCCATCGTCGAGATACAGAGCGGCGCGACCGCAGGCGAGGTCGGCGACGAGCCGCTGCTGATCTATCGTCGCACGGGCGTGCCGGTCGTGGTGGGTCGCAACCGGGTGGCCGCCGCGCAAGCGCTGCTGACTCGCCACCCCGGCATCGACATCGTGCTGTCGGACGATGGGCTGCAGCATCACCGCCTGCCGCGCGATGTGGAGGTGGTGGTGTTCGATGGGCGCGGCGCCGGCAACGGCCTGACGCTGCCCGCAGGCCCTTTGCGCCAGCGCCTGCCCCACCCACTGCCGGCACAGATGCTGGTGCTGTACAACGCGTCCCGCCCCAGCACGCCGCTGCCCGGCGCAGTGGCCCAGCGACGGCTGTCCGGCGCCCTGCCCCTGGCCGCCTGGTGGCGCACCGATGCATCTGCAACGCAACCGCTGGCAGCGCTGCAAGGCCGTCCACTGCTGGCAGCTGCAGGCATGGGCGACCCTGAACGCTTCTTCGCCATGCTGGAGCAGCAGGGGCTGACCATCGAGCGCCTGCCGCTGCCCGACCATGCCAGCTTCAGCCCCCTGCCCTGGCCTGTCAGCACCACGGACGTGTTGGTGACCGAAAAGGACGCCGTCAAGCTGCGACCGGACCAGGTCGGTGCGACCCGCGTCTGGGTCGTGGCGCTAGACTTTGCACTTCCGCCGGATTTCACCGAAGCGCTGCAACAGCGTCTTTCTTCGCGGGTCGATCGCCCGCCTCTCTCAACACGACGATAGCCATGGACCACCGCTTGACCGAGATGCTGGTATGCCCGGTTTGCAAAGGGCCGCTGCAGCTGCGCCGCGACGAAGCCTCGCGACCGCTGGAGCTGCTGTGTGCAGCCGACCGCCTGGCCTTTCCGGTGCGTGACGGCATCCCGGTGATGCTCGAAAGCGAAGCCCGTCGCCTGGCAACCGAAGAAGAGTGATGGGCTTCACTGTCCTGATTCCGGCGCGCCTGGCCTCGACTCGCCTGCCGAACAAACCCCTGGCCGATATCGGCGGCAAGCCGATGGTCGTGCGCGTCGCCGAGCGCGCGGCGCGAGCCGGCGCCAACGCGGTATGGGTCGCCGCCGACGACCCCGCGACCGTACAGGCGTGCGAAGCCCATGGCGTGAAGGCGTTGCTGACAGCGCCGGACCATGTCAGCGGCAGCGACCGTCTGGCCGAGGCCTGCGAGCAATTGGGGCTCGACGGCGACGCCGTGGTGGTGAACGTGCAAGGCGACGAGCCGCTGATCGACCCCGCGCTGGTCACCGCGTGCGCCCAGTTGCTTGCCGAACGCCGCGAATGCGCGGTGGCCACTGCCGCCCATGCGCTGACCGAGCAGGCCGACTTCGTCAATCCGAACGTGGTGAAGGTCGTCTGCGATGCGGCTGGCCATGCGCTGTATTTCAGTCGCGCGCCGATGCCGTGGTGGCGCGACGCGTCCAGCCCGGGCGCCCCCACGCTGCCGCCGGGTCAAGCCTTGCGCCACATCGGCCTGTACGCCTACCGCGCCGGCTTCCTTCGCCGCTTTCCGACGCTGCCGCCCGCGCCGCTCGAACAACTCGAATCGCTGGAGCAGCTGCGCGTGTTGTGGCACGGCGAACGCATCGCCGTGCACGTGGCAGCCCACGCGCCGGCTGCCGGCGTGGACACCGCCGAAGACCTGGCCCGCGTTCGCGCGTTGTGGCCGTCCGTCGCACCCGGCTGACACCCCGCCGGGATGTACCCGGCTTGTCAGCCAGACGCATGATTGCCCATGCTATCCTGCCCTGAAGCAGTGCCGGGCCTGCCCGCGCGCTGCGCCGGGACAGTGCCGCCCATCGTGCACGGCAGCCGTCACCACACGGCGCTACAGAATCATCTTTACTGAGACAACGACCATGCGAATGATCCTGTTGGGCGCACCCGGCGCCGGGAAAGGAACCCAGGCAAATTTCATTTGCCAGAAATACGGCATTCCCCAGATTTCGACCGGCGACATGCTGCGCGCTGCCGTCAAGGCCGGCACCCCGCTGGGCATTGCCGCGAAGAAGGTGATGGACGCCGGTGCGCTCGTCAGCGACGACATCATCATCGGGCTCGTGAAGGAACGCATCGCCGAGCCCGACTGCGCGAACGGCTTTCTGTTCGACGGCTTTCCCCGCACGATCCCGCAGGCTGAAGCGATGAAGAACGCCGGCGTCAAACTCGACCTGGTGCTCGAAATCGACGTGCCGGACGAAGCCATCATCGAGCGCATGAGCGGCCGCCGCGTGCACGCCGCGTCGGGCCGCACCTACCACGTCAAGTTCAACCCGCCCAAGGTTGAAGGCAAGGACGACGTGACCGGCGAAGACTTGATCCAGCGCAAAGACGACGAAGAAGCCACCGTGCGCACCCGCCTGCAGGTCTACCAGAACCAGACCCGCCCGCTGGTCGACTACTACAGCCAATGGGCCGCGGCCGGCGACGCCCAAGCCCCGCGCTATCGCAAGATTTCTGGCCTCGGCACGGTCGAGGAAATCACCGCCCGCGCGCTGCAGGCGCTGGGCTGAAAGACTCATTCGCCAACCAATGCGGGCACGTCCCGCACACCGAAGCGCCAAGCGGCCGGCACGTGCGAACGTTCCGGCCGCTTCCGCTTTTGTCGCACAATTGACGTTTACGTCAACGTCAACCGAGGCACCCATGCCTCGGCGCAGCACTAGGAGCACAACATGGACATCTCCGGCAAGGTCTTCATCGTCACCGGGGGCGCTTCGGGCCTCGGCGAAGGCACCGCCCGCATGCTGACCGCGAACGGCGGCAAGGTCGTCATCGCCGACCTCCAGGTCGACAAGGGCGAGGCGCTGGCGAAGGAGCTGGGCGGCGTATTCGTGCGCTGCGACGTCAGCCAGGAAGCCGATGGCCGAGCGGTCGTGGCCGCCGCCACCGGCCTGGGCAAGCTGATGGGCCTGGTCAACTGCGCCGGCATCGCGCCGGCGATCAAGACCGTCGGCAAAGACGGCGCGCACCCGCTGGACACCTTCACCAAGGTGGTCATGGTCAACCTGGTAGGCAGCTTCAACATGATCCGCCTGGCCGCCGAAGCCATGTGCAAGAACGAGCCTGAAGCGACCGGCGAGCGCGGCGTGATGATCAGCACTGCCAGCGTGGCCGCTTACGACGGCCAGATCGGCCAGGCCGCCTACGCGGCCAGCAAAGGTGGCGTGGTCGGCATGACATTGCCGGTTGCGCGCGACATGGCCCGCAACGGCATCCGCAACATGACCATTGCCCCGGGCATCTTCGGCACGCCGATGCTCTTCTCGATGCCGAAGGAGGTGCAGGACGCATTGGCCGCCAGCGTGCCCTTCCCCAGCCGCCTGGGCCGGCCGGAAGACTACGCCAAGCTGGTGCACCAGATCGTCACCAACGACATGCTCAACGGCGAGGTGATCCGCCTGGACGGCGCGATCCGCATGGCGCCGAAGTAACGGCCAGGAACACATGACGGCCGGTTCCGCCGATTGGGTGCGGGCTGCGCCGTCAGATCGCAGCGCTGCTGACGCCACTAACGGGCATGATCCGGGCGGTTCACCCGGGATGATGGAAGAGACTGTGGGTGTGCGGGGCGGCGTGGGTAGAGGTTGGTCAAATTTTTGATGGCATCGTGACCGCGGTACCTAACTTGACCCGCTGCCGACCACTCGTGCCCAGGATAGCCTGCGGGCGCTGCTGAGTTCCTTGCGGAACCCGGGCGCTTGACAGCCCACACATTAATGAAAGCCGCCGGGCTTGCCCGGCAGGCCGTTGGTCGGCGGCACCTACGTCACCCCGCACGCTCGTGATTGTTGTTCAAGCTGCAGGAGAGCCGACGATGGAATTGACCCCGATGCACAAGCGCGTCATCGCGCTGGACGTTCACCAGGCCAAGATCACCGCCTGTGCTGTCGTCGAGCATGACGACGGGCGGGTGGAGGTCACCAAGCGGGACTTCGGCGCCTTCAAACGCGACCGTCGCGCGCTGGCGCAGTGGGCGCTGGAGATCGGGCCCGAGGTGGTGGTGATGGAGAGCACGGGCGTGTACTTGGAAAAGCCCGTTTGCGGCCCTGGAGGCGATTGGGATCATCGCGTGGGTGGTCAACGCACGCCACGTCAAGGCCGTGCCCGGTCGCAAGACCGACATGGCCGATGCGCAGTGGTTGGCCACGCTGGCCCGGGCCGGGCTGTTGCGGGCGTCGTTCATCCCGCCGCAGCTGATGCGGCAGTTGCGGCTGGTGGGCATGTGCAGCGCCGAGAAGAACCGGCTGCACAAGGTGTTGGTGGACGCGGGCATTCGCATCAACGTGGTGGTGGCCGACATCCACGGCGCGAGTGCGCGCGCCATGGTCAAGGCGCTCATCGCGGACAAGCCCATGCACGAGGTTGCTGGACTGCAAGGGCCGATTGCGGGCCAGTCGAGAAGAGTTGTTCGAGCTGCTGGTGGAGATTGGGGCGGACATGGCGAGCTTCGGCAGCGCCAAGCGACTGGCCTCGTGGGTGGGCATCTGCCCGGGCAACAACGAAAGCGCAGGCAGGCGCAAGAGCGGGCGCATTCGTCGCGGCAACGCCTGGGTGCGTCGGCTGCTATGCGAGTTCGCGCAAGCCGCGGCGCGAACGCGATGTGCGCTCAAAGCCAAGTTCGAGTCGCTGGCCATCCGTAAGGGGCACAAGAAGTCCGTCGTGGCGCTGGCGCACAAGATGCTGCGAACGATCTACGCGATGCTCAGCACAGGTAATCACTACCAGGACAAGACGGTGGACTACGAAAGCCTGAGCGTTGCCCGAAACGCTCCGCGCTGGATGAAGATGGTGCGCAAACACGGGTTCATAGCCACGCCAGCCACCGCCTGATGCCCCTGCCTCCACCGCGAACTTAGCACCGGCCAGCTTCAGGCCAGGCCACGTCGCATCTGCTCAGGGGCGTTCTTCCACATTACAGTAAGAGCATCCGCTACGTTCTCGATAGTGACCTGGCCACCTGGCCCGCGCCGAGATGGCAGACAACCCGCGCAACCGACCACACCCCACCGACTTCGATGCAAGCAGGACATGGCTTGCCACTCTATGTGTCGCCTTGGCCAGCCCCACGCGCGGGGCCAAGCGCAAATCCACTGGGTAGAGGGGGACCCTCGATCCCTCGTAAGCGGTCGACGATCTGCGCCCTTGCGGTGATGCAGGGATATTGAGAGGCTACGCGTCCACGTATGTAGATGGACACGTATGACAGAGAGGATTGCGGAGCTGGCGCAGCGGCTGGTGATCGGTCACAAGAGCGATGGGCGGTGCGTGTATGACGAGCAGGCCAAGTGCGAGCTGGTCAAGCTGTACCGCGAGACGGGCGTGTCGGTGGCCAAGCTGGCGCGCGACTGCGGCGTCAATGCGAACCTGCTGACGACGTAGATTCGCGGCCGAGAGCGCAAGAAGGCGATGGTCAGCCCGGTTGGCGGTTTGACTGTCGAGCTCGAGTCAACGCCGCCGTTGTTCATACCTGTGACTATCCAAGCAGGGTCGCCGCAACCTGACGAGGCCAAGGTCGCGATACAGGCTCGGTTGCCCAACGGCGTGGTACTGGATGCGGGCAGTTGCGATTTGCATCAGGCGGGCAAGCTCATCGAGATGCTGGGGAGGCTGCGGTGTTCCGGCTCGACGAAAGGCTAAAGGTGTACCTGCATCGCAACCCGGTGGACTTGTGAGCGTCCAGCGCTCCCACCTTGACCGGGCGCCCCGTCCTCAGGGCGAGTTGATCTCGTCGACCGGTACGTCGGTGTCGTAGAACTGCTCGATCGCGCGGTCCAAGCGGGCGATCAGGGCGCGCAGCGTCTCTCCGTCG
>NZ_DASUNH010000050.1:0-7769 GCF_036277275.1 Ideonella sp. | reverse complement strand
GTGAGTTCGAGAAGCAGCGCTTCTCGTTCACCTCCAACGGCGACGCCATGAATTGCCAGCACCAACGCGAAGAGACTTGGAATTGCCAACCGAGGCATGGCCATATTCTGCCTCGCAACCGCCCCCTCTAAGCTCTAAGGCACCTGCGCTGCGAGCGACGGCTTCACGCGGCGCTGCCAGTGACCGCTCTGGGTCGGCACTGCCAGTTCGCCGGGTCGGGCAGCAGTCGTTCGGGCGGCCGCAAGATGGCAAAGAACTCGGGTCAACGGCAACGTCGGCAGTCCCTTCATGACCGGTCACCGAGCGGTCCACAGCGGCGGCGCCGTGATGACCGCGATGCGGCCGAGACCGCAAGTTGACGACCCGGCGTTGACCGGCTGGACACGCCGCAAACCCGCCCACCAAAAGCCCAGCCCGACTCCCGTCCATCGGATACGCCCGCAGCCTCATCTCGAGGATCGCGCTGTTTCCCTTGACCTCACTGAAGAGGTCAAACAGCTATTGGGCAGCAGTCGACAACGAACGCCCGCGGCTTCAAGCTCAACACCGGCGTCACGATGGGTCAGGCGGGTGTCGTGGTAGATCGCGTGCCAGAGCGAATGGACCGGTCTTGTTGACACCACCGAGGCGGCGCAGCGAGAACGGCAATACCCTGCGGGCCGGCACGCGATGCGCGCACCGGCCCTTGCCTGACCCCTATTGCTTGTAGAACGTCACGTCATCGATGTTCAACCAGCTGGTGCCCGCGTCATAGCTCGTCCAGACGCCGATCTCGGCGGAGCCGTTGGTGACCTTGATGTTCTTGATGACGAGCTGGGTGTAGGTGTCCGAAGCCGCGGAGGTCACGGCCATCGAGTCCGAGCCAAAGTTCTTGACGTACAGCTGGTGCCCTGCCGTGCCGCGGACCCAGGCCCTGAGGGTGTACAGGCCTTTGCTCAAGCCGGTGAGGGTCTGGTAGGTGGCGACCCAGTACGGGACCGCGCCGGCGTGGCTCAGATGAGACGAGCCGGACCTGGGCTTCGTCGTGTCGATGAACGATTGACCCGTCCCCGAGGAGACGACGTTCCAGCCGTTGCTCCCGGCCTCGAAGCCCGCATTGCCGAGCAGGTTCACGCCTCCGTTGACAACGTCGACCCGGTCGGCGGTGACGAAGGTGTCCGAAGAGTTCGCGTTCTTCTGGCCCGTGACGCGCACCTTCAGCGTGTGTTTGCCGGGCGAAAGCACCGGGCTGCTCCACAAGGGCACGCCGTCGGCTCGGGTGGCCGAGTAGGTGTCGATCAAGGTCTCCGTGCCGCCGTCGACCGAGACCGCCGCCATGCCGTGCGACGGTGCCTTGCCACCATACAGCCTGACCTGGGTGCCGTTGAAGGGAACCTTGTAGTAGGCATTGGCGACGTTCGACCAGTGGTTGTCGTCCTGGTAGGCGCCTGACTGCGAGCCGCTGGGCCAGTTGGCGGTCTTGTCGTAGTTGAACTTGTTGTCGTTCAACGTGGCCACGCCGATGTAGGGCAGCAGGATGGGCAGCAGCCGGTTGGTGACCTTGATGTGGCCTGCGTCGTTCGGGTGAAGCCCGTCGGTGAAGTCGCCCGGCGATTCGAGCCAGCCCGTGGTGTCGACGTAGTGCAACCTGCCATCGCCCGCACCGAGCCGCGCGTTCACCGCTGCCTGCGTTTCGGTCTGGTAGTAGCCGCCGAACGGGCGCAGCGCGAAGATCTCGGCGTTGGGGTACTTGGCGCGGACGTTCTGCAGGAAGGTGGTGTAGCGGCCCTGGAAGGTCGCCGAGGGCACCGAGTTGTTGGCGTCGTTCGTGCCGATGTTGACGACGACGATCTTGGCCGTGTACTTGGAGAAGTCCCACAACGGGTTGGCGGCGCACGCCACGTCGGGGCAATGGTTGGCCTGCTGCAGCTTGAAGTAGAGCGACTCCATGCCCGGCCAGTTGTTCCAGTCGTAGTGGTAGCCGTCGGACAGCGTGATGCCGGGGTAGGCGATCTGGGTGTGGTCGGCGCCCAGCCTTTCGCCGGTCTGCCAGGCGTAGGCGGAGACCGCATAGTCGGTCGTCGTTTCGCCGGCGGTGATCGAGTCGCCGATGAACTCCACCAGCGGGAGGGCGTCGGCTCGCAACGTGGCGGCGCCCGTGTCCAGGACCAGGCCCTGGAACGGCAGCTCGACGTCCTGGTACTTGGCGATGATCTTCAGGGTGTGCGTGCCGTTCGCCAGCGGCGTGGAGGTCAGGTTGATGGTGCCGCTCGCATTCCAGTAGCTGGTGGCGACACCGTCGATGATGGCCATGAAGCGCGTGGGCTCGGCGAGCTTGACCTTCACCGTCGTGCCGGTGAACTTGGCGGACACGTAGGCACCGCCCCAGTAGCTTCGGTAGGTCGTGCCGCTGGTCTTGTCCCAGCGGCCGACATAGTTGATGTTGGCGTCCGTCAGGTCACCGTTGCCGGTGCCGGCGAGGGCAGAGGCGCTCCAGGAAAGCAACAGCCCCGTCAGCGCGAAACGAAGCAGGCGCCGGGGCGCGAAAGCCCCGGCGGAAAGAAGACAACGTGTCATGTCTCTAGAACCTTTCCAGGTGGTGCGTCGTGCGCACGATGTGCACGGATGGGGGACAAGGCATCGCCGTTGCGCGGGTGCGCGTGCGGCGATCCTTGTCCTCTATGCTTGGTCAGCGATATCGCCACTGCTGGTTGGTGTCGGCGTCGCAGGCGTACTGGACCAGCTTGGCGCCGTCGTCGGTGTTGGCGCCCTTCGCTTCGATGCACCGCCCGCTGTAGCGGGACTTGAGACGGAAGTACCCGTTGTCAGTCTTCTTCTTCAGCCACTGCTGGCTGGTGCCGGCGCCGCACGGAGCCTGCACGATGGCCACGCCGTTGGACGTGCTCTGGCTGGCCAGGTCCACGCACATGCCGCTGTGTCCGACCTTCAGCCGCAGGTAGCCATTGCCCAGGTCGTCAGCCGCCCACTGCTGGTTGGCGCCATCGCCGCAGGCCCACTGGACCAACCCGGTGCCCGGGGTGGTGCTGTAGCCTGGAACGTCCATGCACTTGCCGCTGTGCCGCGCCTGCAGCCGCTTCGTCGTCGACGCGCCGTAGACCAGGCCGCGACCGACGGTGCTCATGTACACCACGCCTTCGGTGTTCATGTCACCCACCACGAACTGGCCATTGCCCGGGCCGCCGTACTGGTGGGTGGCGTCGTTCACCCGCACCCAGCTCGCCCCGGCATCGGTGGAGCGGTACACGCCGCGCGGGCCACCATTGGCCGAGCCCCAGATGAACACGGTGGGGTAGCTGGCGCCGGTGGCCGTCTTGCCGAAGCCGACCGCGCTGGCCTGGCTGACGTTCGGGAAGGTCGAGAAGGAGCCCCCCGAGTTCGTCGAGCGGGCCAGGCCGCCGCCGTTGAGCGCGACCCAGAGGTCACCCTCGCGGCCAGGCGCCGCGCGGCCGATGGCGGCGCCCCAGGCGGCGAGCGAGCCAGCGTTGGTGAAGGTCAGCCCGCTGTTGCTGCTGGCGAGCAGCGTGCCGGTGGTGTTGTCGTAGGCGTAGAACTTGTTGGAGTTCACCGGGTCGGCGAAGGGGCGCGTCGAGTTGTTGCTCAGGCCTGACACCGTCGTCCAGGTGGGATTGCCGCTGGTGAAGTCGGTGGAGCGGTAGGTGGTCGTGGTCGCGTTGCCGTTGTTCCAGACCGTCACCGTGTGCAGCAGCACCGAGCCGTTGGCCGACAGCGCCACCTGGCCATGCGTGCCCCGGATGTTGTTCACCTGCGACCAGCTCGAGCCGGCATTGGTGGTGTAGTACATCGAGTTGCCCACCCGCACCAGCAGCTGCGGGTTGCCGGCCGCCATCGCCAGCCCGGGCGTCGTACCCGTGGTGGGCGTGTGGATGGGCGCGTAGGCTGTGAGGTCGGTGTGGCGGAAGCCGTCGTAGTCGCCGATCGCCGAGAGCAGCGGGCCGCCTGGCACGCTGGCCAGGTTCAGCGGCACGGTCTCTTCGAGCCCCTTGACCGTGAAGGTCCAGGTGGTGGGCGTGGCATCGATGTTGGCCGCACGGAACACACCGTTGCCCGAGGTCACCCACACTGCGGCCGTGTTGAACGGGTCGAACTCGATCGTGCCCGCCCAGTGGATCGATGTCTTCTCGGCCCAGGTCACGCCGCCGCTGTCGAGCGCGTAGCCGCGCTGCACCACGTTGGTCCAGCTGGCGCCGCCATTGGTGCTGACGAAGAACTGGTCGCCCCAGGCGCTGCCCTGCGCCATGTAGGTGTTGATCGTGGCGGCCACGAGCCGCGACGCATTGGCCGGATCGACCGAGATGCCCGAGAACGCGCTCGTGTAGCCCGAGGGGGTGACGTTGGTCCACGCCCCTGTGGCGACGGTGTAGCGCCAGATCTGGCCTGCGTTCATCCCGTCGGTGCGGAAGACGTTGCCGTTGCTGTCCTTGAACTCCTGCCCGTGTGGGCCGGCACCGTTGGCGTAGGTGATGTAGAGGTTGCCGTTGCTCGCGTAGGCGGCGCGCTGCGGCATGTGGCTGGCCGGAGCGCCCGGGGAAATGGCGCTGAAGCTCGCCCCGGCATTGGTGCTGAGGTAGAGGTTGTCACCTTCGCTGGTGGGGCGCGACACGCCGACGACGATGCGCTGCGCGACGCCGCCCGACACGCTCGACGGGTCGAGCCAGACGAAGCTGATGCCGGCGCCGTTCAGCGTGGTCGTCACGTTGAGGGCGCTGACGCGGGAGAAGCTGGCCCCGCTGTTCGTGCTCTTGAACAGGCCGTTGTTGCGTGAGCCCAGGAAGAGCACGTTGCTGCTGCCCGGGTCGACCTGCAGACGCTCACCGTTCTGCCGGCCCATGCCGTTGCCGTGCGCGCGCAGCTGGTTGCTCACGTCGGTGATCTGCGAGAAGGTGGCACCGTAGTCGTTCGATCGCATGACCACGGTCTTGCCGTTGCTGAAGTAGGACGTGCCGGCCAGCAGGTAGACGATGGCCGAGTCCTTCGGGTCGAGCGCCAGCGACTCCGTGCCCATGAGGCCGACGTCTCCCTCGGACAGCCAGTCGGTCAACGGGACCCAGCGGGTGCTCGCCTTGTCCCAGCGGTAGGCGCCACCGACGTCGGTGCGTACATAGAAGAGGTTTTGCTGCGTGCGGCTCGGGATGAACGCCGACACGAAGCCGCCGCCACCCATCACCACGTTCTGCCATCGGTAGGTTTGCGCGAGTGCCGTGCCCGCCGCCAGTGAGATGACCAAGGCCAGCAGTGGCCGGAGGAACCTGAATGTCATGAATGCTCCTTTTGTTGCGCGACTGTCTCGCCCTCGTTATTCGATGCTGCCGCGCAGGTCGCTGTTTGCGCGGCTCGTTGTTGTGGTTCAGTCGTTCGTCATGGGCAGTGCCCGGCCGGCACCTGTGGCTTCGGAGCCATCAGGCACGCAGCACGGTGTTCAGGAATTCAGTTCTGGCCTTCCAGCAGCTCCACGCCGAGCGCCTCCAGGCGCAGCGTGCCTTCCCAGCGCTGGCCGCCGAGCACGCCCTTCATGGCGCCGGCGATGGGCACCTCCACCGGCGCCCAGGTGGTGTTGACGTAGAGCACGCGGCCGTCGACGGTGCGGGCGAACACGCCATCGGGCGTCTTTGGTCCGGCGGGCTCGATGCCCCGCTCGGCACAAAGCTGGCGTAGCAGCGGCTTCATGATCTGCGGCTGCGCCAGCGTGGCGACGTAGATGGCCTTGCCCTTGCCGAAGCGGTTGACGGTGATCGCGGGCGGCTGGCCGTCGAAGTTGCTGAAGCGCGCCAGCACCTGGGCGGTGGAGGGCTCGAGCACCTCGAAGTGCGCGGCCGTGCTCTTGATCTCCTCGTCGCCCAGCTTCAGGTTGCCGTTTCCCTCGTAGAACTCGTTGGTGCGCAGGCCGAAGACGTCGGTCAGGCCGCCGGGCTTGGGTGTGGCATGCCACTGGTTGTTGTCATCGGCCTTGGCGGACTGGGCCGTCATGACGACGGTGCCGCCGTTGGCGACGAACTGGCGGACCGCCTCGGTCGAGGCCTTGTCCAGCAGGTACATGCCGGGCAGGATGACCAGGCGGTAGCGGCTCAGGTCTTCGTAGGACAGCTTGATGACGGCGACGTCGATGTTGTCCTTCAACAGCGGCTCGAAGGCGCCGTGGGCCTGCTTGATGTACGGCGTCTTGATGTACTGGCGCACCGTGCTCGAGGGGCCGTTCGGGCTGGTGGCGTGCACGTTCTCGAACGAATAGGCGATCGCCACCTTGGGCTCGACCGTGCGCGGGAAGCCCAGCTTCTCCAGCTTGGCGTAGTCGCCGGCGATGCGGGCCCATTCGCCCAGCCTCCACGAGGGCCGGTCGTCGTGGTCGATCAGACCCATCAGCGCCTGCTCCTCGCCGCCCAGGTGGCTGTTGTAGGTCCACGCCAGCGCTGCCTGCCCGCCCATCAGCAGCACGAAGTGCGCCCACATGCGCGACCAGCCCTTGCTGCCGTAGGAGCCGCCGCCACCGGCGGTGAACTCGTTGAACCATGTGGGCGTGGTCATGCCGCCCTTGATCAGCGCCGTTTCCCAGCCGCCGTTGATGGCATCGCCGGCGTAGAAGCCCATCGCGCCGAAGGTGGTGTGCTGGCGGTAGCTGCCCAGGAAGTCGAAGCCCTTGCGACCCGACCAGTCCCAGTAGTTGGACAGCGCCGGCTTGTCGGGCGTGTTCTTGCGGCGCACCGCTTCCAGGTCGCCGATGGTGGCGATGGTGATGTCGGACCAGAAGCGCCGCAGGTCGAGATAGCGCTCGGCCGGGCCGGGGCCGTCGGCATAGGGCAGGCGCACCTCGTCCCACTTGCCGATGCGGCGCGACCAGCGCTGCGTGGCCCAGGCCTTGTTGAGCGCGTCGATGCTGCCGTAGCGCTTCTTCAGCCATTCGACGAAACGCTTGCGGTCGGCTTCGGAGTACGACATGAAGCTGTTGCCGATCTCGTTGTCGTAGCCCACCGCCAGCAGCGCGGGGTGCTGGGCGTAGCGCTTGGTCAAGGTATCGGCCATGCGGATGGCCAGGCGCCGGTAATCCGGGTCGCCGGTGTTGTCCATGTAGCGCTCGGCTGGCGCCAGGCGCGTCCCCGTCTGATTGACGATGTCCACGCCGGGGTACTTGTGGTGCAGCCACATGGGCGCCGGCAGGCCCGGGATGTCGAGGACGACCTTGATGTCGGCCGCATGCACTTCGGCCATCACGGCGTCGAAGTGCCTGAAGTCGAACTTGCCCTCCTCGGGTTCGAAGTAGTCCCAGGCCAGGTCGCCCATGCGCACGACCTTGAAGCCCGACTGCTTCATCAGCGCGACGTCACGCTTGACCTGCGCCAGGCTGCGGTCGACGGGTTGGTAGTTCACGCCCGCGAAGAGCTGGCCGGCGCCGGGCCAGTCGGCGCGGCCCTGGGGGCTGCGGGCGTCCTGCGCCAGGGCGTTGGTCAGCGCGGCCAGGGAGAGCGCGCAGGCGATGAGGGTCTTGGGGAAGAGATGCATGAGGAAGCCTCCGGCAGATGCCGTTGACGTTGGATGGGTTGGTGGTGCGATGCGTCAGACGAGAGTGGCGCCACGAGGCTTCAGTGCGATGGCCGGCGTGCCTGCCAGGCCCTCGGGTAGCTTGACTTCGAGCCCCATGCGGGTGCGCTTGAACGGCAGCTTGCCGGCAGCGCCGACCGCCTCGACAGGCTCGATGCGGCCCGGTGCGAGGGCGGAGTCCTGGGCCAGCGTCTGGATGCGCATCACGCCGTCCTGCG
>NZ_DASUNH010000049.1:0-5571 GCF_036277275.1 Ideonella sp. | reverse complement strand
TGGTGCCGGGCCGGCAAAGAGGAGGGAGGAGGGAGGGAGAAATGCCGGCCTGCAACCAGCATATGGGCGATGGCGGCAGCTTCAAGGGCGCTGCCACATGACGTTACGAATCGACGTGGGGGCCTCCCGGCCGCGCCCGAGATGGCGGCCGTCCATTCGTCCCTTGAGTTTCCAGAAACCGTTGGGCGTCGAGCGCTGCCATGCAGCCGGTGCCGGCCGAGGTGATGGCCTGGCGGTAGACGTGGTCCTGCACGTCGCCGGCGGCGAACACGCCTGGCATGCTGGTCATGGTCGCGAAGCCGTTCTGGCCCGAGCGGGTCAGGAGGTAGCCGTCCTTCATCTCCAGCTGGCCCTTGAGGATGTCGGTATTGGGTTGGTGGCCGATCGCGATGAAGCAGCCCTTCAACGCCAGCTCGGTGGCCGGCCCGCCGTTGATGTCGGCCAACCGCACGCCGGTCACGCCGCTGGCGTCGCCCAGCACCTCTTCCAGCGTCTTGAACAGGTGCAGCTCAATCTGGCCCGCGGCGACCTTGTCCATCAGCTTGTCCACCATGATGGGCTCCGCGCGGAACCTGTCGCGCCGGTGCACCAGGTGCACCTTGCTCGCGATGTTCGACAGGTACAGCGCTTCCTCGACCGCGGTGTTGCCGCCGCCGATCACGCACACCATGTCACCGCGGTAGAAGAAGCCATCGCAGGTCGCACAGCCGCTGACACCACGGCCCATGAAGGCCTCTTCGGACGGCAGGCCGAGGTACTTGGCCGAGGCGCCGGTGGCGATGATCAGCGCGTCGCAGGTGTAGCTGCCGGAGTCGCCCTTCAGCTTGAAAGGGCGCTGTGACAGATCGACCTCGTTGACATGGTCGAACACGATCTGGGTCTGGAAACGCTCGGCGTGCTGCTGGAAGCGCTGCATCAGCTCCGGGCCTTGAACGCCCATCACGTCGGCGGGCCAATTGTCGACATCGGTGGTCGTCATCAACTGGCCGCCTTGGGCCAGGCCGGTGACCAGCAACGGCTTCAGGTTGGCACGGGCCGCATAGATGGCGGCCGAGTAGCCGGCCGGGCCGGAGCCGAGGATCAGGACTTGGGCGTGGGTCATCGTGTTGGGACGGCTCAAAGCTTGGCGTGGTCGAGGCGGCGGGCGAACGCGGTGGCGTTCTCGAAGCCGATGGTCCGGGCGCTTGTCACTTCAGCGCCGCGGGCGTCGAAGAACAGCACCGCCGGCGGACCGAACAGGCTGAAGCGCTTCATCAGCGCCTTGGCGTCGGCGCTGTCGGCCGTCACGTCGGCCTGCAGCAGCAGCGCGCGCTCCAGCCGTGGCCGCACGGCGGCATCGCGGAAGGTCAGGTGCTCCATTTCCTTGCACGACACGCACCAGTCGGCATAGACATCCAGCACCACCGGCCGGCCGGCCGTGCGCAGCGCATCGTCCAGCTGCTGCACGCTGGTGATGCGCTGGAAGTTCGGGCCTTCGGTGGGCGCGGCCACCGCGGTGCTGACGACAGCACCGCCTGCGCGTGCCAAGTGGCGCAGCGGCTGCACCACGCTGTCACCGCCCGACAGCGCACCGGCCATCAGCGCCACACCCCACAGCGCCGCCACGCCGCCCACGCCGCGCCACAGGCGCCAGGTGCCGGTCTCGAACGCGCCGAGCGAGAGCACGGCCGCCAGCACGCCGGCGCCGAGCACGAACATCAGCACCGGCGCCGGCAGCACCGGTGACACCAGCCACAGCGCGACCGCCAGCAGCATCAGCCCGAAGAAGGTCTTGACCTGCTCCATCCAGCGGCCGGCGCGCGGCAACAGGCTGCCGGCCGACAGGCCCAGCAGCAGCAGCGGCACGCTCATGCCGGCGGCCAGCGCGAACAGCGCCGCGCCACCGAGCAGCACGTCACGCGTCTGGCTGATGTAGACCAGCGCCCCGGCCAGCGGCGCGGCCACGCACGGGCCCACCAGCAGCGCCGACAGCCCGCCCATCGCGAACACGGCCAGGTGGCGGCCACCCGAGAGCTGGTTCGACGCGTTGTTGACGCGCTGCTGGATCGCCGCCGGCATCTGCAGCTCCCAGACGCCGAACATCGACAGCGATAGCACGGCGAGCAGTGCCGCAAAGCTGCCCAGCACCCAGGGGTTCTGCAGCGCGGCCGCAAAGCCGGAGCCGAGCAGGCCGGCCGCGACGCCGGCGGCGGTGTAGACCAGCGCCATGCCCAACGAATAGGCCAACGCCAGCGTGAAGCCGCGCCGCCGCGACACCGGTGCTCCCTGTCCGACGATGATCGACGACAGGATCGGCAGCATCGGCAACACGCAAGGCGTGAACGACAGCAGCAGCCCGCCGAGCAGGAACATCGGCACCACCTTCAGCAGGCTACCGGACGACAGCACGCCGGCGTGGTTGTCGTTGCTTTCCTCGGCCGGGGCAGGTGCCTGCGCGGCAGTGGCTTGCGAGGCTGCCGTTTCCGCCGCGGGCGTGGCGAACAGGTCGCCGGCAGGCTCCCACGCCGCCGTCAAGGTGCCCGCGGTGTCGCGCGCCAGGCGCACCGTGCCGCGCTGCGGCGGGTAACACAGGCCGCGGTCGGCGCAACCCTGGTAGCCCATGGTCAGCGCCGCCGCCTGCAGGCCGGCGGGCAACGCCTGGGTCACTTGCACCGTGCCTTCCCACAGCGTCATCGTCCGGTTGAAATTGGTGTCGAAGTGCTCGCGGCCCGCCGGCAACGCGGCGGCCGGCAGCGGTGCGAGCGTTGGGTCGGCTTGCAGCGTGAAGCGCTCGCGGTACAGGTGGTAGCCCGGCGCGATGACGAAGCTGATCTGCAGCGCGTCGTCGGCACCGAGGGTGACTTGCGGCCGGAAGGCCTCGGCCGGATCGAGGAAGGTCTCATCGGCGGCGTGCGCCGCGGGCAGCAGCGCCGCGGCTGCGAGCAAGCCGACGGCCAGGCGCCGGGCCCAGGTGAGTAGGGTGTTCATGAAGTGCAGACGAATGCGGAGGGTGCGAGAAGGGCAGGGGTGAAAGGAAGCATCTCGTTCGAGTCGATGCGGCCGGCGGCGTCGATGGCCAGGAAGGCCACGCCTTGGGCGCGCAGGAAAGCCGCGCCATCGGGCCCCAGCAGCATCGCGATCGTGGCCAGCGCGCCGGCCGCGGCGCAGACCGGTGCTACCACGCTGACCGATTGCCAGTGCGTCACCGGCTGGCCGCTGCGCGGGTCCAGCACGTGGCAGCAGCGCCGGCCTTCAGGCGTGATGAAGAAACGCTCGTAATCGCCGCTGGTGGCCAGCGCGCCGTCGCGCAGCTCGACCGAAGCGCACAGCGAGCCGACCTCACGTGGATGCTGGATGCCGAAGCGCCAGGGGCGGCCGTCGGTCCGCGGCCCGAGCACGCGCAGGTCGCCGCCGAGGTTGACGAAGCCACGGCGCACGCCGGCCCGGACGAGCAGGCCCTGCGCGCGGTCGGCCGCGTACTCCTTGCCGATGCCGCCGAAGTCCAGTTCCATGCCGGCTTCGGGCAGCCACAGCTGGCGCTCGTCCCAGACGACGCGGCGCCAGTCCACCAGCGGCCGCAGTGCATCGAGTTCGCCGGGCGCGGGCACGCGGCCGGCGCGGAAGTCCCAGGCCTTGCGCAGCACGCCGCTCGTCAGGTCGAACAGGCCGCCGCTCTGGCGATGCAGCTGGTCGGCGAACGCCAGCAGGTCGACGGTCTCGGCGTCGATGGTCGTGGCCTGGCCGCTGCCGGCCGCGGCGTTGATGCGCGAGACGACGCTGTCGCTGCGGTAGCGCGAGTACTTGGCCTCGATGCGCCGTACCTCGGCCATCGCTTCGTGCGCGGCGTGGCGCGCCGCGGCGTCGTCGCCGGCAACGACGATCTCGCACTGCGAGGCCATCGCACCAAAGCACAGATGCCAGCCGTCGTGGTCGAGGTGAGGCACTGGAGCCCCTCGGCCGATGGGTTCATCGGCCGATCCCCCGGGGGGATGCGGGCCGGCTCGGGAGCGGCCCAGCGCTCGGCCCGCTGGCACAGGTGAGTCCGTGGGGTCCATGACGGGACGGTCAGAAGCGGCGTGACAGCCCGAGCTGCCACCAGCGGGCCGAGAACGGCGCCAGCCCCGGCGAGCCGTCGCCACCCAGTCGCCAGTCGCCGCGTTGCTCGTAGCGGCTGTAGCTCAGGTCCAGCTTCCACTGGCGGTCGACCTGCCAGTCCACCCGCAACCCGGCGGTGGCTGCGCCGAAGGCCGACAGGCGGTGGTCGGCCGAGTAGTGCTGCAGGTTGTCGAAGCCGGGCGGGAAGGGTGCGCCGAGCGTGGCGTCGTAGACCGGGTCGTAGTAGAAGCGCGCGGCGCGCTGCGTCGTGTAGCGCAGCATCGGCGTGACCGTCCAGCCCTCGGCCACCGGTTGGACCCAGGCGGCATCCAGCGTATTGGCACGCACGCCCCAGCTGTCGTCGTAAAGCCGCCAGCTGGTGCGCAGCGTGGCGCCGATCGATTCGACATGGTGGTTCCAGCGCAGCAGCGCGGTGGTCTGGCGCCGCTCATCGGGCCGCGAATCCGGGAACTTGTAGGGATCGGCGTAGTGGCCCTTGCCGAAGCTCGCACCGAGGTTGAACTGCACCAGGTCGACCGCGGTCCAGGCTTGCGTGACGCCGGCCATCAGCTGCCAGGTGCGCCGGTGCTCGTCGAGCGTCGGATCATTGGTCGAGCCGATCTCGTCGTCGCTGTAGGCCAGGCCGAAGGTCCAGGTGCGGTTGTTGTCGTCGCTCGACACGCGCCATTCGCCCGACAGCGTGTTCGAGCGGTAGTCGTGCTCCGACGAGCTCGCGGCGCCGATGGACCAGGCGTGGCGGTCGGCGTAATGGGTCAGCTTGATGTCACCCGCGGTGCGCGAGTCGTCCATCTTCGATGCGCCCGAGACGGCGCTGTGATAACGCGGTGAGGCGCCCGAGACCGCGTCGTTGACGAGCGAGCCTTCGAGCGACCAGTGCGCATCCAGCGGCGCCAGCACGTAGATCGATGGTGCATCGACCTTGACGCGGTCGAGCCCCGGCTGCCAGTCGCGGTAGTTGGCGACCTTCAGCGCCACGACGCCTTGCTCGGGCGCGGTTTCGGCCATGGCCGGCGCGACGATGCCCGGCAGCAGCAGCGCTGCGGCGAGCACGCCACCAACGGAGGAGTCAATTGCAGCCACAGCCACCTCCGCCGACGCCGTAGCCGCCCGAGGCGTTCTCTTTGCTGGCGTAGATGTGTTGGTCGAAGCGATCGGCCAGCGGGTCGCCGGCCATCGTCATCTCGGGTTTGGCGAGTGCGCGCTTTTCCCAGGCTTGGGGCGGTTGCAAGGCGCAGCCGGCGAGGGCTGCGGTAGTGAGTGCGGCCGCAAAGAGGCGCACAGAGAACGAACGGTTCATCGGTGATGTGTCCAATCGGTCAGGTGGCTCGGAGCACCGCGGCAATGCGCGCCTCGAGCGGGGCGATGTCGTCGTCGCGAAAACCGGCGTGCGTGGCGACGACCTTGCCGTCCGCGCCGAGCAGCACCGAGCTGGGCATGGCCTTGATGCCGAAGCGGCGTGCGGCCTCGGCCGTGGGG
>NZ_DASUNH010000048.1:0-2877 GCF_036277275.1 Ideonella sp. | reverse complement strand
TGGAACAGCTCTCGAGCACCGTCAGGCTGAACGCCGACAACGCGCGGCAGGCCAACCAGCTGGCGCTCAGTGCATCGACCGTGGCGGTCAGCGGCGGCGACGTCGTGAGCCGCGTCGTGGAGACCATGAAGGGCATCAACGACAGCTCCAGGAAGATCGTCGACATCATCAGCGTGATCGACAGCATCGCGTTCCAGACCAACATCCTCGCGCTGAACGCCGCGGTGGAGGCCGCCCGCGCGGGCGAACAAGGCCGCGGCTTCGCAGTGGTGGCCTCCGAAGTGCGCGCGCTGGCCACCCGCAGCGCGACCGCCGCGAAAGAGATCAAGGGCCTGATCAGCTCCAGCGGCGACAAGGTTGAAGCCGGCCACCGGCTGGCCACCGAGGCCGGACAGACGATTGACCAGGTCGTCAAGCAGGTCCGTGAAGTGACGCAGCTGATCGCGCAGATCTCGACCGCCAGCCTGGAGCAGAACAACGGCGTCGGTCAGATCAACCAGGCCGTGAATCACCTGCAATCCACGACGCAGCAGAACGCGGCGCTGGTGGAACAGACTGCCGCGGCCTCCGAAAGCCTGCACCAGCAGGCGGCCCGCCTGGCGTCTGCGGTGTCGGTGTTCCGCCTCGAGGCTGCCTGAGCCGGGTCGTCAGGAACCGGTCGCCCAGCGCCAGGCCCTGATCGCGCCGATCAGCACCGGCTGGTGCAGCATGTAGAAGGTCAACGACCAGGTGCCCAGCACCGCCAGCGGCCGCAGCGCGGCCGGCACGCCGCCGGCCAGCCACTGCGGCCGGTGCCTGAGCAGCCCGCTGCCCAGCACCACACCGGCCAGCACCACGCCCAGCCAGGGCAGCACCGGCACGTAGTCTTCGGTGCGCGGCAAACGCGTCACCAGGCCGACCCAGTTGGTCCAGCGGTTGTCGAACAACGGGTCATGCCAGACCCGCGGCAGCACCAGCGCGGCCAGCGCCAGACAGAGCAACACGACGTAGCCCGGCACGCCGCGCGCCAACTGCCCCGGCGCCACCAGGCGCACGACGATCAGCATCACGGCAATGCCATGCAGCACGCCGAAGCTGATCCACGTGTTCGGGAACATCAGCGCCGAGCCGATCGACACCAGCACCGCGCAGCCGGCCACCTGCGCCCAGCGCCGCCAGAAGCGCGCCCAGCTCTGCCCCGCCTGGATCGCCACCGCCTGGCCCATGCCGGCGCACAGCAGGAACAGCGTGACGATGCAGGTGCGCTGCACCGTCCAGAACGGATCGTGCTGGAAGCGTTGGCGCGGCTCGAAATAGCCGTAGTAGTTCAGGTCGAAACAGAAGTGGAAGACCGCCATCCAGACGATGGCCAGACCGCGCAGCGCGTCGAGCCGGTCGAAGCGGTGGGCGGATGCGGCGGCGGGGGCTGGAACTTCGTCACGGATCATCGCGCCCGGCACGATACCGCAGGCCCGTGGCGCGCCAGACGCCCCAACCTACAATTGATGGCCACATCCAAGAAGAGCCCTGCGACGGGCCTCACACCACACCACACTTTCTCGTCAGGGAGGGACCCACGATGTTCCGTACGTTCGCGTGCACCTGGGCGATTCGCATCGCCCGTCTCCTCGCCATCACCGCGCCGCTGGCGTTGATGCCCGCAGCCCACGCCGCCGACGAGGCCAGGCCCGACGGGCAACAGGCGTGGGACGAAGCGGCCACGGTCGCCCAGTCCGGCCCTGTCGACATCAAGCTGCTCGACAAGGCGGTGCTGAAGCTGCCCGAGGGACGCATCTTCATTCCGCAGCCGCAGGCCACCAAGCTGCTGCAAGCCATGGGCAACCCGGGCGAAGACCCGCGGTTGCAGGGCCTGGTCTTCCCGAAGGGTGAAGAACAGGGCTGGTTCATGACCGTGCGTTACGAAGACTCGGGCCACATCAAGGACGACGACGCCAAGGACTGGAACGCCGACGACCTGCTGCAGAGCTTCAAGGAAGGCACCGAGGAGTCGAACAAGGAGCGCGAGAAGATGGGCGTGCCGGCGCTGGAGATCATCGGCTGGGCCGAGAAGCCGGCCTACGAGGCCAGCACCCACCGCCTGGTCTGGGCCATGTCGTCGCGCGAGAAGGGCTCGACCGACACCGATGACCAGGGCGTCAACTACAACACCTACCTGCTCGGCCGCGAAGGCTACTTCAGCATGAACCTGGTGACAGGCTTGAAAGAGCTGCCGGCGCACAAGCCCGACGGCCAGGCGATGCTGGCCGCCTTGAACTTCAACGACGGCCAGCGCTACAGCGACTTCGACGAGAAGACCGACCACGTCGCCGAATACGGCCTGGCCGCGCTGGTGCTGGGCGTTGGCGCCAAGAAGCTGGGCCTGCTGGCGGCCGCGGGCGTGTTCTTCGCCAAGTTTGCCAAGCTGTTCATCTTCGGCGGGTTGGGTCTGCTCGCGCTGGTCGGCAAGCTGTTCAGCCGCAAGAGCAAGCCCACCGCCTGATCGTTGCGCGATGGTCAAGCTGCTGTTATTGCTGCTGTCGGGAGTCAAGCTGGGGCCGCTGCTCGCCAGCGGCGGCAGCATGCTGCTGTCGGTGGGGCTCTACGCCTTCGTCTTCGGCTGGCGCTACGCGGCGGGCTTCGTCGCGCTGCTGTTCGTGCACGAGATGGGCCACTTCTTCCAGATGCGCCGCGAGGGCGTGAAGCCCACCTTCATGCTCTTCGTGCCGTTCCTGGGGGCGGCGGTCGGCGCGCGCTCGCTGGGCGGCAACGCGGCCGCCGAGGCGCGCATCGGGCTCGCCGGCCCGATCCTCGGCACGCTCGGCACCGCCGCGCTGATCCCGGTGGCGGAGCTCACCGGCAACGACCTGTTCCGGGCGCTCGCCTACGTCGGCTTCTTCC
>NZ_DASUNH010000047.1:0-13151 GCF_036277275.1 Ideonella sp. | reverse complement strand
CTTCACCGGCGCCGACCGACAGCATCTGGGCTTCTTCGAGCGCGCGAATGGCGGCACGCTGTTCCTGGACGAGATCACCGAGATGCCGCAGGAACTGCAGGTCAAGCTGCTGCGGGTGCTGGAGACGGGGCGCTTCATGCGCGTCGGCTCGACGCAAAGCCAGGAGGCCGACGTGCGGGTGATCGCGGCCACCAACCGGCAGCCTGAGCAGGCGGTGTCTTCCGGCAAGCTGCGCGAAGACCTGCTGTACCGCTTGAACGTGTTCCCGATCGAGTTGCCACCGCTGCGGGATCGCCTGTCGGACGTCGGGCTGCTGGCGCAGCACTTCCTGGAGGGCATCGCCAAGCAGGAAGGGCAGGCCAAGCGGTTCACGCCGGCGGCGCTCGAGCGGCTGGGACGCTACCACTGGCCGGGCAACGTGCGCGAACTGCGCAACGCCGTGCAGCGGGCCTATGTGATGGCGGCCGGTGACGAGATCAACGAAGAGTGGTTGCCGCGCCCCCAGCCTGGCATGGTGCTGCCCGCCGCGGTGCCGTCGGAGGCCGAAGCGGTCGCTGGCAACGAGGCCGGAGCCAGTGCCCCGGCGAGCGCTGCCGTGTCGGCCGTCGACCCGGCCACTGTCGTGTCGCTGCCGGTCGGGACATCGATGGCGCAAGCCGAGCGGGCCCTGATCGAGGCCACGCTGCGTTATCACAAGTACCAGAAAGAGCGGACCGCGGCCGTTCTGGGCATCAGCCTGAAGACGCTCTACAACCGTCTGAAGGAATACGCCGCCGACAGCGAGGACACGTCGACGCCGACCTGATGGAGGGCCTCGCGGCCGTCCGGCCGGCATGGCGTTTGCATGGGCCGTGCCGATGCCGAACCACGACAGGCAACCGGCGGCGTGCAGTGGCCTGGCCTGGGTGAGCGACAGCGAACCCGGCATACGCCGTCAGCGCCGCGGCCGACACTTCGTCTACCTGCTGCCCGATGGCCGCCCGTTGCGCGACGAGGCGATGCTGCAACGCATCCGCCGCCTGGCCGTGCCACCGGCCTACCAGGATGTCTGGATCTGCACTCGTGCCGACGGCCACATCCAGGCCACCGGTCGCGATGCCCGTGGGCGCAAGCAGTACCGCTACCACTCCGAGTGGCAGGCACACCGGGGGCAGACCAAGTTCGACCGCCTGCTGGCTTTCGGCCACGTGCTGCCGCGTCTGCGGCAACGCGTGTCACGCCGGCTGGGCAACGCGGCCGAGCCGACGCGCGAGCGTGTGCTCGCGACGCTCGTGCGACTGCTGGACACCACCTGGCTGCGCATTGGCAACGACGAATACGCACGCAGCAACGGCTCGTACGGCCTGAGCACCCTGCGCAACCGACATGCCGGCGTGCGCGGGGCCGAGCTGCACCTGTCGTTCGTCGGCAAGAGCGGCGTGCGTCATGAAGCGCGCCTGACCGACCGACGCGTGGCCCGTGTCGTGCGCCGTTGCCAGGACTTGCCCGGGCAGGAGCTGTTTCAGTACGTCGACGACGACGGGGTGGTCTGCCGCCTGGGCTCGGCCGACGTCAACGCGTGGTTGGCCGACGCCAGCGGCGACCTGCACGCCACCGCCAAGGACTTCCGCACCTGGCACGGCAGCGTGCAGGCGCTCGCGTTGATGCTGGAAGCCTGCCGCGCGGAACCGGTGCCGACCGCGGCGATGGTGGTCGCCGAAGTGGCCCGGCGCCTGGGCAACACCCCGGCGGTTTGCCGCAAGGCTTACATCCATCCGATGGTGCTGGCGCTCGGTGACGGCTTGGCCAGTGCCGATGGCAGGGCCGAGCTGTTGGCGCGGCCCTGGGTGGTGTCGCCGCCCGCCGCGCGCGGGCTCGCCTTGGCGGAACGCCAGCTGATGGGGCTGCTGCGGCAAGCCACGCCGCGCCGTGGGGCTGCCCGGCGGGGCACCTGAATCCCCGGCCGGGAACAGGGCTTGCCGGGCAGTGACAAGCCGCTGGTGGCCTACCGCCTGGCGCCCACAACCTTCCATGTGAAAGTCCGCCGTGCGCATCGCCTACGTCACCGAAACATTTCCGCCCGAAATCAATGGAGTGTCACTGACGACCGCCCGCGCCGTGCACCACCTGCGACGTGCGGGCCATGTCGTCCAGCTGATACGGCCGCGTCAGTCACATGAGGCCTCGCGCTCGTTCGAAGACACCGAACACCCCGGCGACCACACCTTCGACAACGGCGAATGGCGCACCGCCAGCGCGCCGATCCCGATGTACCCCGGCCTGCGTTTCGGCTGGGCCACGGTGGGCGCCTTGCGTGAACGCTGGCAGCAGACGGCGCCCCAGCTCGTGCATGTGGCGACACCGGGGCCGTTGGCATGGTCGGCCTTGCGTGCCGCAAAGGCAGAGGGGTTGCCGTCGACGGCGGACTTTCGCACCAACTTCCACGCCTACAGCCAGCACTACGGCCTGGGCTGGCTGCAGCCCGCGGTGCTCGCCTACCTGCGCCAACTGCACAACATGGCGCACCGCACGTTCGTGCCGACCCGCTCGCTGGCCGACGAACTGACCGCCCGCGGCTTCCAGCGCCCCTCGGTGATCAGCCGCGGCGTCGACGCCGGGTTGTTCTCGCCTGCCGAGCGCGACGATGGCCTGCGCGACGCCTGGGGCGTGGGTCCTTCCGATCGTGTGCTGCTCTACGTGGGACGCCTGACGGTCGAAAAGAACGTCAGTCTGGCGCTGGAGACCTTCGAGTACCTGCGTCGTCGCCATCCGGGCCTGCGCATGGTGGTGGCCGGCGAAGGGCCGCTGCGCGCGAAGCTGGCAGCCGCCCACCCCGACGTGCGCTTCGTCGGCGTGCAGCGGGCCAGTGCCTTGGCGCGTTGTTATGCCAGCGCCGATGTCTTCCTCTTCCCCAGCGTCACCGACACCTTCGGCAACGTGGTGCTGGAGGCGCTGGCCAGCGGGCTGGCGGTGGTGGCTTTCGACAGCGCCGGCGCCGGCACCTTGATCGACCATGGCCATGATGGCTGGCTGGCGCAGCTTGGCGACCGCGGCAGCTTCTTCCATGCCGCCGAGCTGGCGCTGGGGGATTCAGCGCTCGGTTGCGCGCTGCGCCAACGGGCCCGCATGCTGGCGCTGCGCAGCGACTGGGAAAGCGCCTTGCACGCCTTCGAGCAGCAGCTCAGCACCGTGCTCGCGCAGGCGCTGTCGGGCTCGCAGGTGCGCGATGCCGCGCTGGCCTGATCATTCGGACCCGGTTGGGCTTGACCGACCCGATCGGTTTGCCCAAACGCGGCATGCTCGGTGCCGGCCGGGCCAGTCTGGGCCGATGGTCGGGCAGCGAGCCTGAGAGGCCGCCGCACGCACGAAAACGCCCAGGCGTTGCGCCGATGGCCGCCGTTCCCAAGCCGCTGACGCCACGGGCCTTTCGTTGCCGCTGCGGGCGGCCGGTCTTCTTTCGCAACAGCGAGTGCCTGGCCTGCCACACGCCGCTGGGCTACGACCCGACGAGGCGCCAGTTGTTGCCGCTCGAACGTGTCGACGCGCCTGCCGAGCCGGCCAACGGCCGCACGCTGTGGCGCGCCGCCGGCGGCCGCAAGGGCCGGCCCTACCAGCGTTGTGCCCAGCTCGACACCCCGGCGGCCTGCAACTGGCTGGTCGACCCCGCCGACACCCATGCCGTGCTGCAGCCGGGCCAGGCGCCGCTGTGCCGCTGCTGCCGCCTGACGCGCAAGCTGCCGGACCTGTCGGTGCCGGAGAACCAGGGCTACTGGCGCCTGATCGCGCAGGCCCAGCGCCGGCTCGTGTCCACGCTGATCGGCCTCGGTTTGCCGGTCAAGGCCAGGATCGGCGAAGACCCCCAGCGCGGGCTCGCCTTCGACGTGCTGCGCAGCCTGCCCGGGCAGCCGGTCGTCACCGGCCATGCCGATGGGGTGATCACGTTGGACGCTGAAGAGGCCGACGACGCCCAGCGCGAACAACGCCGCACAGCGCTGTTCGAGCCTTACCGCACATTGCTGGGCCACCTGCGCCACGAAAGCGGCCACTACTACTGGCAGCGCCTGGTCGACGGCGAGCACAGCCCGTGGCTCGAGGCCTTTCGGGAGCTTTTCGGCGACGAACGCCAGGATTACGCGGCAGCACTGCAAGCGCACTATCAGAACGGGGCGCCGGCCGACTGGCGCGAACGCCACGTCAGCGCCTATGCCAGCAGCCACCCGTGGGAAGACTGGGCCGAGACCTGGGCCCACTACCTGCACCTGCGTGACACGCTGGACACCGCACGCAGCTTCGGCGTCGATGGCGAAAGCGTCGAGTTGAACTACGAACGATTCAAGCCGGAGACGCTCGGCACCTGGGCCGACGCCGGCGCGCCCGCCTTCCTGGGGCTGGTGAACGGCTGGATGGAGCTGACCGGCGTGCTGAACGAGCTGTCGCGCAGCATGGGAGTGCCCGACTTCTACCCCTTTGTGCTGTCGGCCTCGGCACTGCGCAAGCTCTACCTGGTGCACCGCGTGATCGGTGCACCGGCTTGAACGAGCGGCGCTGTCAGTACGCGCGTGCTTCCATCGCCGCGGTGGCCGCGGGCGGCGGCATCCAGGTGGTGTTGGCCGGCAGCCAGCGATCGAGCCGCTGAATCACGAACTGCAGGTCCAGCGGTTTATGCCAGGTCTCGATGAAGCCGCTGCGCGTGCCGTCGAAATCGGCCTCGGCGGTCACGGCCACCGCCGGCACGTGGCGCCAGTGGAAGCGCTGACGCAGCGTCAGCAACAACTCGTCGCCCCAGCAGTCCGGCAGGCGCAGGTCCAGCAGCAGCAGGGCTGGGCGAACGGACGGCGCCATGGCGATCGCTTCGGCACCATCGGCCGCCACCACCAGGTCCAGGTGCGGGCGCAATCGAAACAATGCTTGCATCAGGAAGACATTGGTCGGCTCGTCTTCGACATACAGCACCTGGGGCCGGCCCGGCCTTCCATACAAGTCATGGTCCATTCGCAGCACTCCTGTCGCGGTTTGTTCGCCCAACCGTCGAGAAAGGGCAATCCGCGTGCCGGCGGCTCGCTGGTGGGCCACGCCTTCGGGCGCTTCAGCCGCGTCGGTGCAGCAGCGCGCGGCGGCGGCGCGCATCCAGCCCGGGTGTAGCCCGCATGTCGGTGTCGACCAGGCCGGCTGTGATGTCCTCGTAGGCCTGGCGCATCTTCGGATCCGGCTCGTCGGCGGTCTGTCCGGTCGATTCGTCCCGCTCGTGCGGCAGCGGCAGGCCTTCACGGTCACGCCTGGAGGAAGCCTGGCGGGCGATCGGGCGCGGCGATGTCAACGGGGCGGATACGACGCGAGGCCGGGCTTTCATTGGAACTCCTTTCGGCAAGCTTTGCCTGGATGTGCGAGGCGCAGATTGAAACGGCAGCATTTCGCATTCCAGGGCCACCAACGTCGAGGGTTGCCTGGGGCGCATCCATGTGAAGTCGGCGTTAAGTCGTTGGCGGAGCACGGTATTCGTCGGGAACAAGGATTGCTTGACGCAACGCAAGCGAGCGTGGTCGGTCACGTCGGGTTTGGATTGCGACCGATGCCTCGCGCCAGCCAGGACTTCGGTGAATCGCCCCTCCGCCCCCCCTTTCGACCCTTCACCGGCAGAAGCCGGCCTGGGGCCGACGCTGTCCGAGATCCATCGCCGCACAGAGGCGCGCGTGGCCGAGGCGTTGCAGCGCGCCGGAGACCCGATCGGACCGGGCGAAGTGACGCAGCTGATCCAGGAGTTGGGCGAGCACCAGGTCTCGCTGGAGCGGCAGAACGCGCAACTGCGCCAAACCCATGCCGAGCTGGAGCAGTCACGTGACCGCTACGTCGATCTCTACGATCGCGCGCCGCTCGGCTATGTCACGCTGGATTTGTACGACCGCATCGTCGAGGCCAACCATGCGGCGGCCGCGCTGCTGGGGGCGCCGCGGGCCCGCTTGCTGGGTCAGGCGCTGCAACAGTTCATCCGCCGCGAAGACCAGCTGGACTTCCGTCTGCACATCGAGGCGGTGGGAAGGGGCGAGGGTGCCGGTGCGCTGGAGCTCAAGCTGGCGCCGGCGAACGGCGCCGACGGCCGTTGGGTCGCGCTCGAGACGACGGTTGCCGCGGCCAAGCCGTACGAAGGCCCGCAGCGCCGCGTGGCGATGCTGGACATCAGCGAACGGATTCGCATGCAAACAGGCATGGCCCGGTTCGCGGCGATCGTCTCGTCGTCGGACGACGCCATCATCAGCCGGGATCTCGACGGACGCATCACCTCATGGAACGACGCCGCCCGCCGCCTGTTCGGCCGCACGGCTGACGAGATGCTGGGTCGCGTGATGGACGAGCTGGTGCCGCAAGAGCTGCGCGCCCAGGAGGCCGATCTGCTGTGCCGCCTGCGCCATGGACAGAAGGTGGCCCATATCGAGTCCGAGCGGCACGGAGCGAATGGCGGGCGGGTGCCGGTGTCGATGAGCCTGTCGCCGATCCACGACGAGCACGGTGCAGTGACCGGCTCCGCACTGATCGCGCGCGACATCAGCGAGCGCCGCCGTGCCGACCGTGCGCTGCGCGAGCGGGTTCGGCAGCTGGATGTTCTGTCGCAGGCCAGCCAGTCGTTGATCCTCGGCGAACAGGATCCGGCGACGATGCGGCGCGAGTTGCTCGAGCGGGTGCAGGCCGCGGCGGGCTGCGAGATCTGCGTGGACTATGGCGTCAGCGAAGACGGCGCATCGCTGTTGCTGCAGTCGTCGATCGGCTTGAGCGATGCGCAACGCGTCGAGATGGCCTGCGTGCCGGTGGCCGAGTCGCCGTGCGGCCTGGTGGTGCAGCGCAAGAGCCGCATCGTGATCGACGACTTGCAGAACAGCCCGTTTCCGAAGGTACAGCAGCTGAAGCAGGCCGGTGCATGCAGCTTCGTCGGTCTTCCGCTGATGGCCCACGGCCACGTGTATGGCGTGGCGGCGTTCGTCTCGACGAGCCGAGACCGCTTCCGCGGCGGCGATCTGCTGGTGATGAAGGGCTTGTGCGAGCAGGTCTCGGCGATGCTCGAGCGCTGCCAACTGATCGCCGAGCTGAGCAACCGCGAGCAGACCCTGCGCAAGGCCGACCGGGCCAAGGACGAGATGATCGCGACGCTGGCCCATGAGTTGCGCAACCCGCTGGCGCCGCTGCGCAATGCAGTCAGCATCCTGCACCATGACCTGACCGATACGCGGCGGGTGGCTTGGTGCCGCGACATCATCGAGCGCCAGGTGGTGCAGATGAGCCACCTGCTCGAAGACCTGCTCGACGTGAGCCGGCTCACCCGCCGCAAGATCGAGTTGCGCATCGAGCGCCTCGAGCTGCGCCGCGTGGTCGCGCAGGCCGTTGAAGCGGTGCAGCCGCTGATCGACGAGAAGCGGCACCAACTGAGACTGGACCTGTCTGCGCAACCGATCGTCGTGCATGCCGACCTGACGCGGCTGACCCAGGTGCTGGCCAACCTGCTCAGCAATGCGGCCAAGTATTCAGACCCCGGCAGCGACATCGTGTTGCGGGCCTGGCGCGACGGCGAGACAGCCTGTGTCAGCGTGCGCGACAACGGCATCGGTATCGCGGCCGAGCAGTTGCCGCTGATCTTCGACATGTTCTCGCAGTTGTCGCCGGCGCTGGAGCGAACCGGCGGCGGCCTGGGCATCGGCCTGGCGCTGGCGCGTGGCCTGGCCGAGCAGCATGGCGGCACGCTGCAGGCCCGCAGCGAGGGCCGGGGCCTGGGCAGTGAGTTCACCCTGCGGCTGCCCATGGGCGAGGCCGCGCCGAAGGCGGAAGGGGCTGCGAATGCGTCCGAGGCGGCTGACCCGCCACGCCACCGGCTGCTCGTCGTCGACGACAACGTCGATGCGGCCCAAACCCTGGCGGCCATGCTGTCGCTGCACGGCCAGGACGTGCGCACGGCCTATGGCAGCCTGGAGGCGCTGCAGTTGGCCGAGCAATGGCGGCCCGATGTGGCGCTGCTCGACATCGGCATGCCTGAGCTGAACGGCTACGAGTTGTGCCGGCGCCTGCGCGACCAGCGTCCGAGCCGGCCGCCGCTGTTCATCGCCTGCACCGGTTGGGGCCAGGAGGCCGACCGCGAGCGGGCGCATGACGCCGGCTTCGACTTTCACCTCGTCAAGCCCGTCGATGTCAACAGCCTGTTGCGTTTGCTCGGGGCGACCGATCCACAGACCGCGCCCCGGCATTGATGCCTGATCAGACGGGCGCGCCGGCAGCTCGGGAACGCCCCTTGCCGAAGCCCGCGGCATGACAACGGCCGCGGCTGATTGCCCTGACGAACCATGCGAGGTCCAACGATGAGGGCAGACGATGTCGCGTCGCCGGGTGCCCGGCAGTCGCCCTACGAACCGTTGGCGGTCACGGTGTTCGGCGCAGGCCATGTGGGCCTCGTCACCGCCGCCTGCCTGGCCGAACTCGGCCACAGCGTGCTGTGCATGGATGCCGGCGCGCTGCGCATGGCGCAGCTGGCACGCGCCGAACTGCCGTTCCACGAACCGGGCCTGGCCGAGCTGATGGTGCGGCATGGCATGACCGGGCGGCTGCGCTTCACCGCCGACGCTGACGAGGCAGTGGCGCATGGCCGGGTGCAGCTGATCGCGGTCGGGGCCACCGGTTTCGACAGCGGCTGGACCGATGCGCACCAGGTGCTGACGGCGGCCCGCAGCATCGGCGAGCGCATGACCCGCGAGCTGCTGGTCGTCACCGTCGGCATGCTGCCCGTCGGCACCGCCGACCGGGTGCGCGAAGTGATCGCCACCGCGCAGGCCCGACGCGGCGTGGGGCTGCCGATGGCAGTCGCAGCCAGCCCCACCTTCCTGCGCCAGGGTCAGGCGGTGGATGACTTTCTGCAGCCCGAGCGCATCGTGGTCGGCGCCGATGCGCCGGGGCCCTTGCAGTGGCTGCGGCGTCTGTACGCGCCGCTGCTGCAGCCGCCGACGCAATGGATCACGATGGGCCTGCGCGAGGCCGAGTTCAGCAAGCAGGCCTGCAACGCGGTGCTGGCTGCGCAGATCAGCCTGATGAACGATCTGGCGCTGCTGGCCGAGCATCTGCACGTCGACATCGATGCGGTCAGGCGCAGCATGGCCAGCGATTCCCGCATCGGCGCACAGGCCCGGCTGCCCGGCTGCGGCTTCGGCGGGCCGAACCTGCCGCGCGATGTGAACGCCCTTCGCCGCAGCGCCACCGAAGCGGGGCTGACCCTGCCGATGCTGGATGCGATCGAGCAAGCCAACGAACGCCAGAAGACATTGCTGCCGTGGCACATCATCCAGGCCTTCGAGGGCCATCTGGCGGGCCGTCGCATCGCGTTGTGGGGGCTGGCCTTCAAATCCGGCAGCGACAGCTTGTGCGAGGCGCCAAGCGAAGCGGTGATCCATGCCCTGCTGGCCGAAGGCGCCGAGGTGGTGGCCTACGATCCGCTGGCGATGCCGGCGGCGCGCGAGCGCTATGCCGGCTTGCCGCGCCTACGCTTTGCCGCCGATCCGTTCGGCGCGGTGGTGGGCGCCGATGCGCTGGCCATCGTCACCGATTGGCCCGAGTTCAGCCGGGTCGACTGGCGCAAGGTGCGCCGTTGCATGGAGGGCCATCGAATCTTCGACGGCCGCAGCATCTGCCCCGCCAGCGAGTTGGCGGAACTGGGCTTCAGCTACCGCGGCGTGGGCCGCGCCGTGCACGAGGTGCCCGGCGAGAGCGTCGCCCACGCGCGCTGACTTTGTGTCGGTGCCGTGCCGCGTGGTGGGCACATCCATGAGTAAAGGGTCGCTGCGGCGTCGAGCCGCCCGCGTGTGCTGCGTCCTCGGCCGGGCCCAGACAGCGAGCCGACGTGCGGCGGGTGATCTGGCGCACCACGTCGGCCGGGGCTGCGTCCCGAGCCGAGGCGCCCGGTTCAGGTGTCGTTGATCCGGCGGCGGATCACGAACGCGATGGCGCCGATGCCGGCAACCATCATCAGCAGCGCCGAAGGCTCGGGCACGGCGAGCACCTCACCCAGGTGCGCAAGCCTGTCCTCGGCGACGATGTTGCCGGCCAGTGCGGTGCCGGTGTCGCCCGGGCGTGGTGCCGGGCCCAGCGGGTCGTCGTGCGGCAGCTGCAGCACGGCGGGCGGCAGGCCGCCGAATTCGGTCCGCGGGAGCGTGGGTGACCAGGTCACCGGCAGAGCGGTGCCGCTGGCCGACGCGAAGTCGACCCGTTGTGCCCACTCGCTGCCCGAGCTGCCGAGGTAGACGGCCGGCACCCCGCGGTACTGCGTCGTGACCCAGTAGTCGTCGCGCATTTCGCGATGGGGTTGTGGGCTGGCAAAGGCTTGGCCGGAGGTCAGCACGATCAGTGCAGCGGCCCAACTCATCAGGTTCATGACTTCTCCTTCAACGGCGAACAGATCCCTGCAGCTGTACCGCCCGAACGCCTTGTGATCAAACGCGGTGCGGCCTTCCACCATGGCAAGACGCGAGCCCGCGGGGGCGCCTTCCCGGCTGTTTCGGATGCCCGGTTTTTCCCCGGGCGCGGCCCCGATTCCGGGGGGCTCGCCGCAGTTTTTTCCGCAAGAGTTTCGGCGCCGTAAGGGGCTGCCAAACTTGACCGATTCAGCGACGAGCGACCCCCTTTTGATGGCCCTCGCTGCGACCGACATCAAGGTTCTCGTGGCCAGGGGCAGGGTGGCGCCGCACGCGTTCGATGGCGCCTGTAGGACAACGCCTGGTGGTCTTGCACAGGGTTGCAGCTGTAGCGCCTTCAGCGGCTTTGCATCGATCGAAGCCCTCTAGCATGGCCTGGCCGGTCGAGTGATGCCCGTCATCGGCCGACAGCTTCCGCCACATCGAAAGGACTTCCTCTGATGACCCGTTCCCTGATCGCCCTCGTGACCTTCGCCGCCATGGCCAGCCCGGTGCTGGCCCATACCACCGACCCGGTCGCCGCCCCCACGCCGGCGGCCTCGGCGCCCATGACGCCGCCTGCGCCAGCATCGTCGCCCATCGCCCCGAAGACCGACGCCGGCAAGAAGGAGAACAAGCAGCCGAAGCCGGAGCCCAAGCCCCAGGGCGAGGCGAAGTAAGGCAGCGCGAGTCTGCCCGGGATCTTTCTCTGATCGTGAACGGGCGGTGGTCTGCGGACACCGCCCGTCTTGCTTGCCTCGCACGCCTGTCGCGGGGACGGTGGGGAGCGGCGGGCCGCTCAGCTGTCGGTCTGGCCTTCGGGCAGCGGGCCCGGGGGTGTCACCGGGGCCTCGCCCGGCCACCAACCCGCCGCCACGCTGGCCTGGCGGGCACGGGCCTTCAGCAGCAGCTCACTCAGCTGGGTCGGCTCCAACGGCTTGCGGATGAAGTGGTCGAACCCCGCGGCCAGGCAGCGCTGCTCGTCGTCCAGATTGCCGGTGCCGGTCAGGCAGACAAAGATCGCATGGGCGATGCGGCCCTGCAGCTTGCGGGCCCTGGCCAGCACCTCGCAGCCGTCGTGGCCGGGCATGTTCAGGTCGAGGAAGACCAGCGCCGGCTGGAACAGCTCGGCGACGCGCACCCCCATCTCTCCACCGAAGGCCACCGCGGTCTTGCAGCCGATCATCTGCAGCAGATAGCTGAGCGACGTCGCCGCGTCGACGCTGTCGTCGACGATCAGTACACGCAATTCCGACAGGTTTTCGATGTCATCCTTCACACGATCCCTCGCAAGCCGCTGTTGCAGCGCCGCACAGCAAATGCGGCTCCCGCCGCGGCCCCACGGTCGCGGTTGTGTGCGCGGCGCCCAGGATCAGGCCGCCTTGGAAGGCTCGGAAATCTCGCGCAAGGCGCGGTCGGTGTGATGCGATTGGCGCAGCGCCAGGTCGCCCAGCGACAGGATGCCGACGAGTTCCTGCCGCTGGTTGACCACCGGCACGCGGCGCACCTGCGCGTCCCCCATCATGCGCATCACCTCGTCGCTGTCCTGGTCCTCGGTGACGAACTTGACGTCGGTGCTCATCACGTCGGAGACGCAGGAGGCATCGGGCGTCATGCCGGTGGCCACGCCGCGGATGGCGATGTCGCGGTCGGTGATCATGCCGAGCACGCGCTTGCCGTTGCACACCGGCAGCGCCCCGACATCGAGTTCCTTCATCATCCGGGCGGCTCGTCGCAGTGTGTCTTCAGGGCCGATGACCTGGGGGCTGGGGGACATGATGTCGCTGACTGCCGGCATGGGGTTCTCCTTGGGACCGAAGGGAAGAGGGCGCCACGAGAGGCGGCAAACCGCGCGCCCGAGGCGGGCGGCGGTGGGGTCGCCTCAATCGCCCGATGGTCTTCGGTGTTTAGCGAGCGAAGCGCGCTACGATCGGTCGGGGTTGGCAATGCGCGTACCCGGCCCGACGGCCGATGGTTCCACGAAAGGCCGCCATGAACCATGCATTGATCGTCGACGACGATGTCGATTCGGCGCTGTCGCTGAAGGAATGCGTTGCCGGCGCCCACTACTCCGTCGCAGTGGCACACAGCCTGCGCGAAGCGCGCCTGCAGCTGAAGCGGCAACCCCCCGACGTGGTCCTGCTGGACCTGCTGTTGCCCGACGGCAATGGCATGGACCTGTTGTCCGACGCGCAACTGCTGGCCAACACCGAGGTGGTGCTGATCACCGGCCACGCCAGCCTGGAGACTTCGGTCCAGGCGCTGCGGTTGGGTGCGGCCGACTACCTGGTCAAACCGGTGTCGATGCAGCGCCTGAACAGCATCCTGTCGCGGCTGATGAAGCCCGCCGAGTTGAACGCCGAGGTCGCCGACCTGGCCTCTGACCTGGTGCGGCAGGGCCACTTTGGCCCATTGTGGGGTCAGTCCAAACCGATGCTGCGCGTGTACGAGCAGATCTCGCGGGTGGCGGGCACGACGGTCGCGGTGTTTCTCACCGGCGAGAGCGGCACCGGCAAAGAGGTGGTCGCGCAAACCGTGCACGACCTGAGCCGGCGGCGCAAGCAGCCGTTTCTCGCGGTCAACTGCGGGGCCATCTCGGCCAACCTGATCGAGAGTGAGATCTTCGGCCACGAGAAGGGCAGCTTCACCGGCGCCGACCGACAGCATCTGGGCTTCTTCGAGCGCGCGAATGGCGGCACGCTGTTCCTGGACGAGATCACCGAGATGCCGCAGGAACTGCAGGTCAAGCTGCTGCGG
>NZ_DASUNH010000046.1:0-3351 GCF_036277275.1 Ideonella sp. | reverse complement strand
CAAGTACACGATCAACATCAACACCGAGATGAACTACTGGCCTGCCGGGCCGGGGAACATCGGCGAGTGCTTCGAGCCGCTGCTGAAGATGGTGGAAGACCTCGCCGTCACCGGCGCGCGCACCGCGCGCAACAGCTACGGCGCCCGTGGCTGGATGGCGCACCACAACACCGACCTCTGGCGCGCCACCGCGCCCATCGACGGCCCGCTGTGGGGCATGTGGCCCACCGGCGGCGCCTGGCTATGCACCACGCTCTGGGACCACTACCAGTACCACCCGACTCCCGCGCTGCTGCGTCGCCTGGTGCCGCTGTTCACCGGCGCGTCGCAGTTCTTCCTCGACACGCTGGTCGAAGACCCGAAGGGCCGCGGCCTGATCACCTCGCCGTCGATCTCGCCCGAGAACGAGCACCACCCCAAGGTCGCCCTGTGCGCCGGGCCGGCGATGGACAGCCAGATCCTGCGCGACCTGTTCGAGGCCACCCTCGAGGCCCGCGCCCAACTCGGCGAAACCGACCCCGCCTTCGCCGAGGCCGTGCGCAAGACCCGCGCACGCCTGCCCGCCGACCGCATCGGCGCCCAGGGCCAGCTGCAGGAGTGGCTGGACGACTGGGACGCGATCGCCGCCGAGCAGCAGCACCGCCACGTGTCGCACCTGTACGCCGTCTACCCCAGCGGGCAGATCAACGTGCGCGACACGCCGCAGTTGGCCCAGGCCGCCCGCGTCACGCTCAACGCGCGCGGCGACGAGAGCACCGGCTGGGCAACCGCCTGGCGGCTGGCGCTGTGGGCGCGGCTGGGCAACGGCGAGCGTGCCTACAAGATCCTCCAGGGCTTGCTGGGGCCGTGGCGCACTTACCCCAACATGTTCGATGCCCACCCGCCCTTCCAGATCGACGGCAACTTCGGCGGCGCGGCCGGCATCCTGGAGATGATCGTGCAGTCCTGGGGCGACGAGGTGCACCTGCTGCCGGCCCTGCCCAAGGCCTGGCCGAAAGGCGAGCTGCGCGGCGTGCGCGTGCGCGGCGGCACCGAGCTCGACATCACCTGGGCACGCGGCGAACCCATCGCGGTGGCGCTGCGCGGCAGGCCCGGTGCCGTCGTGCGGCTTCGGCATGGCGAGCAGCGCGTGACGATCACGCTGGATGGCGCCGGCCGTGCCGCCTTCAAGCCATGAAGGGCCCCTCCAACGGTTCGCCCGCCGCGTCCGGCCGCCGAGGCTTCGTGGGCGCTGCCCTGGGCAGCGGCCTGGCCGCCATGGCCGGCCTGCCCGCGGCCCACGCTGCTGGCGCCAGCCCGGCCCATGCCACCGATGGCGCCGCCGAGCCCGGCTTGCCCTTCCACGCCTGGGCACCCACCCCGCCGATGGGCTGGAACAGCTGGGACGCGTTCGGCGCCAGCATCACCGAGGCCGAGTACCTCGACAACGCCCGCATCCTGGCCGAGCGCTTCCTGCCGGTGGGCTATGACGTCGCCACGGTCGACATCCAGTGGTACGAGGCCGGCGCCACCTCGTCGTGGTACCGCCCCTTCGCTCCGCTGGTGCTCGACGCCCATGGCCGCCCGCAGCCCGCCCCGAACCGCTTCCCCAGCGCCTCGGGCGGCCGGGGCTTCGCACCGCTGGCCGAGCAGGTGCACCGCATGGGGCTGCGTTTCGGCGTGCACATCATGCGCGGCATCCCGCGCCAGGCAGTGGGGCTGGAGCTGCCCATCGCCGGCAGCCGGTACCGCTGCAACGAAGTCGCCAACCCAGGCTCGACCTGCGCGTGGAACACCGACATGTGCGGCGTGAACCCCGCGCACCCCGGCGCCTTTGACTGGTACCGCGCCTGGTTCGCCCAGCTGGCCGAGTGGGGGGTGGACTTCGTCAAGGTCGACGACATCGCCGCGCCCCACTACCACGCGAAGGAAGTCGAGCTGATCCGCCGCGCGATCGACGCCACCGGCCGTCCGATGGTGCTGAGCCTGTCGCCCGGCCCGTCGCAGCCGGAGCAGGCTGCCCACCTGCAGGCCCACGCCAACCAATGGCGGGTGTGCAACGACTTCTGGGACACCTGGCCGCAGCTGCGCGACAACCTGACCAATCTGGTGAGGTGGGCGCCGCACGCCCGCCCCGGCGCCTGGCCCGACGCCGACATGCTGCCGGTGGGCAAGATCGGCCTGCGCAACTACGACGGCGAACCGGCCCAGCTCGGCGAGCGCGACACCCGCTTCACCCGCGACGAGCAGGTGCTGATGCTCACCGCCTGGGCCTGCGCCCGCAGCCCGTTGATCCTCGGCAACGACCTGCGCCGGCTCGACGACTGGACCCTGCGCCTGGTCACCAACCCCGAGGTGCTGGCGCTGCTGCGCGTGCCGGGCTCGCGCGAGTGGCACAGCAGCGGCGAGGGCCATCGCTTCGTCTGCCACGGCCCGCAAGGCACCTGGGCGGCCTGGCTCAACACCGGCGAGGCGGCGTGGCACACGCAGATGCCCGGCTGGCTGCCCGACGCCCGCCGCGACTGCTGGGCGCGTGCCGACCTGCCCGCGGGCACCCGCACGCTGACCGTGCCGCCGCACAGCGCGCGCCTGGTGCGCTGCGGCGCTGCCGCCCAAGGCCAGCTGCGCAAGGCCTGACCCCATCGACCTGAAAACCATGAGACTCCTGACGACCACCTTGTTGTGCTCCCTGGCACTGCTGGCCGGAAGGCCAGCCTGTGCGCAAGCCGTTACCACCGCGCCCTCGGCGGGCGCGATGCGCGACATCCTGTGCGAGTACGGCGCGATCTCCAAGACGGAGCACGGCCCCGCAGGCGGCTGGCGCAAGACGTGGGCGCAGTTCGTCACCCGCTCGGCCTTCCAGCACGGCCTGGTGCCCGTGTGGGACGGCTCCACGGGCAACCACACCTTCGGCCTGTTCGACCGCAAGACGGGCGCCCAGGGCCACCCGGACCTCATCAAGACCATCGTCGATGCAGGCAGGCAAGAAGGCATCTGGCGCAGCACCCCATGAACAGCACCACCCTGTCCCGACGCAAGGCGCTGAAGGCCGCGCTTGCCGGAGCCGCGACACCGCTGATCACGTCGGCGGCAACGCCCTCGATCGCTTCATCGCCCGACACCGCGAGCACCCTGGCACCCGAGGGCGGCCCGGCCGGGCCGGCGCGGGCGGCGGAATGGGTGCTGGCGACGCCGCAGGGCACGCTGCGGGTCAGCCCGCTCAGCGACCGGGCGCTGCGCGTGCGCTTCCTTCCTCCGAAGGCTGCCGCCGAGGCGCCGCCGAGCCTGGTGCTGCTGCCAGGCCGCGCCACGCCGCTCATGAAGCAGACATCGCGTGCAGGCAGCACGCGCCTGGAACTGCCGGCCATCCGC
>NZ_DASUNH010000045.1:0-9233 GCF_036277275.1 Ideonella sp. | reverse complement strand
CATCCTGACCAGCATCAAGGCCGCCAAGCCCGACGTCGTGTTCTACGGCGGCATGGACGCGGTGGCCGGCCCGATGATCCGCCAGATGAAGCAGCTGGGCATCACCGCCAAGTTCATGGGTGGCGACGGCATCTGCTCGGGTGAGCTGCCCAAGCTGGCCGCGGGCTCGATGGCTGATGGCCAAGTGGTGTGCGCCGAAGCCGGTGGTGTCGAAGGCGCGCAGAAGACGGCGATGGAGAAGTTCAAGGTCGACTTCAAGAAGAAGTTCAACGCCGACGTGCAGATCTACGCCCCGTACGTCTATGACGCCACCATGGTGATGGTCGACGCGATGGTCAAGGCCGGGTCCGCAGATCCGAAGGTGTACCTGCCCGCACTCGCTAAAACCTCTGGTTATAAGGGAGTGACAGGAACTATCGCTTTTGACGATAAGGGCGATATCAAGAACGGGGCACTGACGCTTTTTACCTACAAAGCAGACAAGCGCGAGCAGATCGCAGTCGTCCGCTGAGACAGGCTTAGGCAGAATTCGGGTTCCCCCCTAAACGAGAGGAAGAAGACTCACATGAAAAAGCAATTCGCGCTCGGCCTGCTGGCCGCCGTGGCCGCCTCTGGCGCCTTCGCCCAGTCGTCGGTGACCGTGTACGGCCGTCTGAACGTGACGCTGGAGAGCCAGAAGGTCGGCGAAGACGGTGACCGCTTCAGCGAAGTGAACAACAACTCGTCGCGTATCGGCTTCAAGGGCACGGAAGACCTGGGCGGCGGCCTGAAGGCTGGTTTCCAGATCGAACACGGCTTCGATCCGACGAACGGCAAGGCTGCAGACACGTTCTGGGGTCGTCAGTCGGAAGTCAACCTGGGCGGCGGTTTCGGTACCGTCCGTCTGGGCAACTTCACCCCCGAGTCGTACTACGCCACTGCTGACTACATCAGCATGCACAACCACGACACCGGCTTGTCCTCGGATACGCTGTACGCCTTCGACACGTACGTGACCGCGAACAAGGTCGGCTACGCGTCGCCTAACTTCGGGGGTTTCCAGTTCCACGCCTCCGTGGCCGAAGGCTCCGCTACCACCGAGCGCACCTACGATCTGGCTGGTAACTTCGACCGCGGTCCTCTGCACCTGGGTGCCGGCTTCTCGAAGCAGGACGAAAACAAGCAGTTCGCCCTCCGCGGTCTGTACGAAATGGGCGCCTTCACCGTGGGCGCCTACTACCAGCGCGCCACCCTCGAAGGGGCCGGTAACCGCAACAACTTCCGCTTGGCTGGCATGTACGCCTTCGGCGCGAACGAACTGCACCTGAACGTCGGTCGCACGGGTGACTACAGCGAAGTGGACGACAGCGGCGCCACCCAGTGGACCGTCGGCTACAACTACAACCTGAGCAAGCGCACGAAGGTGTACGGCTACTACACGTCTGTGAACGTGGCCGACGACGCCGCTCAGTTCTATGGCGATGATCGCAACTCGTTCGCCCTGGGCATCCGCCACAACTTCTGATCTGACTTCGGTCTGATCTGATACGAAAGCCGCGCCGGGCAACCGGTGCGGCTTTTTTCATGGGAATTTCCAGAGCAGACATGGCATGCTGGCGCGATGTGGCATCGCTCGATCACCCGCCGCTTCCTCTGCCTGGCAGCCGCCGGTACCCTCGGATCCGGCCTGACCGCCGTAACGCTGGCCGCATTGCCGCGCACGACCGACCTCAACCTCGCCAATCAGGCCGAACTGGAGATGGTCAAAGGTATCGGGCCGCAGTTGTCCGAGCGCATCCTGGCCGAACGGGCCCATGGCCGTTTCGGAAACTGGGAAGATTTCATCGGCCGCATGAAAGGCATTGGCCCGAGCCACGCCACACGGCTGTCTGCCGCAGGGTTGCGGGTCGGCGGGCAACCGTACTCCGCCGATCAGGCGGGCAACGGTGCAGTGGCGGCCCCACCGGCAAAGTAGTGCACGGACTCAGGGGTCAGCGGGTCGTTGACGGCTGACGCATGCCGCTTGAGTGTGGCCTTGACATCGTCGCCATCGGACGGCCAGCGCGGCACCCAGCCGAAGAAACGCGCCACCTCGTCGCGACGGGCCAACGTGTCGCTCTCGCCGAGGTCCATCAACTCACGGGTGAAATCAGCCTCGAACAACAGGTAGCTGGCCAAGGCTGCGCCTCGAGCAGCGCTGCCCTGCCCGCTCACCCCCACACCACGCAACAGCGTGCGAATGGTCAGAGGCAAGGCATCCAGATGCCGCGCGGCAATGTCGTCCAGGCGCTGACTCGGTGCGATCAGCAAGACGTCGATGGGCCGCAGCGCACTCTTCTCTCGTGCTTCGATCGGCAGCAGTTGCAGCGTGCGGTTGATGCGCTGCAGGCGCTCGAAATCCACCGCCAGCGCGTCGAGGAAGATGTTCGACAACGCGTGGCCGGCGATTTGCGCCATCGTGGGGTAGTCGCTGCTGACTTGGCGCTTGCCCGGCGGCTCGTGCATGCGGCCGGCACCGATCACCAGAATGCGCTCGGCGCCCAGGTGGATGGCCGGCGAAATCGGTGCGGCCTGGCGCATCGAGCCGTCGCCGAACCATTCAGGCTCGCCGTCGATGGTCAACTGCTTGGCTGGGAAGACAAAGGGAATCGCCGACGAAGCCAGCAAATGCGGCAAGCCGATGTGGTCGCGCACCGCCCGCCGTTGCGATCGCACCCAGGCGGTCACCTCTTCGGCGGCGTTGTAGAACGTCACGTGCTCACCCGACGTGTAGCTGGATGCGCTGACGGCCAGCGCCTTCAGGTGGCCGTCGCGAATCAGCTCGGGGACACGCTCGAGCCTCACCATGCGCTCCAGCAGGCCTGCCAGCGGCGCGTTGTCCAGCAACGAACGCGGCTTGAGCCGGCGCCAACGAGCGATGACCCAGCCGATGGACATCATCGTCAACCAACGGGCGCCAGAGCGGATAACACCGATGGAGTCGGCGCGATAAACCTGGTCAGCGTGGAAGCCCTGCCAGATCGACACCAACTTGGCGACCCCTTGCTCGAAATCATCGGCATCGCCCGCCAAGGCCGCGGCGTTGATGGCGCCGGCCGAGGTGCCGGTGATCACCGGAAAAGGGTTGCCGGCTGGCGCTTCGCACTGTCGGCGAATATCGGCCAGGGCACGCAGCACGCCCACCTGGTAAGCCGCCCGCGCACCACCCCCAGTGAGGATCAAGCCGGTGACGGGGGTGGGAGGCTTCATGATGCCGACCAGTCTAGGCGGGCCGGCCGAGGGCGAAAGCCCCAAATGCAAGGGAAGCGGGCCTCAATTGAGTGGGGCGACGCTTCGCCAAGAGGCCGATCAGTCGTGCTTGTCGTGGCCGCGGCCGCGGCCGTGCGAATGCTCCGGCGGGCCGCGGCGTTCCGTCTGGGCCGGCGCCACGTGCCGGTGGTACCACTCTTCTTTCACGAAGTAGACCGGCACACCGCAGGCGTTGTAGCGCGAGCAGTGCTTGCCCCAGTTTCTCTGATGACCCGGTGGTACCCAGAGGTAGACGGGCTGCACCGGTTGGGCCACCACCACCCGAGGCTGATGAATGATCACCGGCTGCGCGACGATCAGCTCAGGCTGGGGGAAGCGACCGATGTCGATGCGACCGTACACGCCTGGTTGGCTGACGGAAATCGAGACGCCCACATCAGCGGCCCGTGTGGCCGGGCTGGCCAGCAGGCCGACCAGTCCCACAGCGGCCAGCGCCAAAGTGCACACCGCCGCGCGCGCAGCCGGATGGGCGTTACCTTCCTTCATCGTTCTCATCGTCAGGACCTCAAAGCGCGGACCGGCGCAACACAAGTTCACATTGGAACGTGCTAGTCGACCGTCCGGTTGTCCGATCAAGGCCCCAGAAACCAACTATTACCACTGCAAGGTCAGGGCTTATCCGTAGACGATCGCGGCTTTGCCCTCGTGTGCCAACTGCCGCCAACGGGCCAGGGCCTGGTCGCTCGGCCAGAATCGCCCCGCCGCGCCCAGTTCGAGCTCCGCGGTCGCACCGGGTCGCTTCAGCATCAGGCGCACGGCCAGGCCCTGCACCAGATCGCCTGCACCCTCTTCCGCGGCTTGTTCCACGCGAGCCGGGAAGCTGCGCACGAGTTCCGTCACCGGCGCCGTTCCGCTGCCGTTCAACTCGACCGACAGGTAGCGCCCAAATCGCGCTCTTGCGCCGGCCAGGTCCCAGACCTGGTTGATGTTCAGGCGAAGACCGCCTGAAAAGCGGTCGGGCTGCACCTTGCCTTGCACCACGATCAATTCGTCTTCACGCAGCAGGTCGCGGTTGGCGTCGAGCTGCTCTTCGTTGACCACCGCTTCGATCGGCTCGCTGCAGTCATCGAGCTTGAAGATGCCGACACGACCGCGTTGCCCGTTGACGATGCGCAGGTCGGTCACGATGCCGGCCAGCAACTGCGGATCGCGCGAGTCGATCAGATCGGCCACGCGGCGCGGGCAGAAGCGCCGCACCTCGGCCTCGTTCTCGTCGAACAGGTGGCCCGAGAGGTAGAAGCCGATCGCCGTCTTCTCCAGGCTCAGCTTCTCGCGCACCGACCACGGCTCGGCCGGCACCAGCGGCGGCTCTTGCGTGTGCGAGCCGTGGGCCGAGTCGTCACCGAAGTCGAACAGCCCGCCCTGGTTCGCGTTGGCGGCCTGCGTCTCGGCCCAGTCGAATGCCAGGCCCACGCTGGCCAACGTGGCGGCGCGGTCCGGGTGCAGCGTGTCGAAGGCGCCGGCCTTGATCAGCGCTTCGACCACGCGCTTGTTGCACTTGCCCTTGTCGACCCGGGCGCAGAAGTTGAACAGGCTGGTGAAGGGCCCCTCCAACTCCCGGGCCGCAACGATCGCCTCGATCGCGCCCTGCCCCGTGCCCTTGATCGCTCCCAGGCCATAGCGCAGTTTCTTGCGCCCTTCCGGCCCCGGCATCGGCTCGAAGCGGTAGACACCGCTGTTGACGTTGGGCGGCTCGAACGTGATCTTGAAGTTCTTTGTCGCATCGGCGAGCAGCACCTTCAGCTTGTCGGTGTCGCCCAGTTCGATCGTCATGTTGGCCGCGAAGAACTCGGCCGTGTAGTGCACCTTCAACCAACCGGTGTGGTAGGCCAGCAGCGAGTAGGCGGCGGCGTGCGACTTGTTGAAGCCGTAGCCCGCGAACTTCTCCATCAGGTCGAAGATCTCGTCGGCCTTTTCCTTCGGGATGTTGTTGCCCGCGGCCCCCTTGCGGAAGATCTCGCGGTGCTCGGCCATCTCCTCGGCCTTCTTCTTGCCCATCGCACGGCGCAGCAAGTCCGCGCCGCCGAGGCTGTAGCCACCCAGCACCTGGGCGGTCTGCATCACCTGTTCCTGGTAGACCATGATCCCGTAGGTCTCGGACAGCACCTTCTCGACCAGCGGGTGCGGGTACTCGACCTCTTCGCGGCCGTGCTTGCGCGCGACGAAGCTGGGGATCAGGTCCATCGGGCCCGGCCGGTACAGCGCGTTCAACGCGATCAGATCTTCGAGCCGGCTTGGCTTCGCATCGCGCAACATGCCCTGCATGCCGCGCGATTCAAACTGGAACACGGCTTCGGTCAGGCCGTCCGAGAAGAGCTTGTAAACCGCGCGGTCGTCCAGCGGCAGCGTCTCGTAGGCGAAGTCCTTCTTGTCCGGGTAGCGGGCAACGATGAAGTCTTTCGCCAGTTCCAGGATCGTCAACGTGGCCAGGCCCAGGAAGTCGAACTTGACCAGGCCGATCGCCTCGACGTCGTCCTTGTCGTACTGGCTCACCGCCGAGTCGCTGCCAGGCTGCTGGTACAGCGGGCAGAAGTCGGTGATCTTGCCCGGCGCGATCAGCACGCCGCCGGCGTGCATGCCGATGTTGCGCACCATGCCCTCGACGCGCGCCGCCAGCGACAGCAGCTCGGCCACTTCCTCTTCGGCCGCTTCGCGCTGCTCCAGCTCGGGCGCTTCCTGGCGGGCGTAGATGACGCCCGGGTCCGGCTTCTCGGGCACCTTGGCCAGCGTCACCGTCTTGCCCGGGGGCGCCGGGATCAGCTTGGCGATCGAGTCGACATGGCCGAAGCCCATGCCCAGCACGCGACCGATGTCGCGCAGCGCCGCCTTCGCGGCCATCGTGCCGAAGGTCGCGATCTGGCTCACCGCCGGGCGACCGTACTTGTCCTTGACATAGTCGATGACGCGGTCGCGGTTACCCTGGCAGAAGTCGACGTCGAAGTCGGGCATCGAGACCCGCTCCGGGTTCAGGAAACGCTCGAACAGCAGGTTGTACTGCAGCGGGTCAAGGTCGGTGATCGACAGCGCATAGGCAACCAGCGAGCCGGCGCCGGAGCCCCGGCCCGGGCCCACCGGGCAGCCGTTGGCCTTGGCCCACTTGATGAAGTCCGACACGATCAGGAAGTAGCCCGGGAAGCCCATCTTCAGGATCGTGCCGATCTCGAACTCGAGCCGCTCGACATAACGCGGCCGTTCCGCATCACGCTTGGCCACGTCCGGGAACAGCAGCTGCAGCCGCAACTCCAGCCCTTCGAACGACTCCTGGCGGAAGAAAGCGTCGATCGGCATCGGCGTGCCGTCGGCCTGGATCGGTGTCGGGAAGTCCGGCAGGCGCGGCTTGCCCAGCACCAGAGACAGGTTGCAGCGCTTCGCGATCAACAGCGTGTTCGCCACGGCCGAAGGCACGTCGGCGAACAGGGCTTCCATCTGCGCCTGGCTCTTGAAGTACTGCTCGCGGCCGAAGCGCTTGACGCGGCGCGGGTTGGCCAGCGTCTCGCCCTCGGCCACGCAGACGCGCGCCTCGTGCGCCTCGAAGTCGTCCGGCGCCAGGAACTGGATCGGGTGCGTGGCCACCACCGGCAGCTTCAGCTCCGCAGCCAATGGCACCGTGGCGCGCACCAGCGCCTCATGCTGCGCCAGCCCGGCGCGTTGCAGCTCCAGGTAGAAGCGGCCGGGAAAAAGGCCGCCCAACCGTTCGGCCGCCTGCACCGCACGCGCCCGATCGCCGGCCAGCAGCGCCAGGCCAACGGCCCCATGCTCCGCGCCCGACAACGCGATCAGCCCATCGCCCAGCTCGGCCAGCCAGTCCCAGGTGATCCAGGCTTGCGCACGTTGCACGTTGCGCGTCCACGCACGGGCCAGAAGCTCGCAAAGGTTCAGGTAGCCTTGGCTGTTTTGCACCACCAGCAGCAACCGACTGGCTGTCTTGTCTGCAGACGTGGCATCGAAGGGCTCGAGCCAGATGTCGGCGCCCAGCAGCGGCTTGACGCCCTTGCCGCGACATGCCTTGTAGAACTTGACGGCGCCAAAGAGGTTGGCCAGGTCGCTGATACCCAGCGCCACCTGGCCATCGGCCGCCGCCGCTGCGGCGGCGTCATCGACGCGCAGCGTGCCGTCGACAACTGAAAATTCGGTGTGGGTGCGCAGGTGGACGAACGACATGCGGCATTCTACGAAGCCACTCGTTCAACATGGCGCCCCGACGCCCGCTCCTGCCGAGCGAGCCAGCTTTGACGGCGCCGCGTCGCCTCGATGACGATTCTTGCCAGTGCGGCGGGCATCGCCGCCTGGCAGTCAGACCCCGGAGCGCTGGACGGTCGCCGTCAACGCGCTGCGCAGCGCGTTGGCACTGTCGACGAGGTGGGCGCGGGCCTGCGGCGACAGGCCGCTGCGCCTGCTGGCTTTGGCGATGCGGTCGAGCAGGCCGCGGGCCTCGACACGCAGCAGGCTGCGCGCATCGGCACGGCTGTTCGAAGACGGCTTCAGCAGCAGATTGGCCAGGCGCGACAAGTGCTCGCGCTGCAGATCGCGCCGCGCAGTGGGGATGTCGCCCGGACGGCTCAGCTCGGCCCAGATATCGCGCGTCAAACGGCTGTACAGCTCGCTCGGGCCGAACGCTTCTTTTGGCGAATCGGCCTTGGCTTGCGCGTCCAGCAGGCGCGCCGCCAGGGTTTCGCTCATCAGCTGGTTCAGCAACGCACGTTGCAGATCGAGCACGATGGCGTCGATCGCGTAATCGGTCGGTACTGGCTCGGTGCCGCCGAAACGCTCCAGGAAGTCCGGCGCCAATTTGCGCGCCAAGGCCGGCGAGACGCGGAAGCTGCCGGCCCCGAGAAAGTCCTGCGCCAGCGTGTCCAGCGCCTCGCGCTGCACGTCCGCCGGCACCGGCTGCAGCGGATCGCGCCCGGAGCCGGGATAGTCGCGCAGTGTGCGAAGGCCGCCGATCTGGCGCGCCAGCACGCCAGCGGCGCGGGTGGCGTCGCGCAGCGCATAGCCAAGCGCACGGCGCAGCACGGTGTAGTCCTCGGTCGGCTTCAGCGGCCGGTTTTCCTGGCGTTCGAACAACTCACGTGCGATTGCGATGCGCTTCTTGGCGAAGGCCAGCGGGTCATCGCCGAGGTCGAACACCAGCGACTCCGGATCCAGCCCGAGCAGGTTGTCTTCGTCGGTGCCGTAGGCGAGCAGCGGCTCTGACGAGCGCGCTGCAATCCGCTGCAGTTCGGCGTCCTGCTCGGCTGCGGTCGTGTCCTCGGCAAACGGCCTGTAGGCGTATTCGATCGCCCAGTAGTCGTACGGGCCCAGCGTGGTCTGGAACGGCTCCGGCGCCGGCTGCCCCGGGCCGCCGAGGTTGACCGGCGCATATTCCATCACCGAGCCGGCCAGGCTGTGGCTGCGGGTGAATTCGGGATCGGACAACTGCTGGTCGCTGTAGATGCGCGACGAACGGAAGTTGTGCCGCAGGCCCAGCGTGTGGCCCACCTCGTGCATCGTCACGTCGAACAGATAGGCCTGCACGAAGGCATCGGCTTCGGGGCTGGCAGGGTCGACCTCACCGCGCGCCTGCAGCACGTCCAGCGCATAGGTCAATTGCTCAGCCGCCATCGCACCATGCTGGCACTGCACTGCCCCCTCGCCATGCCGCATCAGTTCCGCCAGGTGGGCTTCGCCGTCGGCTTGCAGCAGCGACGCGGCATCGGCCAACGGGCGCCCGGCCAGCACCTGGGCCCGTTCAGTACGGCGGTTGCGCGACGACAGGCTCTCGATGCCGATGTCGGCGTCCAGGATCTCCCCGGTGCGGCCCAGGTCTTGGGGCCGACGATGCCGTCTCCGACCATTCCCAGCTTCCGCTGGAAGGCGCGCACCGCGGCCTCCGTCTTGGGGCCGAAGGTACCGGCCTGCTCGACGCCCAGCTTGCGCTGGATCTCCCGGACCAGCTCGCCCTGGTC
>NZ_DASUNH010000044.1:0-83218 GCF_036277275.1 Ideonella sp. | reverse complement strand
CAACCGCTCGGCACTGGGCCTGCTGGGCTTCACGTCGGCCACCGAGGTGGTGGGCCGCCCGATGCATGCGCTGATCCATCCCGATTGCGTCGACGACGGCACGCGGCCCGCCTCGGCCTGCCGGCTTCACAACGCCTTCCGCCTGCGCGAGGCCACGCACGAAGCCGGCGACACGTTCCGCCGGCACGACGGGGCCCCCTTCGCGGTGGAGTACTGGTCCTACCCGATGTCGGAAGACGGCCACCCCATGGGTGTGGTGGTGACGTTCTTCGACATCAGCGAACGCCTGCGCACGCAAGAAGCCCTGCGCAAGAGCGAGGCGCGGCTGGCCAAGCTGATCGACGCCGTCGCGGACGCCGTGATCTCGATGGACGCGGCCGGCCGCATCGTGCTGTTCAACCGTTCGGCCGAACGCATCTTTGGCCGCACGCTCAGCGACACCTTCGGCGAGCCGGTGGCGCAGCTGACGGCGCCCGCGTCCAGCGCGAAGCTGGCCCGCCTTCTGCAGCAGCCGCCCACCGGCAACGTGCCGGGCGCGGTGCAGGAGCTGACCTGCGTGCGCGCAGACGGCGAGGAGTTTCCGGCCGAAGCGACCGTGTCCAGGATCGACATCGACCAGGGCGTGTTGATGACGATCGTGCTGCGCGATGTCAGCGAGCAGCTGGCTGCGCGCCACGAACGCGAAGCGCGCGAGGCCCTGGAGCACTCGAGCCGCGCGAAGACGCATTTCCTCTCGCGCATGAGCCACGAGCTGCGCACCCCATTGAACGCGGTGCTCGGCTTCGCGCAGCTGATGAGCATCGACACCAGCCGCTCGCTGGACGCGGAGAACCGAGCACGCGTCAAGCACATCGAACGGGCGGGCAGCCATCTGCTGGCGCTGGTCAACGATGTGCTCGATTTGTCGATGGTCGAGTCGGGCCGCCTGTCGCTGTCGCTGGAGACCGTCGACGCGCGCGTGGTGGCCGAAGAGGCCCTGACGGTGGTTGCCCCGTTGGCCCGCGACAGCGGAATCGCGCTCGAGACCTTGCTGACGCATCGCACCGTCGATGCCAGCTTCGCGGCAGATGCCGACAAGGACGCGCGGCTCGACGCGTTCGGCGTCTGGATCCATGCCGACCGGGTCCGGCTGCGGCAGGTGCTGATCAACCTGCTGAGCAACGCGATCAAGTACAACGAGCGCAATGGGCGCGTGACGCTGTCGTTGTTGCCGACTGGCGATGTGTGCCAAGTGGTCGTCACCGACACCGGCGTGGGCATGACGGCCGAGCAGCTGAATCACCTGTTCGAGCCGTTCAATCGCCTCGGCGCCGAACGTTCGGCCGTCGAAGGCACCGGCATCGGGCTGGTGCTGACGCGCCAGCTGGTCGAGCTGATGGACGGCCGGCTCGAGATCACCAGCACCGTGGGCCAGGGCACGGTCGCCACCGTCACCTTGCCGCGCGCAGCGCCCGCCGTCATCACGCAGCGCCTGCCCTCGCTGCCGGAATGTGACGATGGCCAGGCGGGGCCGCTGGATGTGCTCTATGCCGAGGACAACGAGGTCAACATCGAGCTGATGCGACAGGTCACGCTGCTGCGCCCATCGATCAACTTCCGCTACGCCACGAGCGGCGCCGAGGCGCTGAAGATGGCCCAGGAGCAACCACCCGACCTGATGCTGGTCGACATGAACCTCGGCGACACCACAGGCACGTTACTGGCTCAATCGATACGCCGCGACCCCGACACCGCGCGCATCCACCTCGTCGCGTTGTCGGCCGATGCCTTGCCCGGGCAGATCCGCGCCGCACTCGACGGCGGCTTCGAGAACTACCTGACCAAGCCGATCAACTTCGTCGAGATCCTCCGCGTCTTCGACGGCTACAGCAAGCTGTGCGAATCCTCGAAGACCACCGGCGCCCGCCGGGCGGCCACGGTTGACGAGCGATTGCACCACACATCACCTTGACGGCGCTGCGGCCACGGGCGACGTTAGACTGCGCCGATGGTCGTGAAGAGAAGTCAACGGGCCCGCACCAGCTGGTGCCTTCCGCCCGAGCCGCCGGGCGCCTGCCCGCTGTGCGCGCGGCCCTTGGTGCCGGGCGCCAGTGTCGACGAGCACCACCTGGTACCGCGCAGCCAGGGCGGCGTGGCGAAAGAGAAGGTGCACCGCATCTGCCACCGCAAGATCCACGCGACCTTCAACGAGAAGGAGCTGGCGCGCAACTTCCACTCGTGGGAGTCGCTGCGGGCCCATCCGGCGATCGCCGATTTCATTCGCTGGGTGGCCAACAAGCCGCCGGAGTTCTACCGGCGCAATGCGGCGTCTTCCGAGCGGCGTTGAGCTGCGGGGTTGAATGGTGGGCTGAACGCCACCATCGAACGGTCAGGGCACGTACTTGGCGGTATGGGCGTCTTGCTCGTGTGCGCCCGCGGCCACCGGCGACGCGCCCCCCGCAGCGATTCTCCGAGGTGCGGCCTCATCCTCCTGCGCCAGCGGAGTCAGCAGCAGCTTGTGCATGGCACCATGCGCCCCGGTGATCACCAGGAGCCCTCGACCAATGTCTCAGCGCCTCGCATCCTGCAGTTGCGGTCAACTCACGGCCCAGGTCGTCGGGGAGCCGGTCCGCGTCTCCATCTGCCACTGCCTGGCCTGCCAACGCAGGACGGGCAGCGTCTTCGGGCAGCAGGCCAGGTTCCGGCGCGAGGACGTGGCGCTTTCAGGCACCTCATCCGAGTACGTGCGGGTCGGTGACGAGGGCTCTCGCGTCAGGTTCCACTTCTGCCCCCACTGCGGCTCCAAGCCCGAAGGGCTGGAGGCGTACCTTGCCATTCCTGTCGGGGCGTTCGCCGATCCGAGCTTCCCGGCGCCGAGCGTGTCCGTCTACGAGGAACGCATGCACGGCTGGGTCGTTCCGCCAGCCGACGCCGAGCACATCCCCTGAGCTTGCAGCAAGCCCTCCAGCAGGTGTGTGTCCATCGCATGTCGGGGCTCGGCACCACTCAACGAACGGGTTATTCGGCCACCATGCTGCGTACGGCGCATTCCCACCCCGGCCGCGGCACAAGCGCCCCGGGCCGGCGCTCCCAGCACAGCGCCCGCACTGCCTGCACCGCCACGAAGAGGTCTCGCGGTTAAACCGATGTGACGGTGTGTAAGGCCTCAGGTCAGACCCCGTTGACGCCGTCAGACGTGGGGAATACAACCCGGGCACGCGTTCGCGAACAACGTATCGCGAAGAAGAATGGGCATGAGGGTGCCCTGGTCACTGATCCGGTAACTTGAGCAGGCAAAAAGACCGCGCTTGGCTTCCGGCCATTTTTTTTCCCACCGAATGACAACGCTGTCTACTCATCGGAGGAGCCGACATGAACCTTGAACCGAACCCCTCGCGCGAGGGATGGCCCCGTCTGCGTACATCCGCCTGGGCGGTGCTGCCTGCAGCCTTGCTGGCAGCCTGCGGTGGCGGCTCCGACGCGGACGACGTCAACACCACCGGCACCGCGGCCGCGGCGCGTGAGCGCGCGCTGGCGGTCACGACCACCGCCGCGGCCCCGCGCTTCAACTACGCCGAGGCGCTGCAGAAGGTCGTGTTCTTCTACGAGGCCCAGCAGTCCGGCAAGAAGCCTGACTGGAATCGCGTCAGCTGGCGCGGCGACTCGCGCCTGACCGACGGCAGCGATGTCGGCCTGGACCTGACCGGCGGCTGGCACGACGCCGGCGACCACGTGAAGTTCGGCTTCCCGATGGCCTCCACCGCGACCGAGCTGGCCTGGGGCGCCCTCGAATTCGAAGCGGGCCACAAGAGCGCCGGCCAGTACGACGCGTTGCTGCTCAACCTGCGCTTCGTCAACGACTACTTCATCAAGGCACATCCTTCGGCGAATGTGTTCTACGGCCAGGTCGGCAACGGCGGCATCGACCACAGCTGGTGGGGGCCCGTCGAGGTCTACCCGAAAGCCGCGCCAGCCTACAAGATCGACAGCAGCTGCGGCGGCTCGGACCTGGCCGGCGAGACCGCCGCAGCGATGGCCGCCGCGTCGATGGTCTTCAAGCCGACCGACGCAACCTACGCGGCCAAGCTGCTGACCCACGCCAAACAGCTCTACACGCTGGCCGACACCAAGCGCCAGAAATACAGCGAATGCATCACCGACGCGGCGTCGTACTACAACTCGTGGTCGGGCTACATCGACGAGCTGGCCTGGGGCGCCGTGTGGCTGTACCGCGCGACCGGCGAGCAGGCCTATCTCGACAAGGCCGAATCCTATGTGCACACCGGTGCCGGCGGCTTCGGCACCGAGGGCCAGACGCCCTACCTGCCCTACAAGTGGACGCAGGACTGGGACAGCAAGCACTACGGCGTCTACCTGCTGCTCGCGCGCATCACCGGCAAGCAGAAGTACAAGGACGCGATCGAGCGCAACCTCGCCTACTGGACCACCGGCACGCCCGAAGGTGAGCGCGTCACGATGACACCCGGCGGCCTGGCCTGGCTGTCGCAATGGGGCTCGCTGCGCTATGCGATGAACGAGTCGTTCCTCGCGATGGTCTATGCGAAGGACGTGACCGACGCGAACAAGAAGCAGACCTACCGCGACTTCGCGACCAAGCAGCTGCACTATGCGCTGGGCGACAACCCGCGCAACGGCAGCTACCTGATCGGCTTCGGTGCCAACTCACCGCAGCATCCGCACCACCGCACCGCGCACGGTTCATGGTCCGACAGCATGTCGCTGCCGGCCAACCACCGGCACAAGCTCTACGGCGCGCTGGTCGGCGGCCCGAGTTCGACCGACGCCTACACCGACAGCATCAGCGACTTCGTCTCGAACGAGGTGGCGACCGACTACAACGCCGCGATCACCGGCGTGCTCGCCGCCGCGCAACAGCTGTACCCGGGCAGCAGCCCGCTGCCGGACTTCCCGCAGCCCGAAGTGCCCACCGAAGACGAGCAGTTCGTCGAGGCCGGCATCAACAGCTCCGGCGCGACCTACACCGAGATCAAGGCGCTGGTGAACAACCGCTCGGGCTGGCCGGCGCACAACGCCGACAAGCTGAGCTTCCGTTACTACGTCGACCTGACCGAGGTGTTCGCCGCCGGCCACACCGCCGCCGACATCAAGGTCAGCTCGGGTTATTCGGAAGGGGGCGTCGTCAAGCAGCTGCAGCGCTGCGGCAACAGCAACCTCTACTTCGCCACCGGCGATTTCAGCGGCACCAACATCTACCCGGGCGGCCAGTCGGCCTACAAGAAAGAGCTGCAGATGCGCATCGCCGCACCGGACGGCAGCAACTACTGGAACCCGGCGAACGACCCGTCCTACGTCGGCCTGCCGCCTTCCGGCGTGGCCAAGGTCACCAGCATCGCGCTGTTCGACAACGGCCGCCGCGTCTTCGGCGTCGAGCCCAAGGCCTGCGGTGGCGACCCGCCGCCGCTGCCCGATGTGCCGCAAGGCCTGACGGCGACCGGCGGTGTCGGCAAGATCTCGCTGGCCTGGCAGGACGCGGCCAACGCCGCGAGCTACACCGTCAAGCGCTCGACCACCGGCTCGCCCGGCAGCTTCACGCCGGTCGGCTCACCCACCGACAACGCCTATGTCGACTCGGGCCTGGCCGGCGGCAAGACCTTCTACTACGTGGTCAGTGCACACAACGAGGCAGGCGACAGCGCCGACAGCGACGTCGCCTCGGCCACCACCGTGTTGGCGCCGCCGGCCGCGCCCGAGCCCACCGCCACGCCCGGCAACGAGAAGGTGACGCTGAGCTGGCCAGCGGTCGACGGTGCGAAGACCTACGAGATCGCCCGCGCCGTCAGCGCCGGCGGCCCGTTTGCCAAGATCAAGAAGGGGCTGACCGTCACGACCTTCGTCGACAAGGGTCTGACCAACGGCACGACCTACTACTACAAGGTCGTCGCCCGCAACAGCGCCGGGGCGACAGCGTCGGCCGTGGTGTCGGCCAAGCCGACCAAGGGCGGCGTACCGCCGAGTGCACCGGTGGTCACCCCGACCGCGGGCGACAAGAAGGTGAGCCTGGCCTGGCCCGCGGCCACCGGCGCGACCGGATACATCGTCAAGCGCAGCCTGGCGTCCAGCGGCCCCTTCGACGTGCTGGCCACGCTCGACGGTGCCACGCTCGCCTACACCGACACCGGGTTGACCAACGGCACGCCGTACTACTACATCGTGGTGGCGACGAACAAGGCCGGCAAGACGCCGTCTGCGATGGTGACCGCCACGCCCAAGGCAGGCGGCGGCGAAGCCTGCACGCTGACCGTGGATTCGAGCAACGACTGGGGCACCGGCCAGGTGCTGACCGTGAGTCTGCTGAACAACGGCAACACCACGCTCAGCAACTGGACGGCCACCTTCACCGAGTCGAACACCTTCACGATCACCAACAGCTGGGACGGCACCTTCACGCTCAGCGGCAACAAGGTGAACCTGGTGCCCCTGGCCCACAACAAGGACGTGCCGCCCAACACCACCAAGTCCGCCGGCATGCAGATCAGCTATTCGGGTGCGAAGCCGGTGCCGTCGGCGGCTTCGGTGCCAGGGCATGACTGCACCGTCGTGATCAAGTAACGAGGAGACCCCGCATGAACCCGATCCAACCCATCCGCCGGCTGGTTGCAGCCTTCGCCGCCATCGGCGCGGCCAGCATGCTGTTCGCCCAGCCGGCCCATGCCGAACGCTCGCTGGAAACCGCGGTCGATTCGTCCACCGTGGCCGAAGAGGCCCTGGCTGCACTGGGCGACGACCTGCACATTCCGTCCAAGGGCCAGTACAAGGCACCGTTCCACGTCAAGGGCAAGAAGATCCTCGACGTCAACGGCAAGGTCGTGCAGATGCATGGCGTCAACTGGTTCGGCTTCGAGACGCCCGACAGCATCGTGCACGGCCTGTGGGCACGCAGCTACCAGGACATGGTCAGGCAGATGAAAGAGCTCGGCTTCAACGCCGTCCGCCTGCCCTTCTGCCCGAAGACGCTGACGACTCCCAACATCAGCGGCGGCGTGCGCTACGACCTGAACCCCGACCTGCAGGGCAAGACACCGCTGCAGGCGATGGACCGGATCATCGCGGAGTTCGCCAACAACGGCTTCTACATCCTGCTCGACCACCACCGGCCCGACTGCAACGCGATCTCGCAGATGCCCAATATCCCAGGCTACTCGCTGGACGACTGGATCCGCGACCTGGTGTTCGTGACCACACGGTACAAGGACGTCAAGAACGTGATCGGCATCGACCTGAAGAACGAGCCGCACTCCGACTGGGGCACCGGCGCCTTCTGGGGCACCGGCAAGATCGAGAACGACTGGAAGCTGGCGGCCGAGCGCGCTGGCGCCGCCGTGCACGCCGCCAACCCGAAGGTGCTGGTGTTCGTCGAAGGCGTGTCGGACAACAACGGCAGCTGCCAGACGCCCGACGGCCACTGGTGGGGCGGCAACATCGAGCCTGTCGAGTGCTTCCCGATCGACGAGAACCAGATCCCGCGCGGCAAGCTGGTGCTGTCGCCGCACATCTACGGCCCCGACGTGGCCGACCAGGCCTACTTCGCCGACAGCGCGGGCTTCCCGAACAACATGCCGCGAATCTGGGAGAACCAGATGGGCCGCTTCATGGCGACCTACCCCGTCGTGCTGGGTGAATTCGGCGGCAAGTTCATGGGCAAGGACCAGGTCTGGCAGACCCACTTCGTCGACTGGCTCAAGTGCAAGAACACCAAGAACTTCTTCTACTGGTCGTGGAACCCGAACAGTGGTGACACCGGCGGCATCCTGAAAGACGACTGGATCAGCGTGAACACCGAGAAGTACCAGAACCTGAAGCGCCTGTGGGACGGCTCACCGGTCGACCACGACATCTGCGCCACCAGCGGACTCCACGCAGACTGAAAGGAACCACCATGACCACCCGTTCTTCGATGCGCAGCGCGTTGCTGCTGGCACCGATCGCGCTGGCGAGCGCGCAGGCGCTGGCCCACGGCCTGATCCAGGATCCGCCGTCGCGCAACTGGTTCTGCGGCGCGATCACCAAGCCCGACCACATCACCAACGGCACCGCCAAGTACCCCGAGTGCAAGACCGCGTTCGACACCAACTGGACCGGCAGCTACAACTTCATGAGCGTGCTGACGCACACCAAGGGCCGCTCCGAGGTGACGCCGCTGCCGGCCAATGTCTGCGGCTTCAATGCCGAGACCTTCGGCAACAGTGCCACGCCGTGGGACACGCCGATGCAGTGGCCCGTCAACAAGGTCAGCGCCGGTCGCAAGGAGTTCACCTGGAACATCTCGTGGGGGCCGCATTACTCCGACACCGCGGACTTCCACTACTACATCACCAAGCCGGGTTTCGAATGGTCGCCGACCCGCGCACTGACCTGGGCCGATTTCGAAGACCAGCCCTTCTGCAAGCTGAGCTACGACGACACCAGGCCCGATGGCAACCCTGACGTGGTGCCCGACAAGGGCGCGACGCTGTTCCACACCTTCTGCCAGTTGCCCGCGCGCAATGGCCGCCATGTCGTCTATGGCGAGTGGGGTCGCAACTTCTTCACCTTCGAGCGCTTCCACAGCTGCGTCGACGTGGAGTATGAAGGCACGTCCGGCAAGCCGCCGGTGGCAGCGATCGCCTTCAACCCTGACGTCGATGAAGTGATCGGCAAGACCACCGTGGTCCTCGATGGCACCGGCTCCAAGGGCAAGGGCCTGACCTACGCCTGGAGCCTGAACCCGAGCGACCTGGGCTCGGCCAAGATCGTCGACGCCAACAAGCCCAAGGCCAGGCTGGTGCTGACCGAGCCGCAGGTCAACGAGAACCTGCAGGTCTCGCTACTGGTGAAGAACGCGGCCGGGTTGACCGACACCGAGTCGAAGACGCTGCTTCACAAGCCCACCGGCGGCTCCAAGTGGACAGGCCTCGGCCCGTTGACGACCACGCCGCTGACGCTGCATGCCAACGACAGCGTCAACGTGCGCACGGTGCTGACGACCGGTGCCGACAACTACGTGCCCAATCCGGCACTGGTGCTGACCGACGCCAACGCCGGTGCCAGCCAGTGGCCGCTGGCGCTGGGCCAGGCGGTGAACGCGACCGACAGCGGTCTGCGCATCGGGGTGGTCAACCAGCAGGGAGCGATCAAGCCGGTTGCCGATGCCACGGCCAACCGCATGTTTGCGGCCAAGGGCTCGAAGATTGCCAGCGCCTTCCTGCAGGTCACGGTGTCGAACAAGATCGCTGCGAGCTACACCGTCACCAGTGACTGGGATGCGGGCTATTGCGCCAGCGTGAAGGTCAGCAACAACGACTCGGTGCCGGTGAAGTGGAAGACGACGATGAAGATCGTCGGCCAGGCCAACAACGTCTGGAACCTGGTCTGGTCGCAGGCCGGCGATACGCTGACGATCGAAGGCCCGCCCAACAACAACGTGCTGCAGCCCGGTGCCAACTACACCGACGGCGGCTTCTGCGCGACGAAGTAGGCCGCCTCGAGGCCAGGGCCGTGCCAGCGCAGGCCGGCACGGCCCTTGTCATTGCCGAGGCCCCGTGCCACTTCAGCGCGAGCTGCGTGGCTGGGGCCATGTCGAGCATGCGTTCTTCGAGGCCATTCGGGGCCGCGAGGACGGGACGCTGCGCCGGAATACGTGGCGCTGGACAGCGGCTACGCCGCTCAGGCCCACCTGTGCCGTGACACGTTGCGCCTGACTGGCTGCCGCCCGGACGCCCATTCACTCGCTGACGCCGTACTTCCTGAGCAGTTCCCGGTACTCCGGCTTCTGCTTGTAGGCCTTCATCGCCTCGGAAAAGCGCCTGGCCAGCTCCTGGTGTTGCTTCGCCTTGGAGAAGACGAGGTACAGATCGCGTCGCTCTGACAATACCGGGCTCAGCAGGCTGACGCTGTCGGCCATGCCCAATTTTTCAGCGGCGAACTTCATATCGCCCACATACCCAACAGCGATCTGGACGTGGCCCGCCGCGAGCATCTTCAACAATGCGTATTCGTCTTCGGCGCCATTGTCCTTGTCGAGAAAGTTCGCGTTGTCAAACATCTCTCCATAGGAAAAGCCTCGGCAAGTTCCGAGCTTGTAGCCCTTCAAAGAGCTCAGGTCACCAGAAAAACTGAGCTTCCTTTCGTTGCTCTTCAGGATGAAGAGGCCTATTCGGGTGCTCGACAGGATGTTTCCTTCCATGAAGTAGCCGAACTGCTCACGCTCAGCCGTCCGGGACATGTAGGTGATCGCATCGGCCTCACCCTGCTTCAGCATCCTGATGGCTCGCAACCACGGATAGGACTGAATGACCACCGGCACCCCAAGGGCCTTGGACACGCTCTGGACCATCTCCACGTGAATACCGGCCGGCTCGCCGTTGACGACCGTTTCCCACGGAGGCCAGGAGCCGTCGGGGCGAACCACGAGCAGGCTGCTCTCGCCGGCAACGCAGACGGAGGCAATCAGCAAGGTGGCGAAAAGGCAGCACGCCGTTGGGATGACTGATCTCACAGCAAATCCACATCCAGGCAAACGCATTTCACGGCAATAGAAAACTTGCCGATGCTAGTCCTGTCGCGACACGCTTACAACTCGCAGACACCGTGCAAGACCTGCCGCCTAGGCACAGCTTGCAGGTCCGGGAAGGCGCCTTGCCAGCTGCGCAGCGACCTTCGAGTTGGATGGTGAGTGGGATTCCACGATTCAGAAGACGACGCAGACGTGGCGACGGCGCCTCGCCGCCCCCAACCTAGGGAGTACCAACGCCCTCCGAGCTGCTTAGCATCCAATACCTAACTTAAGAAAGGATTGGACATGCAAGCTCGTATTTCACTCATCGCCTCTGGCGCCTTGCTCGCGTTCTGCACTTTCGCCGCCACTGCGGCTCTCGCCGCCCCGCCGGTCTACAAGATCGAAACCATCGACAAGGCACACAATACCCTGCCGCGTTGGGCATTGGGCATCAGCAACAACGGCATCGTCACCGGCGAGGCGTGGATGAACAGCCGCTACAGCTCCAGCGCCTTCCGGTACAAGAACGGGACGACCCGTCCGCTGTTGGCGCCGGACACCTGGGATGCCGCCGGCTGGCGCGTCAATGACGACGGCGCCGTGGCCGGCTGGGTCGGCTACGAGGCGTGGACCTGGGACAAGGCCGGCGCGGGCACCAACCTGGACGCGTTGGTGCCCTGTGATGCCGATGGCAGCCGAGACAGCAAGGGAAGCGGCATCAACAGCGCCGGTGACGTGGTGCTCAGCTTCATATGCGACCGTGCCGGCGTCCGGGTATTTGGCGCGTACCTGTACCGCGGCGGCAACATGATCGACCTCGGCACGCTCGGTGGCAACTACACCACGGCCAACGCCATCAACAACGCCGGCCAGATCGTGGGAAGCTCGTTCCTCGCGCCTGACAGCGACGGAAAAGTCCACGCGCGCGCGTACATCTGGGAAAACGGCAGCATGCGCGATCTTGGCACGCTCGGCGGCTCCGATTCCAGTGCAGTGGACATCAATGACGCCGGCCACGTGACCGGCATGGCCCGCAACGCGGCGAACGAGAACCGCGCCTACTGGTACGACGGCACCACGATGCATCAGCTGCCCACCTGCCACGGCAGCGACAACTGGCCGCAACCGAGAGCCATCAACAACCACGGCCAGATCACCGGCGACTACTTCGGCAAGGGCTTCGAAGCCTTCCTGTACCAGAAGGGCCGCTGCTACTCGCTGCTGACCCTCCTGGATGCCAGTGGTGCCGGGTGGACCGCCTTGCAGGCCTATGACATCAACGACAAAGGCGTGATCGTGGGCGCGGGCGTGTTCAACGGCAAGGGCCGCGCCTTCATCGCGACGCCGGTCAAACCCTGAGCCCCCCCCGCGCCTCGGCGGCGGTGCGACAGCGGCGGCGTCAGCCCCGCGTAGATGCCATTGACCGCCGCCGCCAGACTCTGCGTGACATGCGAGCGCTCCTCATCGCCTCAGCTAAAGTCGAGCGCATTCATCGCAACGCCGGTGAAACAATGACAACCGGTCGGTGAAAGAGGGCCGGCCTGTCAGGAACATTTCTTGACCATGGCCGGTCCGTTTTTCAGTCATGATGCACCCCACTAACTCGCTAGAAGGACGTCATCATGACTTTCCAACACAGTCTCACGGCCGCGCGTTCCGCGCTGGCCGCGGCCACCCTGGCCTTTGCCGGTGGCGTTGTCGCCGCACCGCTCTACAGCATTCAGAAGCTGGATCGGCCGGAGGGCGTCCAGCCGGACAATGCCACCGCCATCAGCGACAACGGCATCGTTGTCGGCTTTGGCCGCATCGGCGACGGCCCCTACACCGCCCCGCTCATCCGCAGGCACCACAAGACCCACCGGATGGAAAGCCCGGATCGCGCATTTCCCGAGGTGTGGTCGGTCAACAAACTGGGCGAATCGGCCGGCCACTCCAGCCTCAACTCCACCGCCGTCATTTGGGACAGCACTGGCCATTCCACCGACCTCGACTCGCTGATCCCTTGCGACGCCGACGACGGCGGCAGAAACACTCGGGCCGTGGACATCAACAACAACAGCGAAGTGCTGGTCGCGCTCGAGTGCTGGGAGCGGAACTGGTTCAACCATGCATTTGTCTACCACGCCGGCACGGTGACGCCGGTCGGCGATCTGGGCGGCGGCGACGCCCGCGCCAACGACATCAACAACCTGGGTCAGGTCGTGGGCATTTCCACGCTGCCGCCTGACGGCCAAGGCAAGAGCGTCAGCCATGCCTTCGTCTGGGACAAAGGCGTGATGCGCGACCTGGGAACGCTGGGCGGCGGCCAGTTCAGCAATGCGAAAGCCATCAACGACCTCGGCCACATGGCAGTGATCGCCGACGACCAGGCCGGCAAGGTGCAGTTGTACCTTCACGACGGTACGTCGGCGCGCAAGCTGCACAACTGCAACGACGACCGCGCGATGTACCCAGTGGCGATCAACAACCACGACGACATCGTCGCCAACACCGCAATCGAACAAGAGGGCTATCTGTTCCAGAACGGTCACTGCTACCACCTGGTCGACCTGCTGGACGCCAGTGGCACCGGCTGGGAAGAGCTCACCATCAACGACATCAACCACAAGGGCGTGATCGTCGGCTACGGCTTCCTGAACCGCCAGCTTCGCGGGTTCATCGCGACACCAGTTCGCCGCTGACGCGTGGGCCCTCGTTCGCCGGTATGCAGGGCCGCAGCGATGCGCCCTTCAGCCGCCGACCGTGCGGGCGCGCCAATTGCCCGTGCTGTTGGTTGGTGACGGCGCAGCCCCGGGCGACGCCAGTCACCCTCTGCCCAGTAGGGCTGCCCCGTCCGAGGCAACCTGTGCTCCGGTGCAGGGCACTCATCGACAGCGGAGGGACACATGGCGCTAACCGCAGAAATCCGATGGTTCTGGCCGCACGCGACGCCCTCGGCGTTTGCAGTGTGGTTCCGAAGCTCTGTCCATCACGGGTGCATGGTGGGGGGCGGCCGGTCTTGCGCCGACACCCACCTGCGCTGGGAAGGCCACCCGCGCTGGGACATCCGCCGCCGGGGCGCCTCCATCAGCATCAAGGCCTACCAGACTTCGCTGCCGGAGGCCTGCAACGCGCCACCGTTCGAGGGCGACGTTTCGCTGTGGTTCGACCTGATCTCGAAACACGATCCCCCGCCCGACGCGGTGCCGGTGGATCTGATCGGGCGGCGCTGGCAGCGCCTGTTCGACACGGCCGGCCGGCAGCCGGTCGAAATCCGCATGGCCGCGCCGGGCGCGGCGGCCAAGGTCCAGGCGGCGGACGTGAGCCCGCGCTGCGAAGTCGACTTGGCCGAGTTCGAAGTCGGCGCATTCGGCGAGCGCTGGGCCACCTTCGGCCTGACCGCCCACGGCCCCAGCGATTCGCTTGCCGAGAGCATCCGGCACACGGCAGTGGTGCTCGGCGAACGCAGGCCGCCGTCACTGGAAGACGCGTTCGCGATGACGCTGCCCGAGTGGCTGCTGCGCCCTGGCGCGTCCTGGCGGCACGATATCCCGCTGCTGCGCTTCCGGCGCCCGGTGCGGCCCGAGCATCGCCCCCCGTCGTTGCCGACCAGTGCCGGCTCCTGACGCGGCACGCGGGCCGGTGCGCGCGACTTCGGCCGCCGCCGAAGCAGAGATGGCTCGCCGGCGCCATCCCCAGGCTTGACGGCGGAGCGACCCCGATGCGGCTTGCGTCGCCCCGGTGCACCCGCCTAACATCCGGTCCTCGCCCAGTATGCCACTCAAATAATCCATCAGTTTGACTGACTGCCACGATCGTTCGAACGACCACGAAGAGCACCCGGGCGCCCACGGGGCGCCCCTGCGCCCCACGCCTCAGCGCTTTCGCCTGAAAGGACCCGCAATGCCCGCCTCGATTCCCCCTCGCGCCGCCACGCCAAGCCGGTGTGCGGCGGTCGCCCTCGCCGCGTTCGTCGCCTGTACGACCACTGCCGCGCTCGCTGCGCCGCCGCTCTACCACATCGAGGTCATCGACAAGGGCAAGTCGATCCGCCCGACGACCGGTTACGCGATCGCCAACAACGGCACCGTCGCGGGCCAGGGTCGTGACTTCGAGGGCATGCAGGCGGCCTTCCTTCGCGCGGACGGCAAGACCCGCAAGCTCGACACCCAGGGCTCGCTCCGTGGCGGCGCCTACGGTGTCAACAACCACGGCGTCGCCGTGGGCTACAACGAGTCACAGGCCGCGATGTGGGACGCGAACGGCGTTGCCACCGACCTGAGCGCGCTGATCGCGTGCGATCGGGTCGTCCGCAGCTACGCCTACAGCGTCAATGACGCCGGCGCCGCGGTGGGCACCTTCAGTTGCGACAACAGCGGCGGCTGGGAATACGGCTCGTTCATCTTCTACAACGGCAGCCTGTCCAAGCTGCCGGACTTCGGCAACGGGAACACCGTGGCGATCGGCATCAACAAGTTCGGCCAGGTGGTCGGCTCATCCGAATACCCGCCGCAGGACGGCAAGCGTCGCATGCATGCGTTCTCGTGGCACAACGGCGTGATGACCGACATCGGCACCCTGCCCGGCCACGCCGAGAGCGAGGCCACGGCCGTCAATGACCTGGGCCAGATCATCGGCCGCTCGAACGCGCCGGACGGCGACGCCGAAAGCTTCGTCTACGTCAACGGCACGATGCACCCGCTGCCACGTTGTGCCGGCAACCGGGTGATCACCGAGGCGATCAACAACAAGGGCCAGATCGTCGGCAGCTACCTGCTCAAGCGCTACGAGGCCGCGCTGATCCAGGATGGCCGCTGCTATCCGCTGAACGCGCTGCTGGACGACAGCGGCAAGGACTGGTGGCAGCTGCGCGCCTACGACATCAACGATGACGGCGTGATCGTCGGCACCGGCAATTTCGACAACAAATGGCGTGGCTTCATCGCCACCCCGGTCAAGCGCTGACCCGCCCGCGCCTAGGGCCTGTTAACACTACGGAGACCCGATGGGCCTCCGTAGTGTTAACAGGCCCCAATCGAAAGGTCGAACATGACTCACCCGCTTACCCAAGCCCTGCCGCGCGTGGCGCTGGCCCTGATCACCCTGGCTGCGTCTGCCGCGATCGCGGGCACCCCGCCGATGTACCGCATCGAGAAGGTCAAGCGCGACGAGACCGGCCACCTGAAAGCTCACTCGGCGCGATCGATCAACAACGACGGCGTCGTCGTCGGCTGGTCCAGGGTCGACAACTTCGGCTACATCCCCTTCATGCTGGACGGCCGGCGGCCGCAGCAGATGCAAGGACCGGCGGCCTCGGCGATGTACAACGGCCAGACCATCAACATCCGGCGTGAAGTGGCGGGCTCGATCTACCCCAATGCCTACCTGTGGGACAGCGCAGGCACGCCGCTCAACCTGGGCCCGCTGCTGCCCTGCACGGGCACCAAGTCCAGCGCCAGCGCAGCCATCAACGACGCCGGTGTCGCCGTGGGCAACTACACCTGCACGGTCAACCGCAAGACCAGGTACGGCGCATGGATCTACCGCGACGGCCAGATGGCCGACCTGGGTACCTTGGGTGGCGCCGGCAACCAGGTGTACGGCATCAACAACAGCGGGCAGGTGGTCGGCGGCGCCGGCGCCCTCGTCAACGGCAAAGCCGTCACCCACGCCTACCTGTGGCAAGACGGTGTGATGCAAGACCTCGGCACGCTGGGCGAAGACAACAGCGAGGCCACTGCGATCAACGAGGCCGGCTATGTGGTCGGCCGCTCGTACGGCAGCTACCCCGCCGGGTCTCAGGCCTTCGTCTACAAGGACGGCACCATGAAGGCGATGCCCACCTGCGCCGGCAACACCCTCATGCCGTCGGCGATCAACAACCACGGCCAGGTGGTCGGCAACTTCCGCGTCCGCTATTCGCAGACCGCGGTGCTGGTCCACCAAGGCCAGTGCTATTTCCTGTCGGCGCTGCTCGACGACAGCGCCGAAGACTGGCGCGATCTGTGGGTCTACGACATCAACGACGACGGCGTGATCGTCGGCGAAGGCAACAAGGGGGCGTTCGTCGCGACACCGCTGAGGCGCTGAGGCACGGCCATGACGTCGGGGCCACCCGTCGCCCCATGACGCCAGGCCGCTCCGGCCTGGCCCACCGTCCGCCGGCTCGCTCAGCGCTGCAGCGCCGTGCGCAGCGCCGATGCCAGTTGAAGCTGTGCCAACCGCGCGGCCCCGATGGCGCCGCCCATGCTGATGTAGCCATGGGCCAGGCCGTGGTATTCGACGAGGGTCACGGCGTTGCCTGCAGCCAGCAAGGCCTCGCCGTAGGCCAGGGCCTCGTCGCGCAGCGGGTCGTGTGCGGCCAGTTGCAGCAATGTGGGCGGCAGGCCGGCCAGGCTGGGCGACAGCAGCGGCGCGCCACGCCAGTCCGGCGCCCTCGCCGCGGGACCGAAGAAATGGCGGTTGAAGTAGTCGATCGTGCGCAGCGTCAGCGTCGGGCCGAGGGCGTGCTGCTGGCGCGACGGATAGTCGCCATCGTGGCCGCCGGCGGCCGGCGGATAGACCAGCGCCTGGAGGCGGATCGCCGGGCCGGCAGCGTCGCGGGCGCGGATGGCCGCGACCGTGGCCAGCACCGCGCCGGCGCTGTCACCGGCCACCGCCAGGCGCGACGCGTCGCCACCGAAACGGCGTGCGTGCTCGGCCACCCATTGCAGGGCGGCCCACGCGTCTTCGGGGGCGGCGGGAAACGGGTGCTCCGGCGCCAGCCGGTACGCGGCCGACGCGACGATCGCACCGGTGTCGTGGCAGAGCTGGCGGCACACGTTGTCGTAGCCGTCGAGATCCCCCAGCGCATAGCCGCCGCCGTGCCAGTACACGATCACCGGCAGCGGCCCCTCCGCGCCGCGGCCGCCGCCGCGGGGGGTGTAGACACGGACGTGCACCGGCGAATCACCGGGCTGGTCGCGGTACTCGCTCACGCCCACGTCGGCCGGCGGCACGTCCGCCGCGGCAAGGATCTGGCGGTAAAGGCCGCGGCAAGCCTCGGGTGGCGGGTCGCACAGGTCCGGCAGGCCGGCCGCCTGGGCCTGCAACATCATCGCTTCAAGCTGCTTGTCGAGCATCGGTCGTCTCCAACGGGTTCGGGTGGGGGTGCGCGGCACGCGCTGGCCGCAACAGGAAATGGGCCAGCGCAGGCAACAGCACGAGCGCGCCGACCATGTTCCAGGCGAACATGAACGCCAGCAGGATGCCCATGTCGGCCTGGAACTTGATCGGCGACAGCGCCCAGGTGCCCACCGCCAGCGCCAGCGTGATGCCGGTCAGCAGGACCACGCGGCCGGTGAACTGCAGCGCGTGCAGGTAGGCGGCCGACAGCGTCTCGCCGGCACGCAGCCGCGCCAGCATCACGCTGAGCACGTAGAGGGCGTAGTCCACCCCGATGCCCACGCCCAGCGCGATCACCGGCAGCGTGGCGACCTTCACGCCCATCCCGAGGCCAACCATCAGCGCCTCGCAGAGGATGGAGGTGAGCACCAGCGGCAGCACGGCGACGACGACCGCGCGCCACGAGCGGAAGGTCACCCAGCACAGCACGACGACCGCGCCATAGACCCACCAAAGCATCTCGCGCATCGCCTGCTTGACGACGATGTTGGTGGCCGCCGCGATGCCGGCCGAGCCGGCGGCGAGCATGAAGCGAACCTCCGGGCCGGCATCGGGCCGCAGCGCCGGGCCGCCCCAAGCAAGGCCCGATCCCCCCGGGGGATCGACCCGTGTACTCACGGGGCGAGGGGCACCATGCTCTGCGATGAAAGCCTCGGCGGTCTCGACCACGCTGGTGAGCGTCTCGGCCTTGTGGTCCTTCAGGTACACGTACAGCGACAGGAACGAGCAGCCCTGGTTGAACAGCTCGCGCGGTGCACGCGTCTGCACCCCGCCCAGCGCACTGTCGTTGGGGATCAGCTCATACCACTTCAGCTGGCCCTCGTTGTAGCCCACCATCGCCAGCTTCGACAGCGCCGCCATCGAGTTGGTCGATTCGACACCGGGCAGCTGCTCGAGCTGCCAGGCCAGCTGGTCGACCTTGGCCAGCGTGCCGTAGCGCGTGCACTGGTCTTCAGGGGTCGAGACCATGACGACCAGGATGTCGCTCGATGCCGCGTAGTGCGCGGTCACGTAGTCGTTGTCGCGGTTGTAGCGCGAGTCGGCGCGCAGCTCGGGCGCACCGGGATCGAGGTCGCCCACGTTCAGCCGCGTGCTGATGGCATAGCCGATCACGGCCAGCCCAGTCGCGATGACGATGGCCGCCAGCGCCGGGCCGCGGCGCGTGAAGCGATCCAGCATGTGCCACAGCCAACCTCTGCTCGTGACGGTACCGGTGGTTTCGATGTCGGGGTTGAAACTCGGGTCGTCGCGCAGGCTGCGCCGCGCCGCGTCCGGGCTCACGCCCACATACGACAGCAGGATGGGCAGCAACACCAGGTTGGTGAAGATCAGCACGGCCACGCCGATGCTGGCCACGACCGCCAGCTCCTGGATCGCCTGGATGCGGATCAGCGCCAGCACCGCAAAGCCCACCGCGTCGCACAGCAGCGCCGTCAGGCCCGCGACGAACAGGCGCCTGAAGGTGTAGCGCGCGGCCACGACCCGATGGGTGCCGCGGCCCACGTCCTGCATGATGCCGTTCATCTTCTGCGCGCCGTGGCTCATGCCGATGGCGAAGACGAGGAAGGGCACCAGCACCGAGTACGGGTCCAGCGCATGGCCCAGCAGCGCCAGCAGCCCCGCCTGCCACACCACCGCGACGAGCGAGCAAGCAACGACCAGCGCGGTGCTGCGCGCGCAGCGTGTATAGCCGTAGAGCACGACGGCGCAGATCACCAGCGCGACGGCGAAGAACAGCAGAACCTGCTTGAGGCCCTCGATCAGGTCGCCCATCACCTTGGCGAAGCCGGTGATGTAGATGCCGATCGCCTCGCTGTCGTACCGGGCGCGCAGCGCTTCGAGCTGGCGGCCGAGCTCGCCGTAGTCCAGCGCCTGGCCGGTCTTGGGGTTCACGCTCAGCAGCGGCACGAAGACGATGCTGGAGCGCGCATCGCCGGCCACGATCTGCCCGATCTCGCCCGAGCGCTCGACGTTGGCGCGCACCTCGGCCAGCGCCTGCGGCGAGCCGTCGTACGAGTCTCCCATCACGGTGTTGCCGTCCAGACCGTCTTCGGTCACCGCGACCCAGCGGGTGCTGGGCGTCCACAGCGATTTCATGAACGGCCGGTCCACGCCCGGCATCAGGTAGACCTCGTCGCTGATCTTCTGCAGCACCTCAAGGTAATGCTTGTCGTAGATCGAGCCGTTCTTCGCCTCGACGACGATGCGCACCGCGTTGCCCTGCCCGCCCAGGTCGGCCTGGTGGGCCAGGTAGTTGGCGATGTAGGGGTGCAGCGTGGGGATGGTCTTCTCGAAGCTGGCGTTCAGCGTCAGCCGCGTGGCCTGCCAGCCGAAGAACAGCGTGGCCAGCAGGCACAGCAGCATCACCCAGGGGCGGTGGTTGAACAGCAGGCGCTCAGGCAGCGAGCCCGAGGCGGTATCGAAGTCTTCGAGTCGGGCCACCACCGGTTGGGCGGCGAGCGTGTCGGGGGCGTGCATCGCGTGGGGTCGGTTGAGATTCAGGGGGTGGCGCGGCGCGTGCCGCGCAGGCTGGCGATGACCCAGGCACCGTCGGGCGCGAGGCTCAAGCCCGCGGCAGGCAGCGGGCCGGCCGGCGCCTCGGCCGAGGTGAAGCTGCGGCCGTCGTCGCGGCTCACGAAGAGCTCGCCGGTCTGGCCGAGCAGCACCAGCTCGCCTTCACGTTCCACGCCGGCCTGCAGCGTGATGGCGGTGTCGAGATCGACCTTGTCCCAGCTCGCGCCCGCATCGGCCGAGCGCCAGGCACTGCCGCGCAGGCCGTAGGCCACCAGCGTGCCGGAGCGCGCAGCCAGCAGGCCGAAGAAGCTGCCCTTGTAGGGCGAGGCGAGCGCGGTGAAGCTCGCGCCGGCGTCAGCCGACTTCATCAGCAGGCCCTGCTCACCGGCGATGACCCACTGGCCGTCGACGGCCCGCGCGCCGTACAGATGCAGGCTCCTCGGGTTCGCGCTGTGCGTGGGCAGCGGCGCCCAGTGCGCGCCGCCATCACGCGTCGCGAAGGCCAGGCCGTAGGCGCCCACGGCCACGGCGCGCTGTGCGTCGATCACCTCGAGGTCGAAGAAGGGCTTGTCGGGGCCCTCCTCCACCAAGCGCTGCGCGCTGCGCTGGGCGCGCTCGTCGCTGCCGGCAGCGGCGAGCAGCGCGGCGGCGGCTTGCGTGCCGTCGAGCTGCCGGGTCCATGACTGGCCGCCATCCTCGGTCCTGAGGATCACGCCCAGGTGACCCGCCGCCCAGCCCACGCGTTCGTCCACGAAGCGCACGCTGGTCAGCCCGGCTTGCACCGGCACACGCGCCTGCTTCCAGCGCGCGCCGCCGTCATCCGACCACAGCACCGTGCCGCGCTCGCCGACCGCCACGAGGCGCTTGCCAGCGCGGGCCACGGCCAGCGTGGCGGCACCCAGGGCCTTGGGCGTGACGAGCGCGGGCGTAGCCAGTGCCGCCGGCCCATCGGCCGCCGCAGCCACAGGCACGACCGCAGCAAACATCAAACCGAACCAAGCGGCCGCCGCGGAACCGGCTTTGCCGGGCCGCTGGCGGCGCCCCCCTGGGGGGGAGGCGCCGAAGGCGCTTCGGGGGGGAGTCATCTCGCTCCTTCGTTGGCCAATTCCTCCGGGCTGAAGAACGAGCGCGGCATCGTCGCCAGCGGCTTGTACTGCACGCTCAGCTCGTTGCTGGCCATGTTCAGGTAGTAGGCGCCCGTCTGCAGGTCGTAGCCGCCCCAGAACATGTTGCCGACCAGCGCGGGGATGTCCGGCGCCAGCAGCGTGAGCGTGTAGTTGGTGCGCCAGAGCTCGCCCTTCGCGTCCCAGCCGTCGAAGAGGATGATCTGCCACGAGTCCTCGTCGATGTAGTACTTGCGCTTGGGCACCACGTGGCGCTTGCCTTCGGCGAGCGTGGCTTCCACCTCCCACACGCGGTGCAGCTCCCAGCGCACGAGGCTCGGGTTCAGCGTGTTCGGCGTGACGAGATCGGCCACCTTCGCTGATGCCGCGCGGTTGTTGTTGTAGGGGATGTAGAGCTCGCGCTTGCCGACCAGCTTGAGGTTGTGCTTGTCGACGGGTCCGAACAGGTTGAAGGCTTCGTCGAACAGGCCGATGCCCGAGGTCACCGAATCGGGCGTGTCGTAGGCCACCGAGGGCGCCTTGCGCACGCGGCGCTGGCCCACCAGGTATTGCCACAGGCCGCGCGGGTTGCTCGCGTTCAGGTTGTCGTGCGCGAGGATGGCCTCGCCCGCCTTGGAGCCGGGCTCGCTGACCGCGAACTTGCCCAGCGCGTAGTAGCCGTCGAATTTCTCCAGGCTGCCTTCGGGGTCGTAGTACTGGCGGCGAAAGCTCTGCGTGCCGCCCGAGGCCATCGCGCGGCGGCCGTCACCCGTCACCACCCAGACGCGCACCGGCGCCTGCACATAGGTGCCCGTCCACGCGAGGCGGTGGTTCTGGAAGACTTCGTAGCCGTCCTTGGGGATGGGGAACGGCGTGCCGCCGTAGGCGCCCTCGGTGCCGTGCCCGTTGTCGACCAGCTTGGCGCGGGTCGCATTCTTGAAGGTGTTGTCGTAGACGACCTGCGGCGCGGCGGCGGTGCGGTGGGTCGGGTAGACATCGATGCGGAAGTCGGGGTACTTCTTCATCAGGGCCTTCACGCCGTCGCTGAGCTTCGCGTCGTACTGCGCCATGTTCTTGGCGTTGATCGACAACAGCGGCTTCTCGCCGGGAAACGGGTCGGGCCGCGCGTCGCCCGGCTTGTAGCCGGCCGGGGCCTTGGTGAGGCCGCCGTCCCACGCGGGGATGGTCCCTTCCTTGTTGGCGGCGCGCTCGGCGCCCAGCGGCGTCAGCGTGGTCTTGAGCTTGGCGGCTTCGTCGGCCGATACGACGGCGCCGGCCTGCGTGGCGAAGGCGAGGCTGCCGATCAGCGCAGCCAGGATGTGCTTGCGGTGCATGAAGAGTCTCCGTGAGGCTTAGAAGGTGCGCGCGACGCTGAAGGCCACGTAGGCCCGGTCTCTCAGCGACTGGCCGAAGGTGAGCTGGCGCGGCGAGCCGCTGCCCGGCACCAGGGTCTCGGTGAAGGTCTTGGCGGTGCCGAAGTAATCGGTGTAGGTCAGGGCCAGCTTCCAGTCGTTCTGGTAGCTGCCCTTCACGCCGATGCTGTAGTCGCCCGCTTCCGAGGCGCCGCCGGCGTAGTTGAAGATCGCCGACGAGCGGCCGCCGAAGTTGTAGCCCACGCCCACCGGCACCGACAGATCCAGCCCCGGCAGCACCTGGAAGTACTGCGGCTCGAAGAGCATGCGGAAGGCGAACGCGCCCTTGGTGGTGTTCGGGTCCAGCCCGCCGAGGCCTTGGCTGGAGCCATCGGCCGCAGCGAAGATGTCCTTCGTGACCTTCAGCGTGCGGTTGTAGGCCAGCTCGCCCACCATCGCGCCGCCGCCCCACAGGTCGCCCGGCTGCAGCACGTAGATGCCCGAGACCTGCAGGTGCGCGGTGCGGCCCACGGCGTAGCAGGGGTCTGCGCTCGAGGTGCCGCAGGTGATGACCGGGCCCAGGCCCAGCACGGCCGGGTCGCTGGTCAGCGGCGCGTTCCAGCGCAACGAGCCTTCGACCGCCCAGTTCAATTGGCCGACCGACGAGGTGACGCTGGCGCCCACGGTGCGCACGTCCTCGGCATAGGCCAGGTGCAGGTTGCCGTTGACGAAGTCGAACACCGGCACGGCTGGGGTCTTGTCGTGGTACTGCGCCGCGTAGATGCCGAACTCGTAGTCGCTGCCGGTCGGGCTGTAGCGCAACTGCAAGCCGCCCTGGCCGTCATCGCGCGGCTCCAGATCCTTGCCCTTGGCATAGCTCAGCAGAACAGGGTTGCCCTCGGCGTCCACGCCGAAGTTGACGGTGCCGGCGCCGACGTAGTCCTGGTTCGAGAAGTAGCTGCCGACACCGGGAATCTTGCTGGGCCGCCACTTGAGCTGGTAGTACGCCCCGAGCGACACGCCTTCGGCCACCTGCAGCGAGCCCGAGACCTGCTCCACCGGCAGCAGAACCTCCTTGAACTGCCAGCCCGGCACCGAGACGATCTTGGCCACGTCCACCGGGCCTTGCGCATTGGCGATGCCGTTCTGGCCGAAGAACAGGCTCTCGCCCCACTGCAGGGTGTGGCGGCCCAGGCGCACGGTGCCCTTCATACCACCGAGGTCGCCCTTGGCGTAGACGAAAGCATCGAGCAGCTCGCCGCCGCGGCCGTGCTGGCGCACGGTGTCGGGCAGGAACTCGTTGGCCTCCTGGTCGGTGAAGTTGTTCGAGGTCGAGGTCGTCACGCCGATCGGCATGCCACCGGCATGGATCGGCGTGCCCTGGTAGCTGCTGTGGCGCAGGTAGACGCTGTCGCGCCAGGCGCTGCCCGACAGGCGCGCGCCGAAGCCGGGGGCTGTCAGGTCCAGTTCGCCGAGCAGGTCGAAGCGGCTGGAGATCAGCCCCTTCTTGAAGTTGTGGTCACCGTCGTCTTCGTTGACGGTGCCCGGGTCCACCGCCACGTCGAAGCGGGTCAGCGCCGCCGAAGGGTCGTTGAGCCGGTAGCCTGCGCTGTACTTGGGCGTCAAGTCCAGGCGCAGCTTCAGGTCACTGTCGGGCAGCCCGATGTCGAAGGCGTGGGAGGCGGCGGGCAGCGCGAGCGCGGCCGCCACCGCCAGCGCATGGCGGGTGGGTCTTGGCATGGTGTCTCCGGGAGTTGCGGGGCGGCTTCGTTGGCCGCGGTCTTCAGGTCGTCACTCGATGGGTCACTCGATCAATCGGAACTGGCCCTTCTCGATCCTCAACATCACGCGGCCGCGTTCGTCGAAGCCCACGTGGTTGGTCGGCGTGTAGTTCAGGACGCCGTGCGCGAGCACGATTTCCCTCTCGCTTTCCAGCGCATCGCGCAATGCCTGGCGAAACGCCGGCGTGCCGGGCTTGCCGTTCTTCAGCGCCGCCGGCACGATGCGTTGCAGCACCTTGAGCGCGTCGTTGGCGTGCGCACCGAACTGCGTCCGGCTGTTGGGGCCATGTGCCTTCTCGAAGGCGTTCACGTAGTCCAGCGCCACCGGCTTGATCGGGTTCGCATCGGCCAGTTGCTCGGCCACCAGCACCGGGCCGGCGGGCAGGATGGCGCCGTCCATCTTTGGCCCGCCGACGCGGATCAAGTCGGGCGACGCGGCGCCGTGCGTCTGGTAGATCGGCCCGGCCCAGCCGCGCTCGCGCAGGTTGATCTGCAGCATCGCGGCGGCCGAGCCGGCACCGACGATCAGCACCGCGTCGGGCTTGGCCGCGATGACCTTCAGCGTCTGCGCGGTGATGCCCGTGTCGATCGGCGCGAAGCGCTCGGTGGCCACGATCTCGAGCCCGGCCTCTTTCGCCGAGGCGCCGAAAGCCTGCAGCCACATCTCGCCATAGCCTTCGTTCCAGCCGAGGAAGGCGATCCGCCGCACCTTGTCGGCCACCATGCGTTTGGCGACGGCGTCGGACATCAGCGACACCGGCTGCGGCAGCGCAAACGTCCAGTCGTCCTTGCCGCCGGGCCGCGGCGCCGGCGCGAAGGCGAGTTGCACCGTCTTGGCTTCGGCGGCCACCGGTGCCATCGCCAGCACCGCCGGCACGCCAGACGACCCGAGCAGCAGGTCGACCTGGCTCTCGGTGATGAAACGACGCGTGTTCTTGACCGCCGCGAGCGGGTCCGAGCCATCGTCGAGCACGATGACCTTCAGCTTCTCGCCGCCGACCTGCGCCGGCCACAGGGCCATCGATTCCTTGACCGGCCGACCCAGCGACGACAGCGGGCCAGTGAGCGAGAGGTTGACGCCGATCGTGATATCGGCATGGGCGGTGGGCACCAGTGCAACGTTCGACGCCGCGATCAGCACGAGCGTTCCCGCCACCCGGCAAAACAAGCGATGCATGCGTGTCTCCCTCAGAGGTAGGTCGATGCCAGCCCGCCGTCCACCGGCAGGTTGATGCCACTGACCCAGCGCGACTCGTCGGCGCACAGGAAGGCCACCACCGGTGCGATCTCGTCGGCCAGCGCGGGGCGCTTCATGCGGTGGGCGTCTTTCTGCACGCGCTCTTCGCCCAGCATCTGCACGAAGTCGCCCAGGATGGGCGTGAACACCGGGCCAGGCGCCACGCAGTTCATGCGCACGCCCTTTTCGAGGAACCACGTTTGCGACTGCGTGGTGGTCCACACGATCAACGCTTCCTTGAAGTACTGGTAGCACGTGGCCTGCGGCACCGGGTTCTTTGCCAGGAAGGCCAGGCCCGCCTCGAAGCTGGGCGTTTCGGCCAGCGCCTTGTGCACGTCAAGCCGAGCCGGCCACTCGGCGCCAAGGATGGACGAGATGTTGACGATCGCTCCACCGGCCCCGCCATGAGGCAGCCGCTCGAGCGCGCGCGTACACAGATGCCGCAGGCCCAGGTAGTTCACGCGCGCCACCAGATCCACCGGCGCGGTGCCGGGCACGCCGGCCACGTTGCACAGCGCGTCGAAGTGCTCGGGCAACTGCTTGAAGGCTGCATCGATGGCGGCCTGCTCGGACAGATCGGCCCGGACGAAACCATCCAGCGTGATCATCGGGTCGTTGCGGTCCACCCCGATCACCTTGGCACCCTTCAAGCGCAGCAGGCGCGCGGTCTCGGCGCCGATACCGGAGCTGGAACCGGTGATGACGATGGTCTTGCCTTGGACGTTCATGGTCAGTGTCTCCTTGTTTGCTCAGAACGGGAACGGCGTCGGTGCGCCTTTCACGGTCAGCCATTGCCAGGTGGTGAACTGCTCCCAGTCACCCGGGCCGCCGTGCGAATTGCCGTTGCCGGCGATGCCGGAACCGCCGAAGGGGTTCACCGCGTCGTCGTTGACCGTCTGGTCGTTGATGTGGACCATGCCGGCCTTGAGCTGCTGGCCCACCGCCAGCGCGCGGCCGACCGATGTCGACAGCACGCCCGCCGCCAGGCCACCGTGGCCGGTGTTGGCCAGGGACACTGCCTCGTCGTCGGTCTTGAAGGTGACGAGGTTGACCACCGGGCCGAAGGTCTCGTCGTCGAAGCTGGGCATGCCGGGCTTCACGCCGGCCAGCACGGTGGGTCGGTAGAACAGCCCGTCGTAGCGGCCGCCGGCCAGCAGGTTCGCGCCAGCCTGCACGCTGGCCCTGACCGTGGCGTGCACCCGGTCGCGCTGGCGCTCGTCGATCAACGGGCCCAGCGCGACCTGGCCCGTGGCGCCGTTGCCCACCGGCAGGTGCGTGGCCTTCGCGACCAGTCGTTCGGTGATCGCCGCCACGATGGACTCATGCACCAGCACGCGGTTGCTGGCCATGCAGATCTGCCCCTGGTGCAGCCACGCGCCCCAGGCGATGTTGCTGGCGGCGAGATCCAGGTCGGCTTCGCTGGCCATGTCGTCGAGCACGATCAGCGCGTTGCTGCCGCCCAGCTCCAGCGAGACCTTCTTCAGGTGCTTGCCGGCCAGCTCACCGATACGGCGGCCCGCGCCGGCCGAGCCGGTGAACGAAATCATCGCGACGCCAGGGTCGGTGACGAGCGCCTCGCCCACCTCCGCACCACCGGGCAGCACGTGCAGCACGCCCGCGGGCAGGCCCGCCTGCTCCAGGACCTGCGCGATCAGCAGGCCACCGCTCACGGGTGTGCGCGGGTCCGGCTTGATGATCACCGCGTTGCCCGCGGCCAGCGCCGGCGCCACCACCCGCAGCGTGAGGATGAGCGGAAAGTTGAATGGCGAGATCACGCCCACCACGCCGTGCGGCACGCGCCGGGCGATGCTCATGCGGCCGGGCGTGCTGGGCAGCAGCTGGCCCTGCGCCTGCATCGGCATCGAGGCAGCGATCTGGCAAAAGGCCACCGCTTCGCGGATCTCGTGCTGCCCCTTGGGCAGGATGGCGCCGGTTTCGCGGGTGACCCAGAGCGCCAGCTCGTCGAAATGCTGCTGGAACAACGCCGCCGCGCGGTGGAAGACCGCGGCCCGATCGCGCGGCCCCGACGCGGCCCATGCGCGCTGGGCGGCAGCGGCACCCCGCGTCGCGCCGGCCACATCGGCCGCCACGGCGCGGCCGCTGCGCGTCAGCACCTCGCCAGTGGCGGGCTCGATCACATCGGCCGTGGCCGACGCGGCGCGCCAGCCGCCGCTGTAGACATGCTCGCGCCACAGCGCGTGGTTGAGGAAAGAGGTGGTCATCGACAGGCTCCCGTGGGTGGACTTGCCCACCTCGGGTGCAACGCCCGTGCCGCGCCGGTGCCCCCACCTCGGCGCCGGCCGCCGGCGCACCCGTTGACGGCATTTGTTTTCAGAGTGAAAACATCTCCGAACCCTGGGACTTTCACCTACCCCTCTTGTTGCGCCGCAATACAGGGTTTTCTTGGGCACAAGATAGTTATGAATTGAAAACAATTCAGTGCCCGCCGCCGGGTCGAATTCATCAATTCATCAAGCACCCATCGCCATGGCCAAGCCGCCCCGCATCTCCCTCGCCGAAGTGGCCCGCCAGACCGGCACGATGCTGCGCCGCGGCGACAGCGGGCACTTCGTCGAGGGCCAAGCCCCGACGATGGCGGACCTGACCGAATCGCTGTTCTTCTCGCCCGGCGACGGGCGCATCTGGCTCAACGACCAGCGCATGCTGCTGATGCACAGCTCGGCCATGGGCCACCTGCGACGCGAACTGATCGATACGCTGGGCACCGAGCGCGCGCGTGGCCTGCTGACCCGCGCGGGCTATGTGGCCGGTGCGCGCGATGCGCAACTGGTGCGCGAGCGCTGGGCGCAGGCCGATGCGGCCAACGTCTTCATGGCCGGCACGCGGCTGCACGCACTGGAGGGGGTGGTCAAGGTCACGCCGCTGGCCTTCGACTTCGACATCGACCGCGGCACCTACGAGGGCGAATTCCTGTGGGAGCACTCGAGCGAGGACGACGAACACATCGCCGCCTACGGCATCGGCACCGAGGCGGCCTGCTGGTCGCAGGTGGGCTATGCCACCGGATACGTGACCAGCCTGTTCGGCCAGTTGGTGATCTTTCGCGAGATCGAGTGCCGCTCGATGGGCGCCGGCGTGTGCCGCGTCATCGGCCGCCACGCCGCGGCCTGGGGCGACATCGGCGAGGACTTGCGCTACCTGGAGGCGAAGGACTTCCGCCGCCTGAGCACGACCGCTTCGCCGCCGCCGGACACCGAAACCGCACTGGCCAACGTGCCCCACACCGCCACGCCCTCGTCCCAAGCCACTGGAGATGACCGCCACGAGATCGTCGGTGCCTCATCCGCCTTCAACTCGGCCTGCCACCAGCTCGCCCGCGTGGCCGGCACCCGCGCCACGGTGCTGTTCACCGGCGAGTCCGGCGTCGGCAAGGAGGCCTTCGCGCGCCGCCTGCATCGCATCAGCGCGCGCACCCAGCAGCCTTTCATCGCGGTGAACTGCGCCGCCATCCCCGAAACGCTGATCGAGAGCGAACTCTTCGGCGTCGAGCGCGGCGCCTTCACCGGCGCCACGCAATCACGCCCGGGCCGCTTCGAGCGCGCCGACGGCGGCACACTGTTCCTCGACGAGATCGGCACCTTGAGCCTGGTGAGCCAGGGCAAGCTGCTGCGCGCGCTGCAGGAAGGCGAGGTGGAGCGCGTGGGCGGCACGCGCACCCTCCGCGTGGACGTGCGCGTGGTGGCCGCCACCAACGTGGATCTGCAGGCCGAAGTCAACGCCGGGCGCTTCCGCGAGGACTTGTACTACCGACTCAACGTCTACCCGATCCACCTGCCCCCCTTGCGCGAGCGGCGCGACGACATCCCGCTGCTGATGAACCACTTCCTGCGCCGCGAGGCCGAGCGTCATGGCCGCCACCCCACCGGCTACACCCCGCGCGCCGTGCGCGCGATGCTGCACTACGCCTTTCCCGGCAACATCCGCGAGCTGCAGAACCTGATCGAGCGCGGTGTGATCTCGGCCGAAGACGGCGTCGCCATCGACGTGGCCCACATGTTCCGCCGCGAGCAGCTCAGCGACGAGGCGCTGCTGGCCATCGGCGCCCACGGCACGCTGACGTCGCCGAAGAACGGCGCCGAGCCCCAGCGCCTGCTGGACCTGCTGAGTGGCGCCATGCGCGGCAACGATGGCTGCGTCTCGCTCGACGCGCTGGAGCGGCGCCTGCTTCAGGAAGCGGCCGATGCCGAGAACGGCAACCTCGCCGCGGCCGCGCGCAAGCTCGGCCTGACGCGTGCCCAGTTCGCCTACCGGCTGGAGAAGGCGCGCGAGCCGCAGGCCGGCGCCTGAACGCCCATCACTTGCGAACCCGGCAGGCCGACGAAACCCCAAGCCGAGGCACGCCTCTGCGCGGCCCCGGTGAACCCGGCGGCCGCGCGTTCTCAGCGCCCTTCTACCAGGGCGTTTCGATCAGCATCGCGTAGTCCAGCATCGCCATCGCGGCGTCGGCCTGGGCCCAGAAGCGGTGGTACTTCCAGGTCGGTGCCGCACCACCGTTCAGGTAGGCCTGCAGCTTCGGCCAATCCGGATCCTGCTTGTACTTGGGCCGCAGGCTCAGGAAGGTGCTGTTCGCATCGATGGTGGCGCCCTGTGCGTTGGTGCCGACCCAGCCGCCCGGCACGTAGACCCCGCTGCCGGTGTTGGCGTCATACGCATCGTCGAAGCGCAGGTAGTCTTCGCGCTTCTCCGGCACGGCCAGGCCCTTGGCGTCCTTGGCGTTGGTCCACATCGCATCGAGCAGGCGCTTCGCAAGCGTCTTCGCCGCCGCGTCGTTGGCCTTGGCGCCGTAGTAGATCAACGTGCGCGCCAGTGCCGCGGTGATGCCGACGTCGGCATTGCGCTTGGTCACCTTCACGTGCAGGCCCGCGTTGGCGCCCGGTGCGTTCGGGTTCCAGTTGTCGGGCTGGCCACTCCACTCCATCGTCGACGGGATCGTGTAGCTGCCGTCGTCCTTGAACCGCACGTTCTTCGACGCCCACGGGATCCACTTGTCCAGCACCGCCTTGGCCTTGGCATCGCCGGTGGCGTGGTAGTACTCGGCAACACGGAACATCGACCAGGCCTGGAAGCCGAACCAGGTGTTCGAGGCCGGGTCGTGGTAGACCGGCTTCTCGTCATAGAACATGCCGTAGAAGGTGGCGGTGCCGTTCGGCGGCGTCTCGTACGAGCCGCCCCAGCTGTTGGTCGCGCCGCCGGCAATGCCGCCCTCGGCCGACTGCAGCCAGCGGTAGAACTCCAGCTGGCGCGTCAGGCTCTTGCCCCAGTCCGCCTGGCCGCTGGCCGACTTCGGCTTGAACTCGGCGTTGGTCGACAGCACCCACGCTGCCATCGGGTTCTGGTAGCCGAAGTGGTTGTGGCTGCTGCCGATGCGCCAGGCCCAGCCGGCGTTGGTGTCGTTCGCGCCGCCCCAGGCGTAGTACCAGCTCAGCAGGTAGTGCTGGTTGTCGCGAAAGCCCTGGCCGTTGGGCTGGCCGGTGCCGGCCTGGCAGTTGTAAGGGCCGCCGACGCAGTTGCCGACCTTCTTGAAGTACTTGTCGAACATCGAGTAGCGCAGGTAGTCGCCCATCTTCGCGGCGCTCTTCACCAGGTCAGCCACCTCGGCGCCCTTGCCCTGTGCCTTGGCCCAGACGTTGGCCCAGTACACCGCCTCGACAGCGCGCGCATCGGCGTCCGGCGCGTTGGTGTAACGCCACTGCTTGGCGTAGTTCGAGTCGGCGGTGAACAGGCTCAGGAAGCCTTGCGTGCCACCGTTGCGCCCCCAGCGGAAGGTGTCGCACGACGGGTGCGGCACCGTCTCCCAGACCGACTCCTGCGCGCCGCGCTGGAAGGTATTGATCAGCGAGGCGCGCGTCACGCCATCGCCGCATTTGCCGTAGCCGTACCAGTTGTCGACATCCATCAGCCAGTGCATGCCGTAGATGTTGCGGGTGCCGTAGGCCGTCTCCAGCTCGGTGCCGATCGGATCCTGCCCGACCGGCACGCCGAACTCGAGTTGCGACGGGTAGTCCTTGGGCAGCGGGTGTTCGCCGGCATAGGACGCAGGCTTGGCGGCGTTGTAGAAGGCGTTCGTCGGCTGGTCGGCCGCCGACGGAATCATGTACTTCTCCATGTTGGCCCACGCCTTCTTCAGTGGGGCCCAGTCACCGGTCTGGCGGCCGTGGTAGGCCTCGAGCCAGAGCCAGAAGCTGTAGGCCTCGGACGTGGTCTCGTGCCCATAGTCGGGCGCCTCGACCATCAGCGTCTCCGGCGAGTGGTACGGAATGCCTTCGGGGCTGAAGTAGCCGTTTGCCGGGTCCTTGATCTTCTTGTACTGGGCCGAGAAGCGCTTTTCGAACTGGGTCGCCAGCTCGGCGTCTTCGGCCATCGCGTGGCCGGTGGCCATCGCCAGCACCGCGGTCGTCACCGCCTGCGTGATGCGCTTCAGCGAGCGCCTGGAGGTTTGCATGTCGGGTCTCCTGAGTTTGAAAACGTTGTCAGACTTGAGCGTGTCGATACGGGCCACGCACCATCCGTACCGTTGAGAGTTGTTCTAAGGCCGACCTGAGAGGAGCGGCGCTGAAAAGTCTACGCAAGGCAAACTGAAAACGTTGTCAGTCTCGACCCCCATTGTTGTAACCAAATTCGAGCCCGATTGAGAACGCTCCAATCGGAATTCACATAGGTGGATTCGTTGGCCCTTCACCACGCCGGCCACTGCACTTCAGAACTGAAATCGTTACCATCCGGCACAGCATTCGATACTCGCCGCGTCGACGCTTCATCACCCCTTGGCTCGACTGGAGTCACGACCTGGAACCCTCCTGACCATGCAGGCCATGCACCCCGCCAGCACCATCCTCGAAGTCGCCCGCAAGGCCGGCGTGTCGCCGAGCACGGTGTCGCGCGTGGTCAACGGCAGCGCCGGTGTCAGCGAGCGCAAGCGGCTGGCGGTTGAGGCGACGATCCGCGAGCTCAACTTCCGCCCCAACCCCTCGGCACGCAGCCTGAAGACGGGCACGACGATGTCGGTCGGCGTGGTCGTGCAAGACTTGGAGAGCCCCTTCTTTACCCGCATGCTGCGCGGCATCGAAGAGGGCCTGGCCGACAGCGGCAACGTGCCCATCATCGTCAGCGGGCTGTGGAACGCGTCCGAGGAAGCGGCGCGCATCCGGCTGCTGGTCGAGCGGCGCATCGACGGTCTGATCGTGCTGGCCGGCCACCTGACCGACGAGCAGTTGATCGAGTTCGCGCGCATCCAGCCGGTGGCGGTGGCGGGCCGCGACCTCAGTGGCCCGAACCTCAGCGCCAAGTGGGTCGACCAGGACGAAGCCGGCTACCTGGCCACCGCCCACCTGCTGGCCCACGGACACCGGCGCATCGCCTTCATCGCCGGGCCGCAGAGCCAGACCGACGCGCTGCAGCGCCACGCCGGCTACTGCCGCGCGCACCGCGAGTACGGCATCGAGCCCAACCCGGCCCTGTGCGCCCAAGGGGATTTCCTCGAGACCAGTGGCCTGCTGGCGATGAACCGCCTGCTCGACGCCGGCGCGCCCTTCACCGCGGTCTTCGCCGCCAACGACCAGATGGCCTACGGCGCCCGGGTCGCGCTGTACCGGCGCGGCGTTCGCGTGCCGGACGACATTTCGCTGGTCGGTGTCGACGACATGCCGGCATCTGCCTTCATGACGCCGGCGCTGACCACGGTGCGCCAGCCGCTGCACGAGATCGGTCGCCACGCCGCGACCGCGCTGCTGCGCCTGCTGGGCCGCGACGTCCCTCAGGTCGAGGTGCCGGGCCTGCAGCTGATCGTGCGCGAGACCACGCGACGGCTGTGACACGACGCCGGTGACGCCGGTGACGTGCCGCCGCAGTGCGTCAGCTGATTGACGCAAAGCCTGGCCGCATCACGCCAGAAGCGTGTCGTGCACAGGCCCTAATCGCATCCGCAGGCCGTGTCACCAACGGTCGCAGCCCGTAGGATCAAAGGCTCGAGACACCCCTGAGGAGACAAGCCCATGAGCACTTCAGAGCGCAGCCTCAAAGGCAAGACGCTGTTCATCACCGGCGCATCGCGCGGCATCGGCCTGGCGATCGCCACCAAGGCCGCGGCCGACGGCGCCAACATCGCGCTGGTCGCCAAGACCGTCGACCCCAACCCCAAGCTGCCCGGCACGCTGCACAGCGCCGCCGAAGCCGTGCGCGCCGCCGGTGGCCAGGCCCTGGTGCTGCAGACGGACATCCGCGACGAAGAGCAGGTGGCCAAGGCCGTCGCGCAGACGATCGAGCAGTTCGGCGGCATCGACATCCTGGTCAACAACGCCAGCGCGATCAACCTGACACCCACGGCTGCCACGCCGATGAAGCGCTTCGACCTGATGAACGGCGTCAACGCGCGCGGCACCTTCTGCTGCACGCAAGCCTGTCTGCCCGCGCTGACGGCCAGCGCCAAGGCCGGCCGCGCGCCGCAGGTGCTGACGCTGTCGCCGCCGCTGAGCATGAAGCCGCACTGGTTTGCCAACCACGTGGCCTACACGATGGCCAAATACGGCATGAGCATGTGCACGCTCGGTCACGCCGAAGAGTTCAAGCGCATCGGCATCGCCGTCAACAGCCTGTGGCCGCGCACGGCGATCGCCACCGCCGCGCTGCAGATGATCCCGGGCGTCGACCCCAAGCTGTGCCGCAAGCCCGAGATCATGTCCGACGCCGCATGGTTCATCCTGACCAACCCGGCGCCCGCGCCCAGCGGCAACTTCTTCATCGACGACGAAGTGCTGGCCGCCAACGGCATCACCGACCTCGAGCCTTACAGTGTCGAGCCGGGCACCAAGAATTTCCTGCCCGACTTCTTCCTCGACTGATGCCCTCCTCGACCAGTTCCCCACCGGCCCGGCGCAGCGCCGCGGAGCAGAAGCGCCTGGAAAAGTCGCTGGTCGAGATCTTCGAAAAGCGCATCCGCTTCAACGAGACGCTCGGGTTGAAGGTGGTCTCACTCGCGCCCACCGCACCCACGTTGCGCTTCGAAATGCGCGACGACCTGATCGGCCACTACGGCTCGGGCCGGCTGCACGGCGGCGTGATCTCGGCCACGCTGGACGCGATGGGCGGATTCGCGATCATGGTCGCGCTGGCGGAGAAGCACGCCGACGAAGTGCTGGAGCAGGTCACCCACCGCTTCGGCCGCGTCGGCACCATCGACCTGCGTGTCGACTACTTGCGCCAGGGCCTGGGACGGCACTTCACCGCCTCGGCCGAAGTCACCCGCCTTGGCGGCCGGGTCGCCGCCACCCAGATGCGATTGACCAATGACGAAGGCACGCTGATCGCCACAGCGGCGGCTGCTTACATGATCAGTTGACGCACATCAACTGGCGCAGGTAACGACATACCTCGCCGCACCAACCACGGTGCTCGCAGGCTGACGCTGGCGCCTTGGGGCGAAAGACTCATTCGCGGCCGGCAACCATGATCCGGCACCGCGGCGTCGATCACGCCGAGCGGCGCCCACACCACTCTGTTTCAAGTCGGCGCAATTTTTACGTTGACGCTAACGCCACAGATGCCCAGACTGGCTTGCATCAGCCCGGCCGAACGGTTGATCGCAGGGAGGCATGTTCGGCGATCACTTCTGTCGGCAGTCGACCGTTTCGGGCTGTTGCCGTATGGACCGTTGCCCTCCTGCTTGTCCACCACAGGAGGAGACGATGGTTCGTTTGAAAAGCGGTTCCCGCGTTGGCATGCTGAGCCTGATGGCCGCCGCGTCGGCTGCAGTGCTGAGCCTGAGCACACCGGTGTTCGCGCAAGAAGGCGCGGCCACCCCCGCCACGCAGTGGAGCCGCAGCCAGATCGAGTCGACGATCGGGCGCGACATCCAGCGCCGGGTCGATGCCCAGAGACGCATCGAAGGCCAGGGCAAGCATGTCAGCGTCGCCGCCTCGCTGAACACCAAAGGCGATGTGCTGACGCTGAACCTCAGCGTCGAGTTCCTGCCCAAGTGGTACGGCGCCGAGTTCGAAGACCTGCTGCACGAACTGGCGACCGCTGCTGAAGAACAGTTGCGCGACCGCAGCTCGGTGCGCGCGGTGAAGTTCCGCATCGGCGGGCGCGACATCTACGACTACTTCCCCGAAGACCGGCCGCCGGCGCGCCCGGAAGGCTCGAGCAGCCGCCCCAGGACCCAAGCCGGTACGGTCGTCCTGGGTGCGGGCCATGGCGTCTATCGCCACTACGGATTCAACGACTGGCGTGCCCAGCGTGACCCGAGCAACGGGATCACCGAAGACTTCATCACGCCAGCCTTCGCCAACGAGCTGTCGACCTGGCTGGTCGCACGCAGCAGCGCGACGACACTGCTCGCTCGTTCGACCGCGACCACCATCCACGCACCGAGCACACAAGAGTGGTGGAAGATGGGTGCGCGCTACTACCTCGAAGACACCTACCCGAACAATCCCGAGATCTGGCACTCGAAGCCCAACGACACCAGCAACCTGCGTGAGCGCAACGAAGACATCCGCAGCCGGCCGCTGTTCGCCAACCACGTCGGCGCGACCACGGTGATCCACCTGCACACCAACGCCGCCGACGCCAGCGCCACCGGTGCGCGGGCCTTCTATCACACCGGGCGCACGGCCGACCAGACACTGGCCGACAACATGCTCTGCTACATGGGCGAGCTGATCCACGCGAAAGAGGGCTACGAGGAATACACGGTGCCGAAATCCGCCGGCGCGCGCGACAACCTGGGCGAGAACTCCCTGGCGACCATGCCCTCGGTGATCATCGAAGCAGGCTTCCACACCAACCCGACCGACGCGGCCGCGCTGCAAGACCCGGTGTTCCGCACCGCGGCGATGAAGGGCGTCGAGAAGGGCTACCGGCTGACCGGCGAGGGCAAGCCCTGCGAGCTGTTCAAGGTGCCCAAGATTGCCGACAGCACCGGTCTGCAAGGCGTGCCGATTCCGGTCAAGGTGCCCTACAAGGGTTACCCGGAATTCGCGGTCACGGCCACGGTCGAGATCGTCAGCTGCCCGGCCGGCTGGACCTGCACCGGCGGCACGGTGACCTACAGCGAAAAGACGCCGTCGCCGTTGAAGTACACCTTCTCGTGCAACGTGACCTCGCCGCAGCCGGCAGCCACCTTCGGCCTGCGCACCACGCTGAAGGACATCGACGATGTGAAGACCAAGCCGGTCGACCACAACGTGACCTGCACGCCGAGCGCGCAGCAGGTGGTTCCGGGCAAGGCGGGCAGCAAGCCGACCTTCTCGATCGGCGCGTCCTGACGCCTGAGCTGAGCGCTTGATGCGCTTGGGGGGCGGGCACCCTGTCCGCCCCCTCGGTGAGCGAGTGGTCGTTCGTCGATCGACCAAGGTCAGCCGGCGAATGCGCGTTCACCGTGCGCCGCCGATGACCGGCTCGCACGCCGCATCCCGATCCATTCCAGCTCGGCGATCACGAAGGTGCCCACGGCCTGCACGGTCAGCATCGCGATGCCCAGGCCCAGTGGCGAGCCGAAGGCGCCGAACGCCGCCATCGCGCAGTCGAGCATCCAGACGAAATTCAGCGCCACCACCGCGCCGACCGCTGCGGTGGCCACCAGCGTACGGCCGGACAGCCACGCCAGCAGAGCCGTCCACGGCAGCAGCGCCACGCCGATCCCCGTCAACACCGCCGCAGGCAGCCCGGTCCAAGCGGCCAGTTGATCGGCATCGGCCATCAATGCCAGCGCCGTCAGGCCGCTCAGCACGGCATCCACACGCAGCACGTTGCGCAAAAACGGTGTCATCGTCAGGCGGGACATGGTCATCTCCTTCGGGGGTTGGGGTTCGAGGTGAGGTCATCGTCGGCGCGGCGGGTCAGCACGTCGATGACCTCACAGGTCATGGCGGTCAAGTCGCATGGCGCTATCGTTGCTGCATGGAAGCCGCCACCCTCACCCGCCCTGCCCCCGCCGGCGCGCCGAGCGCCGCCAACGCCCCCGTCGGCGAATTGCTGCGCCACTGGCGCCAGCACCGCCGCTGGAGCCAGCTCGACCTGGCGAGCGAAGCCGAGGTCTCGACCCGGCACCTGAGCTGCATGGAAACCGGCCGCGCACTGCCCAGCCGCGAGATGCTGCTGCGTCTGGCCGAGCGGCTGGATGTGCCGCTGCGCGAGCGCAACCGGCTGCTCACGGCCGCCGGCTACGCGCCGATGTACCGAGAGCGGCCGCTGGCCGACCCCGCGTTACAGCCCGCCTATGCCGCAGTGCAGCGCGTGCTGCATGCCCACGACCCGTATCCCGCATTGGCGGTCGACCGGCACTGGAACCTCGTTGCCCACAACCGCGCCGCCTCGGCTTTCATGGCCGACCTCCCCGCCGAGCTGTTGACGCCGCCGGTCAACGTGCTACGCGTGTCGCTGCACCCCGACGGCCTGGCCCCGCGCATCGCCAACTTCGCCGCGTGGCGCGAGCACCTGTTCGAGCGGCTGGCGCACCAGGTGCACACCAGTGGTGACCCCGCGCTGGCCGCGCTGGCCGACGAACTGCGTGCCCTGCCCCTGCCGGCAGGCTGCACCGAGGCGCCCCCCGCCCCTCGCGGAATCGTCGACATTGCCGTGCCGCTGCAATTGCATTCGCCGGCCGGCCTGCTCAGCTTCATCAGCACCATCACCGTCTTCGGCACGCCGGTCGAGGTGACGCTGTCGGAGTTGGCCATCGAAGCCTTCTTTCCGGCAGACGAAACGACGGCCAAGGCCCTGGCCGCGATGGCGGCTGCATCACAGGGCTAACCCGGGCCGCGCGCGTCGCGGGGGTGACGGACAGTGCGGCCATAGCCTGCGATAACCATACCCAGTCCCTGCTTTGATTTGGAGTCGCCATGACCGCCACCAACACAGAAACCCGCTACCGCATCTGCCCGCTGTGCGAGGCGTGCTGCGGGCTGGACGTGCAGGTGGCCGACGGCAAGGTCATCGCGATCCGCGGCAAGGCCGACGATGTCTTCTCGCACGGCTACATCTGCCCCAAGGGCTTCGCGCTGAAAGACCTGCACGAAGACCCGGATCGCCTGCGCCAACCGCTGGTGCGTCGCAACGGTGAGCTGCAGCCCGCCACCTGGGATGAAGCCTTCGACGAGATCGAGCGGCGCCTGGTTCCGATCATCGAGCACCACGGCAAAGATGCGGTGGCGCTGAGCGTGGGCAACCCCACGGCGCACAAGATGAGCCTGGTGCTGTACTTCAGCCGCCTCGCGAAGGCGCTGGGCTCGAAGAACATCTACTCGGCGTCGACGCTGGACCAGATCCCCAAGCAGCTCGCGTCGGGCTGGATGTTTGGCCACTGGCTGTCGATCGCCGTGCCCGACATCGAGCGCTGCGATTTCCTGCTGATCCTCGGTGCCAACCCGATGGCCAGCAACGGCAGCCTGTGGACGGTGCCGGATTTTCGCGGCAAGGCCAAGGCGCTGCGCGCACGCGGCGGCCAGATCGTCGTCGTCGACCCGCGCCGCACCGAGACGGCCGCGGTGGCTGACGCGCACCACTTCATCCGCCCCGGTGCCGACGTCTTCCTGCTCGCCGCGATGGTGAACGCGGTGTTCGCCGAGAACCTGGCCAGCCCCGGCCGGCTGGCCGAGTGGACGGTGGGCATCGACGCCGTGCGCGACGCGGTGGCCGCGTTCACGCCCGAGGCGGTGGCCGCACGCTGCGGCGTCGACGCCCGGACGATCCGCGCCCTGGCGCGCCAATTGGCGACGACCGAACGCGCTTGCGTCTACGGCCGCATCGGCACCTGCACGCAGGAGTTCGGCACGCTGTCGTCATGGCTGGTCGATGTGCTGAACGTGTTGACGGGCCACCTCGATGCCCCCGGCGGCGCGATGTTCCCGCATGCTGCCGCCTTCGCGCCCAACACGCAAGGCAAGCCCGGCATCGGCCGCGGCATCATCACCGGCCGCCACGCCAGCCGTGTCAGCCATGCGCCCGAGGTGATGGGCGAGCTGCCGATGACCGTGCTGGCCGAAGAGATCGAGACGGCAGGCAAAGACCAGATCAAGGCCTTGATCACGCTCGCGAGCAACCCGGTGCTCTCGTCGCCCGGCGGCCCCCGCCTGGCCCGGGCGCTGGACTCGCTCGAGTTCATGGTCAGCCTGGACATCTACCTCAACGAAACCTCGCGCCATGCCGACGTGGTGTTGCCGGGCATGTCGCCGCTCGAAGACGAGCACTACGACGTGACCTTTCCGCAGTTCTCGCACCGCAACCATGCCCGCTACAGCCCGCCGGTGTTCCCCCCCACCGAAGGCCAGCCGCCGGAATGGCAGAACCTGTTGCGGCTGACGGCGATCGTGCGTGGCCTGGGCGCCCGGGCCGACGTGCTGGCGCTTGACGACGCGATGCTGGAGCAGGACGTGACCAAGCAAGCCGGCGCCCACGCCCCGGCGGTGCTGGCCGCGCTGGCGGCTGGCGGCCGAAAGGGGCCGGATCGGCTGCTGGACCTGGCACTGCGTACCGGCCCGCATGGCGACATGTTCGGCCTGAAGCCGCAAGGGCTGAACCTGGACAAGGTGATCGCCGCGCCCGGCGGCATGGACCTGGGCCCCTTGCAGCCGCGCATCCCCGAGATGCTGCGCACGCCCAGTGGCCGCATCGAGCTGGCGCCGCCGGCCTGCCTGGCCGACCTGCAACGCGCCCGTGACCGCCTGGCCGAGCCGGCGCCCGAGATGGTCATCGTCGGCCGGCGTGACGTGCGCAGCAACAACAGCTGGATGCACAACCTGCACACCCTCGCCAAGGGCCCCGAGCGCTGCACTGCGCTGATCCACCCGAAAGATGCCGAGCGCCTGGGCCTGGCCGACGGCGCGCTGGCGCGCATCAGCGCGGACGATGGCAATGCCGAACGCACGGTCACCGCGCCGGTGGTCATCAGTACGGACATGATGCCCGGCGTGATCAGCCTGCCCCACGGCTGGGGCCATGACAAGGCCGGCGCCCGATTGCGTGTGGCCGCCGAGCGGCCGGGTGCGAACCTGAACGCAGTGCTCGACGACGGGCTGCGTGATCCGCTGTCAGGCAATGCGGTGCTGTCCGGCGTGGCGGTCAGCGTCAGCGCGGCATAGCGCCACAGTGCCTCGCCGGGTCGCGCGGCCGTGGCGGGTTCTGGCGAGGAGGCCGAGGCCTCAACGCCTCGTGCGGCGAAAGCCAATCAGGCCGTAGATCGCCACGTTGACCACGATGACGATCGCCGCGAGATAGAGCTGAACCTCCCGGGTCAGGCCTTCCGGATAGACAATGCTCAGCAGGTAGCGTTCGACAAAGCTCTCCGAATAGCCGCCCTGGCCTGCCAGCGTACGGAAGTGGTTTTCCAGGTGGGTCAGTGGGCAGAGGCGGCCGGTGAGTTCGACGTAGATGCCCCATGCCGCGGCTGGGAGCTGAACAAGAGGCACCCACTTCCAGCGCAAGGCGAGCACGGCACCGAACAACGCGAAGGCGATGAAGGCGAGGTGCAGAACGAGGGCAGCGTCAGCCGCAAGACGAGACCACATCGCTGACAGGCCGGGTTTGACTGCGCCGCGTCGATCTTCGTTATGTCCGAACGCGCCACAGGCGCATCGCGAGCATGCCGATGATCGCCCCTGCCATGATGCCGACGCCGCCGCTCAGCAACACCCCCTTGCCGAAGGAGCCGTCAGGCTTCGAGGCCTCGGCTGGGGCAGCGGGAACCAGTGCCCGCCAGTCGGCGGCCGTCATCTGCGTCATCCTGGGGGCATCCGGCAGTCCAAAGACGCAAATCTCGCCGCCCGGCAGCTTGCAGAAACGCTCGGCCGGGCATTGGGTGAGGATTTTCTGCGCCGCGCCCTGCGCGCACTCGGCGCCCGAGCTGCGCAGGACCTGGAGCGTGACCTCTGGGTGCTTGGTGAGCTGCTCGGGCATGGTGGCCTCCATCGCGCGACAAGAAGCTCAAGCGTAGCCCGTTCCCGGCTGCCGCGGGTATCGGTTGGCGCCTTCGCCCGGCCGGCCGCCGCCAGCGCCATGTACGATCGAAGCAGGCTGTCCACGGAGTAGTGCATGCAAATCGTCTGTCTCGATCTCGAAGGCGTTCTGGTCCCCGAAATCTGGATCGAGTTTTCCCAACGCACCGGCATCGCCGAGTTCTCGCGCACCACGCGCGAAGAGCCGGACTACGACAAGCTGATGCGCTTTCGCATCGACCTGCTGGCCCGCCACGGCCTGAAGCTGGCCGACATCCAGGGCGTGATCGCCGGCATGGGCCCGCTGCCGGGTGCGCGCGAGTTTCTCGACGGCTTGCGTGAGCAGTTCCAGGTCATCATCCTGTCTGACACGTTCTACGAGTTCGCCGACCCGCTGATGCGCCAGCTCGGCCGCCCCACGTTGCTCTGCCATCGGCTGCTGATCGACGACGCGGGTTTCGTGCGCGACTACCGGTTGCGTCAGCCGGACCAGAAGCGCCACGCAGTGAACGCGCTGAAGAGCCTGAACTTCCAGGTCTTCGCCGCTGGCGATTCCTACAACGACACCGGCATGCTGGGCGCCGCCGATGCCGGCTTCCTGATCCACCCGCCCGAGGCGATTGCGCAGCAGTTCCCGCAATTCAAGGCCCACCACGCGTACGCTGACCTGCGCCGTTCGATCGACGAGGCCGCAGCGCGGCTTGCCGCCGGCTGAGAGCCACCGGCTGATCAGAACCGCATCTTCATGCTGACGCCGACCGCCCAGGCCCTCAGCCGCGGGCTGTCTTCGTCTTCGCGAGGCCAGAAGTGGCCGAGCACCACGCCGCCGAGCAGCCAGTCTTGGTAGACAGGCTGCTCCCAGCGGGCCTGCACGCCGTAGTCGCTGACGCCGACGCCCGAGCCCTGCTCGCCGCTGGCCAGGGTTTCGAGCGCCAGCATGCGCTGGTCGCCGAAGGACCGATACGCTCCCAGCAAGGTCGACCATTCGAATTGCTTGGACTCCTGCGTGATCGTTGCCGAGTTGAGCCAGCGCGCGGCCAGGTCCGGCGTGAAGGCGTGTTCGTATGAGAGTGCCGTGGTCGAGCCGAAGCGATCTTCGAGCGACCAGAAGAACGTCTGCCTGAAATCGGCCAGGTCGTTCGGGCCGATCAGCCACTCGTTGCGGTATCGCGCCTGAGCGAACGGATTGAGCCCGCCGCGCAGGCCGACCCGGAGGTCGACCGCATCGTTGAGCGAGCGGCCGAGGCCGGCGAAGAAGTCGCGGTCGCGGGTGTCGTCGAGCAGGCGGTCCTGGCGCGAGAACGGGCCCGGCCGATCGGTGATCACGTCGCGCTGGTCGTCGCGGCCGACGAAGGCGTACAGCCGTTCCTCGATATTGGGCAGACGAAAACGCGCGTTGAAGCGCACGTCGAAATCCGGGTTGTCGTGCTGGCGCAGCAGCAGCGCCATGCTCAGGCGGCCATCGGTGACCTTGCCGCCGCCGGCCTCGAAGGGACGGTCGCCGAACCAGCTGTCGACCCCGCTGGCGAGCCAGACGGCGATCGAGCGGACGGTGCTGCGCGCCGTTTCGGCGGCCTCGGCGACCTCGGCCGGCACCGTTTCTTCTGCCTGCGCAGCGCCGCACGGGAACGCTGCCGCACAGGCCGCCAGGAGCCCCCATTTGAACGAACGGCTGCGATGCAAACCCGTGGCAGACACGCCCGCAATGTAGCGCCCCCGCCGCGAAGCGAGAACTGTCGTACCGCGGCGGGCCTTGTCGGCCGTCAAACCCGGCCTCGCTGCATCCCGCGATAGTGGCTCGGTCTCCACGACCAAGGCCGCCGGCTGACGCCCACCATGCCTCGCCATATCTTGATCATCCAGGGCCACCCGGATGCCGGCGGAACGCACTTCTGCCACGCCCTCGCTGCCGCCTATCGGGACGGTGCCATGACAGCCGGGCATCACGTGCGATCGCTGGACATCGGGACGCTGGACTTTGCGCTGCTGCGCCGTCAGGCAGATTGGGAGCATGGGCAGCTTCCGGCAAACTTGGTGCCCGCCCAGGCGGACATCGCCTGGGCCGAGCACTTGGTGCTGCTGTTCCCGCTTTGGCTGGGCGACATGCCGGCCCTGGTCAAGGGCTTTCTCGAGCAGGTCGCACGACCCGGCTTCGCCTTCAAGGGTGACGGGCCCAACCCGTTCGCGCACAAGGGGCTGGTCGGCCGCTCGGCACGCATCATCGTGACGATGGGCATGCCGGCGCTGTTGTACCGCTGGTACTTCCGCGCCCACAGTGTCAAGTCACTGGAGCGCAATATCCGGGTGCCCTGCCCCGCGCACAGGTGCCATTGAGATTCGACCAGATGGTGATGATGGTGCGGCCGGACGGCTGGGCAGATACCCAGCGCCCGATCGAACACACCTTGATCGGCGGCGTCGGGGCGATGAAGGCCGCCACCTCGAAAGCCTGGCTGGTGCGGCTGGGTCGTTTGGGCCAGGCGGCCGTGTAAGCCCGAAGGCGCGGGGCCTGCCGGCCGCGTCTATCATCGTTCGCGCGGGCTTGTCATGATCCCGCCCGCCTGGGATGCTCGAACGCCTGCTTCCGTCGCTCTCGCCCGGTAACCGCCTGCTGCTGCTCAACATCAGCCTGGCATTGGCCTACTACGTGACGGCCCAGCTGGGCATGGCGCTGGCCATCGGGCCGCTGCGCATCACGGCGATCTGGCCGCCTGCCGGCATTGCACTGGCCGCGCTCATGTTGTGCGGCCTTCGCGTTTTTCCCGGCCTGATGCTGGGCTCGGTCGCCACCCATTTTTCCGACTTTTTCGGCCCGCAGCTGGGCTACGGTGGCTCGGCGCTGCTCGGCGCGGCGCTGTTGGCCAGCGGCTCGCTGGTGCAGGCGACGCTGGCCGCGCACCTGGTGCGTGACGTGCCCGGCAAGGTGGAGGCCGCGCCCGTGCGGCAGACGCTGCACTTCGCACTGGTGGTGGGCGCGTGCAGCCTGATCGGGGCCAGCGTCGGCGAGGCCACGCTCTACGCCTTCGGCAAGGCGGCGCCGAAAGAAATCTTCTTCGGCGGGCTGACCTGGTGGGTCGGCGATGTCGCCGGCATGCTGCTCGTCGCGCCACCAGCCTTGCTGCTGCTGCACCCGGCGTTTCGCGGCCAGCGGGTCGCCGCACAGGCCTTCCCGATCATCTGCATGGGCCTGGGCCTGACGCTGTTCGCGACGCTGTCGGTCGGCGTGATGGAGCGCGACCTGCACATCGAACGCTTCCGCTCCGACGGCACGCGGCTGGCGATGGCGCTGCAGAACCACATCGACATGGCCGAGCGGGATCTCGAGATCCTGCAGCGCATGTTCTACAAGGTCGAGTTGCAGCCTGACGAGTTCCGCACCGTCTCGGGACCGATGCTGGAACGCAGCCCCTGGCAGCAGCACTTCGCCTATCTGCCGCGTGTCAGCCTGATCGACCGCGATTCGTTCGAAGAACGCAACGGCGATCTCACGCTGCGCGAGGTGAGCCCCCGCGACACCGTCATCTCCGCCGGGCTGCGGCCGGAGTACTTTCCGGTCCAATGGACGGCCCCGGAAGCGGGCCGCGAGGCCTTGCTCGGCATCGACCACTTGGCCGATCCGCAACGCGGTGCGGCCATCGACAAGGCGCGCGAAAGCGGTGGCATCGCCTCTTCTCTGCCTTTGCATTCCGTGGCGCAGACGGCAACCAGTGACCTGGTGCAGGTGCTGTATGCGCCACTGCCCGGCCTGACTTCGCGCGGGCTGCTGATGGACCCGCAGAACTTGCGCGGCATGGTTGCCGCGACCATCGACGTCGGCCTGCTGCTGCGCGCCGCGGTGACGCAGATGGACATCAACGGTCACCATCTGCTGCTGTACGACCCGGACGCACCGACAGCCCACGCGCTGGAGTGGCCGGCCAACGAAACGCTGGTGATACGCGACCAGGCCGAGCGCGACCGGGCATTGCCGCAGCTGAACAGCGGCATCCACCACGAGGTGGCGCTTCAGGTGGCCGACAGGCGCTGGATGCTGTTGCTGCAACCTGCATGGGCGCAGCTGGTGCCCAAGCCGGGCTGGCTGCAGCTCGCGGTGCTGGCTTCGGGCCTGATCTTCACCACGCTGCTGACTGGCTTCATGGTCGCGCGCCGCCGGCACGACCTGCTGGTCAGAGACCAGCAGCAGGCGCTCGAATCCCAAGTGGTGGAGCGGACCCGCGAACTGGCCCGCAGCAACGAGTCGCTTCGCGACGAAGTGGCCGAGCGCGAGCGCGCCGAGCAGCAGCTGCAGATGTTCCGCTGGCTGGCCGAGAGCGCCCACCAGGGCCTGGGCATTTCCGAGCTGGACGGCCGCATGGTCTACCTCAACCCGGCGCTGCGCCAGATGACCGGTGACGTCGACTGGACACCGGCCAGCAACCGCAATCTGCTGGACTACATGGGCCGGCGCTTCCGCAAGATCTTCGTCGACGAGGTGATGCCGGCGCTGAAGGAACACGAACATTGGGAAGGCGAATGGCGAATCGCCGCGCGCGGCGGCCGGCCTGCGCGGGTGCTGGCGCAGTCGCACTTCATCCTCAAGGACGACCTCGGCCACCCGCTGTACATGGCCAGCCTGATCACCGACGTGACCCAGCAGCGCGCGGTCGAGGACGAGCTGCGCGATGCCCAGCAGCGGGCCGAGGCGGCCAACCGCGCCAAGTCGATGTTCCTGGCCAACATGAGCCATGAGATCCGCACGCCGCTGAATGCGGTGCTGGGCTTCACGCAGATCCTGCTGGCCGACCGCACGCTGCCCGCCGCGGCGCACCAGCGGCTGGAGGTGATCCTGTCGGCCGGCAACCGGCTGCTGGGCCTGATCAACGATGTGCTGGATCTGGCCAAGATCGAGTCCGGCAAGCTCAATCTGGTATTGCAGGCCTTCGACCTGCAGCGCGAGTTGCAGGACATCAGCCATCTGTTCGCCAGCCGGGTGGCCGCCAAAGGCCTGGCCTGGGAGGCCGACCTGTCGGGCCTGCCGGTGCCGTCGATGGTGCAGAGCGACCGCAACAAGATCGGCCAGGTGGTCATCAACCTGCTGGGCAACGCACTGAAGTTCACCGAGCGCGGCCGCATCCGGCTGCAAGCCTGGCGCGACGGCGCTTCGCTGTGGATCGAGGTCGAGGACACCGGCCCCGGCATGGAGGCGGCCGAGCTGGAGCAACTCTTCACCCCGTTCAGCCAGGGCGAGGCCGGGCGCGACAAGGGCGGCTCGGGCTTGGGCCTGGTGCTCTCGCGCGACATCGCCCGCGCGCTGGGCGGCGAGCTGACATTGACCAGCACCCCCGGCGTGGGCACGCGCGCCCGCGTCGTGCTGCCGCTGCCGGCAGTGGACGCGCCGGAGGGCATTGCGTTGGCAGACGTGCAGTTGGCCCGGCTCGACCCGGCCACCCCGTGCCGCGCGCTGGTGGTGGAAGACGACCGCGACAGCCGCGACCTGCTGGTCAAGCTGCTGCTCGACATCGGCTGCGAGGTGCAGCAAGCCGACGACGGCCAGGCCGGGCTCGAGGCCTGCCGCCATGAGCGCTTCGACATCGTGTTCAGCGACATCCGGATGCCGCGGATGACGGGCGTCGACCTGATCCGCGCGTTGCGGGCGGCGCCCGAGACGGCGGCGCTGCCGGTGGTGGCGGTCACCGCGTCGAGCCTGGAGCACGAACGCCGCTTCTACATCGAGATCGGTTTCCAGGACTTCGTGCCCAAGCCCTACCCGTTCCGCGACATCTACCGCATGCTCGCCCGGTATGCCGGCGTGCGCTTCATCGATGAGCCGGGGCCGCCTGCCGCCCCCACGTCGGGTCCCGCCCACGGCCCTGTGGCCAGCGCCCCGGCCGAGACGCCACAGGCATCGCTGGATGCCGAGACGCGGCAGCGCCTGGTTGAGCTGCAAGCCGCAGCCGCCGACGGCGACCTGGGCCGCGTCAAGCAGCTGCTCGCCGGGCTGCCGCCGGACAGCCTCGGCAGTGCACGCGGCCGGGCGTGGGAAGACGCTGCCAAACGCTACGACTTCCAGGGTCTCGAAGAAGCGGTCGGTGAGTTTCTTCGCCATGCGCCGGGCGCTTGAACTGCGACAAACGCACGTCGGGGCGAGCCCGAAAAGCTTGAGCCGGCACCGCCACGCTGGCATACACTGGGTTTTCTTCGGCACCTCTTGATTGCTCAGCAGTGACCGGAATCAAGCTCACCGTCCTCATCGTCGACGACACGCCCGAGAACATCGATGTGCTGAGCGCCGTGCTCGAAGGCATGGGCTGCGAGCTGATGGTGGCCACCAACGGGCCCCGCGCGCTGGAGCTGGCCGCACGCCGCGCCCCCGATCTGATCTTGCTCGACGTGATGATGCCGGGCATGGACGGCTTCGAGGTCTGCCGCCGCCTGAAGGCCGACATGGCACTGGCCGAGATCCCGGTGATCTTCGTCACGGCTCGCACCGACGACATCAGCACCGGCTTCGGCGTTGGCGGCAGCGACTACATCACCAAGCCGATCAACACCGACGAAGTGCTGGCGAGGGTGCGCCACCAGATCGAACGCCAGGTGCTGCTGCGCGACCTGCGCGAGCTGAACCGCAGCCTCGAAGAGCGGGTGCGCGAACGCACCGCCGAGCTGACGCTGGCCAATCGCCAGCTGCGGGTCGAGATCAACGAGCGGCGCTACATGCAAGATCGCCTGAACTACCTGGCCACGCACGACTTCGTGACCCGGCAATACAACCGCGGCGCACTCGACGCCCACGTCTCCGAGCTGCTCGCCCGCATTCAGCGCCAGGCCACCGCCGCCGTGTTCCTGCTGATCGACATCGACCAGTTCCGCCTCGTCAACGAGACCTGCGGCTGCGTGGCCGGCGACGAGCTGCTGCGCCAGTTCGCCGAGCTGGTCAGTGGCGCCTTGCAGCGCTCGGACTTCTTCGCCCGGCTGGGCGGCGACAAGTTCGCCGTCGTCAGTGAAGACCAGAGCGAGGAAGGCGGCACGGCGCTGGCGCGCCACATCCACAAGCAGATCAGCGAGTTCGAGTTCCAGTGGGAGGAGCGGGTCTTCAAGCTCGCTGCGTCGATCGCGGTGGTGCGCATCCAGCGTGACATCGTCTCGTTCGACCAGTTGATGCTGATGGCCGACGAGGCCGCTTACCTGGCCAAGCGCGAGGGTCGCGGTGCGATCTGCGTCTACGACCCCAAGCGCAGCGCCAGCGACCCGCAGCGCGAGTCGATCAACTGGGCATTGGTGCTGTTCGACGCACTGAAGGAAAACCGGCTGCGCCTGTACGGCCAGCGCCTGCAACCGCTCGGGGCTCCGAGCGGGGCCCCGGCGCGGCTGCACATCGAAACGCTCGCTCGGCTGTGGGATCCGGTGCGCGAAAAGCTGCTGATGCCGGCGCACTTCATTGCCCCGGCCGAGCGCTTCCACCTGGTGATCGACATCGACCGCTGGATGATCGGCCAGGTCGTGGCGCTGCTGGGCGAGGTGCCCGACCTGCACGACCAGATCGGTCAGATCGCCGTCAACCTGTCAGCCATCACGATCCGCGACGCCGGGTTGTGCGACCACGTGGGCGAGCTGTTGGCCAAGCACCGGGTGCCGGGCCGGTTGTTGTGCTTCGAGATCACCGAGACCGAGGCGATCACCAACCTGCAGAGTGCCAGCAGCTTCATGCAGAATCTGCGCGACCTGGGCTGCCGTTTCTCGCTCGATGATTTCGGCAGTGGCTTCGCGTCGTTCACCTACCTGCGGCGCCTGCCCTTCGACTCGATCAAGATCGATGGCATGTTCGTGCGCGACATGGACACCGACGACGTGCACAGCGGCATGGTCCGCTCGATGGCCGAGATGGGCCGCCTGCTGAACAAGCCCATCGTGGCCGAATGCGTGGAGAACGAACGTGTCGCCGCGATGCTGCGCTCACTGGGCATCGATTGGGCACAGGGCTACCTGTACCACCAGCCCGAGGCGCTGACGCCGCAGTTGCTGCGCGAGTGGCTGGGCGATGCCAGTCGGGCCGACGCGCAAAAGGTGGCTTGAGGGGCTGGACGGCTGGTCCGCCCCTCCTCGCGTCGCCGCCCTCTCGGTGGCCGGGGAATCCGACTGCCTCGGCTGTCAGTCCGGCGCCACGGCGGATTCGCCGAGCCTCTGACGTCGGACGAGTTCCGCGTGCGAGAGGAAGCGTTCGAAGAAGGCAACGGGACACTCTCGCTCGGCCTCCCGCCACCGCGGCAACGCATCCTCGACGCGCCCCGACAGCACCAGCCATTGCGCGCCGTAGTAGTTGGCCTCGCAGATCCGGTCCGAACGATCGGGCGGTGAAGCCTGGCGCGCCGCTGCGTCCATAGTCGCCAGATCCGAAGTACCCAGGTAGACCGCGAGAATCGGCCCCGGCCAACCTGCGCGCTTGTCAGCCGGAAGCGCTGCGACCTGGCGGCGAAACTCGGCTTGCACCGCGTCGCGACCCTCGAGCTGGAGTGCAGCCAGGTACCACCACAGACTGGCATGACCCGGGAACTTGCCATCGGCCACGACGCGGCGAAGGCGTGGCTCCGCGGCCGGGATGTCGCGCAACGCGAATAGGATCAGACCCACGTGCACGTCGCCGTTCGCATCAAAGCGAGACTGTTCCCAGGTGAGCCGGTCCTCCAGGGCGCCAGCGAGGTCGAAGGCCTGCGCACGGTATTGGGCGCGGACCCATCTCGGAGACGACAGGAAGGGGCTGGCCGCGACCGCCGCGTCGAGATCGTCGCGGGCCGCGTCCCGCTGCTGGAGCGCGAGGTGCGTGAGGGCGCGATGCGTCAGTGTCGCAGCATCGTCTGGACGGATCCGCAGCGAGCGGTCAAGCATCGACAGTGCTTTCACGAAATCGCCCCAATCGTTGAGCAAGTCGCCATAGTGCGTCAGGAGATCGGGGTCGTTGGGCGCAAGGACCACGGCGCGGTCAAGGATCGCGCGTGCGGGGTCCAGCTCGCGCCGGCCTGCGTGTGCCTCAGCCTCGAGCATCAGAACCTTTGTCGACGATGGGAACTCCCGCTCGAGGGCTGCCAGGAGCGTCAGCGCCTCGTCGAAGCGCTCCTCGTCGAGAGCGATCATCGGCGGCAACAGGCGGGCACGCGGCGGATCAACCGGCAGGGACTCAGCTGCTCGGGCTGTCATCGCCGCCAATGCAATGGCGAAGAGCAAACACATGCCAAGGCGGAAGGTACAAAGCGTGGCAGGAAGGTGAGGCATCATCTCGGTCGAAGGGAAGGCGCCGGGCGTCCTGATGGATAGCGTGGCGGGGCGGCAGATGGCGCATTTTCGCGCCGGTGGGAGGCATGGCAACGTCATGAAGTCGAAGATCAATGCGCCACGAGAAGGGACCGCCGTGGCGAGAGATGGGCTCGGTGCGCTTTGCACAAACGATGCATGGGCGACCCCGACAGTCGGGAGGCAGGTGCTCCGCATTGCGCTGCTCACTGCGCTATTCGCGCCCGCTGCAGCGGCTATCGCGCAGTCGGCGAGTCCCGTCGATATCGCCCGCCTGCTCGCGCTGATTGATCAGCCCCGGGGGGGAGCCATTCCGGCGAGAACGAATACGGACGCAGGGCGTGCAATCTGGTCGATGGAACTGCCGGTGCCGCCTGGCGTGCTGGAAAACATCCCAGCAGTCACTCTCTACCACGGCGGCGGCACAGGCAACGGAAAGCTTGGCGTGGGGGGCAACTTCACGGCAACACACTCGATCCACCGCTGCCCGCCAACGATCGCGCAGGACGGGCACACAGATACCTTGAGACTGACGACGCGCGATCGGCTTTGCTACGACGGGCGCCGGCTCGTTCCGACGCACGCCGCCGCCTCACGAGCGCGTCCAGGTAGCGCGGCCTACGATGCCGCGTACTGGGCCGACGACGCTGTTTATGCAACCGAGGAGACCTCCGGACTTCGCGTCAGCCGCATGCCGGGCGGCTTTGCCCTGAGACACCCGGGTGGACGTGTCGACGCCTTCGGGAGCGATGTGACGCCGTCGCAGTGGATGGATCTCGGCACGGACGCCGCGGGGCGCGCCGGCCCGGTCACATGGTGGTTGAGGCGGTCAGCCGACCGCTACGGGAACGCGATCGACTACGGCTACGAACGTGGTGCGGCGGGCGAGCAGACGCTGCTGACCACGATCCGCTATGGCGGGCGGCCGGGCGCCGCCCCCCCCAGTCGCACTTCGCCACCGTCGTATTCGAATACGAGCCTCGCCCCGATGCGGAGCGCATCTTCATCGCGGGAGGCCGAGCGGATGCACTTCGCCGCCTGCGTCGAGTCCGGACCTTGACCGACACGGCAAGCGACGGCAGCGGCGGTATGCCGGTGCTCGATCTGCGGCTCGATTACGGCGTGAGCCCAACCAGCGGTCGCAGCCTGCTGTCCTCGGTCACGCTCTGCACTGGCGACGGCGACTGCCTCGCCCCGACCCGCTTCGGGTTCGGGCAACCGGCCTTCACTCCAGCGTTTGCAAGCCTGGGTACGTGGACGGGCCCCGTGCTCGAACGACTGGCCGGAGGAGCCGAGCTGCTGGCGCCGCCGTCCTCGGGAGCGCCGGGCGACCCTGCTAGCCGTCTGTCGCTGGCAGACCTGGGCATCAGGACTGTCGACGTTGACGGCGATGGTCTCGATGACCTGCTGGCGCCTGGCCAGCCGGACCCCGAGGGAGGCCCGACAGGAACGATCCTCTTTCGCAATTCGGGGCACGGCTTCAGTGCCCAGCCTGCGCTGCCTGGGCGCCACCCTCGGGAGCGGGTAATGGCGACGGGGGACTTCGACGGCGACGGGTCGATGGACTTGGTCGTCGCCCGATCCGGCGACACGGCCACCGATGATGCGCCTAGTCACGGCGCCTTCGCCTGGTCCCGCTGCGATGCACGCTTCCGGACAGGCCAGGGCTTCGTGTGCCGTCCGATTCCCAATGTGCTTGCCGGAACCCTCCGGCACTGGGTATACGACTTCGACGCTGACGACCGCAGTGATGTGTTGTTCGATTCGAAGACGGCGCAGCGACTGTGCCTTTCCACCGCTACTTCCTTCGAATGCCGCGACCTGCCAGCAGGCCAGCGCTACGTACTGCCGCCAGCCTCTCTGCTCAAGGATCCGAATCGCTGGAGCAACGATTTTTCTGACATCGATGGTGACGGCCGCACGGATCTGATGAACTACGAGTCGGAGAGCGGCGCCCTTGTGGCGTACAGCTACGGGTACGACGCGGAAGGGCCGAGGGCCTCCGACCGCGTTCGACTGGCGCACTGGCCCGACGTCGCCCCGGAGAGCGCGGGCGCCGCCGGCGACCTGAATGGTGACGGCTATACCGATTTCGTGGCCGAGACGCGCGATGCCCGGTCGGGGATGCCCACGTACCGCATCTGCTACGGCAGCGGCCTGCGATCGGCGGCAGCCTGCGAGGCGTTGCCCCTTGCGCTCGGCTCCCGTGTTCTGCTGGCCGGGGACTTCATCCGCAACGGACAGCGCGCGACCCTGGTGGCCGACGATGCAGATCCTCTCCACCTTCGCAGCTGCGTCGTGCACGGGGATGCACGTGCAGCCTGCCCCTTGCGCTGGGAGTTCCGGGACGCCGAAGGCTATCGGCTGACCCGCACATCGCCGGGCGACCGGTGGCTGTTCCTGCAACTGATCGATGGCACAGTTCCGGAGCTCGTGCGATACCGGCGCGGCGGCCACTACGAAGTTTTCGGTGCCCGGCGGCTTGCGGCGCCGCGTGAGGCTCTTGACCAGCTGGTATGGGTCGAGGACGGATGGGGGGTGCGAACCGAATGGCGCTATGCGCCCGGCAACTTCGTGTACGACGCTGTGGCGCTGGATCCAGATGATCGCCCGCTCTCGACATCGTGGCCGATCAAGAGCGTGCCACGCATCGCAGACATCGTTGCAGGCGCGCGGCAAAGCGTGCGCGGTCAGCACGAGGATGTCGCCTACAAGTATGCTGGTGCGGCCCGGAGCTCCATCGGCCGAGGCTACTTGGGGTTCCGCCGCATCGACCGCATCGTCGATCGGGAGCCTTCTCGGACGGATTGGTACGCCAACTCGTGGCCCTTCATCGGCCTGTCCACCGACTCGGTCATCCGGTGGCCGGATGGGGGCACCGTCCTTCACACCGACTGGGACGCGAAGCACCGGCGCCTGGACGCTCATCGCACTACCGTCATCGCGGTTTCCCGGCGTCTCACGTCGAAGAAGACAACGTCGAACGCAGAGACGGGCCACTCCGACGAGCGCAACCTCCATGACGATTGGGGCAACCTCGTTGCCAGTGAGAAAACGGACACGGAACCGGGCGGCCGGGCCACCCGCACCACCGTTCGAATCGACTACGCCTTCGACCCTGCACGCGACGCTGCCCCACGCAAGAAATCTGCATCGACCACGGTCACGCGCGGAAGCGGCGTTCCCCAGGTCACGCGCGACTGGCACGACTTCGACCCAGTCACCCTTGAGACGAAGTCGCAGGGACATTCAGACAGCGCCGAGACCTCATTCCACGTCCAGACGATCTTCAAGGATGTGCGGGGACTGCTACGTCGAATCGAGAAGACATGGTTCGATCGTGCAACGGATAAGCCGCAGAACACCATCGTGCGTGAGTTCACCGAGTACGACAACCATGAGCGCATGTTTCAGACGGTGCTCGACGGCAGTCAGCAAGTGGTGCACAGAGAGCTTTCGGATGCCCGCGATGGCCGTTGGATGTACCGTGCGGATGCAAATGGCGAACAACTACGCCGGGGCGACCTCTTCGGCCTCGAATGGATCATCACGGGGCCAGACGCGCAGGAGACACATCACTACGTGCGACGCTGCGATGCCAGCTGCCCAGTCGGCGCAAGCGTCGAGATCGACGTGCGATTGCGTCGAGGCCCGGACGGCGCAAAGGAACGAATCGGCGATCCGAATTTTGTCTTCCGCGATGGCACCGGAGCAGTGGCGGGGCGATGGCCGCCTGCGCAGAATGCCGCTTCGGCGAGCACGTCGAAATAGTCGCGGATGGCGCGTGGCGTACTCACCCCGCATGATGGGCCGGCCAAGGGCGGTGCTGGATTGACTCCAACAACGACGAGTTGAACTTGACAGCCAGAAGCAAGGCGGGCGCCTTGCTTCTCAACTCAAATCACCCCACCCACCGTCGCGCGTTGCGGAACATGCGCATCCACGGGCTGTCGGCCGTGATGTCGCCATTGGTCCAGCTCATCTGCGCATGGCGGAAGACGCGCTCGGGGTGCGGCATCAGCGCGCTGAAGCGGCCGTCGGCCGTGGTCACCGCCGTCAGACCGTCCGGGCTGCCATTCGGGTTGAAGGGGTAGACCTCGGTCGGCGCGCCGTGGCCGTCGACGAAGCGCATCGCTCGGTGCACCAGGGTGGCGTTGCCGCGCTGCGAGAAGTCGGCGAAACCTTCGCCGTGCGCCACGGCGATCGGCGCGCGACTGCCGGCCATGCCGGTGAAGAAGATCGACGGACTATCGAGCACCTCGACCATCGCCAGCCGGCCTTCGAACTGTTCGCTCTTGTTGCGCGTGAACTTGGGCCAGGCCTCGGCACCGGGGATGATCGGCGCCAGCGCGGCCATCATCTGGCAGCCGTTGCACACACCCAGCGCAAAGCTGTCGCTGCGCGCAAAGAAGGCGGCGAACTGCTCGGCCAGCACTGGATTGAACATCACCGAACGGGCCCAGCCCTCACCGGCGCCCAAGGTGTCACCGTAAGAGAAGCCGCCGCAGGAAATGAAGCCCTGGAACTGGTCCAGCCGTGCGCGGCCGGCGTGCAGGTCGCTCATGTGCACGTCGAAGGTGTCAAAGCCCGCCTTCGCCATCGCGTAGCTCATCTCGACATGGCTGTTGACGCCCTGCTCGCGCAGGATCGCCAGCTTCGGCCGGGTCTTGTTGATGAAAGGCGCGGCGATGTCTTCGGCCGGCTCGTAGGTCAGGTGAATGTGCAGGCCGGGGTCGTCGCCACCGGCGGCCGCGTGTTCACTGTCGGCGCCGACCGGGTTGTCGCGCAGCCGGCTGATGCGCCAGCTGACGTCGTCCCAGGCCTGGTGCAGTTCGCGCAGCGGGGCCGAGAACTGCGGCTTGGCATCGCGCCAGACCTCGACCACCTGCTTGTCGTTGGTCTTGCCGACGACATGGCTCAGCGTCGACAGGCCATGGGCGCGCAGCGTGCCGAGCACAGCGTCGCGCTCGGCCGTCTTCACCTGGATCAGCACGCCGAGTTCTTCGTTGAACAGGGCCTTCAGCGTCAGTTCGTCGCGCCGGCCGCTGACCTGGCTGGCCCAGTTCTTCGAATCGCCCATTTCGGCGCGGCTGTCGGCAATGCCGTCGCCTTCGGTGACCAGCATGTCGACGTTGAGGCTGACGCCACGGTGGCCGGCGAAGGCCATTTCGCAGGCGGCCGCCCACAGGCCGCCGTCCGAGCGGTCGTGGTAGGCCAGCAGCTTGCCTTGGCCGCGCAATTCGTTCACCGCAGCGACCAACGACTTCAAGCGCGCCGCATCGTCCAGATCCGGCACCGTATCGCCGAACTGCTGCAGCGTCTGCGCCAGAATCGAGCCGCCCATGCGGGCCTTGCCGGCGCCCAGGTCGACCAGGATCAGCGTGGTGTCGCCGTCTTGCAGCTGCGGCGTCAGCGTGCCCCGCACGTCGTCCAGCGTGACGAAAGCCGTGACGATCAGCGACACCGGCGCGACGACCTGCTTCTGCACGCCGCCGTCTTGCCAACGCGTGCGCATCGACAGCGAATCCTTGCCAACCGGCACGCCGATGCCGAGCGCCGGGCAAAGCTCCATGCCGACGGCCTTGACCGTGTCGTACAGCGCGGCGTCTTCGCCCGGCTCGCCGCAGGCGGCCATCCAGTTGCAGCTGAGCTTGACGTGCTCGAGCGTGATCGGCGCGGCCAGCAGGTTGGTGATGGCCTCGGCCACCGCCATGCGGCCCGAGGCCGGGGCGTCCAGCGCAGCCAGCGGCGTGCGCTCGCCCATGCTCATCGCCTCGCCACGCAGGCCGGCGTAGTCGGCCAGCGTCACCGCGCAGTCGGCCACCGGCACTTGCCACGGGCCGACCATCTGGTCGCGATGGTTCAGGCCGCCGACGGTGCGGTCGCCGATCGTCACCAGGAAACGCTTGCTGGCCACGGTCGGGTGACGCAGCACATCGAAGGCGGCCGTCTTCAACTCGACGCCATCCAGATTCAGCGGCGCCAGTTCGCGCGCCACGCGAGTCACGTCGCGCTGCATCTTCGGCGGCTTGCCCAGCAGCACGTCCATCGGCATGTCGATCACGCGCTCGCCGCCGGGGCCGTCTTCGAGGATCAGCTCCTTGTCGTCGGTGGCGACGCCAACGATCGAGAACGGGCAGCGCTCGCGCTCGCACATCTGCTCGAACAGCGGCAGCAGGTCCGGGTTCACCGCCAGGACGTAGCGTTCCTGGCTCTCGTTGCACCAGATTTCCTTCGGCGCCAGGCCGGTTTCCTCGAGCGGCACCTTGCGCATGTCGAAGCGGGCGCCCTTCTCGGCGCCGTCGACCAGTTCGGGGAAAGCGTTGCTGATGCCGCCGGCGCCGACATCGTGCACGGCGACGATCGGGTTGTTCGCCCCGAGCGCCCAACAGTGGTTGATGACCTCCTGCGCGCGGCGCTGGATCTCGGGGTTGCCCCGTTGCACCGAGTCGAAATCGAGTGCCGCGGTGTTGGTGCCGGCCGCCATTGAGCTAGCAGCGCCGCCGCCCATGCCGATGCGCATGCCCGGGCCGCCGAGCTGGATCAGCAGCGTGCCGGCGCCGAAGGGCAGCTTGTGGGTCTGGCCCTCGCTGATCGTGCCCAGGCCGCCGGCGATCATGATCGGCTTGTGGTAGCCGCGGCGGATGGCATTGGCGCCCTCGCCCACCGTCTGCTCGAAGACGCGGAAGTAGCCGCCCAGCGCGGGCCGGCCGAACTCGTTGTTGAAGGCCGCCCCCCCCAGCGGGCCCTCGGTCATGATCTGCAGCGGGCTGGCGATGTGCTCGGGCTTGCCGTAGGGGCTGGTTTCCCAGGGTTCGCTGGTGCCCGGGAGGTTCAGGTTCGAGACCGAGAAGCCGGTCAGGCCCGCCTTGGGCTTGGCACCGCGGCCGGTGGCGCCCTCGTCGCGGATCTCACCGCCCGAGCCGGTGGAAGCGCCCGGGAACGGCGAGATCGCCGTCGGGTGGTTGTGCGTTTCCACCTTCATCAGCACGTGCGCCGTTTCCTGGCGCGGGCCGTACTTCGGTGCGTTGGTGAAGCCTTCGGGCAACCAGCGCTCGATCGGGCCGCCTTCCATCACCGCGGCGTTGTCGCTGTAGGCGACGATGCTTCGCTGCGGGTTGGTCTTTTCGGTGTGGCGGATCATGCCGAACATCGACAGCGGCTGCTTTTCGCCGTCGATCGTGAATTCGGCGTTGAAGATCTTGTGGCGGCAGTGCTCGCTGTTGGCCTGCGCGAACATCATCAGCTCGACGTCGGTGGGGTTGCGCTTCAGCCCGGTGAAGGCGTTGACCAGGTAGTCGATCTCGTCGGTGGACAAGGCCAGGCCGAATTCGGTGTTGGCCTTCTCCAGCGCGGCACGCCCCTGCCCCAGCACGTCCACATGGGCCATCGGCTCGGCCGGTTGCTCGTCGAACAGGTGGCGGGCGGCGTCGCGTTCGAAAGCCACGCTTTCGGTCATGCGGTCGTGCAACAGCGCGGCGCAGGCCTGGCGCTCGTCGGCCGTCAGCGGCTTGGCGCCGCCCAACAGGCCGGTCTTCAGCGTCAGCCGGTATTCGGTGACGCGCTCGACGCGGTGGATGCCCAGGCCACAGTTGTGGGCGATGTCGGTGGCCTTGCTGGCCCAGGGCGACACGGTGCCCAGGCGGGGCATCACGACGACCAGTTCGCCTTCGGCTGCCAGGGCCGGGTCGCCGTAGCGCAGCAGCGAGGCCAGTTTGTCCAGTGCGCCAGCGTCCAGGCCGGCGTCGCTCCAGGCCCAGTGCACATGGCGGGCGGTGACACCGGTCACCTTCGGGCAAGCGGCTTGCAGGGCGGCGTGCAGCGCTTGGGCGCGGAAGGCGGACAGGGCGTTGCCGCCCTCGAAGTGCATCAGGTGCTTGGGAGCTGAAGACATGGGGTGACGGCGTGGGAGCGGCGGTGGCGGCGCGGCACGCTCGTGGCGCACCGTGTGGCGGGAGGCCGGCAGCCCTGGGACACCAGGGGCCAAGCCCGTGAAAACCCGTGATTTTACGGGGGAGTGCGACAATGACAGTCATGTCATTGCGTTGGAGGCTCACTTCGCTCTGCGAAGTTGCGCCGTAAACAAAAATCTCTCTATGACGATCACATTGAAGTCCGCCGCCGACATCGAAGGCATGCGCGTGGCCGGCCGCCTGGCCTCTGAAGTGCTGGACATGCTGACCCCGCATGTGAAGCCCGGCATCACCACCGAACAGCTCGATAAGCTGGCACACGACCACATCGTGAACGTGCAAGGCGGCGTCCCTGCCCCGCTGAACTACCAGCCGCCGGGCTATACGCCGTACCCGAAGTCGATCTGCACGTCGATCAACCACCAGGTCTGCCACGGCATTCCGAACGACCGGCCACTGAAGAACGGCGACATCGTCAACATCGACGTCACCGTCATCAAGGACGGCTGGCACGGCGACACCAGCCGCATGTTCGTCGTCGGCGAGGGCTCGATCGCCGCCAAGCGGCTTTGCGCCATCACCTATGAAGCGATGTGGCGCGGCATCGCCAAGGTCAAGCCGGGCGCACGCCTGGGCGACATCGGCCACGCGATCCAGACCTTTGCCGAGAACCAGGGCTTCTCGATCGTGCGCGAGTTCTGCGGCCACGGCATCGGCCAAAAGTTCCATGAAGAGCCCCAGGTGCTGCACTACGGCCGCCCGGGCACGCTGGAAGAGCTGGTGCCTGGCATGGTGTTCACGATCGAGCCGATGATCAACGCCGGCCGGCGCGAGATCCGCGAAACGGGCGACGGCTGGACCATCGTCACGAAAGACCGTTCGCTGTCCGCCCAATGGGAGCACACCATCGTCGTCACCGAGACCGGCTACGAGGTGATGACGGTGTCGGCCGGTAGCCCGGCTGTGCCTGCGTTCGTCGCAGGCTGATGGGTCATGGAGCGGGATCAGGACGCCGGGGCACTCTGCTCCGTTCGTGTCCCCCGCCGCCAGCCTGCGGCTGACAGCTCCTCCTTTACCTCACTGCGCAGAGCACCCCACCATCCTGATCGGCACTGTCTTGCCTCATCAACGCGCGGCAAAACACCGTGCCCGCCGAGGGTATGGGGTGACTGGCGCAGCGAAGTATTAGGAGGAGGCAGCAGCCAATGGCTGCTGTCGGGGGACGGAGCCCGGACACAAACAGTCCTGAGGACTGTTTGTGCCTGGCGACGCTACGGGCCTCCTGGCCCGGGGATGAACGGAGCCAGTCGCCCCGTACGCTCGGCTCGCACCAACCCTCTGGCTGACCGGAACCGGACATAACGGATTCGCTGACATGGCCCCTTTGGACGCCCCGACCGAAAAGGCCGCACCCTGCGTCACCACGCTGCGCGATCGTTTTCGCGGTGGCAAGGCCGAGCTGATCGAGCACTTCCGCAGCTCGCGCCCCACCACCACCAGCGTCGCCAAGCTGCTGCGCGCACTGGCCCGGCACGTGGACGCCACGCTGCAAGAGCTTTGGCAAGCCAGCGGCATGCCCACCGGCGCCGCACTGCTGGCCGTGGGTGGTTATGGCCGCGGCGAGCTGTTCCCGCATTCCGATGTCGACGTGCTGGTGCTGCTGCCGCCGACGATGGTGCATGCGGCCGACGACCCGGCCGTGCACGCCACGCTGTCGGGCTTCATCACCGCCTGCTGGGACATCGGGCTGGAGATCGGCTCGTCCGTCCGCACGATCGAAGATTGCATCGCCGAAGCCCGCAAGGACGTGACGGTGCAGACCGCGCTGCTTGAAAGTCGCTTTCTCTGCGGCTCGCGGCGCCTGTTCAACGCCTTTCGCCACGCCAACACCGAGGTGATGGACGCGCGGGCCTTCCTGCGCGCCAAGTCGCTGGAAATGCGCCAGCGCCACGTCAAATACGAAGACACGCCCTACGCGCTGGAGCCCAACTGCAAGGAAAGCCCTGGCGGTCTTCGCGACCTGCAGGTCGTCATGTGGGTGGCCCGCGCCGCCGGCCTGGGCCGCACCTGGAGCGAGCTGGCTGCCAAGGGCCTGATCACGCCGTTCGAGGTGAAGCAGCTGCAGCGCCATGAAGGCACGCTGAAGCTGATCCGTGCGCGACTGCACATGGTGGCCGGCCGGCGCGAAGACCGGCTGGTGTTCGACCTTCAGACGGCCGTGGCCGAGAGTTTCGGCTACGAGAATGATCGCGGCACCCGCGCATCCGAAGTGCTGATGCACCGCTATTACTGGGCGGCCAAGGCGGTCACGCAGCTGAACCAGATCCTGATGCTCAACATCGAAGAGCGGGTCAACGGCACCGAGGCCGTGCCGATGCGCCCGATCAACGCTCGCTTTTTCGACCGCGCTGGCATGCTGGAGGTCGCGCGCGACGACCTCTACACCGAGAACCCGCACGCCATCCTCGAGACCTTCCTGGTTTACCAGCAGACCCCCGGCATCAAGGGCCTGTCGGCCCGCACCTTGCGCGCGCTCTACAACGCCCGCAACGTGATGGACAGCAGCTTCCGGCGCGACCCGGTGAACCGCGAGCTGTTCATGGACATGCTGCGCCAGCCCGAGGGGCAGACGCACGCCTTCCGTCTGATGAACCAGACCTCGGTACTGGGCCGCTACCTGTGGGTTTTCCGCCGCATCGTCGGCCGCATGCAGCACGACCTGTTCCACGTCTACACGGTGGACCAGCACATCCTGATGGTGCTGCGCAACGTACGGCGCTTCTTCGTGCCCGAGCATGCGCACGAATACCCGTTCTGCAGCCAACTGGCCGCGGGCTGGGACAAGCCGTGGGTGCTGTACATCGCCGCCCTCTTCCACGACGTGGCCAAGGGCCGCGGCGGTGATCACTCCGAGCTCGGTGGCACCGAGGTGCGCCGCTTCTGCCGCGACCACGGCCTCGACAGCGCCGACACCGAACTGGCCGAGTTCCTGGTCCGCCACCACCTGACGATGAGCCGGGTGGCGCAGAAGGAAGACCTGTCCGACCCCGAGGTGATCACCTCGTTTGCGCGCAGGATGGGCGACGCGCGCCACCTGACCGCGTTGTACCTGCTGACCGTGGCCGACATCCGCGGCACCGGCCCGAAGGTGTGGAACGCCTGGAAAGGCAAGCTGCTGGAAGACCTGTACCACCTGACGCTGCGTGCACTGGGCGGCGGCTCGCCCAACGCCGACGCCGAGATCGAGGCCCGCAAGCAGGAGGCGCAACACATCCTGGCGCTGCACTCCGCGCTGCCGGGCACCGAGCAGCCGCTGTGGAGGACGCTGGACGTCAGCTACTTCGCCCGCCACGACGCAACCGAGATCGCCTGGCATGCGCGCGCGCTGTGGCGCCACATCGAAACCCGCGTGCCGATCGTTCGCGCCCGGCCCTCGCCGATCGGCGAAGGCCTGCAGGTGCTGGTCTTCTCGCCCGACTGCCCCGATCTTTTCGCCCGCATCTGCGGCTACTTCGACTCAGCCGGCTTCTCGATCCAGGACGCGAAGATCCACACCACCCGCGCCGGCTACGCGCTGGACACCTTCCAGGTCGTCAACCCCAACGCCGAAAGCCAGGCCGCCAGCGCCTACCGCGACATGATCTCGCTGGTCGAGACGCAGGCGGCCGAGGCGCTGGCGTCGACCGGCATGCTGCCGCTGCCCAGCCGCGGCCGCGTGTCGCGCCGGGTCAAGAGCTTCCCGATCCAGCCCCGTGTGTCGCTGCGGCCGGACGAGAAGGGCCAGCGCTGGGTGCTGTCGGTCAGCACCAGTGACCGGTCAGGCCTGCTCTACGCCATCGCCCGGGTGCTGGGCAAGCACGAGATCAACCTGCAACTGGCGAAGGTGTCGACGCTCGGCGAGCGCGTCGAAGACACCTTCCTCGTCAGCGGCCCGGCGCTTCAGCAGCCCAAGCTGCAGCTGCAAATCGAAAGCGAGCTGCTCGACGCGATCGCGATGACCCCATGACACAGCCATGAGCTTGAGCACCATCACCGCCGCCGAGGCCATGGCAGCACCCGATGGCTATGACACCATCATCGATGCACGCTCGCCATCGGAGTTCGCCGAAGACCGGCTGCCCGGCGCGGTGAACTGGCCGGTGCTCGACGACGCCGAGCGCGCCGAAGTCGGCACCATCTACACCCAGGTCTCGACCTTCGAGGCGCGCAAGCGCGGTGCGGCCATCGTCTCGCGCAACATCGCGCGGCTGATCGACGAACACATCGCAGGCTTGGGCCGCGAGTGGCGGCCGCTGGTCTACTGCTGGCGCGGCGGCCAACGTTCGGGCAGCTTCGCGATCGTGCTGGCGCAGATCGGTTTTCGCACCCGCCAGCTGCAAGGCGGCTACAAGGCCTACCGCGAGCTGGTGCGCAACGAGCTGACCGAGTTGCCGCTGGGCTTCGACTGGCGCGTGCTTGGCGGGCGCACCGGCAGCGGCAAGACCCGCCTGCTTGCCGCGCTGGCAGCCGAAGGCGCCCAGGTGCTGGACCTGGAAGCCCTGGCCGCCCACCGCGGCTCGGTGCTGGGCGAGTTGCCCGACCAACCGCAGCCGAGCCAGAAGGAATTCGACAGCCGCATCTGGCATGCGCTGCGCGGCTTCGACCCGGCTCGGCCGGTATTCGTCGAACGCGAAAGCCGCCGCATCGGCCGGCTGCAACTGCCGGACGCCGTGCTGCAGGCCTGGCACGACCGCGGCCGCGCCATCCAGGTCGAGCTGAGTCCGGCCGAGCGTGTGGCCTTGCTGACCGAGGAATATGCCTTTTTCACCCGCGACGTCGGCGCGCTGAACGAGCGCCTGCAAGCCCTCACCGAGCTGCGTGGCAAGGCCACTGTCGCGCGCTGGCAATCGCTGGCCGCATCGGGCGACTGGCCAACGCTGGTGACAGAGCTGATGCAGCAGCACTACGACCCGCTGTACGACCGCGCGACGCGGGCGTTTGCAGACGCTGCGAACATCGAGACGATCACGTTGAGCGACGCGCGGCCGGCGACGTTGGCCGACGCAGCGCGCCACCTGGCCGGCTGACGCCCCGATCCCGCCGGGCCCTCGCGCCATTCTCGGCCGTATGCTTGCTCCATGAAGACGGTCAAGCCGGTGATGAGACGAGACCACGTGCTGCCAGTCGAGGTGCTCCGGGAGCTGCGGATCGCCTCGGCTGGGAGCGGGCTGGATCACCTCAGCGCGGCTAGTGGCCTTGCCGTGGTCGGCGACCATCTGTATGTGGTCGCCGACGACGAGCACTCGCTGGGGCAGTTTCACCTGGTCGACGGCGGCCCCGGCCGCCTGCTGACACTGTTCGACGAGGCGCTGCCCTCCCACCACGGCGAACGAAAAGCCCTCAAAGCCGATCTCGAAGCGCTGACGGTGCTGCCCGAACTGGCGGGTTATCCGAATGGCGCGCTCTTCGTTGCCGGCTCGGGCTCAAAGCCCAATCGGCGACGCGGGGCGCTGCTGTCATTGGACGTGCGCGGCGTAGTGACAGGGGCGGCCCGGCCGGTCGACCTCACCGCCATCCACGGGCCGCTGCAACACCAACTCGGAGCGCTGAACATCGAGGGCCTGTTCGTCTCGGCCGGTGCGCTTTGCCTGCTGCAGCGCGGCAGCAAGGTCTCGCCCACCAACGCCTGTGTCCGTTTCGACCTGGGCGAGTTCGGCAAGTGGTTGACGCAAGGTGGCCCGGCTCCGCAGCCCACGTCCATCACGGGCTACGACCTCGGCTCGGTCAGCGGCGTGCCGATGACCTTCACCGACGGCGCCGCGCTGCCCGACGGTGGCTGGGTTTTCTGCGCCGCAGCCGAGGACACGGACGACAGCTATCACGATGGCGCCTGCGCCGGCTCCGCCGTTGGTGTCGTGGACGCCTGCGGCACGCTGCATGGGCCGTTCGTGACGGCGGCCCCGGCAAAGGTCGAAGGCATCGCCATCGACCCGCACGGTGCGCCCGGTGCCATTCTTCTGGTCACCGATGCCGACGATCGGCAGATGCCGGGCTCGTTGCTCAAGGCATCACTGACCCACGTGATGCACTTTCCGTTGCCCACCGCCGTGCGTCATGAGCGCGGCCTCATGCCGACGAACCACGGCGCAAGCAGTCGCTCGTCACGGGACACCTGAAACCGAGCAGCCGCCGGTCAGGCGCAGGCCGGTCTGAGCCCCATTGCGGCCTACTGCGCCGGCTTGGCAGGCGCAGCGGCGGGCGCAAACCCATCCGCCCGCAGCAGCGCGCCCACCTCGGGATCGCGACCGCGGAAGTTGCGGAAGGCCTGCCCGGGGTCGACGGTGTTGCCGACCGACAGCACCGTGTCCCTGAAGCGCTTGGCGAGCTTGGGGTCGAACGGGTCGCCCGCTTCGACGAACGCGTCGAATGCGTCATGCGACAGCACCTCGGCCCAGAGGTAGCCGTAGTAGCCGGCCGCATAACCGTCGCCCGAGAACACATGGCCGAACTGCGGGATGCGGTGGCGCGCCGCCATCGCTGAAGGCATGCCCAGCTCGGCGAACACCGATTTCTCGAACGCACGCGGCTCGACCGGCTTGGCGCCTTCGAGGTGCAGCTTCATGTCGAGCAGCGCCGACGCGAGGAACTCGACCTTCCAGAAGCCCCTGTCGAAGTTGCGGCTGCGCTCGATCTTGTCGACCAGCGCCTTGGGCAGCGGCTGCCCTGCCTGGTTGACCAGCATCGCGAGCACCGGCGGCGTCGGCAGCCAGTACTCGTGGACCTGCGAGGGGAACTCGCCAAAGTCGAGCACCGAATTCGGCCCGGCCAGGCTGGGGAACGTCACGTCCGAGCACAGGCCATGCAGCGCGTGGCCGAACTCGTGGAACATCGTGACCGCATCGTCCCAGGTGATGGTGACGGGCTCGCCCGGCTTGCCGCGCTTGAAGTTCGAGTTGTTCGAGACGATCGGGCGGATGTCGCCGCCCAGCCGGTGCTGCGGCCGGTAGCTGTCCATCCAGGCGCCCGAGTTCTTGCCCTCGCGCGCGTAGGGATCGAAGTACCACAGGCCGTTGTGCTCGCCGTTCCTGCCGAGCACCCGATAGACGGTCACGTCGGCATGGAACACCGGCACGTCGTGCACCGGTTCGAAGCGCAGGCCGTACAGGCGACCAGCCGCCCAGAACATCGCATCGCGCACCTTGTCCAGCTGCAGGTACGGCGTCAACTCGTCGATGTTGAAGTCCAGCTGCTGCTTGCGCAGCCGCTCGACGTAGTAGCGATAGTCCCAGGGTTGGATCTGGAAGCCGCCCTTTTCCGCGTCGACCAGCTTCTGCATGTCGGCCACCTGCTGGTTGACCTGCGAGACCGCTGGTCCCCAGACTTTCAGCATCAGCGCCATCGCGGCCTGCGGGTCTTGCGCCATCGTGTCCGACAGCTTCCAGTGCGCATAGGTGTCGAAGCCCAGCAGCTTCGAGCGCTCGGCACGCAACGCCAGTACCTCGGTGACGATGCGGTTGTTGTCGTTCGTGTCGCCTTTGTCGCCACGGTGAATGAACAAGCGCCACGCCTTCTCGCGCAGCGCCCGCTTCGGCGAGCGAGCAAGGAAAGGCTCCATGGCCGAACGCGTGTTGGCAATCACCCAGCGGCCCTTCATGCCAAGCCGCCTGGCTTCCTGCGCGGCGGCCTCGATGTCGCCTTCGCTGAGGCCGGCAAGGTCGGCGGCTTCGCTGATCACCAGCCCCTGGCCGCCTTCGTCGGCGAGCAGGTTCTGGCTGAAATCGGTGGCCAGCGTGGCCAGGCGCAGGTTGATCGCGGCAACACGCTGCTTGTCCTTCGGGCCGAGCCGCGCACCCTGCTTGACGAAGCCGGTTCGGTAGGTCCAGACCAACCGCTGCTGCTCGGGCGTCAGCCGTTGCATTTCGTCGGACCGGTAGACCGCCTCGATGCGCTCGAACAGCCTGGAGTTCTGGGCCAACTCGTCTTCGAAAGCCGCGAGCTTGGGCTCCATCTGGCGCTGAACCTTCTGGAAACCGGCCGTGCTGAGCGATCCGGTCCACACACCATAGAGCACCTTCGCCTGTTGCAGCAGCCGGCCCGAACGCTCCAGTGCCAGCACGGTGTTGTCGAAATTCGGCGCCGCCTTGTTGGCAGTGATCGCTGCGATCTCACGCCGCTGTTCGGCCATGCCGGCCACCAGCGCCGGCGCGAAATGCTCGATGCGGATCTTGTCGAATGGCGGCACGCCGCCATAGGGGCCGGCCCACGACGCCAGCAGCGGGTTGGCCGGCGGTGCAGCCGGCACCTTGGCGGCCACGACGGCAGCGCTGCCGGCCAGCGTCAGGGCGGCTGCCCAGCGGATGATTGCGCGCAACATAGGAACGATTCCCCCCGGATCTCTGGGCGCGACCGATGCGTTCGGCCATGAAAAAGCGGCCTCGTGGGCCGCTTTTGGTGTTCGCCCGAAGGGCAGAACCTTACCCCATGTGCAGACCGCCATTGCACGAGAAGTCGGCGCCAGTGGTGAAGCCCGAGTCTTCGCCAGCCAGCCATGCCACGACCGAGCCGATTTCTTCCGGCGTGCCCAGGCGCTTGACCGGAATCGTCGCGACGATCTTTTCCAGCACCTCAGGCTTGATCGCGCGGACCATGTCGGTGCCGATGTAGCCCGGGCTCACGGTGTTGACCGTCACGCCCTTGGAGGCCACCTCCTGCGCCAGCGCCATCGTGAAGCCGTGCATGCCGGCCTTGGCGGCCGAGTAGTTCGTCTGGCCGGCCTGACCCTTCTCGCCGTTGACCGAACTGATCTGGATGATGCGGCCCCAGCCCTTTTCCACCATGCCGGGCACGACCTGCTTGGTGACGTTGAACATCGAGTTCAGGTTGGTGTCGATGACTGCGTGCCAGTCTTCCGGCGTCATCTTCAGGAACATGCGGTCGCGGGTGATGCCGGCGTTGTTGACCAGGACGTCGATCGCGCCATGCTCGGCCACGGCCTTCGAGAAGGCCTGCACCGTCGAATCCCAATCCGCCACGTTGCCGACCGAGGCATGGAAGGAATAGCCCAGCGCCTTCTGCTCGACCAGCCATTTGTTGAAGTCGCGGCTCGGGCCGCAACCGGCGATGACCTTGAAGCCTTCCTTGTGCAGGCGCTGGCAGATTGCCGTGCCGATGCCGCCCATGCCCCCGGTCACGTATGCCACTTTCTGTGCCATGTCTGTCTCTCCTTGTGTGCAATTCAACAAATGCCGGGCAAGCCCCGGGGCCGTGCGCCCACTATTGCGCTTGCGCCCCGGGCTGGGCAGCCCGGATAAGCCCTAACGATCGCCAAAGCAAACCCAGCCGCCGAGCGCCAGAAGATCTGCGCCAGGCGGCTGGGCACCCGCTCGGCGGGTGATGGCGGTCGTCCGCCATCGGGTGAACCCTTCAGCGTTCGACGGTCAGCGCCACGCCCATGCCACCGCCGATGCACAGCGAAGCGATGCCCTTCTTGGCGTTGCGGCGCTGCATCTCGTGCAGCAGCGTGACCAGGATCCGGCAGCCAGAGGCGCCGATCGGGTGACCGATGGCAATCGCGCCGCCGTTGACGTTGACCTTGCTGGTGTCCCAGCCCATTTCCTGGTGCACCGCGCAGGCCTGTGCCGCGAAGGCTTCGTTGATCTCCAGCAGGTCCAGGTCCTGCGGCTTCCAGCCGGCGCGCTCCAGCGCCTTGCGCGCAGCGGGCACCGGGCCCATGCCCATGTAGGCCGGATCCAGGCCGGCACTGGCGTAGCTTGCGATGCGCGCCAGCGGCGTCAGGCCCAGCTGGGCGGCCTTGGCGGCGGTCATCACCACCACGCCGGCGGCACCGTCGTTCAGGCCCGAAGCGTTGCCGGCCGTCACGCTGCCGGCCTTGTCGAAGGCGGGGCGCAGGCCAGCCAGCGCGTCGGCGCTGGTCTTCTTGTTGATGAACTCGTCCGCGTCGAAGACGACCGGATCGCCCTTCTTCTGCGGGATCGTCACGCCGACGATCTCGTCCTTGAAGCGGCCGGCCTCCTGGGCGGCTGCCGCCTTTTGCTGCGAGGCCAGCGCCAGCGCGTCCTGCATCTCGCGGCTGACGCTGTACTTCTTGGCCACGTTCTCGGCCGTGATACCCATGTGGTACTGGTTGTAGACGTCCCACAGGCCGTCGTTGATCATCGTGTCGACCAGCTTCCAGTCGCCCATGCGCTGTCCGTCGCGGCTGTTCGGCAGCACGTGCGGCGCCAGGCTCATGCTTTCCTGTCCACCAGCGATCACGATCTCGCTATCGCCGTCGCGGATGGCCTGGGCCGCCAGCATCACCGCCTTCAGGCCGGAGCCGCAAACCTTGTTGATCGTCATCGCCGGCACGCCGTGCGGCAGGCCGGCCTTGATCAATGCCTGGCGGGCCGGGTTCTGGCCCGAACCTGCGGCCAGCACCTGGCCGAGGATGACCTCGTTGATCTGCTCGCCAGCCAGGCTGCTGCGTTCCAGCAGCGCCCTGATCACGGTCGCGCCCAGTTCCGGCGCAGCGGTCTTGGCGAGCGTGCCGCCGAACTTGCCGACGGCGGTGCGGGCGGCGGCGACGATGACGATGTCGGTGGTCATGAACAGATCTCCTGTGGGAAATGCGAGCGGGGTCGGGGAATTCGGAACCGAGGTCGGCCGGCGCCTGTCGGCGCCGCTGACGTCATGCCTTGGCTTTGACGTACCGGCCAGGCGCGGGTTCGATGGCCTTGTACTGGCGGTTGCCTGGCGTCTTGGGTGCGGCCACCATCGGGCCGGCGTGGCCCTTGAGCCACTGCGCCCAATCGCCCCACCAACTGCCCGGCACTTCCTTCGCGCCGGCCAGCCAGTCGTCGGCTTTGGTACTCAGCTTGTCGTTCGTCCAGTGGCTTCGCTTCTTGGCCGCCGGCGGGTTGATCACTCCGGCGATGTGGCCAGACGCACCCAGCACGAAACGCTTCTTGCCCTTGAAGATTTGCGTCGATGCGTAAGCACCCTTCCACGGCACGATGTGGTCTTCACGCGAGCCGTAGAGGAACACCGGTGATTCGATCTTGCCGAGGTCGAGCTTCTCGCCGCAGACCGTTAGCTTGCCCGGCACCTTCAGCTCGTTTTGCAGGTAGGTGTGGCGCAGATACCAGCAGAAGAACGGGCCCGGCAGGTTGGTCGAGTCGCCGTTCCAGTACAGCAGGTCGAACGGCGGCGGCGTCTCGCCCTTCAGGTAGTTGCCGACGACGTAGTTCCAGACCAGGTCGTTCGGCCGCAGGAAGCTGAAGGTCGTGGCCAGCTCCTGGCCCTTGAGCAGCGCCGGGCCGCTGGGTGCCTCGGCACCGAGGGTCATCTCGCGCATCTGCACCGACGCCTCGTCGATGAAGACATCGAGGATGCCGGTGTCGGCGAAATCGACGAAGGTGGTCAGCAGCGTGACCGAGGCCGCCGGCTGCTCGCCACGCGCAGCCAGCACCGCCAACGCCGTCGACAGGATCGTGCCGCCGACGCAAAAGCCGAGCGTGTCGATCTGGTTTTCGCCCGAGATCTCTTGCGCCACGCGGATCGCCTGGATCGCGGCATGCTCGATGTAGTCGTCCCAAGTCTTGCCGGCCATCGACTCGTCGGGGTTGCGCCAGCTGACCACGAACAGGCGGTGCCCCTGCTCCACCGTGTAGCGGATCAGCGAGTTCTCCGGCTGCAGGTCGAGGATGTAGTACTTGTTGATGCACGGCGGCACGAACAGCATCGGCCGTTGGTGCACCTTGGCCGTCAGCGGCTTGTACTCGATCAGCTGGAAGTATTCGTTCTCATAGACGACCGTGCCCTCGGTGGTGGCCACGTTGCGGCCGACCTCGAACACGCTCTCGTCGGTCTGCGAAACATGGCCTTGCTGCAGGTCGTGCACCAGGTGCTGGATGCCCTGGGCGATGCTCTCGCCCCGCGTTTCCAGCGCCTTGCGCTGGGCTTCCGGGTTCAACGCCAGGAAGTTGCTGGGGCTCATCGCGTCGACCCACTGCTGCACTGCAAAGCGGATGCGCGCCTTGGTCTTCTCGTCGCCCTGCAGGCTCTCGGCCATCTGCATCAGCGTACGGGCGTTGAGCAGGTACATCTGCGCGGTGTAGGCGGCGCCGGGATTGGCGGCCCAGTCTTTGGCAGCAAAGCGGCGGTCGCCGACCGGCCTGTGGGCTTTCGCCTCCTGCCCGTCGGCGCCGGTGGTCCCCAGCGCCTCCAGCGTCCCGTTCCACAGCGCGGTGGCTTGCTTCAGGTACTCGCTCTGCAAATCGCTCATCGACGCTTGCGGCAGCGTCAGGCCGGAGAATGAGCGCCAGATGTCACCGACCGCGTGGCCGAAGGCGTCCGCCTGTGCCTGAGCCTGGGCGCCGAGGGCGCCAAATGCCTCCAACGAGGGCTGCTGCGACTTACCAATCACTGCGTTTGTCTCCTTGCGGTGGGGCCCGCGGCTCGGCTGTGGTGGCCGCGTCGGCACGGTGCGGCGCCTGGCATTGAACGGCCGTCAGCTTACCGCATGATGACTCTATTTTTCGTTACGTGAGATTACTTATCACTGCCTGAAATGCACATTGTCGCCCTGGGTTGGATGTTCGTGGTGGTGCTGATGAGCCTCGCAGAGGCGACATCGCCCCAAGGCACGGTGCTCGGTGCCGTGTTCACGCTGGCGCTCTATGGCCTGCTGCCGCTGGCCATCGTGCTGTACGTGATGAACACACCGCACCGCAAGCGCGCGCGCCGACGAGCGGAGATGGAAGCTGCGGCACCCGCCGAATCGCCACCGCACGAGGGCCGCGATGATTAGCGAGAAGGCTCGCTGCGCGACGTGACGTTGTGCACTGCACAACGTCCGCGTCGCAGGCCAGTGCGGGCCGCGGCAGAGGCGCCCGCCCGCTTCCTACCGGCTGACGCTACCGAATCCAGATCGCCGCCGCATGGCGGCCGGTCACGCGGTCACGACGGAACGAGAAGAAGCGGGCCGGCTCGCTGTGGGTGCACCACTGCCCCCCACTGACCTGCGTGACCCCTGCCAACTGCAGCCGGTGCCGCGCCAGGCCGGGCAGATCGGCCCACCACTTGCCCGGGGCCACACCCGGACGGAAGAACGCAACCGCGCCCGGGCCGAAAGCCTCGCGCACGTCGTCACCCACTTCGAATGCCTCGGGCCCGATGCAGGCGCCGAGCCAGGCGCTGACTTCACTCGGCGCGCATCCCGCGGCTTCGCACACCGCCTCCAGCGTCGCCTCGACCACGCCGCCGGCCAGCCCGCGCCATCCCGCATGCGCCGCGCCCACCGCATGCCCACCTGGCGCGGCCAACAGAACCGGCAGGCAATCGGCCACCAGCACCGTGCAGGCGACGCCGCGCTCGGTCGTCACGCTGGCATCGGCCTGCGCAAAAGCCTGGCCGCGCGCCAGGTCGGCCCGCGTCAGCCGCACGACGCGCGCGCCGTGCACCTGATCCAGATAGACCGGTTGCGCGCCCTCCAGCCAGCCGGCAAAGCGGCGCTGGTTTTCGTGGATCGCCGCCGGCTCGTCAACGGCATCACCCCGCAGCCCGGCGGGTCGCAGGTTCAGGCTGTCGAACGGCGCCCGGCTGACCCCGCCACGGCGCGTCGACATCAAACCGCCCACCTCGGGCGGCAGGCCTTCGGCGCGAAGAAAACTGCCGGTGGTCATGGCATCAGCGCGGCCAGCGCACGGCCGCTCCGAAGCGGCCGCGCCACCCCCTCGGGGGGCAGGCTCGGTACGCCGGGCCGGGGGCTGCCATCAACCGGCATCCGGGCACTTCTCCGGCCGTGTCGCTTCGAACGCGTCCAGCTTCATGCAAGCCTCGAACACGCGCATCACGTTCGGCACATGGTCCAGCCGGCACTCGAAGCGCTGGGCGTTGAAGATCTGCGGCACCAGCACGCAGTCGGCCAGGCCCGGCGTGTCGCCCACGCAGTAGCGCGCAGGCGCCGCAGCCAGTTGGCGCTCGACCGCCTCCAGCCCCGTCTCCACCCAATGCTTGTACCAACGGTTCTTGGCGTCTTCGTCGACACCCAGCGAGTTGACCAGATAGCGCAACACCCGCAGATTGTTCAGCGGGTGGATCTCGCAGGCAATGTCCAGCGCCAGTGCGCGGGCGCGGGCGCGGGCCAACGGGTCCTTCGGCAGCAGCGGCGGCACCGGGTAGGTCTCGTCGAGGTACTCGATGATCGCCAGCGACTGATGCACGTAGGCGTCGCCGTCTTTCAGCAGCGGCACCAGGCGCGAGGCCGAAACGGCCGAGTACGACTCGGCAGTCTGCTCGTCCTTCTGCAGGTGAACCGACTTGTAGTCGTAGGCCAGCCCCTTCAGCGCCAGCGCGATGCGCACGCGGTAAGAGGCCGAGGAACGAAAGTAGTTGAAGAGTTCCATCACGGTGGGTTTCCTGTTCAGATTTCAGCCAGCACGATGTCCAGCTGCAATTGGCCCAAGCCTTCGATCGCCCCGACCAGTCGGTCGCCCGCCACCACGGCGCCCACGCCGGCCGGCGTGCCGGTGTAGATCAGGTCACCGGGGGCCAGCGTCCAGGCGCGGCTCAGCGTGGCGATGGTTTCGCTCACGCTCCAGATCAGGTCCGACAGGTCACCGGCCTGGCGGCGTTGGCCGTTCACGTCGAGCGTGATCGCGCCTTTCAGCAGCTCGCCGGTGGCGGCCTTGGGGTGAATCGAGCCGATCGGCGCACTGTCGTCGAAGCCCTTGCCGATGCTCCACGGCCGGCCCTGTTTCTTCATGTCGTTCTGCAGGTCACGCCGCGTCATGTCCAGTCCGATCGCGTAGCCCCAGATCAACTCGGCGGCACGCTCCACCGGCACGTCGCGCCCGCCAGCCCCCAGCGCCACCACCAGCTCGATCTCGTGGTGCAGGTTGCTGGTCATCGGCGGGTAGGCCATGCGGCCGATCTGCCCGTCGGCCACTGGCAGCACCGCATCGGCCGGCTTCATGAAGAAGAACGGCGGCTCGCGGCCGGTGTGGCCCATCTCGACGGCATGCTCGGCGTAGTTGCGGCCAACGCAGTAGATGCGGTGAACGGGGAACGAACGCCCATCGCTGACGGGCACGGCGGCCACGGCGGGCGGCTGGATCACGTAGGTCATGGCGGGGCTTTGCGTTGAGCTCGATCGGTCGATGATGCCACGGCACCGGCACTGACTTCGGGCTGCGAGCCCGCGCATTCGCAGGCCCTACACTGCCGCACCATGTTCACGGGCCGCACCATCGTTCACTGTCGCGCCTGCGGCACCAAGGTCAATTACGTGGTACCCGCAGACGACAACCGCCCACGCGCGGTTTGCCCCAACTGCGCCACCATCCACTATGAAAATCCGCTGAACGTGGTGGGCACGGTCCCGGTCTGGCAAGACCAGATCCTGCTGTGCCGCCGCGCGATCGAGCCGCGCCACGGCCTTTGGACCTTGCCGGCCGGCTTCATGGAACTCGGCGAGACCACCGCCGAAGGCGCACTGCGTGAAACCGACGAAGAAGCCGGTGCGCATGTGGAACTCGAAGGCCTGTTCACCGTGCTCAACGTGGTGCGTGTCGGCCAGGTGCATCTGTTCTACCGCGCCCGCATGACCGACACCCACTTGAACCCGGGTAGCGAGACGCTGGAGGCCCGGTTGTTCCGCGAGGACGAGATTCCCTGGAACGAGCTGGCTTTTCGCACCGTGCGAGAGACCTTGACCCGGTATTTCGCCGACCGCAAGGCCGGTCAGTTCCGCATCCACTGCGCCGATATCGCTTGACCGGCCGCCGGTCGGTCCGGTCTGTCCGCGTCGGGCACAGAACCGACGATGTGGCTGTCGATGCGAAGGGCGATCAACCCTTCAGGAACGCCAGCAGATCGGCGTTCAGGCGATCCTTGTGCGTGTCGGTGATGCCGTGCGGGCCGCCGCTGTAGACGATCAGCTTGGCGCCCTTGACCAGCTTGGCCGTGGCCTTCGCAGTGGTCGCGATCGGCACGATCTGGTCGTCGTCGCCGTGGACGATCAGCGTGGGGACGTCGAACTTCTTCAGGTCCTCGACGAAGTTGCTCTCCGAGAACGCCTTGATCGAGTCGAAGGTGGCCTTGTGCCCCGCTTGCATGCCCTGCTGCCAGAACGAATCGATCGCGCCCTGCGACGGCTTTGCGCCGGGCCGGTTGAAACCGAAGAACGGACCGCTGGCGATGTCGTGGTAGAGCTGGGCCCGGTCGTTCAACGACGCCGCGCGCAGCCCGTCGAAGACCTCCATCGGCACGCCCTGGGGATTGGCCGGCGTCTTGACCATGATCGGCGTGACGGCCCCGACCAACGCCGCCTTGGCAACACGCTGGGTGCCATGGCGCCCGATGTAGCGCGCCACCTCGCCACCGCCGGTCGAGAAGCCGACCAGCGTTGCGTTCTTCAGATCCAACGCCTCGATCACCGCCGCGAGATCGTCGGCGTATTGGTCCATGTTGTTGCCGGCCCAGGGCTGGCCTGAGCGGCCGTGGCCACGGCGGTCATGGGCAACCACCCGATAGCCGTGGTCGGCCAGGAACAGCATCTGGGACTCCCAGCTGTCCGAGCTGAGCGGCCAGCCGTGGCTGAAGACGACGACCTGTCCGTCCTTCGGGCCCCAGTCCTTGTAGTACAGCGGCGTGCCGTCCTTGGCCGCCACGTAGCTGGAGGCCAGCGCCGCAGCACTGCGAGCACCGACCTGCGACGGGGCCCGAGCCGTGGCTTGCGCCTGAACGGCCAGCGATGCCAGGGCCACGGATGAAGCGACGAAAAGCTTGGCGAAGGTGTGCATGTGAAGCTCCGGTTAGGGTTTGAACTGCGACAGGTTTGTCTGTCGGCAGAACGAACTTTGCCCGGGAAGCCCGTACGATACGCTTCATTCAGTACGCAAAAATTGATCAGGAGTTCAGGCCATGGGCGATCGACTGGCCGCACTGCTGGACCACTTCTCGGTCCGCGCGCACACCTTCCATGCCGGGGCGCTGTGCGGCATCAACGCCCTGGAAGCGAACGAGCCCTTCGGTCAGTTGCACCTGATCCAGGACGGTGATGCCGAGGTACGCCACGGTTCGTCGCCGACCCTGCACATCGCGCAACCGAGCCTGCTGCTGTACCCGCGCCCGATGGCCCATCGTTTCATCACGGACAAGCATCGGGGCGCGAACTTCGTCTGCGCCAACGTGCAGTTCGACGGCGGAACGGCCAGCCCGATTGCTGCGGCCTTGCCGGATGTCGTATGCCTGCCGCTCGAGCGGCTGCAAAGCTGCCAGGCGGTGCTGGCGCTGCTGTTCGCAGAAGCCGGGTCGAGGAACTGTGGTCGCCAGGCGATGCTCGACCGGCTGTTCGAAGTCGTGCTGATCCACATCCTGCGCGCGCTGATGGAACAAGGCCAGGTCGCAGCCGGCATGATGGCCGGCCTGGCCCATGGGCAACTTCGCCGCGCGCTCATTGCGATGCACGAGTCACCGCAACGCGACTGGTCGCTCGAAGACCTGGCCCGCGAAGCCGGCATGTCGCGTACCGTCTTTGCCACCAGCTTCCGCCGCACACTGGGTTGCACACCTGGAAGCTACCTGCAGTGCTGGCGCATCGGATTGGCGCAAAAGCTGTTGCGCCGCGGCCAGTCACTGAAGCTGATTGCTGCCGACGTGGGCTACGGCAGCGAAGCCGCCCTGTCACGGGCCTTCAGTGCGCAGACAGGCCTGTCACCGAGGGAATGGCGAAAGGCGAATACCGCACCCGGTTCGGGCGATCAGTAGAAGCCCTTCGACAGGCTCAGGGCGAAAGGACACGATGGTGGCACGGCCTATGTCATGCGGCCATCCACCTGACCCGTTCGGGCAGAGCCTGTCGACGCCCAGCACCCTGTCCTGCATCTCAAGCGGCCGGCACCACCGGCCCGGTCAGGCCGTCCAGCCCGCAAGTGGCCAGCGCGGTCGCATCGTCGGACGAGGCCACGCCCTCGGCATACACCTTCAGGCCGATGCCGTGCAACATTCGCACCGCGCCCGCCACGTGTTCGCGACGGGCGTGGTCGCCCGACAGGCCTTCGACGAAGCTCGCATCGAGCTTCACGAAGTCGAGCCCCACTTCCAGCAGGCCCGACGCTTCGGTCAGGCGTTCACCGGCATGTTCGAGGCCCACGCGGGCGCCGCAGCCGTGCATCTGCGTCACCATCTCGCGCACCAGCTCGATGTGCCGCAGCGCGCCGTCCTCCGCCACCTCCAGCCACAGGCCGGGCGCTTCGGCTGCAAAGGCGGAAAGCAAAGCCCGCAGGTTCGGCACGAAGCTGCTGTCCACCAGCGAGCCGGGGCTGACGTTCACCGCGCGGGCCATGCCGTCACTGGCAATGGCGGCCAGCGCGAGCTTGACGGCCAGCAGGTCGATGCGCGAGGTCAGCTGCGTTCGGCGCGCCATCGGCAACCATTGCGCCGCCGGCACCATCTCACCGTCGACTTCGAGCTGCAGGCGCAACGGGCACTCGCGGTGCACCACCGCACCATGCATGTCGACCAGCGGAAACTCGACCAGCTTGGCGCGCTGGTTGCTTACGGCGCCTTCCAGGCGTTCACGCCACGCGTCCTCGCCCAGCACCAGGCCGTCTCCGGTGTCATCGAGTTCCACCGCGTAGGCGCCGCGGCCTTCCGCCCGCGCCAGCGCCTGGTCGGCCGCGGCCAGCAAGGAAGACATCGGCGCTCCGTGCCACCACCGCACCGCACCGACCACGGCATTGGCCGTCGGATCGTGGGCACGCAGCAGATTGCGCAGCCGCGCCGCGACATCGACCGCCGGCTCGCGCAGCGAACCGACATCGGGCAGCACCATCGCGAAATCGGAACCGTTCAGCCGGCCCACTTCGAACGAGCCCGCGCGACGCGCCGATTCGACGATGGCCGCCGCCGACTCCTGCAGCAGCCGGTCCGTCGTGGCGTGGCCCAGCTTGCGGTTCAGGCCCTGCAGGTCGGCCAAGCGCACGAGCACGATCGCGCCGCCGGCGCTGCCGTCTTCGCTGCCCAGCATTACCTTCAGGCGGCCCATGAAGTGCGAGCGGTTCGACAGGCCGGTCAGCGCGTCGCAATTGGCTTGCCGACGCAATTGTTCGACCTGCGCGGCCTGCTCGTCGAACATGCCCTTCAGGCGCGCCACCATCGTGTTCATCGCCCGCGTCACTTCGCGCAACTCGGGCACCACCGGCTCGCTGATGGTGATGAAGCGGCGCTCGGTCAACGCGGTCGCCTGTTGCACCGTGGCCTGGAGCGGCAGGCGAATGCGGCGCACGGCGACCGCTGCCAGGGCCCCCAGGCCCAAGGCCAGCACAGCCAGGATGCCGGCAGTCGACAGCGTGTTCTTCCACAACTGGTCATCGGCAAAGCTCGAATGGCTGCGCACCTCGAGCCGACCCAGCTGCTTCCAGCCGTCGCTGACCTGTGCCGTGCCGGGCACCGGCGAGATGCCCATCAAGCGCACGAACCAGCCCGGCGCGGCACTGGCCTTGGGGTCGGCACGGCGCTCCTGCACCACCTTGCCGTCGGTGCCGGTCAAGCGGATCAACTCGTAGTAGCCAGTGTCGAACTGGCTGGCAATCACCAGCTCCATCGCGGTGGCATCGCCCTTTTGCTGCGACAGCGTCAGCGCGAGAAACTGCGCGGTGTCGTTGTTCTTCAACCCTAACTGGGTTTCGAGGTACTGGCGCGCTGAGTGCACCGTGATACCGAATGCGGCGGCAAACGCCAGCACCAGTGTCAGCGCGAGCAACAACCAAACCTGGCGGATCAGTGACATGGGCCCTCCTGGGGCATGCTTATACCTCGTTCAAGGCAGTGGATTACTGGAAAAAGCCGTCCTGGCGTGCCTTGGCCAGCGCGTCGCGCCAACGCGAAAGTCGCTCGGCCGGGCCCGCGCCGCCGACCAACACCGGGCCCACACCTTCCCACAGCCCCTCGGCGTTGAAGCTGAAGACGGGAGACAGGTCGGGCCGACGGCCAGCGCGGCGCAACTCGGTGATCAAGTTGTCCAACACGTAGGGGTCGGCCTCCGGGTTGGGGTAATAGGCGAGCACCATGTGCGGCTGCACCAGCCCATCCCGCCCACCGATCGCCGCGCGCACGTAGACCATGCGCAGCTTGCGGTGCGGCATGCCCAGGGCCGTGAGGGTGAAGTACTTGGCGATCGCATAGTCCTCGCAATCGGCCATGCCCTTTTGCAGCGATTCGAGTGGGCTGGCCCAGTAGTCGATCTGGCCCCAGATATCGACGTCGTCGCGGTACTGCAGGCGCCTGTTGAAGAATTCATTGACCGCGGTCAGCTGGCTCAGTTCGTCTTGCGATTGCACGCTGACCATCGCCTGTCGCAAAGCCTGTGCCCCTTGCTGCGCCTGGTCGCCACGGCGGGCGGCAGCGTGGACGATGCGCGCCGGGTCCCAGGCCTGCACGCCCAGCGACAGCGTGACAAGCAGCAGCGTCGCCCAACGCACATGCAGCAGCGCCCGTCGCAACGCCACGGCTGCGCCCGCGACCCAAGGCTCGGACCGGACGGCGATGGCAGCAGCAACGGAAACGTCGAGCATCGAAGGGTTGTCGGCCGTGCAGCGCGCGACTTGAGCGGCGCCCCTGCAGTCTGACATCAACGGCCGGTAGCTGTCGTTGGTCCGCCACAGGCGGCAGGGATAACAACGCCTGCGACTGGGCCGCCGGATGGCCAAGGATGTCGGCGTGTCGAAACCTCGTCCGCTGACACCCGTGCTTTCCAGCGGCCACACAGGTACTTTTCGAGCGGTTCATCGGCTGAATTTCGATAGACTGCCGGGGCCCGCCATGACGGGCGCACTCAAGCGCCAAAAAACAGCCCATGCCCGTCCGCCCATCGATGCTGCCCTGTTCTCCGCTGAGCCTGATGGCCACAGCCTTGGTACTGGGTTTCGCGTGGGCCGGCCCTCTGGCGGCGCAACAGCCAACGGCAGTTGCCGCATCCAGCGCGGCGGTGCCGTCCGAGTCGGCCGAGATCCAGCGCCTGCTCAAAGACGGCCAACACGCACAGGCGCTGAAGCTGATCGACGAGGCGCTGGCGAAGAACCCCAAAGACGCGCAGATGCGCTTTCGCCGCGGCGTTGCGTTGTCGATGCTCGACCGCAAGTCGGAAGCGCTGGCAGTGTTCCAGAAGCTGGTCGACGACCACCCGGACATGCCGGCACCGTACAACAATATGGCGGTGATCTATGGCGCCCAGGGCGACTACGAGAAGGCCCGCCAGGCGCTTGAACGGGCGATCCGCACCAACCCGGCCTATGCCACCGCCTACCAGAACCTCGGCGACGTCTACGCCCAGCTCGCCAGCCAGGCCTACACCAAGGCGTTGCAGCTGGACAAGGCCGACGCCAGCGTGCAGCCCAAGCTGGCCCTGTTGCGTGAGCTGACCGCCGGCGCCAACACCGCGCCACCGCCCGCCGCTGCGGCAGTGGCAGCCAAGCCGGTGGGGCGCCCAACTGCGCCCCCCCCGGTGGTGCAGCCCGCGCCCGTCCCTGCGCCCGTGGTGGTGGCAGCAGCGCCGGCGCCCAAGCCTGTGACCGCGCCACCACCTGTGGTAGCGCCCAGCCAGGCAGCCGCGTCGGCCAGCAAGCCGCCAGCCGTGGCGACGCCTGCGCCGCCGCCGGCCATCAAGCCTGCGCCGCCGGCACCCGCCCCACAGGCGGCCAACGGCGCCAATGCGGAGGTCGAAGCCGCCGTGCGCGCCTGGGCTGCTGCCTGGGCCCAGCGTGACATGACCGGGTACTACGCCGCCTACACACCGGACTTCAGCGGCCAAGCCGGCTCGCGTCGGGCCTGGGAACAAGACCGCCGCGACCGCATCGCCGCCCGCAAGCAGATCAAGGTCGAACTGGTCGACCTGCGCGTGAGCGTCGACGGCGACAAGGCCACCGCGAAGTTCAAGCAGGTCTACAACTCGGACGCGCTGTCGGCCACCAGCCGCAAGACGCTGCAGCTGGTGCGCGCCAACGGCCGTTGGCTGATCAAGCAGGAAGCCGTCGGCGGGTGATCCCCGCGGGTCCCTGCCAAGCCGCATCGCCATGAAGCGCGAATCGCCCCACAATCCCCGCAAGCGCCGTGGCGCGGTGCTGCTCGGCACCGTCGGGCTGTTGAGCGTGGGCGTGTTGTCGACCACGGACTCGCGTGGGCTGGGCTGGTGGTCACGCGACGCGCATGCCCACGCGCCACCCTCGGCCGTGTCGTCCACGCCGGCAATGCGGCTGGCCGACGACACCCCCGCGCTGCGGCTGCCCGACCCCACGGCGGCGCTGCAAGGCAGCCCCGAGGCGCGGCTGATCGCCATCTACCGCCTGGTCGGCCAGCGCAGGCTGCACGATGCGCTCGCTGCCAACACCGCGCTGGTCCAGCAATACCCGAACTTCCGCCTGGCGCTGCTGCTGCAAGCCGACCTGCTCGCCGCTCATGCCGCGCCGCTGCAGGGCTGGGGTGGCGGCGTAATGGGCAGCGGCGACGTGACGCCGCTGCGCGCGGAAGCCCTGCAACGTCTGGCCGCTCTGCGAGCGCGCCCGCCGGCGGGCGCGGTGCCGGCCGAGTTTGTCCAGCTGCCGCCGACCCAACCATACGCCATCGCGGTCGATGCGTCGCGCAGCCGGCTGTACCTGTTCGAGAACAGTGAAGACGGCCTGAAGCTGATCGACGACTTCTATGTCTCGGTCGGCAAACAAGGCGTCGACAAGCTGGCCGAAGGCGACCAGAAAACGCCGCTCGGCCTGTACTTCGTCACCGGTCAGATCGAGCCTCATCGGCTCGAAGACCGTTTCGGCGCCGGCGCGTTGCCGCTGAACTACCCCAACGCCTACGACCGCACGCGCGGCCGCACCGGCAAGGGCATCTTGCTGCACGGCGTGCCCTCGGCCACCTACTCGCGCCCGCCGCAAGACAGCGATGGATGCGTCGTGCTCGCCAACGACGACCTGCTGGGCCTGTCGTCCCGGCTGCCGCAACGTGACACGCCGGTGCTGATCAGCCGGAAGATCGATTGGCGCACGCCCGAAGCCGCGCGCGCTGCGGCCCGGCCCGACTTCCTGCAGACGTTCGAGCGCTGGCGCGCAGCGCGCCTCGCCGCCGATGGCGACACGATGGCTTCGTTCTACCCGAGTGCCACCGCGGCCGATGCCGACATCAACCTCACGCGCTCACGCCAACGTGCGACGAGTGCCCCCGCACCGGCGGCGATCGACGAGACCAGCCTCATCAGCTTCCGCGACGACCGGGAACTGATGGTCGTCACCTTCCGTGAGCAGGCCGGCAACATCGGCAACAGCCAGCAGGTCGACCACGTGATGCGCCAGTACTGGAGCCGCGAGGGCAACGACTGGCGGATCGTGGCTGAAGGGCAGGTGCATTAGGCCCCCACGGGCCCTCCCGGGCCCTGTCCCCGGGGGGGCTCGCGCAGCGGACCGGCAAAGCCGATCCGCGCACGCCACTTGAAAGGAAACATGGCCACCCAAACGGGTGGCCATGTTTCTTCTGCTATTCGACGGACTCAGCGTTTCATCGGCGGCAAGTCGGTACAGGTGCCGTGAGCGACTTCGGCGGCCATCCCGATCGACTCGCCCAGCGTTGGGTGCGGGTGGATCGTCTTGCCAATGTCGACTTCGTCGGCGCCCATTTCGATGGCCAGCGCGATCTCGCCGATCATGTCGCCGGCGTGCGTGCCGACGATGCCGCCGCCGACGATGCGGTGGGTGGCTTCGTCGAACAGCAGCTTGGTGAAACCTTCGTCGCGGCCGTTGGCGATGGCGCGGCCGGAGGCCGTCCACGGGAACAGGCCCTTCTTGACCTTCAGCCCTTGAGCCTTGGCCTGATCTTCGGTCAGGCCGACCCAGGCGACTTCGGGGTCGGTGTAGGCCACGCTCGGGATCACCCGGGCATCGAACTGCGCCTTGGTATCGCCTGACGCGACCTCGGCCGCCACGTGCGCCTCGTGCACGGCCTTGTGCGCCAGCATCGGCTGGCCGACGATGTCGCCGATCGCGAAGATGTGCGGCACGTTGGTGCGCATCTGCACGTCCACCGGGATGTAGCCGCGGTCGCTGACGATCACGCCAGCCTTGTCGGCACCGATCTTCTTGCCGTTCGGCGAGCGGCCCACGGCCTGCAGCACCAGGTCGTAGGTCGCTTCGCTCTTCTTGCCTTCGCTGTCTTCGAACTGGACCTTGATGCCATCGGGTGTCGCCGTGGCGCCCACCGTCTTGGTCTTCAGCATGATCTTGTCGAAGCGCGGCGCGTTCATCTTCTGCCAGACCTTGACCAGATCGCGGTCGGCGCCCTGCATCAGGCCATCGAGCATTTCGACGACGTCCAGGCGCGCGCCGAGCGTCGAGTACACCGTGCCCATCTCGAGGCCGATGATGCCGCCGCCAACGATCAGCATCTTCTTCGGCGTGCCGCGCAGCTCCAGCGCGCCGGTCGAGTCGACGATGCGCGGATCGTC
>NZ_DASUNH010000043.1:0-61915 GCF_036277275.1 Ideonella sp. | reverse complement strand
GGTATTCCACTGCCCGTACTGCCATGGCTACGAGCTGCGGCGCGGCCCGATCGGTGTGCTGGCCACGTCGGAGCTGTCGGTCCACCAGGCCATGCTGCTGCCCGAATGGGGCCCGACGACCCTCTTTCTCGATGGACGGCCGTTGCCCGACAGCGAGCCGTTGCAGCAGTTGGTGGCGCGCGGCGTGACGATCGAGCCCGAACCGGTGGCGCACCTGCAGGGCGGCGAAGGCGATCCGCTCGAGGCGGTGATGAAGGATGGCCGCGTCTTCCACCTGGCCGGTCTCTTCACCGCCACCACGGTGTGCCCCAGTCCGCTGGCGGCCCAGATCGGCTGCGACATGGAAGACGGCCCGATGGGCCGCTTCGTGAAGACCGATGCCATGAAGGCGACCAGCGTGGCCGGCGTGTTCGCCTGCGGCGACCTGGCCCGTCCGGCAGGTTCTGTCGCACTCGCGGTGGGCGATGGCGCCATGGCCGGTGTCGCGGCCCATCGCTCACTGATCTTCGAGACCTGACGCTCAGCGGGCTTGCTGGTAGCGCCACTCCTGGGTGCGGCCGCCGAAGCCGTAGGCCGCGGCGCGCGCGTCGATCACGTGGGTGTACGAGTGTTCGACGGCGCCGCCGAGCAACTCATCCATCGCCTGGTGCACGGCCGCCAGGTAGGCCGCCTTCTCCGCCTTGGTGTTGGTCTCGTCGGTGATGCTGACCGTCCAGTGGTACGAGCGGCGCGTGCCTTGCGCCAGCCGCTGGCCGGCCACGAACCATTGCGGGGCCGGCACGAAGTCGATCACCACCGCGGTCAACGCCGGATCCTTGTGCAGCAGGCGGGCGGTCAGCTCGGAGGCGGTCGAAGCCACCTGTTCGGCCAAGGCGTTGTCGGCGGCGCCGGAGATCTGGATGTGGAGGTAGGGCATGGCAGGTCCTTGTTGACTCGGAATGGGGTGGATGACAGGGTCATGCTAGGCGCGCGACAATCGTGCGTGAAGCGAATCTTTCTTTGCTGATTCGTGAGCAACTCTGATGAATCACCTGGACCCAATCTGGCTGCAGAGCTTCGTCGCGATCGCCGACAGCGGCGCCCTGGCGCGCGCCGCGGGCCGCGTGCACCGCAGCCCGTCGGCCTTGAGCCTGCAGCTCAAGCAACTCGAATCGACGCTCGGCGCGCGGCTGATCGAGCGCACCACCCGCCGGTTGCAGCTGACCCTCGAGGGCGAGCGCTTCCTGCCGTACGCGCGTGAACTGCTGGACCTGCAGCAGGCTGCACTGCAAGCCTTGCAACCCGCTGCGGAACAGGGGTTGTGGCACATCGGCCTGAGTGAATACTTCCTGCCGGCGCGGCTGAAGGCGTTGCTGGGCTTCCTAGAACAACAGGCCGATGGCGCCGGACTCGAAGTGACCTGGGCCCGCTCGAGCGAGCTGCAGCGCCAATGGGCCGAAGGCGCACTCGACCTGGTGGTGGTCACCGCGCACGAGCCGCCGGCCGATGCGCTGCTGCTGCGGCGCGAACCGTTGGCCTGGGTCGCGGCGCCAGGCTTTCATGCCTCGCCGAACCGGCCGTTGCCGCTGGTCTTGCTGGCCGAGCCCTGCCCGGTGCGCGAGCTGGCGTTGGCCGCCCTGGCCCGGCGTGGCCAGCCGCACAGCCTGCGCATGGCCTGCAGCGGCAGCCAGGCGGTGGTGACGGCGCTGCGCGCCGGGTGGGGCGTGGGCTGCCTCAACAGCTCGGCCGTGCCAGCCGACCTGATGGTCTTGTCGGAAAGCAACCCGCGCCGCTGGCCCTCACCCGGCCGGCTGGCCTTTTACGCGCTGACGCAGCCGTGGCTGGCGCCGTTGGTGAAGCAGTTGAAAGCCTGGGCGACGCACTGAGCCGTACCACAGCCAGGGGCATCAATCGGGGGGCGGTGGCGGTATTTTTGGCCATGACTTTGGCCACTTGTCCCCCTGGACCGTGGACAACGCTGTGGACAACACCAGCATGACGCTTGTAAGTCGTTGATGACAGGGCATCTGGGCTGGATTGCTCAACGAAAGAGCACCACCTGCTCGGCGGCCGCGCACTTCAGCGTGGTTCAGCCGCCGAGGCCATGGCCGCCCACCGGTTCGGTGACCTGATGCTGCTCGAAGCCCTGGATCAGCGGCATCGCCCGCTGGATCGCCGCCTTCACTGCCGGCAGGCTGAGCGAGGCCTGGTGGCTGTCCTTGTCGTCCCAGACCTCCGTGATCCAGATCGCCTGCTCGTTGCCGGGTTCGCGTGCGACCACATAGCTCTGGCAGCCGGGCATCGCGCCCACGTTTTGCAGCAAGATCGTGATCAGCGCGTCGCGCTGGCCGGGTTTGGCAAGCATCTTGCCGATCAGTCCATACATCTTGGAATCTCCGGGTTCGTCGAACATCAGCACCGCATTCGGTACCGGCATCTCACCATGCACGCGTGGGGCCGCGCCGTCCGGCAATGGCGCCCACACGCGGCCGCCCTCAGCCTCGTCCATGCTGCCGTACTGGCCGAGGGGGCGAAACCCCGCGAAAACGTAGGGGCGCCCCTGCGCCTGCAGCGTCGACGGCTCGTCCGCCAGGTGAAAGTGCAGGTGCGGGCCCGACGAATTGACACCCGAGCGCCCGACCTTGGCAATGACTTCGCCAGCCTTCACACGCTGGCCGCGCGCCACCGCGACGCTGCCGCGCTGCAGGTGCTCGTAGAACACGAAGCGCCCGCCGCCCAGGCCGAGGCACAGGTAGTTGCCGGCCACGTCCTCGTCGGTCCAGCGCTCGGCAGGCAGTTTGCTGGCGAGCACGTCGTCGCGGCCATCGCGCAGGTCGACGATCTCGCCGTCAGCCACGGCGAGCACCTCCTGCCCCCAGCCATGCCACCGCTCGAAGGCCTGGCCCGTGTCGCCAGACCAGGGCCTACCCTGTGCATCGAGCTTGATCCAGTCGATCGCAAAACGTGCGGGGATGTAGCTGCGGCCATCGCGCACGAACACCGCTCGCCGGTGGCCGAAGGCGAAAGCCGGGTCGAACACCGCCGCCCACGGACCACCGCGCAGCGGCGGACCCAGGCGTGTCGGTTGCGCCAGCGGCAACGTGGCGGTGAGCGACGGCACGGCGACTGCGCCGTCGCCTTGCAGCGAGCACTCGACTTGTACTGACGTGATGGCGTCACCCGGCATGTCCATGCGATGCCACAGAAACAGCACCAACGATTCGCCTGGCGGGACACGCGGGCTCTGCGCGGGTCGACCTTTGGCACCGGCAGCCGCCGCCAGCAACGGTGCGCCGGTCAGGTGCAGCAAAGCGGGTCCCGCTCGGCCAGCGGCGGACACGGCCAGGGCCTGCAGCTCGACGGCCGTGGCCAGGCCGTTGTGGATGCCCAGTTCACCGACCAGCCAAGCCTGGCCGCCCATGCGCGCGACGGCAAGGCCATCGGGCGCCAGCAGTGTCGGCTCGGCCTGCGCCTGAGCCGCCCAAGACGGCAGCAGCACAGCAGGAGAGAGGGCAGCGAGCTGTCGGCGGGTGATCGGCATGGGCGCGATTAGACAAGCGCCCTTCGACATCACACACACGCTGCGACGAAAACCCCTTCCGTGGGCATCGGTGACGCCAAACGGGGGGTCAACACGATGGCCCCTTCGAGCAACCGGGGCTCGTGAAGCCGCCTAAGATTTCCCGCGTCACCGGGAGCTGCCATGACCATCGAACTCGACCATGCCATCGTCTCTTCCCACCACAAGACCGAGTCGGCGCGCCAGCTCGCCGAGTTGCTCGGTGTGCCCTGGGGCCAAGCCGACGTCGGGCCCTTCACCGCCGTCTACGTGAACCCGGGCTTGACACTCGACTTCATCGACACCCAGGAGAAGTACCCCGTCCAGCACTTCTGCTTTCGCGTCAGTGAAGCGGAGTTCGACGCGATCCTCGCGCGCATCCAGGCAGCCGGTATTGCCTACCGGGCCGATGTGCGTGGCCCGGTGGACATGAAGATCAGCACCCACTGGGGCGGCCGCGGCATCTACTGGAACGAACCCGACGGGCACCAGTGGGAGATGCTGACCCACAGCTACGCGCGTCAACCGCGCTGAGGTGTTGCGCACGGCGGTGTTCAGCAGATGCAAAGGTCCGAAAACGGCACGACGGCCCCGGCACCGCGCCCTACGCTGGCGCCCTGAATTCACCACCCATACCGAGGGCACGGACATGGCTTCGATTCGCAAAGAGATTGGCATTGACGCGACCCCCGCCGAGGTGTGGGACGCGCTGCGCGACGTAGGCGCCTTGCACACCAGGCTGGTCAAGGGTTTCGTCGTCGACTGCCGGTTGGACGGCGAAGCACGTACCGTGCAGTTCGCCAACGGCATGACGGCGCGCGAGCTGATCATCGACGTCAGCGACGGCCAGCGCCGCGTCGCCTGGTCGGCCACTGGCGGCCGTCTGACGCACCACAACGCGTCGGCGCAGGTGCAAGACGACGGCACGGGCCGCAGCCGCGTGGTCTGGCTGGCCGACCTGCTGCCGCACGAGATGGCCCCGGCCATCGCCGGAATGATCGAGCAGGGTCTGCAGGCGATGCGGCGCACGCTCGAAGGCGAGGCCGTCAGCACCGAGGGCGACTGGCGCGGTGGTTGAGAGCCAATCCCGGCGTCAGATTTCGCCGGCGCGGCGCAGTGTGTCCATCACCGGCCGATGCAACAGGCCGCGCAGGCTCCACCAGCCGGCGGCCAGCGCCAGCCACGCCCCGGCCAGCGCGCCCGCCAGCGGCACCCAGGGCGCCGCGGTCCACGGGAACTCGAACGCATAACGCGCCAATGCACTGCCCACGGCCGCCGCCGCCAACGTGGCCAACAGGCCGGCCAACGCGCCCACGCCCAGCAACTCCGCGCGCTGCACCTGGCCCAGCAGTCGGGCGCCGGCGCCGCAGGCGCGCATCACCGCGTATTCGCGGGCCCGCGCCTCGCGCGTGGCGCTGACCGCCGCGAACAGCACCGCCAGCCCGGTGGCCAGCGTGAACGCGAACAGAAACTCGACCGCGCGAATCACCTGGTCGAGCACCTGCTGCAACTGGCGCACCGAGGCCGAGACGTCGATCACCGTGATGTTCGGGAAGCGCTTGGTCAACGCGTTGTCGAAGCCTGGTGCGGCCGTTGCATCCGGCGCGCGAAACGCGGCCATGAAAGTCACCGGCACATCGGTCATCTCGCCCAACGGGTAGATGACGAAGAAATTGGCCCGCATCGAGCCCCAGTCGACCTTGCGGATGCTGGTGATGCGAGCTTCGCGCAGTTGACCCGCGATGTCGAAACGCAGCGTGTCGCCGAGCTTGGCGCCTATCGTTTCGGCCACGCCCTGCTCGATGCTCAGGCCGTCGGCCTCGTTGGGAGTCCATTTCCCTTCCAGCACCTGGTTGTGCGGCGGCATCTGGCCACTGTGGCTCAGGTTGAACTCACGTTCCACGGTACGCCGCGCCCGCTCATCTTCGGCAAAGCGGGTGCCGATTGGCTCGCCGTTGATCGCCACCAACCGGCCGCGGAACATCGGGTACCAGTCGTAGCCCTGCGGCACCTTTGCGTCGGCCAGCATGGCGCGGAACTCGTCGACCTGGTCGGGCTGAACGTTGATCACGAAGCGATTGGGGGCGTCGACCGGCGTGCTGGCGCGCCAGCTGTCGACCAGGTCGGTGCGCAGCAGCACCAACAGCGCCAGGGCCATCAACCCCACCGACAGCGACGACACCTGCAGCACCGTGAACGCTGGCCGCGCCGCGATCTGCCGCGTGGCCAGCACCAGCCAACGCGGCGCGCGCGCTTCGGGCACGGCGCGACGCAGCAGCCACACGGCCAGCCAGGCGAGCAGCGCGAAGAAGGCGAGCGCGGCTGCAAAACCGCCGACGGCGATGGCGCCCAGCACCGGATCGCGTGCCACGGTCAGCAACAGGCCGGCGAAGCTGGCGGTGCCGGCCAGCAACACGCCCAACGACACCGGCCGCAGCTGACCCACGTCACGCCGTATCACCCGCAGCGGCGGCACCTTGGCCAGTTGCAGCACCGGCGGCAAACCAAAGCCCAGCAGCAGCGTCAGACCCACGCCGAGGCCGAACAGCGCCGGCCAGACGCCGGGCGGCGGCAGCGTGGCCGGCACCAAGGCGCCCAGCAGCTTGACGAACAGCAGGTGCATCGCCAGCCCTGCCAACACACCGGCCAGGCTGGCCGCGAGGCCCAGGCCGATGAACTCGATCGCGAATGCGCCGGCGATGCGCCGTTGCGGCAAGCCCAGCACCCGCAGCATCGCGCAATCGTCGAGGTGGCGCTGCGCGAAGTCGCGTGCGGCAATCGCCACCGCCACGGCGGCCAGCAGTGCCGCCAGCAACGCGACGAGGTTCAGGAACTTCTCGGCCCGGTCCAGCGTCTGGCGCATTTCCGGCCGGCCCGCCTCGAGCGACTCGACACGCATGCCGCGCAGTCCTTCGCCCTTGATCTTGGCGCCCGCCCATTGGGTGTAGTCGCGCACCGCCGCCTCGCGGCCGGCTGGTGCCACCAGCGCGAGCCGGTAGGTCACCCGGCTGGCCGGCTGCACCAGGCCGGTCGCGGCCAGGTCGGCCTCGTTCAACATCACCCGCGGCGCGAACGCGAGGAAGCCGGCGCCGCGGTCGGGCTCGATCACGATGACCTTGGCCAGCACCAGCCTGGCGTCGCCCAGCAGCAGGCCATCACCGAGCTTCAGGCCCAGCGCGTCGAGCACCGTGGCGTCCGCCCACACCTCACCACGCGCCGGGCCCGCCTGCACCGTTGCCTCGCCACCGCCGGCACTCACCGTCAGGCTGCCGCGCAGCGGGTAGCCGCTGCTGACCGACTTCACCGCCACCAGCCGGCTGGCGCCGCCCTTGTCGTCCGGCGCCCGCGCCATGCTGGGGAAGGCCGCCGTGCGCGCGGTCGTCAACCCGACCTGTTTCGCGTGTTGCTCGAACACTGGCGGCAATGGGTGGTCGCTGCTGATCACCGAATCGCCCCCCAACAGCTGCGCTGCGTCGCGCGTCAAGCCCGCCTGCAGCCGGTCGGCAAAAAAACCGACCGCCGTCAGTGCCGCCACCGCCAGCAACACCGCCACCAGCACCAGCCTCAACTCGCCGGCGCGGAAGTCACGCAGCGCCTGCTGCGCCGCCAGGCGCCAGACCGAGGGTTCGCGGAGTGTCGAAGTGAGAGCGTCAGTCATGGCCGGCACGGTACACCGAAAGACCATCGGCGCCGGTGCCCGCCCTACAAGCCCGACTGCGTTGAATGCAGCATGCAGTGGGCTCGAAGCTTGGCCGAGGCCGCCGATGCTTCAATCTCCGACATGGACACCCCCACCGCGCTGCCGCCGCTGTACATCTCCCACGGCTCGCCGATGACCGCGCTCGACGCGGGCGAGGCCGGCGCCTTCTGGCGCCGCCTCGGCCCAGCGATCACCGCCACCTTCGGCAGGCCCAAGGCCATTCTTGCCGTGTCGGCCCATTCGCTGACGCGAGAGCCAGTGCTGCTGGCCGCGGCGCGGCATGCGGCGGTCTACGATTTCTCCGGTTTTCCCGACGTGCTGTACCGGCTGCGCTACGACGCGCCCGGGGCGCCTGCGCTGGCCGAGCGTGCGGCCACGCTGCTGCGCGACACTGGCCTGCCGGTGCATGTGGACAACGACGGCGGGCTGGACCACGGCATCTGGACACCGCTGCGCTCGATGTTCCCCGACGCCGACATCCCGGTGCTGCCGCTGGCGTGGCCGTCCCATTGGAAGCCCGAGGCATTGTTCAAGCTCGGTGAAGCGCTGGCGCCGTTGGCGGCCAACGGCGTGCTGGTGATGGGCAGCGGCGCGATCACCCACAACCTGCGGCTGTTTGCCGCCGGGCGTGGCGCCATCGATGCGCCGGAGTTTCCCGAAAGCGCGGCCTTCCGTCGGTGGGTGCGCGACGAAGCGGCTGCGCGCGACTGGCCCGCGCTGTTCGACTATCGCGCCCAAGCGCCACACGCTGTACACATGCACCCGAGCGACGAACACTGGCTGCCCTTCTACGTGGCCGCCGGCGCCGGCGGCCACGACGCCGCGGGTCTGCGCCTGCACGACAGCGTGACCTACGGCCACCTGGGCATGGACGCCTATGCCTTCGGTCCGCAGGCCGGCCGGCTGGCCGACGCGCTGAAGACGCCGCAAGCCGCGTGAACCGCGGCATGTCCACCCTGCAGACACGTCGACGCGCGTCGCTTCATCACCCGGGCCACGCGCGCCTTGCCGCTTGATGGGCGCCCAATCGACCATCGGAACGCCGTCGACGCCAGGTCAACGCCGGAAGCGACCGTCGTCCCCGATGATCGACAGGTCCGCATAGTCGAGCCCCGTGTGGTCGGTCGCGCTGTAGCTCACCTCCAGGCCGCCCAGATCCACACGCTTGAAGCTCTCCAGCGCGGTGCGCAATTTCTCTCGAGTGATGTTCGGCCCGGCCCGGCGCAGCCCTTCCACCAGCACCTTGGCTGCCGTGTAACCCTCGAGCACCGACGGGGTCACTTCCGCCACGTTCGCCGCCCGCGCGGACTCGATCGCCTCTTTGACGATCGGTGCCGCGATCGAGCGTTCGTACGGGAAGACCTGACTCACCACGGTCCCCCGCGCATGGCTGCCAAGCATCTTGATGAAGCCCGCCGACGCGTTGTTCGACAGCGTCACAATCTGGGCCCCCGAGCCGGCCGCCCTCAGTCTTGCCGCGCCGTCCGCCACCACCGGGCCCGCTGCGAGAAGCATGACCGCCTGTGCTTCTGACTTGACCACTTTCGGGATGATCTGCGACAGGTCAGGCTTGTTGCGGTCGAACCTCTCGTGCAAGACCGGTTGCTTGCCCACGGCGGCAAACCCCGCCATCGCTCCCGCGGCGGCGTCGGCGCCAAACGAATCGTCCACCTGCACCAGTGCAATCCGGCTCATGCCGATCAGACTCAGGTGCCGAATCGCCCGCTCGGCTTCGCGTTGGTAGGTGGCTCGCACGTTGAACAACCACGGGTGCGCAGGCTGGTGCAGCGCCATCGCACCCGATGACGGGCCAACCAAGGGCAGGCGGTACTGCAGCAGCAGCGGCATGATCGCCTGGGTGTGCGGCGTCCCGCGCGTCAGGAAGAGCGCAACCACCCCCTGATCAATCAGCTTCTTCGCGTTCTCCGCAGCCAGCGCCGGGCTGAACTTGTCGTCCAGCGCCAGCACCTCGATCTGCTGTCCGGCAATGCCGCCCGCCTTGTTGACCGCATCGAAGTACAGCTTCGCACCGAGACTCGCCTCTCTGACCCCTGGCGCAATGGGCCCAGTGAAATCGGCCGTCTGTCCTATCTTGATCTGCGCCGCCGCACCACCCACCGCACACGACATGGCCAACGCACCGCACAGCTGAACTACCCAACGCGTCCACGAATTCACACTCTCTCTCCCATCATCGAAGTCCCCTGGGGTGTGGCACGCGTCCCCGCAGGCGCCCCGTCCGGCTGGCCCGGTGTCTACCCGCCGAAGCTCGCGCTCAACCGGCGCTTGAACCCGTAGGTGCTGTTTTGGGGGACATGTGGTTGTGCCGAATGGCATTGCCTTACGGAAAATTACGCCTCGCTCGCAGGCGCGCGTCATCAGCAAGGGGAGTCGCCCGCAGCACGGTGGCGCGTCTGCGAAGCGCGCGCACGACAGGGGCAGCGTCTCATCGCCCATGCTCCCATGCGTCCAGCGCTCATCGCCATGGATCGATCTCTCACGGAAGGTCGCCAGGCGAGCCAGGTGGGCCGAGCACGGAGCGCCAGTGGGCGATCTGTTCAGCGACGAAGCTCTGGTGCCCCTTCGGTGATTGGCGCGCGTCGCTGATGACGACTGCACCAGCCGCCGACTGCTCTTCCACGAAGTCGCGGCTTTGCGCAACGGCGCGGACAATGTCGGCGAGCCGGGCGATTTCCGCGCTGGGCGTGGCCTTGGGCACGCTGAGGCCGAACCACACCCCCATCTCGGCGTTGCGAAAGCCCTGCTCTTGCAGGGTCGGTATCTCCCGCAGCGACTCGCGTCGCGACCGCGCTGTCGATGTCAGCCCGTAGGGACGGACTTGCCCCTCTTGAACCGTTTGAGCGGCTGTGTTCGCCGCGTCGCACAACAGGTCGACCTTGCCCGACTTCAAGTCGACAGTCGCCGGTGCGTTTCCCGCATATGGCTTTGCGTCGAACTGCTGCTGGATCGCCCGCTGGAAGAGCAAGCCGCACAAGTGTGAGGCCGAGCCTTTGCCAGCATGGGCAAGGGTCAATCTGGCCGCGGATCGACCCGCCAGTCCCCGCAACTCGGCGAGGCTCGTTGGCAACTGGGGCCGGCCCATGATGACCATTGGCACCTCCAGCAGCATGCCAAGGTACGCAAAGTCACCCACCGTGTCGTAGCTCAGAGATGGGTACAGCGACGGGGCACTGCTGATGGCGATGTTGTGCAGCAAGACCACCGAACCGTCGGCAGGCCCACGTGCCACGCGGGCGGCGGCGATGGTCCCGCCCTCGCCGCCAACATTCTCGACAACGAATGTTTGCCCACCAGCATGGCGCTGGGCCTCATTGGCAAACGCCTGCGCGACCTTGTCCGTCGGCCCCCCCGCGGCGAACGGGACGACGATCGTCACGGTGGCAGGACTGGCAGCCACCCCGTCAACTTGGACGGCGATGGCTGCGCCAAGGCAGATCCCCCTGACGACAGAACTCGCGAGCACGCTGCGCATTGCCAACTCCCAAGATGGTGCCCAAAAGAGTGAAGAGTGCAGGTCCGTGCCAGGCACGGCTCGTCAGCAGTCTTCTCGAACTGCGTTTCAGCGCTCCCTGGCCGCCATACAAGCCCCTGCGACCTGGGTGATGCCGTTGTTCACCACCAGCCCGCCGTAGGACTCATGCGGCCCGTCCCACCAACCTGTTCTCGTCGGTCTGCTGCCCCAGCATGCTGGCGTTGTAGCTGTCGTTCGCGCGTACCTCGCCGGACGCGAATCAACCTCGTGTCCCAACGGCGTCGAAGGGTATGCCCCGCCACCTGAGAAGAACCTGAAACACCCGCTTCGCACTGGCCCCATTCCAGTCTCGCCGTTATGGACCGGCGCCGGTCATCGGCCCGTCATCCGCCCTTCAACACGGTGTCATCGGTGCCGCCTAGCCTGTGCTGCAGCTGCGCCGCCCTGCACAGGTGGCGAGCCCATCATCACAAGGAGCGAGATTCATGAAGTTGAAGACCTTGGCGCTGGCCGCCGCGATGACCCTGGTCTTGTCACCGACACTGGCCGCCACCGGCCCGAGCAGCAGCAAGCCGTCGTATGTCCTGCCGACCGCGACCGGCGTGACGCTGACGTCGATCCTCACGGTCGGCGATGTCGCCGACAACGGCTACAAGATGGTCGGCATTCCCGATGGCCTGGGCGCCTACGACAACGGCACCGGCACCATCACCATCACGATGAACCATGAGCTGGGCAACACCGTCGGCGCCGTCCGTGCCCATGGCAGCATCGGCGCCTTCGTGTCGAAGTGGGTCGTGCGCAAGAGCGACCTGAAGGTCCTGAGCGGACAGGACATGGTGCAGTCGGGCGCCAACGTCTACACCTGGGACACCAGCACCAACGCCTGGGTGGCTGGCACCACGGCGTTCGCCCGTACCTGCTCGGCCGACATGGCCGACCCGGGCGCCTTCTGGAACCCACTGACCCGCAAGGGCGTGAAGACCGCGCGCATCCACCTGAACGGCGAGGAGAATGGAGTCGAAGGCCGCGCCCTGGCCTGGGTGGTCGGCGAAAACGGCGGCCCGAACACCGTGTGGGAACTGCCGGCGCTGGGCCGCTTCTCGTTCGAAAACGCCGTGGCGAACCGCGTGAAGCAGGACAAAACGATCGTCGTCGGCACCGACGACGCCAGCGTCGACGGTCAGGTCTACGTCTACGTCGGCCAGAAGCAGAACACCGGCAACGTGATTCAGAGGGCCGGCCTGCACGGTGGCAAGCTGTATGCGATCAAGGTCACCGGCAACCAGAGCGAAGACACCAGCGACAAGCCGTTCGGCGATGCGGCCGACGGCTCCTTCACGCTGGTCGATGTGACGCCCACCGCCTACGGCAGCGGCAGCGGCCTGGCGCTGAACGTGCAGACCGTGGCGGCCGGCGGCAGCAACTTCCTGCGCCCCGAGGACGCCGGCTGGGACCCGCAACGCCCGACCGTGTTGCACTTGGCCACGACCTCCAGCACGACGGGCCGTTCGCGCGTCTGGGAACTCAGCTTCAGTGACATCGCGAACCCCGAGCAGGGCGGCCACATCCGCGTGGCTGGCGACGGCGGGGCCAATGGTTCCGTCTTCCAGATGGCCGACAACCTGACGGTCGACAAGAAGACCGGTCATGTCATCGTCCAGGAAGACGTGGGCAGCAACGCCCGCCTGGGCAAGATCTGGGCGTTGAACCCCGGCACCGGCGCGGTGGCCGAACTGGCCGCGCACGACCCCGCGCTGTTCCTGACAGGCGCCCCGGGCTTCCTGACGCAGGACGAAGAAGCGTCCGGCGTCATCGACGTGACGGATCTCTTCAAGGCCACGCCGGGCTATGACACCAAGGCCAATCGCTACTACCTGATGAGCGACCAGACCCACTATCCGATCGCCGGTGAACTGGTCGAGGGCGGCCAGCTCCAGCTGATGGCGGTGCCGACGAAACTGCTCAAGTAACGCCATCCATCCGGCTGTGCACGCAGGCCGGCCGCCCGCCAGGGTGGCCGGCTTTTTTCATGGTGCAACCAAACAAACCCGCCGACGCATTTTCGTCGTTGCAGGACGCGCGCCGCGGGTGCATGGTGCGCCCGGACGCCGTGGGATCCTGCGACGCGTCCTGGCGTCGCTGCCCACTGCGTTCTCAAACCACAAGGAGATCACCCAGTGAAGATGCAAAGAAACGGTTCTTCTCGAACCTGGCTTTCGTTGGCAGCGCTGGCCGGGGTTGGCCTGACGCTGTGCGGCCCCGCGCAGGCGGTGCCGGCGGGCAATGGTGTGATGCAAGGCCAAGGCTTCGACGCCTGCACGGCGCCGTCAACGTCGACGATGCAGAAGTGGTGGAGCGGCACGCCGTGGTCGTGGATCGGCGTCTACATCGGCGGCAACTCGCGCGCCTGCAGCCAGCCCAACCTGACCTCGTCGTGGTTCAACACCACCTATGCGCAAGGCTGGCGCTACGAGCTGCTGTGGGTCGGCCCGCAGGCGCCGTGCACCAGCTTCGCGCACCGCTTCAGCTCGGACACCGCCACCGCCTACCAGCAGGGCAAGACCGAAGCGATCGCCGCCTACAACGCACTGAAGGCACTGGGCTTCGGCACCGCGCTGAACACCCCGGTCACCTACGACATGGAGGCCTATCCCAACAGCAGCTCGTGCCGCGCGGCCGTCAAGTCTTTCATGCAGGGCTGGGTCGACCAGCTCGCCGTCGCGCCAGCGCAGGTCTCGGGCGTCTACGGCTCGGCCTGCGGCACCTACCTGAGCGACTACGCGTCGATGGCGCGGCCGCCACGCTTCATCAACGCGGCCGACTGGGACCTGGACCATTCGACCTGGCACCTGTCGTGCATCAGCTCGAGCTACTGGGTCAACAACCAGCGCTTCAAGCAGTTCCGCGGCGATCACAACGAGACCTGGGGCGGCGTGACGATCAACATCGACAGCAACTGCGCGAACGGGCCCACCGCCTCCGGCGGCCACTTGTTCCCGAACAGCTCGTGCATCGTCAAGTGAGCGCCGCCGCGCGCCGCCCACAGACCACAACCTCTCAAGGAGTCGTCCAGATGATCTCTCTGTCGAATTCGAACGCCCACCGTGTCGCCGCTGCCTGGGCGGTGCTGGCACCGCTGGCCGTCGCCGCGGCCCCGGTGGCCTGGCTGGACCAGCCGGCCCTGATGCCGGTGCCCGACGCCGTGGCTGCCGCGCCCGGTGCGCCGTGCGCACAGTCCGACCTGGTGCTCACGCTCGGTGGACAAGGCGCCTGGCATGGCCAGGCCACCCAAGAACTGCTGCTGCGCAACCGCTCGGCCGCCCGCTGCCAGCTGTCGGCGTTGCCGGTGATCGAGCTGCAATCGGCGTCGGGCTGGCAGGCCGCGCGGGTGCGGCCCATGGCCGAGACCGCCGATGCAGTCGAGCTCGCGCCGAACGAGGCGCTGGCCGTGCTGTTGGGCACGCCGGGCGCCTGCGAGGCCACGCTGAGGCCTGAACGCACCGTCGTGCGCCACCTGCGCGTGTTGCCGCCTGGAGGCGGTGTGCTCGACGCAGCGGGTGCCCACGTCGACACCACCTGCGGCCCGGCGATGATCGTGCGCGCCGATCGCCACGGTACGCGGGCAGCGCGGCCGATGCCGGGCTCCACCGAATCGCTGACCGTGCAGGTCACCACCCCTGCCACGGTGGTCGCCGGCGCGTCGTTCAACTACCTGGTGACGCTGAAGAATCCGGGGGACCAGGCAGTGGCGTTGTCACCCTGCCCGAGCTACGAACAGGTGTTGAACACCCACACCGGCACCACGGCCGCGGCGCTGCGCCTGAACTGCAGCGGCGCCGGCGACAGCGTGCCCGCGCACGGCGAGGTGCAGTTCGAGATGCGAGCCAGCGTGCCCGAGGCGTCGGCGCACGACGCCGGGGTGAAGCTCAGCTGGCGCCTGGCCGGTGGGCCTGCGGCCGGCACGGTGATTCCGCTGCACTGACGCGCGGTCTCAGGAAAACGAGGGGCCGCTCCCGAGTTTCCTGATCCCCGGCCGCCTCGCCGCGCCAGACCGGGGTGCCTATTTCGGCAACAGCACGCTGCAGCCGGTGGTGGCGCGGGCCTCGAGATCGCGGTGGGCCTGCGCCACATCGGCCAGCGGGTAACGCTGGTCGATGCGGATCTTCACCGCCCCCGAGGCCACCACCGCGAACAGGTCGTCGGCCATCGCCTGCGTGCGCTCGCGCGTGGCGATGTGGGTGAACAGCGTCGGGCGGGTGATGTACAGCGAGCCCTTGGCCAGCACGCCGGTGTCGAGCGGCGCCGGCTTGCCCGAGGCACTGCCGAAATTGGCCAGCAGGCCGAACGGCGCCAGGCAGTCGAGCGATTTCATGAAGGTGTCGGCCCCGACCGAGTCGTAGACCACCTTGACGCCGGCGCCGTTGGTGATCTCCTTGACCTTGGCGACGAAATCGTCGCGCCGGTAGTTGATGGCATGCGCGGCGCCATGGTCGATCGCCAGTGCGCACTTGTCGTCGCTGCCGGCCGTGCCGATCAGCTGCAGGCCCAGTGCACGTGCCCACTGGCACGCGATCAGCCCCACACCACCGGCTGCGGCGTGGAAGAGCACGAAGTCACCGGCCTGCAGCCCGCCCTGCGGCAGCGTCTGGCGCAGCAGGTACTGCGCCGTCAGGCCCTTGAGCATCATCGCCGCGCCGGTCTCGAAGCTGATCGCCTCGGGCAGCTTCACCACGCACTTGGCCGGCATCACGCGGCGTTCGCAGTAGCTGCCGGGCGGGTTGCTGGCGTAAGCGGCGCGATCGCCGACCGCGAGGTGCGTGACGCCTTCGCCGACCGCCTCGATGACGCCGGCGCCCTCCATGCCCAGTTGCAGCGGCAGCGGGTTGGGGTACAGCCCCGTGCGCTGGTAGACATCGATGAAGTTCAGGCCCACCGCCTCGTGGCGGATGCGGATCTCGCCCGGGCCGGGCTCACCCACCTGGGTGTCGACGAGCTGCATCTGCTCGGGGCCGCCGAAGGCGTTGATCTGAATGGCGCGGCTGGGTAGGCTCATGGCAGCAGGCTCGCTGGTTCTTGGATGGGCTCGGGTATCGTGCCACCCTTTGCGCCGCCGCGCCCGACCCGCGCCGATGAAACCCCACGCCCTGCCCCCGCCTGTGGGTCGCGCCGTGCGGCTGACGCGGTAACGCCGTCGTGCCGGCCATTCGCAGCAGGCTATGGAACGTCGGGGTGCTCGAATGTGTAGCCGAAGAACTCGATCTCGTCCCGGAAACGCTGGGTCACCAGCGCCCGGGTCTCGTCGTCGTAGTACTTGCGGTAGCCTTCGCGCTCAGAACGGTTGCGCCGCGGCAGCTCCTGTGAGGCGATGCCGATCGTGCTGCAGACGGCGTTGAAATCATCCTGCAGGTGTTCGAAGCGCAGGATCCGGTGCACGTTGCGCGCCGCGACAGCCAACGTGGGTGCCGCATCGCCCGGCAACGCGAGGTACTCCCTGGTCGCCGGCACGGTGGGTATGAAGCGTAGGAAATCCTCGCGGGTCCACTGCACCCGCCCGCGATGGGGCGAAAAATAGAAAGACACGACGCGGTCCCAAGGATTGCGCGTGCAAGTGAACCTGAACAGGCTGTCGAACAACTCGGCACCGTACTCGCGGTGGTACTCGGCGAGCGTCGAATGCTTCTGCGTCCGGTAGCGGTTCGAACGCAACTCGAAGCGCTCGATGCCGTCCTGGTGCGGCGCGAGGCAGACGAGCCGGTCATCGGACAGCGGACGCAGCAAGTCTTGGATCGAGTTGCCACCTGTCTTCGGGATGTGCAGGAAGAGGAACTGGCGTTCGATCGAAAGCATCGCTGCGCTTGAGCCCTGTGTACTCGAGAGTCAAAGTCAGTATGGCACACTCGTGTCGGGTCTTCGGGCGGGTATCGAGTGAGGAATCGGGGATGAGCACCACGGTGTACGAGTTCGGCAACGGTTTGCGGCTGCACCGTACCGACCTGATGGACGTCCAGTTGCAGCGCTACACGATGGAGGGCAACCCCAACCTGCACGAGCCCGTCGAGGAGGAGTGCATGCTGAGTGCCTTTGCCACCGACATGCCACCCGAGCCTGTATTCCTCGATATCGGCGCGGCCGTCGGCTACTACTCGATCCTGATCAAGTCGCGCTGGCCGGCGGCACGCGTGATCGCGGTGGATGCGCTGCCGCGCCACCTGGCCGCGTTGCGCTCGAACGTCGAGCTCAACGGTCTCGCGCCCGACGCGCTCGAACTCGCGCAGGTTGCGGTCGGCAAGGAAGATGGCTACGCCGACTTCGTCGACGCGGGCTACGGCAGCGCGTTTGCCGAGGCGATCGCGCTCCCCCGGCGCCAGCAATTGCCATTGCTCCGGGTGCGCATGCGGCCGTTGGCGAGCCTGCTGGCGGAGTTGCCGCGGGTGCACCTGATGAAGATGGATATCCAGGGCGCCGAACTCGAGGTGCTCACGGCGGCACGCGAGGCCCTCGCGGCCGGACGCGTCGCGCATGCGCTGGTCGGCACACATGGACGCGCGCTTCACGACGGGGTGCGGTCGCTGCTCCTGGACTGCGGCTTTCGCATCGTGCTCGACGATCCAGCCCCGCCCATGCAGCCCGACGGCATCGTGCTGGCGCGGCACGCGTGAAGACCGAGCCCATCTGGGACATCGCCTGCGACCTGGTGCGGCGCGTGCAGCCGCGCGTGGTCTTCGATGTCGGCGCGCACCGCGGCCGCATGAGCCGCCTCTTCCTCGACGCTCTGCCGGGTGTCCGGGTCTATGCGTTCGAGCCGCAGGCTGAACTGCAGGCCTATCTGCGCGAGCAGTTCGCCGGCGAGTCGCGGCTCAACGTGATCGATGCCGCACTCGGCGACAGCGAAGGGCGCACCACGTTTCACAGGGGCGCGTCCACTGCGACCTCGTCACGCTTTCCGCGCAACGTGACCGGCCGCCGCTACCATCGTGCGGACTTCGTCATGGTCGACACGACGGAGGTTCGCCTCGACACGCTCGACGCCTTTTGCGCGCGCGAGGGCATCGAGCGCATCGATCTGCTGAAGCTGGACACCCAGGGCGGCGAGCGCGACATCCTCCTCGGCGCCAGCGGGCTGCTCGCCGCCGGCCGCGTCGAAGTGATCGTCACCGAGTTCTTCGCCGTGTCCCACTACGAGGGCACGCCGCTGCTCGACGAGATCTGGAGCCTGCTGCGCCGCTTCGGTTATGGACTGTTCGACATCTTCTGCGGCCCGCATGCGGTCAACGGCCAGCTGCGCTACGGCGATGCCATCTTCGTCAGCCCGGGGTTCCGCAGCGAGCATCTCGATAGCGCCCCCCCGGAACCCTGACCACGCGAAGCCGCGCTGATGACCAGCACCCGCCCGCTCAACATCGTGATCGTCAATCCCGACCAGATGCGGTGGGACTACTGCACGCACGCTGGCCACCCATTCATCGGAACCCGGCATCTGTCACGGCTTGCGGCCATGGGCACGGCGTTCGGCAAGGCCTTCGTGGCCAATCCGATGTGCGCTCCCAGTCGCACGTCGTTCATCACCGGCACCTACCCGATGCAGCACGGCGTGCGCGACTTCGGACCGGCCCTCGATGCGGCACCTCCGAATGCGCTGTCGAACCTCGGTGCAGCCGGCTACGTACGCGCGCTGCACGGCAAGGACCACGTACTGCGCGAGCGCCCCAAAGGCCCGCGGGCGATCGGCACCTTCTATGACGAAGGCGAGAACATTTGCCTCGGCAACCTGTCGGACCACCCGGACAACCACGCGAGCTATGCTTCCGGCGTGCTGGCATCAGGCAGCAAGTGGGACATCACCGAGCGTCTCACGACCGCCGGTATCGAGTTCATCCATCGACAGGCGCGTGCAGGGAACCGCTTCTTCCTTACCCTCAATTTCCAGGATCCCCACCCGTACTTCTGCTGCCCCGAGCGCTATGCGAGCCTGTTCTCGGCCGAGCAGTTCAGTCTGCCGCCGAACTTTCGCCAGGAACCGGATACACGCGAGCCGCGGCGCTTGACGCTGTGGCGCGAGCACAGCCGGCACCATGAAGCCTCCGAGCATGAGATGCTCAAACTGATGGCCATCTACAGCGGCCAGATTCGCTACGTCGACGATCAGCTCGGCCGCGTGCTGGACGCGCTCACCGCGCTGGAGTTGCTCGACAGCACCATCGTCTTGTTCTGGTCGGACCACGGCGAGTACCTCAACGACTACGGGGTCACGCACAAGCAAGCCGCCTTCTACGACTGCCTGATGCGCGTGCCGCTCGTGCTGTGGGACCCCACCGGCCGCGTCGCGCGCGGACCCTGCAACGACCTGGTGGAGGCGATGGACATAATGGCCACGGTGCTCGACCTCGTCGGTGTCCCGCAACCCGCCGGCAGCCGGGCATGGAGCCTGTTGCGCCCCGGATACTCGCCCCGTGTCGACGTGTTTGCCGATGGGGGCCTGTACCGCATTCCGCCGACCGAGCCCGTCCCGGGCCTGCGGCTGCGCGGCGCGCACCCGCCTACCGCCTACGGCCCGGGCGCAATGCTGCGAACGCACAGCCACAAGCTCTGCATCTCTGCCTTCGACTGCACCGAGCTGTACGACCTCGAGAACGATCCATACGAGACGATCAACCTCGCAGGCGATCCGGATCATGCGACCGTGCAGGCTGATCTGACACGGCGGCTGATGTCACGCATGTTGTGCATGGGCCAGGCGCCCGAGCACTTGGATCCCTGGGGCGCGGAGGTCGTCAGCCGCTGAGCACGCCGCGATGGCACTTCAGAGCATCGGCACGCGCTCGAACCGGCCGGGGCGCCGTCCGGGCGGACAACGCCGGCGCGAGTGAGTGCGGCACGGGCCTCGTGCTTGAGCGTTGAGCACAAGCAGGAACCGTGGCGACCATGAGGCATGGTTGCCGCGCAATGCCGACACCGAAATGGTGAGTCCAGCAGTTGGGCGTCAAGCCTATAGTCGGACGTGCGATCACAGTGGCGGCAGCGCACCGGCAGCGGCGCGCCATGCAAACCGCCCTGCGGCTGCCCGCGCCGAATGAAACCCCACGCCCTCACCCCCCGATTGGCCCTGTTGTTGACGCTGCCGCCGCTGCTGTGGGCCGGCAATGCGGTGGTTGGCCGGATGGCGGTGGGCGCCGTGCCGCCCATCGCGCTGAACTTCAGCCGCTGGCTGCTGGCCTTTGTGCTGCTGTGGCCGCTGGGGCGACTGGCGCTGAGCCAGCGCGCGGTGATCGCGCAGCGCTGGAAGTACTTTGCCCTGCTCGGCCTGCTCGGGATGGGCAGCTACAACGCGCTGCAGTACATGGCACTGCACAGTTCGAGCCCACTGAACGTGACGCTGATCGCCGCCAGCATGCCGGCCTGGATGCTCGGCTTCGGCCTGCTGCTGCACCGTGTCCACCCGACGCCACGCGAGCTGGGGGGCGCGGTGCTGTCGCTGGCGGGCGTGGCGCTGGTCATCGCACGCGGCCAGCCAGCCCGCCTGGCCGAGCTGCAGCTGGTGCCCGGCGACCTGCTGATGCTGCTGGCCATCGTCAGCTGGGCGCTGTACAGCTGGCTGCTGGCGCGCCCACCCGCGCACATGCAAGGCGATGCGCGGCCCGATTGGGACTGGGCCGGCTTCCTGCTGGTGCAGATCAGCTTCGGCCTGGTGTGGAGCGGCGGCGCGGCCGGCCTGGAGGCACTGGTGGCCGACGATGCGCGCTGGCACTGGTCGCCCTGGGTGCCTGCGCTGCTGCTGTATGTGGCGATAGGCCCGTCGCTGGTGGCCTATCGCTGCTGGGGCCTGGGTGTGTCGACCGTCGGGCCGGCCATGGCCGCCTTCTTCGGCAACCTGACGCCCGTCTTCGCGGCCATCCTGTCGGCGGCGCTTTTGGGCGAGGCGCCGCACTGGTATCACGGGGCGGCGTTCGCGCTGATCGTCGGGGGGATCTGGCTGTCGGCGCGCCGAAGGGGCTGATCTGTCCTAACCTTGAGCCCCTGTCACCCTTTCAACTTTTGCGAGAAGCCGATGCTGATCAAACGCCGCCTGCTGTTGCTCGCCATGGCCCTGGCCACCACGCTGGCCACTGCCGCCACCGGCCCCTACGACGAGAGCGCCGATGCGCACAAGGATGTACAGCGCGCGTTCGAGACGGCCGCCAAATCGCAACGGCCCGTGCTGGTGATCTTCGGAGCCAACTGGTGCGGCGACTGCCGTGCGCTGGACACGGCGCTGAAGAGCCAGGCCAACGCCGATCTGATCGCCAAGGAATTCGTGGTCGTCAAGGTTGACGTCGGCAACTTCAACCGCCACCTGGACATCGCCGAACGCTACGGCAACGCGATCAAGAAGGGCATCCCGGCCGCAGCCGTCGTGTCGCCCAAGCAAGAGCTGCTCTATACCACCCGCGGTGGCGAGTTGGCCAATGCGCGCAAGATGAGCGACGCCGGCGTCTACGAGTTCTTCCGCGACGTGGTGGCCACCGCGGCGAAGGCCGGCAAATGAGCACCGCGCCTCACGCCCACCCGAGCACCGAAACCGCGGCCAGCGTGCTGGCCTTCTGGTTTGGCGAGCGGCCCGAACGCGCAGCGACCAGCCCGGATTGTGCGCGGCTGTGGTGGTCCAAGCAGCCGGCGGTCGACGCCGAGATGCGCGTGCGCTTCGGCTCGCTGATCGCCCAAGCCGGCGCCGGCGCGCTCGAAGGCTGGGACGCTACGCCCGAAGGCCGCCTGGCGCTGATCCTGTTGTGCGACCAGTTCACCCGCAACACGGCACGCGGCACGCCCGAAGCCTTCGCACTCGACCCGCTGGCCCGGGCCTGGTGCCTGGAGGGCCTGCAAGCGAACGCTTTCGCAGCGCTGCTGCCGATCCAGCGGCTGTTCGCCTACATGCCGCTGGAGCATTCGGAGTCGCTCGATCACCAGGACCGTTGCGTCGCGCTGATGCAGGGCCTGCGCGACGAGGCCGGCCCGACCGAGCGCGAGACCTTCAACGGCTTCGTCGATTACGCCGAGAAGCACCGCGAGATCATCCGCCGGTTCGGCCGCTTCCCCCATCGCAACGCCATCCTCGGCCGCACCAGCACGCCCGAAGAGGCGGCCTTCCTGCAGACGCCGGGTTCGTCGTTCTGACAGCCGGGAGTCGGCAGCCGGGGCTGCCGTCAAATGCTGACGTGGCTTGTCAGCCATGGCGGTGCAACATGGCGCCTTCGAAAACCCAGCCGAAAAGACGCCATGAAGCGACTGATCGAAATCCGCTCCTACAAGCTCAAGGCCGGCGAAGCGGTGGCCTTCCACGACGCGGTGCTCCACACCGTGATGCCGATGCTGCGCGAGGCGATGGACGTCGTCGCCCACGGCCCCTCGGCCCATGAGCCCGACACCTATTACCTGGTCCGCGCCTACGCCGACCTGGCCGACCTCGAAGCGCAGCAGGCCGCGTTCTACGGCGCCGATGCGTGGCGCCAAGGCCCCCGCGAATCGATCGTGTCGCGCATCGAGAGCTACCTGAACACCGTGCTGTGGCTGTCGAGTGAGGCGGTGGAAGACATGCGGCGGCAGAACGCCGCTTGACCTGCGCACACGCCATGCGGATCGCTGGCAAAGATTGACACCGCGGCGTCAGTGGCGACGCTGCTTCAACATCCACTCGAACAGGTCGGCCCGGTCATAGGCCTGGGTCCACGCATCGTGGGAGACGCCGGGCAGTTCGGTGTACTGGACGCTGGCGCCCGCCGCCTTCAGCGCGGCGAACATGCGGCGCGACTGCTCCACCGCCACGACGTTGTCGGCGTCACCGTGGAAGATCCAGATCGGCAGCGAGGCGAGCGGCCGCGCCACGGCGGCGTACGGATCGGCCGCGTCTTTCGGGGCCAGCGAGGGGTAGCGGACCCCGCTTTGCCGGCCCTTGAACTCGGTCACGAAACCGCAGGCCACGGCGACGGCGGCAAAGCGTTCGGGGTGCCGTGACGCGAGGTACCAGGCGCCATTGCCGCCGGCCGAGTAACCGGTGAGGTAGACCCGCGCCGGATCGCCCGAGAACTCGGCGATCGCGGCGTCGACCGCGCGCAGCGCCGCGCGGCCAGCGTCGAGTTGCCAGCCGGGTTTGCCGTCGGCGGGCGCCTGCGGAAAGACGACGATCGCCGGCACGCGCTCGGGATGCTGGCGGATGGCGGCGGCCACGCCATGCACGGTCGGTCGGATCCCGTCGCTGCCGTACTCCCCGCCGCCGTGCAGCGTCAGGATGACCGGCCACTTCGTCGCGCGGCTGAAGCTGCGCGGCACGTACACCTGGTACGGGTATTCGGCGCCTTCCAGCGCCAACGACCGGTCCAAGAAGCCGGTTTCGGTGCGCTGCGTCGCGGTGGCATTCGGAACGCCGCCTCCCCCAAGCGTGGCGAAGGCGACGAGGGCGCACAGGGCCCATGGCCTCAGGTTCATGGTGGGTTTCCTCCTCGATGCACGGGCGCACGGCAGACGTCGATGCTACTGCCCGACCCGACGAGATGGCGCCTGGCCACCGCTTTGCACGGTGTCAGCACCAGCACCCGGTTGAGCGCGGCCGCCCGCAGAATGCGGACACCGTACCGACAGGCCATCGACCATGGATACGCTTTCCCACCGACGTGAATCGCTCGCCGCAGGCCGGGTCACGCGCTATGCATTGAGCCGCGATACGCAACCGCTGAGTTATCGACAAGCGCTCGACCTGCTGGCCGGCGATGTCTCGTTCAGGCAGTACCTGAGCAACTTGCTGGCGCAGGCCGACTTCGAATCGTTCCGCTGGGAAACGCCGCCGATCACGCGGGCCACCGTCGATCGTCCGTTCGAGTTCGTGCTGGTCCACGACCCGTACCTGCAGGCACCAGCCGAACCGCAGGTGTTTGCAGAACACTTTGCCAACGCCGGCCCGGCCGCGCTGGTGCTGCCGCTGCCGAACCTCGGCCGCACGGCGACGCTGGTGGTGCCGCGGCAGCTCGATGCGGCGTGCGCCTACCCGCACCTGGCCGCGTTCGTTCGCACCGCGCCCGAGCTGCAGTTGCACGCGCTGTGGCAGTGCGTCGCGGTCACGGCGCAGCAGCAACTGTCCGGCTCGCCGATGTGGATCAGCACCGCCGGCGGCGGCGTGGCCTGGCTGCATGTTCGCCTCGAAGGCACTCCGAAGTACTACGCCCACCGCCCCTACGCCACCGAGGCTTGACGAGACCCGGATCACAGCGACGCCGTCTGTTCCGGCACGTCGATCCTGGTTCCCGGGCACATCTGCCAACGATTGCGCCCCGCACGCTTGGCCGCATAGAGGGCCATGTCGGCCGCCTTGTACAGGACGTCCAGCGTTTGACCGTGGCGCGGGCACTGCGCCGCACCAATGCTGCCTTGGGGCATCAGGCGAATCATGTTGTGTTCGACGGGCTCGGCGAAGGCGGCAAAGATCCGCTCGCAGACGGTGGCCACGTTGGCATCGTCGTCCAGGTCGTGCAACAGAACGGCGAACTCGTCACCACCCAGCCGAGCCACCCGATCGGTCTCTCGAACGGCGGCCTGCAAGCGCAGCGCCACGGCCACCAGCAAGGCATCGCCGGCATCGTGGCCCTGCGTGTCGTTGACCTGCTTGAAATGGTCGAGGTCGATGAGCAGCAATGCGAAACCCCTTCCCGTGCGCTGCGACTGCGCCAGCAGCCGGCGCGATTCGTCGTTGAAGAGGCGGCGGTTGGCCAAGCCAGTCAGGCCGTCGAAATAGGCGATCTTCTCGAGCTGACGCTGACTCTCGAGCAGTTGCTGCGTGCGCTCGTCGACCAGTGCCTGCAAGACCAGTTGCCGCCGCCGCAGGTACATCGTGCGGGTATGGACCAGCCCGACCAGCGCGACGCAGGCGATCACGGCCAGCGCCCCCCTGAACCAGGCGGTCTCGTGCCAGGCAGGCTCGACGGCCAGCGGAATCCGAAGGATCGGCGACCAAGGGCCCGTCGGCCCGGCCGCGCGAAGCTCCAGCGTGTGCTGCCCCACCGGCAGGTTCGTGTACATGGCGACGCGGCGGCTGGCATCGACCGTTCGCCATTCGTCATCGATGCCGCGCAGTCGATGCTCGTATCGATTGCGCTCCGGTGCTGCGAAGTCGAGCGCGGCGAACTCCACCAGGATGCTGCGCCGCGCCGGGTCGATGGCCAGCGGCGCGACCGGTGCGCGATCCGCGGGGTAGCTCATGACCGGCGGCTGGTCGCCGACACGCAACTCGGTGACCACGACCGGCGCCACGTACGACGACTCGTTCATCGCACGCGACGGCGCAACGATCGCCAAGCCGCCCATGCCGCCGAAGAGCACTTCACCATCGGCCGTCAACGCGCCGGCGTTGGTCCAGTACATCGGGATTCCCAGGCCCTGCTCCACGCCGATGGCCTGGGCTTGCAGCGTTGTCGAATCGATGCGGGCGAGGCCCTTGTCCGTGCTGACCCAGCCGACGCCCGCCTGATCGATCAGCACCATGTTGACGCTGTTGTGCGGCAGTCCTTCGGTCGCCGTGACCCGACGGATATCGGGCTCGGCACTGTCGGACGCCCAGGTCACCACCCGCACCCCAGCGCCGAAGGCCCCGATCCACAAACGGCCCTGGTGGTCATAGACCAGCGAAGAAATGAAGCCGGCAGGAACGCCGATGCGGCCGATCCGTTCCGGCGGCAGGCGCGACACCGACATGTCGCGCGGCTGCAATCGCACCAGGCCTGAGCGCGTGCCGACCCACATCGTCGAATCGGGCCCGGGAAGCAGGGCGCTGATGCGGTGGTCGGGCAGCCGATGCCCCTCCTCGCGAAGCAGGGGGGTGAGGGTCGTCGTGGTGGGCTGCGGCTGCGTCACCCAGAGCCCATCCGAACCACCGATCCACAAGCGGTCTCCCTGCCACGCCATCGCCCAAACCGCCTGCACCGCCGAACGGCCTGGCACCTCGAGGCGGCGCACCGCGGCGCCCGTCGAGTCCGCGCGATAGAGGCCGTGCTGGGTGCCCAGGTAGATGTCGCCCGACGGTGCCAGCGACATCGACAGCACCCGCCCCGGCGGCAAGGCTGTGCGGGGCGACCGCGCGTCAGGCGACAGCCGCCCGACCTTGCCTCGCGCGGCGTGGACGATGTCCACGCCACCGTCGCCAGTGCCCAGCCACACCCGCCCGTCCGGCAGTGCCAGTACGGACGGCACGTTCATGTGGCTGATGCCACCCCGGCCGCTGTGCATCCAGTTCATCACGATGTCTTGGCGAGGATCGTGCACGCTGAAGGCGCTGTCCGAGCCCACCCACACCATCCCGCGGCGATCGCGCAGCAAGGCATGGATGTCGTTGTCCCGCAGACTAGCGCTGACGCCCTCGATGTGCTTGTCGCGCCGCACCGTCCACCGGACGGTGTCCACCCGCAAAATCCCACTGCCTTCGGTGCCGATCCACACTTCGGTGGGTGTCGCCTGCACCATCGAGAACACGACATCGGCGTCATGGTCCAACGGCTCCTTGATGCGTTCGCGCAGCACCACGGCCTCGGCGGCGCCTTTCTCGACGACGAAGATGCCGGACGATCGGGTGCCCACCCACAAGCGGCCGTCGCTGTCCAGCAGCAGCTTGCGCACATCCGGCGGCGCAGTCTCGGCCGTCGCCAGGACCACCGGCTCGAAACGGCTCGTCTCCGACGCACGCCGGAACAAACCCCGGTCGGTGCCCACCCAGAGCGCCCCGGCAGCATCGACGGCGACGGCATGCGCCGGTCGGTCGGGCAACCCTTGCGGCCCTGCGAATTTCGCGTGCGGCTGCACTGCCCCGGTCCGCGTGTCCAGATGGTCCAGGCCACCGCCGGTGGCCACCCACAGGCCGTGCGGGCCATCGTCCGCCATCGCGAAGACGCTGTGGCGCGACAACGCCGCCTGCGTGGCCAGCGGCGAGACGAAGCGGTCCTGCGCAGCGTCGTAGCGGACCAGGCCGCCGGCACTGGTGCCGACCCAGAAGCGGCCCGCCTGATCGGTGTGCAGCGACAGGATGAAGCTGTCAGGCAAGGCGCCCGCGACGCTGACATCGCTCAGATAACTGCGCAGCTTGTAGCCATCCCACCGAAGCAGCCCGCTTTGCGTGCCGAGCCAGATGAAGCCACCGGAATCCTGCCCCAGCGTCACGAAGGAGAGCGTGCCCGCCACGACCTGCCGGAAGACCGGGTCGGCCCGTTCTGACCACGCGGTTTCCGCCCGTGCGGCAGCGGCCACCAGCCAGGCCACCAGCAGAAGACAGCAGATTCGACCGCCGGGCGATCTTGCTGGTTGCCGCATTTTTGGGGGGCCGGTGGGTGTGAGTCGTCGCGGCCGGCGGCGGACCGCGGCCGACTCCCTGGGGACCCCGTCAGACCGGCAATTGCCGTACCCGACTCCGGGGACCGCGCGTGGCCGATTTTTGCTGGTGAATGCCCGGCCCGCTCATGGGCCGGGAGGATCAGTAAGTGCCGGGATAGAGCCCACCATCAAGCAGCCAGTTCTGCCCGGTGATGAAGCCGGCGTGTACGCTGCAGAGGAACGCGCACGCGGCCCCGAATTCGTCGGCGGTGCCATAGCGCTGTGCCGGCACCCCCAGCCGCCGCTGGTCCCACACCGATTCAACCGGACGGCCCTGGCGCTCGGCGGCGGCCTGCACGGTCTTGCGCAGCCGGTCGGTGTCGAACGGGCCGGGCAGCAGGTTGTTGATCGTCACGTTGCGGCCGGCCAGGCGTGGCTGGCGAGCGAGGCCGGCGACGAAGCCGGTCAGGCCGCTGCGCGCGCCATTGGACAGGCCCAGCGTGTCGATCGGTGCCTTCACGGCGGCCGAGGTGATGTTGACGACGCGACCGAAACCGCGCTGCGCCATCGCGTCGACAGTCGACTTGATCAGCGCGATCGGCGTCAGCATGTTGGCGTCGAGCGCGGCGATCCATTGCTCGCGGTCCCACTCGCGAAAATCACCCGGCGGTGGGCCCCCCGCGTTGTTGACCAGGATGTCCACCTGCGGCGCCGCCGCCAGTGCGGCGGCCCGGCCCTCTTCGGTGGTGATGTCGCCGGCCACGGGCCGCACGACGACGTTCGGGTTCAGCTTGCGCAACTCGGCCGCGGTCTCATGCAGCGCGTCGACTCCTCGCGCGGTGATCACCACGTTGACGCCCTCGGCCACCAGGGCCTTCGCGCAACCCTTGCCCAGCCCCTTGCTCGCTGCGCAGACCAGCGCCCACTTGCCCTTCAGCCCCAGGTCCATCACCGCTCCTCGTTGTTGGTCTCAGGGGCCGCCGCCTTCGGCTGCAACAGATCCCACTGGTTGCCGTACATGTCCTCGAACACCGCGACGGTGCCGTAGGGCTGCTCGACCGGCGGCCGCACGAAGACCACGCCCTTGGCCGAGTAGGCCGCATGATCGCGCCGCAAGTCATCGGTGCACAGGAACAGGAACACCCGGCCGCCGGTCTGGTTGCCGATGCGCGAAGCCTGTTCATCGTTGCTCGCTTTGGCCAGCAGCAGCCGGGTCTCGCGCGCACCTGGCGGCGCGACGACGACCCAGCGTTTGTTCTGCTCGGGCACGAACGAATCTTCGACCAGCTCGAACCCGAGCACGCCGACGTAGAAGTCCAGGGCCTCGTCGTAGTCGCGCACGACCAGCGATACCAGGCCGATCGATTGACGCGCGGTCATCGGCGCGGCCCTCAACGCCGCGCCTCGCGCAGCGAGGCGAACAACAGGCTCACGCCGAGCGCACCGAGCGCTGCGCCGGCCAGACGGCCAACGATGCCCCGCTGCGCGGCGTAGCCGGCCTGCACGCGGCGGCGCGAGAACACATAGGCCAGCGCCACATGCCAGGCCAGCGCATTGCACACGATCAAGGTCACCGAGGCCACCAGCACGGGCGCACCCGGCTCGGGCGGCAGCGCGGCCGAGAACACGCTGCCAAAAAACAGCGCCGATTTCGGGTTGGACAGGTTGGTCAGCAGGCCCAGGCGGTAGGCGCGCCAGGCGGGCAGACCGGCGGCGGCCTGCCCGCCTGGCATGGCCTGGGCACGCCACAGCCGGGTTGCGATGTACAGCAGGTACAGCGCGCCGGCGACTTGCAGCATCAGCCGCACGGTGGGAAAAGCGGCGAACAGCGCCTGGACCCCCGCCACCGCCGCACCAGCCCAGACCGCCGCGCCAGTGGCTACCCCAAGAGCGGCCCGCATCGCAGCCTGCCGCTGACCACTGGCCGCCAGTTGCGACACCAGCAGCACATTGGCGCCCGGCGTGATCAGCGCGGCCACGTGCAGCAGCCAGATGGTGACGAAGGTCGACAGCATGGCGTGTTCAGGCATTCACGAATTCGACATCGGGGATCCAGTGTCGCCGACGTCGCGCCAGCCGCGTCGCTTCGTCCTCGCCGTCGAAGCTGGCCGGCGAGCGTCTGAGCAGCTCGCTGGGCACGCCTTCGAAGGTATTGACGTTGACGACCGCATAGAGCCTGCCGTCGAGCCGGCAGCTGACGACCGGCACGACACCGCAACGCGTGCAGACGTGAAAGTCCGCGGTCTTCGTGCCGAAGGCGTAGGTCGAGACCTGCGCCGGCTCCTTCACCGCAACCTTCAAGGAGCCGGTCTGGCACGACGTCCAGACACCACCGTGCTTGACGCAGAAGGTGCAGCCACAGGCCCGCGCCGGGATCTCGGCCGGCTCGGGCGACCAGTTCAGCTGAAACGCAAGATTGCCGCAATGGCAAGCGCCGGAAATCAACATCTCAACTCCTCGTGGGCGCAGGGGCCCGCGCCAGCAGCCACACACCAGCCAGGACCAGCGCGGTGCCGGCCACGAGCGGCGGCGTGAACGGCTCGTCGAGGAACACCACGCCCATCGCGATGGTGCTCATCGGGCCGATCATGCCGGCCTGTGAAGCCAGGCCCGGGCCGATGCGCTCGATCGCCATCATCACCATCCACACCGGCGCAACCGTGCAAGCCGTCGCGTTCAGCACCGACAACCACAGCACCGGCTCGGTCACCTGCGCCGACGCGAGCGGGTTGACGACCAGGAAGTGGGCAATGCAGAACACGCAGGCCACGCAGCCTGCCCAGCCGGCCAAGCGCATCGCCCCCAGGCGCTGCACCCATTCGCCGCTGAGCACCAGGTAGACCGCGTAGCTCACCGCGCTGCCGAACACCAGCGCCGTGCCGGCTGCAACGCCATCGCCTTCGAGCTTCAGCTCCTGCCCGAACACCAGCGCGACGCCGGCGTAGCTGACCGCCAGCGCCAGCATCTGCCGCGCACTGACCTTCTTGCCGAGGAACAGCGCCGACAGGCCCAGCACGATCGTCGGGTTGAGGTAGAGGACCAGCCGCTCCAGGCTGGCGCTGACCAGCGCGAGGCCCATGAAGTCCAGCAGGCTCGCGAGGTAGTAGCCCGAGAAACCCAGGCCGACCAGTGCCAGCATCTCGCGCCGCGTCAGCCCCGGCTTGCCGCGCCCGGCCCACCAGGCCAGCAAGCCGAACAGCGGCAGCGCAAACAGCATGCGGTACATGATCAGCGTGACCGGGTCGACACCGTGTCGGTACGCGAGCTTGACGATCACCGCCTTGCCGGAGAACGCGATCGAGCCGGCCAGGGCCAACGCCAGCCCTGGCCAGCGGCGCGGAGTCGTGGAAGGGACCGCCACGGCGGCACTGGCGACGGTCATGCAGCAGCAGCGTCCTTGCCCAGGCGCACCGAACGCCGCGCATCGGCGTCCTCCTGCGGATAGCGCTGCAGGCCCCATTCGCGGCCGAAGCTCACGAAGCCCAGCGACTCGTAGAGTCCGATCGCCACGTCATCGGGGTCGGCGCACATCAGCAGCTCGCCGAGGCCGCGCTCCTCGTATCCGAAACGGCACACCCCGTGCACGAGCGTGCTGCACAGCCCTCGGCGGCGCCAGTCCGGATGCGTCATCACGTTCTGGAAGCGGCCCAGCTTTCCGTCGTAGAGAAGGCCACAGTCGGCGACCAGGGTGCCGTCGCACCACAACCCGAACCAGTCAGCCAGACCACCAGCTTGCAGCTTGGCGAAGCGCTCCATCTGACGCAGGCGAAACACCCGGTAGCCGACCGGCTCGAAGCCGAACGTGTCCGACAACTGCAACTCGACGTGGGCCGCGATGCCATCGGGCAGCGTCATGCGCCGCAGCTGCAGCGGCCCGGCCTGCGCTTCGCGTGGGACGCGCAGCTGACCGGGCCGCAGCATCATCGTGTGCACTTCAATGCGATCGAAACCAGCCGCCACCCAGCTCGGCAGCGCGTCTTCCGGCGGCGGCTCGCAATTGATGCCGATGGCCACATGCCGAACCCCAGGCCGGCCCGCCGCCACTTCTTCATCGAACCGACGCAGCCAGTGATCCAGATCGGCATCGTTCGGCAGCGCCGGCAGCATCAGGCAGTTGCCCCAGTAGAAGTTTTCTTGCCCAGGGCTGCGCACCGCCAGGCAATCCGGCAGCTCACGCACTTCGGCATCCACACGATGGCGCAGAAAGTCAGTGCGCCAGCCGGGGCTCAAATCCTCAACGCGCATCGCGCCTCGTCCCTTCAACAGCGATGCTGTCCACATCCACTCGACTCACGCTCGCCTTCGCACAGCACCCACGTCGCCTGGCCGGTGAGGGGTGCCCGTTGGGCCGATTTCTCAATGAGGCCCGGCGGGTACCCCTCATCGGCCCGCACAGCCCTCGCCGACGAACAGCAACGACCACTCCTCAGAACCCCACCGCCGCACCATCCCGCCTCGGATCACTCGCCGCCACATACCCTTCGACCGCCGGATCGCCCTGGCGCCAGATGAACTGGCCGGCACCAAAGTCCATGTAGCTGTCGTCCAAGCCTTCGAACTGGTGGCCCAGCGCCTGCAGCCCGGCCAGCGTGTCCGGCCGCATTGACCGCTCGGCGTTCAGCGCCCGGCCCCGGTTGAAACGCCAGCGCGGCGCGTCGCACGCGGCCTGCGGGCTCTGGTGGTAGTCGAGCATGCGCACCAGCGTCTGCAGATGGCCTTGCGGCTGCATGTTGCCGCCCATCACGCCAAAGCTCATCTGCGGCTCACCGTCGCGCATCAGGAAAGCCGGGATGATGGTGTGGAACGGACGCTTGCGAGGACCGACGACGTTAGGGTGCCGCTCGTCGAGCGTGAAGCCATGGCCGCGGTTCTGCAGGCTGACGCCGTACTCGGGCACGACGACGCCGGAGCCGAAGCCCATGTAGTTGCTCTGGATGAAGCTGACCATCATGCCGCGCTCGTCGGCCGCAGTGAGGTAGATCGTGCCGCCCTTGACGGGGTTGCCGGCCTGGAAATCCTGCGCCCGCTTCGGGTCGACCAGGCGCGCACGCTCGGCCAGGTAGGTGTCGTCGAGCAGGTCAGCTGGCCGCAGCCCCATGCTCGCGGGATCGCTGACGTAGCGGTAAGTGTCGGCAAAGGCGAGCTTCATCGCCTCGATCTGCAGGTGCTGGCTCTCGACGCCATCGGGGTCGAGGCCGCCGATGTCGAAGTGGCGCAAGATGCCGAGCGCCATCAGCGCAGCGATGCCCTGGCCGTTCGGCGGGATCTCGTGCAGCCGGTAGCCGTGTCGGTAATCGATCTCGATCGTGTCGACCCATTCGGGGCGGTAGGCGGCCAGATCGGCTTCGCTCATCGCACCGCCCTGCTCCTGGGCCTGGCGCGCGATGGCGGCGGCGATCTCGCCACGGTAGAAAGCTTCGGCCTTCGTTTCGGCGATCAGGCGCAAGGCCTTGGCCGCGGCCGGCAAGCGAAACAGCTCGCCCACCTCGGGCGCACGGCCCCGTGGCAGGAAGGTTTCGGCGAAACCGGGTTGGCTGACCAGCTCGTGCACACGCGATGCCAGCAGCCATTTCTGCTGCACGATGACCGGCACCGCATAGCCGCGCTCGGCGATCTCGATCGCCGGCGCCAGCAGGTCGGCAAACGGCAGTTGGCCGAAGCGCTCGGACAAGGCCGCCCAAGCCGAGACGGCGCCGGGCACCGTCACCGCGCCCCAACCGCGCGCCGGCGGGGCCTTCTGGTCGGCGGTGCCTTTTTGGCGGAAGTATTCGGGTGTCCACGCGGCAGGCGCATGGCCGGAGGCGTTCAGGCCCTGCAGGCGCTGGCCGTCCCAGACGATCGCGAACGCGTCGGAGCCGAGGCCATTGCTGCACGGCTCGACCAGCGTCATCACCGCCGCCGTGGCCACCGCGGCGTCGACGGCATTGCCGCCGGCGGCCAGCATGCGCAAGCCAGCCTGGGCGGCCAGCGGGTGCGAAGTGGCCACGATGTTGCGCGCGAAGACCGGCGCGCGGGTGGAGGCGTAACCGGTCGACCAGTGGAAGTCGTGTCTCATGGCAGCAGGCCTTATGGTGCAGCGTCGCCAGTGAAAGGCAAGCGACAGAGTCTGCCACCAGACGCCCGTGGCACCCTTTCCATTCGGCGATGGCCGGCTTGCCGCAGGGGCAATCGCGTCGGCTTGCCGGGCGATCAGCCCACCAGGCGCTCGGCGACGTAACGCTTGACCTTGGGTGGCGCATCGCCGAGGTGAAAGGCCAGGCGCTGCTCGCGCAGGCCGATGTCCGAAGCGGTGAAGCGCTCCAGCCGGCGCTGGTGCTCGATCCAGTTCTCGTCCACGAAGTATTCGATGTATCGGCCCGGCACCGAGGTGTCGCGCAGCAGCGCCCAGGTCAAAGCACCCTGGCGCAGGCGGGCACGGCGGGTCATCTGCATCACGCGCGCGAAATCTTCGGCGCGCGCCGGGTCGATCTGGTACTCGACCGAGACCATCACCGGCCCGTCGTCCGGCGCCACGTTGATCGCCACCTCGGGCACGCTGGCTGGCTGGGCCGGCGTCAGGTCTTCGTCGCCGCCGCCCTCGACCGATACGCGGCGCGTGGCCAGCAGCGCGAGCGGCCCGAACACCGCGGCCGCAATCACCGCGGTGCGCACGCTGCTGAAGCCGGCCACCTGGCCCCACAGCAGCGAACCGGCCGCCGAGCCGCCCATCAACGCCATCTGGTAGATCGACATGCCGCGCGCCCGCACCCAGTTCGGCAACGCCAGCTGGGCCGAGATGGTCAACGAGTTGGCGGTCGAGATCCAGGCCATGCCGGCGATCACCATCGCCGGCAGCGCCAGCCAGATCTCGGGCGAGAAGATCACGACCAACGACATCGCCGCGTGCACCAGCGTGCCGTAGCGGACGAACTGGTCGCGGTCGAAGCGCGCGCGCCACCTGGGGAACAGCAGCGCTGCCGTGATGGCCCCGGCCCCCAGGCAGGCCAGCATCACCGTGAAGCTGCCAGGCCCGCCCCCGTGCAGGCCCTTGGCGATCAACGGTAGCAGCGCCATCAGCGCAGTCGACTGCAGGAAGAACAAGAAGATGCGCAGCAGCACCGCCTTCATGCGCGGCGACTGCATCACGTGCTGCCACCCGACGCGCATCGCGCCGACGAAACGTTCGCCGGGCAGCGCGCTTTCCTTGTGCTGCGACTTCCAGCGCAGGATCAGGATGAAGGCACCGAAAGCCAGCAGTGCGTTGAGCACGAAGACCCAGGCACTCGAGGTGGCCGCGAGGATGGCACCGGCCACCACCGGCCCGACGATGCGCGACAGGTTCATCGCGACGCCGTTGAGCGCCAGCGCCTGTGGCATGTGGTGGCGTGGCACGATCTCGGGCACGATCGCTGCGAAGACCGGCCAGCGCATCGCCAGGCCGATGCCGTTGGTGAAGGTCAAGGCGATCAGCAGCGGCGCCGTCAACGCGTCGGCCAGTGACAACGCCGCGAGCACCACCGCGTTCAGCGCCACCCACAGCTGGGTGGCGGCGAAGTAGCGCCGCCGGTCCAGGATATCGGCCAACGCCCCGCTGGGCAGGCCCAGCAGGAAGACCGGCAGCGTCGACGCCGTCTGCACCAGCGCCACCAGCACCGGGCTGGTCGTCAACGTGGTCATCAGCCAGGCGGCCGCCACGTCGTTCATCCACATCGTGATGTTGGCCGCCAGCCAGGCCAGCCACAGCATGCGGAACAGCGGCGTCGAGAACGGCGCCAATGCCGAGGTCGAGTGGGCGGGGTCGGCCTTGTCGTCTGCAGGTGGGGCGGCAGGCTCAGTCGTCACAAGGCTAGTGTCGCGTCAAAGACGATGGAACGAGAAAGGCCCGCGCAAGCGGGCCCTCAACCAACGGGGTCGCGCAGATCCGACCGGCCCCGCGGGCGCACACGCAGCGCCGCCCCCCCCCTTCAAGTGGCGTGCGCGGATCCGACTTGGCCGGTCCACCGCGCGAGCCCCTTCGATGCCCCGAGGGGGCCGAGGCCAGACATGACCCCTGCCGAGGGGCCGGGCCTCTGGCCCGTCGCGGCCTGCAAGGCGCACCCCGGAAGGGGTGCGCGCGTGGGGGCTCCATCAATCGGCGTCTTGGAACGCTTCTTCGCGCTTGCTCTTGATTGACGGCAGCATCACCACCACGATCATCGCGAGCGCTGCCAGCAACAGGCCCGCCGACAACGGCCGGGTCACGAAGGCCGACCAGTCGCCACGCGACAGCAGCAATGCGCGGCGCAGGTTCTCTTCCATCATCGGGCCGAGGATGAAGCCCAGCAGCAGCGGCGCTGGCTCGCAGCCGAGCTTGTAGAACAGGTAACCGACGAGGCCGAAGCCGGCCGCCACGTATACGTCGAAGTTGTTGTTGTTCAGCGTATACAGGCCGATACAGCAGAACACCAGGATCGCCGGGAACAGGTGGCGGTAGGGCACGGTCAGCAGCTTGATCCAGATGCCGATCAGCGGCAGGTTCAGGACCACCAGAATCAGGTTGCCGATCCACATCGACGCGATCAAACCCCAGAACAGTTCAGGGTTGCTGGTCATCACCTGCGGACCGGGCTGGATGCCCTTGATCGTCATCGCACCGACCATCAGCGCCATCACTGCATTCGGGGGTATGCCCAGCGTCAGCATCGGGATGAAGCTGGTCTGCGCGCCAGCGTTGTTGGCCGCTTCGGGGCCCGCGACGCCGCGGATGTTGCCCTTGCCGAAGGCCACCTCGCCCGGACGGCCCTTCATCTTTTTCTCGACCGTGTAGGCGGCGAACGAGGCCAGCAGCGCGCCGCCGCCGGGCAGCACACCCAGCATTGAGCCGAGCGTCGTGCCGCGCAACACGGCAGGGAAGGCATCCTTGAAATCCTGCCGCGTCGGCCACAGGCCGGTGACGTGCTTAGTAAACACCTCGCGGTGCTCAGCCGGGCGGCCCAGGTTGGCGATGATCTCGCCGAAGCCGAACACGCCCATCGCGATCGTGACGAACGCAATGCCGTCGGTCAGCTCCGCGATGTCGAAGCTGTAGCGAGGTACGCCGGAGATCACGTCGGTGTTGATCTGGCCCAGCAGCAAGCCCAGCAAGATCATCGCAATCGCCTTGACCAGCGAGCCGGAGCCCAGCACCACCGCGCCGATCAGGCCGAGTGTCATCAGCGAAAAGTACTCGGCCGGGCCGAACTGGAAGGCCAGTTCGGTCAATGGCGGTGCGAAGGCCGCAATGATGACCGTGCCGACGCAGCCGGCGAAGAACGAGCCCAGGCCCGCGGCGGCCAGCGCGGCACCGGCACGACCCTTGCGCGCCATCTGGTAGCCGTCGATCGCGGTCACGACCGAGCTCGATTCGCCCGGCACGTTGATCAGGATCGCGGTCGTCGAGCCGCCGTACTGCGCGCCGTAGTAGATGCCGGCGAGCATGATCAGCGCAGGCGTGGCATCGAGCGCGTAGATCGACGGCAGCAGCATCGCAATCGTCGCGACGGGCCCCAGGCCCGGCAGCACACCGATCAGCGTGCCAAGCAAGGCGCCGCCGAAGGCGTAAAGGATGTTGGTCAGCGTGAACGCGGTCTGGAAACCGAGCCCGAGGTTGTGAATCAGGTCCATGTTCGGTGTGTCCTCGTTCTCAGCCGCCGATGAAGCTCGGCCACATCGGGATGGTGAGCTTCAACCCGAGCACGAAGATGGCCCAGGACATGATGGTCAAGACCACTGCGTTGATGATCGACCCGAGCCAGGTGTGCTCTTCGCTCGCGTAGGCCGACATCAGCACCAGCAGCGGCAGCGAGACGACCATGCCCAGCCGCGGCAGCGCGAAGCCGAAGACCACGACCGACACGAGGATCACGGCCAGCGGCTTCCAGGCAAAGGCGCCAATCGGCTCACCGTCTTCGGTCTCGATGGTCAGCGCCTCGAACAGGATCATTCCGCCCAGCAAGGCCAGCAGCACCCCGAGGCCGAATGGGAAGTACGCGGGCCCAGGTCGCGCTGAACTGCCGAAGTTGTAGTTCAGCGCGCCGATGGCGAAAGCACCGCCAACGACAACGAACATCAGCCCGGACCAGAAGTCCCTTTGGCTTTTCACTTTCACGGGCTGTCTCCTCGGGAAAACTGAGGTGGGTACAGGGGTTCGGCGGATTCTAGGGAGCACCCCTGCCAGCGCCGCTGTGGATTACACGTAAGGAGTGAGCGCAGCGCCTGGCGCGCGTACGCAGGCACAGACCACCTCGCGTGGCCCCGGTGGCACCGTGTCGAGCCGGCCGGCGGACGCGCCTCAGGATGCGGTCTCGCTCTCCCAACGCGGGGTGCAGCGCAGCACTTCTTCCAGCGAGGTCAGCCCCTGCGCCACCTTGGCCAAGCCCGCCACGCGCAAAGGCTGCATGCCTTCGCTGACGGCGTGGCGGCGCAGGCGCGCGGTGTCCAGGTGCGGGTGGATGGCCGCGCGCGCCGGCTCGGTCATCATCATCAGCTCGTACAGCGCGGCGCGGCCGCGGTAGCCGGTGCCGCGGCAGGCCGGGCAGCCCACCGCCTTGTGCGGGCGGATGGTGCCAGCCAGGCGCCACGGCGCCGCGAGCGTTTGCAGCGCCTCGACCGAGACCGCCGCGTCGGGCTGCTTGCAGCTGGGGCACAACGTGCGCGTCAGCCGCTGCGCCAGCACACCGATCACCGTCGCGGTGATCAGGTAAGGCGGCACGCCCAGGTCGATCAGGCGAGTAATGGAGGCTGGCGCGTCGTTGGTATGCACCGTCGAAAACACCAGGTGGCCGGTCAACGAAGCCTGGATCGCCATCTCGGCGGTCTCCAGGTCACGGATTTCGCCGACCATGATGATGTCCGGATCCTGCCGCATCAGCGCACGCAGGCCGTCGGCAAAACCAAGGTCGAGCGCCGGTTGCACCTGCGTCTGGTTGAAGGCCGGCTCGACCATTTCGATCGGGTCTTCGACCGTGCAAACGTTGACCTCTTCGGTCGCCAGCTTCTTCAGCGTCGAGTACAGCGTGGTCGTCTTGCCCGAGCCGGTCGGGCCGGTGACGAGGATGATGCCGTGCGGATGCTCGATCAACTCCTTCCAGCGCCGCGCCTCGTCGGCCGAGAAGCCGAGCGCATCGAAGGGCTTGTCGACGGTGCCAGGGTCGAAGATCCGCATCACGACCTTCTCGCCGAAAGCCGTGGGCAGGGTTGACAAGCGCATTTCGACTTCGGCGCCACCACCGGGCACGTTGTCCGGCCGGCGCGTCTTGATGCGGCCGTCCTGCGGGCGGCGGCGTTCGACCACGTCCATGCGTCCCAGCAATTTGATGCGGGCGGTCATGGCGGCCATCACTGGCGCCGGCACCTGGTGCACGAGATGCAGCACGCCGTCGATGCGGAAGCGGATCACGCCGGTGTCGCGGCGGGGTTCGAGATGGATGTCACTCGCGCGCTGCTCGAAGGCGTATTGCCACAGCCAGTCGACGATCTGCACCACGCCCTGGTCGTTGGCGTCGAGCGCATGGTCCTTGATCTTGCCCAGGTCGACCAATTGTTCGAAGCTGACCGCCGAGGCCGCCAGGTCGCCGGTCTTCTTGGCCACGCGCACGTTGGCGGCCAGTGCGTAGAACTCGGTCGTGAAGCGCGACACGTCGTCGGGTGTCGCGAGCACCAGCTTGATCGGGCGGCGGGTGTGGGCCTCGATGTCCGGCAGCCAGGCCACGTCGAACGGTTCACACGTGGCGATGGTGATCTCTTGCGCGCCGACGTTCAGCGGCAGCGCGCGCCGCGTCTCGGCGTAGGCCAGCGACATCACGTCGGCCACCTTGCTGGCATCGACACGCAAGGGGTCGATGCGCTGGAATGGCAGGCCGAAGCGGGCGGCCAGCCAGCGCGTCAGGATCTCGGTGTCGAGTGCACTGCCGTCGCGCACATCCTTCAGCCCCGCGCCCCCCAACCGCAGCAGCGGGTGCAGGCTGGAGCCGGCCTGGCCAAAGCGCTTGGCCAGCACATCGGCCTCCTGTGGCGCCAGCACGCCGTCGTCACGCAGCCACTTCAGCAGCTGCCGCATGTCCAACCGACCCTTCGGCGGCACCGCGGGGCGGGGCGTGGTGCCGGTGGGCGATTGGGTCGATGCGGTCATGAGAGGCTCGGTTCAAATCGGTTCAACGGGCAAGGGCCGGACCATCCGCAGCCACTTGCGCGCCGGCAGGCCATAGCGCTCTTCGATGTTAGCGGCCCGCGCGGTCAAGGTCTCGCGGTCGGGCACCTTTACATCGCGTGCGGCCACGATCACGGTGTTGCCCTCGCGCGTGGGCCGCAGGCTCCAGACCTGGTCGCGGCCGAACACGGCAGCGATGCGGTTGGCGCTGCGGTCGAAGCTGGTGTCACGGCCGAACAGGTTGACGGTCATCACGCCGCCGTCGGCGTCCAACACATTGCGACAGTCGGCGTAGAAATCTTCGTCGTCGAGCACCGGCGCGGCGGCCTCGTGGTCGTACAGATCCACATTCAGCACCTGCGCGACGCCGATGTGTGCGGCGTCGGCCACCCAGCGGGCCGCGTCGTCTTCGACCACCGTCAACCGCGCATCGTCGGCCGGCAAGCGAAACCACAGCCGGTTGGCGCCGATCACTGTGGGGTTGATCTCGACCACCGTGGTCTTCATCCGCAACACCTTGTGGCAAAAACGCGTGATCGAGCCGGCGCCCAGGCCCAATTGCACCGCGTGGCCCTTGCTCACCTCGCCTTCGGGTCGCCACAGCATCCACGCCATCATGCGCTGGATGTATTCGAGCTCCAGCGATTGGGGTTGCGACAGGCGCATCGCGCCCTGCACCCAGGGGGAGTCGAGGTGAAGGTAGCGCACGCCGTCGTGTTCGGACATCGTGGCGCCGGCGAGGTCTTGGGTTCGGGCAGGCATCGGGCGGGACTGTAAAAGAAAACGCCACCCGGGAAACCCGGGTGGCGCCTGGCTGGCCGTGCTTCAGCGGCGAAGATCAGAAGTCGTAGCGCACGCCCAGCGACAGCGAACGGACGCTGGCTTCGTCGTCGTCGTACTCGGCGCGGCTGAAGTCGGCGTCGCCGACGAACTTCAGGTTCGGGTTGAACGAGTAGCCGAAGCCGAGGCCGACGTAGGCCTTGACGTTCGTCTCCGAATCCGAGGCGCTGAGGCCCGGTGCCGAGGCGCGCAGCTTGGTTTCCATGTTGATGGCGCCCAGGCGCACGTTGCCGAACCAGTTCTCGCCGAACGGAACCTGGTAGGCCAGGCCGAGCATCAAACCGCTGGCGCGCGCGGTCGTCCTGACGCTCTGGCCGAGCACCGTCGTCGTGGCCTTGGCCTTGCCAAAGTCGATATAGCCGAGTTCACCGTACAGGTTGCTGGTCAGCTCGTAGCCACCGACCAGCTTGTACGACGTCGTCGAGTTCTTGCACGAGTCCGTGCCGTCGCAGTCGACTTCGATGTGGCCCGCGCCAATGTTGCCGCCGACATAACCCGCGGCGTGGCCGGCGGTGGACAACAGGCAGCCCATCGCGGCGGCCAACGCAAAAGCAATCTTTCTCATCACAACCATTCCTGAGTCATTGTTGAACAACCGCATCCGCGATTGCGGGCGGATTGTCCGGACGCCGCCGTAGAGGCGGCTCACCAAAACAGCCTCAGGACGTAACGCCGTCGCTTGGTGGCGACGGCGTTCTCGGAAAGGTCGAAACAGTCGTTTCAAACAGTCCTTGCGAATCGATCAGACCGCTTGTGCCGCTGGCTGCTTGGCGGCCGTGCGCCAACGCGCCATCAGCTCGCTCCACTTGGCGCGTGCCGTCTTCAGGTGGCGCTCCTTCACGTGACCGTAGCCGCGGATGTCTTCCGGCAGCTTGGCGATCTCGACCGCCAGTGCCAGCTTGTCGGCCGACAGCCCAGCCAGCAGCTCGTCGATCGCCGCGCGGTACTCGCCGATCAGCGCCCGCTCGGTGCGGCGTTCTTCGGTATAGCCGAAGATGTCGAACGTGGTGCCACGCAGCCCCTTCATCTTGGCCAGCAGGCCGAAGGCCGAGCGCATCCACGGGCCGAACGGCTTCTTGATCAGTTCGCCCTGGTCGTTCTTCTTCGCGAACAGCGGCGGCGCCAGGTGGTGCACCAGCTTGAAGTCGCCTTCGAACTGCGCGTTGACCTTGGCCAGGAAGCTCGCATCGGTGTGCAGGCGGGCGACCTCGTACTCGTCCTTGTAGGCCATCAGCTTGAACAGGTAGCGGGCCACGGCTTCGCTCAGGCGCGTGCCCGTGCCGAGCTTGGCTTCGGCGGCTCGCACCTTGTCGACGAAGGCCCTGTACTCGGCTGCATACGCTTCATGCTGGTAGCCGGTCAGGAACTCGACGCGCTTGGTGATCATCTCGTCGAGCGACGGGCGCTTGACGAACTGGATCACCGCGGCGGCCTTGAACAGCGCCTTGACCGACGCCAGGTCGTGCGCGCAACGACGGCCCCATTCGAAGGCGTCCTTGTTCTTCTCGATCTGCACGCCGTTCAGCTCCATCGCGCGCATCAGCGACGCGTGGCTGAGCGGGATGCGGCCATGCTGCCAGGCAAAGCCCAGCATCAGCGGGTTGGTGTAGATCGAGTCGCCCAGCAGCTGCGTGGCGGCTTCTTCGGCGTCGAAGGTGGCGAAGTGGTTCGCACCCACCGCAGCCGAGATCGCCTGCTCGCACTGGCCGGCCGGGAAGGTCCACTCGGTGTCGGTGACGAAGCTGGCCGTCGGCGTCGAGTGGTTGTTCAGCGCAACGAACGTGCGCTCCGGGTGCATCGCGCTCAGCGTCGTCTTGCTCGCCGCGACGATCGCATCGCAGCCGATGATCAGGTCGGCCTTGGCGGTGTCGACCTTGGTGGTGTGGATCGCGTCCTGGTTCTCGGCGATCTGCACATGGCTCCAGGTCGCGCCGCCTTTTTGCGCCAGGCCCGCCGCGTCCTGCGTGACGATGCCCTTGCCTTCCAGGTGCGCGGCCATGCCGAGCAGCTGGCCGATCGTGATGACGCCGGTGCCGCCGACGCCGGCGACGACGATGCCCCAGGCCTGCTCGGCCACCGGCAGCGTCGGCTGCGGAATCGGCGGCAGCGTGAACGGGTTCGGGCGTGTCTTCTCGCCCTTCTTCGAGCCCTTGAGCTGTCCGCCTTCGACGGTGACGAAGCTCGGGCAGAAGCCCTTCACGCAAGAGAAGTCCTTGTTGCAGGAGTTCTGGTTGATCTGGCGCTTGCGGCCGAACTCGGTTTCCAGCGGCTCGACCGAGACGCAGTTGCTTTGCACCGAGCAGTCGCCGCAGCCTTCGCAGACCAGCTCGTTGATGACGACACGCTTCTCGACGTCGGCCATCGTGCCGCGCTTGCGGCGGCGGCGCTTCTCGGTCGCGCAGGTCTGGTCGTAGATGATCGCGGTGGTGCCCTTGAGCTCACGGAACTCGCGCTGGATGTGGTCCAGCTCGTCGCGGTGGTGCACGGTGACGCCGGGGGAGAGTGCCACGCCGTCGTACTTGCCCGGCTCGTCGGTCACGATCACCAGCTTGGACACGCCTTCGCTGACCACGCTGTTCATGATCTGCAGCACCGAGTGGCCCTCGGGTCGCTCGCCCACGCGCTGGCCGCCGGTCATCGCGACCGCGTCGTTGTAGAGGATCTTGTAGGTGATGTTGACACCCGAGGCGATCGACTGGCGGATCGCCAGGATGCCGCTGTGGAAGTAGGTGCCGTCGCCCAGGTTCGAGAAGATGTGCTGCTCGTTGGTGAACGGCGCCTGGCCGACCCAGGGCACGCCCTCGCCGCCCATCTGCGTGAAGGTCTCGGTGCGGCGGCCCGGCATCCAGTTGACCATGTAGTGGCAGCCGATGCCGGCCACCGCGCGCGAGCCCTCGGGCACGCGGGTCGAGGTGTTGTGCGGGCAGCCCGAGCAGAACCACGGCGTGCGGTCGCCGGTCTTCACTTCGAGCGCGGCCAGCGCCTGTTCCTTGGCGGTGATGACGGCGATGCGCTCGTCCATGCGCGCGGCCACATCGGCCGGCACACCCAGCTTCTTCAGGCGCTTGGCAATGGCCTTGGCGATGATCGCCGGCGTCAGGTCGGCCTTGGCGCGCAACAACCAGTTCTCGCTCGGGTTCGGCATCGACCACTCGCCGCCGGAGAGGTCGCCTTCCTGCTCCTGGAACTTGCCGATCACGTTCGGCCGCACGTCCGAGCGCCAGCCGTAGAGCTGTTCCTTGATCTGGTACTCGATGACCTGGCGCTTCTCTTCGACGACCAGGATCTCTTGCAGCCCGGTCGCGAAGTCGCGCGTGATCGTCGCTTCCAGCGGCCACACCACGTTGACCTTGTGCACGCGGATGCCGAGCGCGCGGCAGGTGTCGTCGTCCAGGCCCAGGTCGCTCAGCGCCTGGCGCATGTCATTGAAGGCCTTGCCGCTGGCGATGATGCCGAAGCGATCGCGCGCTGATTCGACGACGTTGTAGTTCAGCTTGTTGGCACGCACATAGGCCAGTGCGGCGTACCACTTGTAGTCCATCATCCGCGCTTCCTGCTCCAGCGGCGGATCGGGCCAGCGGATGTGCAGGCCGCCCGGCGGCATCTGGAAGTCCTCCGGCATGATGATCTTCACGCGATCGGGGTCGACGCTGACGCTGGAGCCCGACTCGACGACCTCCTGGATCGTCTTCATGCCGCTCCACAGTCCCGAGAAGCGGCTCATCGCATAGGCGTGCAGGCCCATGTCGAGGATGTCCTGCACGTTGCTCGGGAAGAAGGTCGGGAAACCGCAGGCCTTGAAGACGTGGTCGCTCTGGTGCGGCGCCGTGGAGCTCTTCGACACGTGGTCGTCGCCGGCGATCGCGATCACGCCACCATGCTTCGACGTACCGGCCATGTTCGCGTGCTTGAACACGTCGATGCAGCGGTCCACGCCCGGGCCCTTGCCGTACCAGATGCCGAAGACACCGTCGTACTTGGCCTTCTCTTTGAACAGGTCGAGCTGCTGGGTGCCCCAGACGGCCGTCGCGCCGAGTTCTTCGTTGACGCCTGGCTGGAACACGACATGGTTGGCGGCCAGGTGCTTCTTGGCACCCCACAGCGCCTGGTCGTAGGTGCCGAGCGGCGAGCCGCGGTAGCCGCTGATGAAGCCGGCGGTGTTCAGGCCGTTGCGGGCGTCACGCGTGCGCTGCAGCATCGGCAGGCGCACCAGCGCCTGCACACCACTCATGAAGGCACGGCCGGTTGGTAGCGCGTATTTGTCGTCGAGCGTGACCGATTCCAGCGCTTTGCGGATCGAGTCGGACAGCGGGGCGTTCATGGCGTGCGTGCTCCTAAAGGGGCTGCGTGTGGCGTGGCAGGAGAGTGCGCGCGAAGGCGCGGTCGGGCTCGTGGCCCGCGCGCCTTGGCGAAGAGGGGTGAATGCGCAAAGTGTAGAAGCAAGCCTGAGACAGGTGCTTTCTTTTGATTGCCTCATCACAGCACTTTGAGAAACAATCTTGCTCCCATGCCGATCCAAGAGAACGAAGATTGCCGAAGTCAGCAAAATCCGGGAAAACCAGTAGTGCCGGACCCGGCCCGGCACCCGCCGCGGTGTCGACAGCCGCCGGCGTCACGCTGGACCGCTACGACGTCGCGATCCTCGACGCCCTGCAGCGCGATGCGCGCCAGTCGAACGCCGACCTGGCCGCCGTCATCGGCCTGTCTGCCGCTCCCACTTGGCGCCGCGTGCGCCGGCTGGAGGAGCTCGGCGTGATCACCGGCTACCGGGCCGAGATCGACCGCCGCAAGATCGGCCTGGGCGTGCTCGCCTTCGTGCGGGTCGACACCGACCGCGACAACGCCGCCGCGACGCAGGCGCTGGAGGCCGCGATCAGGAAGTTGCCCGAGGTCATCGCTTGCCACTACATCAGCGGTGCCGGCACCTTCGAGCTGCAGGTGCTGGTGACCGACCTCGATGCCTATTCACGCTGGACGATGGACACGCTGTTCAAGCTACCCAACGTGAAGGATCTGCACACCAGCTTTTCGCTGGGCGAGGTGAAGGCGGGGGCGGCGTTGCCGCTGGGGCATTTGCAGCCGCGCTGACGGGTCCCCACGTTGCATTACGCTTCGGCCCCATGGACCTGACCCCGGCCCGCCGCGAAATCGTCACCGAGCGCCTGCTGCTGCAAGCAGGCGATGCCAGCCTGGCCGATTCGCTGGCGGATTTCTACCGGCGCAACCGGCGCCACTTCGCGCCGTGGGATCCGCCGACAGCCGAGAGCTTCTACACCGCCCCAGCCCAGGCCGAGCGCGTGCGCCTGGGCCTGAAAGCCTTCGCCGAGGGCACTGGCTTTCGCTACTGGCTGTCGCCAGCCGATGACCCCCAGCGGGTGATCGGCTCGGTCCATTTCAGCCAGGTCTCGCGCGGCGCCTTCCACAGCTGCGTGCTGGGCTATGCACTGGACGAGCGGTGCCAGGGCCGCGGCCTGATGCACGAAGCCCTCTCGGCCGCGATCGAGGAGATGTTTTCACCGCTCGTGAACCTGCACCGCATCCAGGCCGCCTACCGGCCCGAGAACAAGCGCAGCGGTGCGGTGCTGTCCCGGTTGGGGTTTCGCATCGAAGGGCTGGCCAAGGACTACCTGTTCATCGACGGCGCCTGGCGCGATCACCAATTGACCGCACTGACCAATCCCACGTTCAACGAACCGGCCGACTGGTAGCGGCCGGATGCGCATGGGCCGCACGGTCGACGGCGGGATGATCGAATCGACCGACCTTGCACCGCGTCCTTCAAGAAGCCGGTCGGTTGCAAGTTCGCGTCGCGCTCGTATCAACAGGAAAAACCCCAGTGTCGGGCACCGGGTTTGCGTGGAGATCCGGTTCAGAATGCCGCACCTTGCGTCCCTTGCCCTCGCGGCACCCTATTCTTCAATCCCCAACGCACGGCACAACCGTCCTCGGAGATTTCGCATGAGCCATTCACGCTCCACCCCTTCGATGCACCACCTGGCCGCATTGGCCCTGCTCGCCGCCACCGGTGTGCAAGCCAAGACCCTGGTTTATTGCTCCGAAGGTTCGCCCGAAAACTTCACCCCGGCGCTGAACACCACCGGCACCAGCTTCGACGCGGCGCGCCCCGTCTACGACCGGCTGACCCACTTCGCCCGCGGCTCCACCCAGGTCGAGCCCGGTCTGGCCGAGAGCTGGACGGTCTCTGAAGACGGCAAGACCTACACCTTCAAGCTGCGCAAGGGCGTCAAGTTCCACAGCGTGGCCGGCTTTACGCCGACGCGTGAGTTCAATGCCGACGACGTGCTGTGGTCGTTCGAGCGCCAGTGGAAGCCCGAGCATCCGTATGCCAAGGTCTCGGGTGGCAAGTACGACTACTTCGCCGACATGGGCTTCAAGGACGACTTGGTCTCGGTCGAGAAGGTCGATCCGCTGACGGTCAAGATGACCTTCAAGAAGCCGAACGTCGCGATGCTGCCGAACCTGGCGATGGACTTCGCCGCCATCCATTCGGCCGAGTACGCCGAGGCGCTGGCCAAGGCCAACAAGAAAGAGCAGTTCGACCAGGTGCCGGTAGGCACCGGCCCGTTCAGCTTCGTCACCTACCAGAAGGATGCCGTGATCCGCTTCAAGGCCCACAAGGCCTATTGGGGCGCCGAGAAGGCGATGGTCGACGACCTGGTCTACGCGATCACGCCCGATGCGACCGCGCGCTATTCCAAATTGAAGGCCGGTGAGTGCCATCTGTCGAGCTACCCGCGTCCGGCCGATCTGCCCGAAATGCAGAAGGACCCGACACTGAAGGTCATCAACCTGCCTGGCCTGAACATTGCGTACTGGTCGTTCAACACGCAGAAGCCTCCGTTCGACAAGAAGGAAGTCCGCCAGGCCTTCACGATGGCGATCGACAAGGCTGCCATCCTGAAAGAGGTATACCTGGGCGCCGGTACGCCGGCGAAGAACCTGATTCCGCCGACGCTGTGGGGCTACAACGACAAGGTGCAGGACTGGCCGCATGACCCGGCCAAGGCGAAGGATCTGCTGGCCAAGGCCGGCGTGAAGACACCGATGGAAGTCGACCTCTGGTACATGCCGGTGCAGCGTCCCTACAACCCCAATGCCAAGCGCATGGCCGAAATGATGCAGTCCGACCTGGCCAAGATCGGCGTCAACGCCAAGCTGGTCACCTACGAGTGGGGTGAGTACCGCAAACGCCTGCAGCAGGGCGAGCACCTGACCGGCATGCTCGGCTGGAACGGCGACAACGGCGATCCGGACAATTTCTTCTTCCTGCATGGTTGCGATGCCGCACGTCCGGGTGGCCAGAACCTGTCGAAGTGGTGCAATAAGCCCTTTGACGAACGTCTGGAGAAGGCCCGCACCTTGACCGACAACAAGGCGCGCGCCAAGCTCTATGAGGAAATGCAGGCCATCGAGCACGAAGAAGCACCCGACTTCAAGATCGCGCACTCGGTGGTCTACGAGGTGATGCGTAAAGAGGTGACGGGCTACAAGCAAAGCCCGTTCAACACGCATGAGTTCAAAGGTGTCGAACTGAAGTGAGAAAGTGACCGCCATGACGATGTTTGCCCATACCCGTGTTGCTCTTGGCCTGTTGGTGCTGGTCGGCATGGCCGCCCTGACCGGCTGCCAGCCCGGCGTGCCGGACACGGTGAAGATCGGCGTGGCGCAGCCGCTTTCCGGCCCGCTGAAGGACCTTGGCCAGGACCTGGTCGATGGCACCCAGATGGCCATCGACGACATCAACAAGGAAGGCCTGAAGATCGACGGCAAGCTCGTCAAGCTGGAGATCATGACGGCCGACGACAAGGCTGACGCCGAAGCCGGCAAGGCGGCGGCGAAGACCCTGATCGATGGCGGCGTGATCGCCGTGATCGGCCACCTGAACTCCGGCGTCAGCATTGCCGCCGCTCCGCTGTACGCCGAGAAGATGATCCCGCAGCTGGCGATCTCGACCAAGCCCGAGTACACCCAGCTCGGGCTGCCGACGACATTCCGCCTGGTGGCCAGCGATGCACTGCAGTCCAAGGCCATGGGCTCGATTGCCGGCGGCCTGCCCGGTGACCACGTTTACGCCGTCGTCGACGACAACACGCCGTACGGCAAGAGCCTGGCCGAGAACGCCTTGGCGCAGCTCAAGGGCAAGACGATCGGCGTGCGCGCCTCGCTGGACGACAAGACGACCGACTTCAAGGCGCTGATCGGTCAGCTGCAGGAGAAGAAGGTCGACATCTTCGTCACCACGCTGGCGGACTTCCAGATCGTTGCGCTGGCCGACCAGATGGTGCTGGCCGGCATGAAGAACATGCAGATCGTCGGCAGCGACACGATCAAGACCGAAGGCATGCTGAAGGTCAATCCGGCGGTCGGCACGATCTACGCCACCTCACCGATCATCGGTGCGGCCGAGTTCACCGGTGGCAAACCCTTCCTGGAGAAGTTCCGTGCCCGCTTCAAGCACGAGCCGGTGTACGCCGCTCACTACGCGTACGACGCGGTGCACGTGCTGGCCGCCGCGCTGAAGCAGGCGAAGTCGGCCGATGGCACCAAGCTGGTGTCCGCGCTGAAGAAGGTCGACGCGCTGGCCCCGGTGACCAGCAGCATGCGTTTCGCCGAAGACGGCGAGCAGCGTTACGGCTCGGTCAGCGTTTATCAGCTCAACCACGGCGCCTGGTTCCTGCTGACGCGCAGCGACGTGTGGTGATCGGCCGGCGGCGACAATAGCGCCCCAGCCCCTCGAGGGGCTGACATAAGAGAGAGACAAGCGGCCCTCGTCACAGGGGCCTCCAGGAAACACCTTTGGCGTTTCCGCCCCCCGAGGGGGTTCAAGAACTCGGGAACGGCCCTTCGTTTCTCGAGGGCCGCAACAATTCATGCTGAAGTTTCTTTGGCGCCGCCTGGCGCTGACCGTTCCCACGTTCATCGCGCTGATGTTCGTAACCTTCGTGGCCATCCGGCTGGTGCCGGGTGATCCGGTCGAGGTGCGCGTGGGCGAGCGCGGCATTTCGCCCGAGCGTCTGGCCCAGTTCCGGCACGAGCTCGGGCTGGACCAGCCGGTGTGGAAGCAATTCCTCGACTACATGTGGCAGTTGCTGCACGGCGACTTCGGCACCTCGCTGGCCACCAACCAGAAGGTGCTGACCGAGTTCGCGGCGCTGTTTCCGGCCACGCTGGAGCTGAGCCTGTTCGCGATGCTGTTCGCGGCGCTGATCGGCCTGCCCGCCGGCACGATGGCCGCCGCCAAGCGCGGCAGCCTGTACGACCAGACGCTGATGGGCCTGTCGGTCACCGGCTACTCGATGCCGATCTTCTGGTGGGGCCTGCTGCTGATCATGTTCGTCGGCGAGCGCTGGGGCCTGACCCCGGTGTCCGGCCGCATCGACCTGATCCAGTACTACTTCGAGCCGGTCACCGGCTTCATGGTGATCGACGCATGGCTGTCGGGCCAGGCTGGCGCGGTGATGGATGCGCTGCACCACCTGGTGCTGCCCGGCATCGTGCTCGGCACCATCCCGCTCGCGGTGATCGCCCGCATGACACGCTCGGCGATGCTCGAGGTGCTGAGCGAAGACTATGTGCGCACCGCCCGGGCCAAGGGCCTGCCGGCATGGCGCGTGATCGGCGTGCACGCGCTGCGCAATGCGCTGATCCCGGTCGTCACGGTCATCGGCCTGCAGGTCGGCGCGCTGATGGCCGGCGCCGTGCTGACGGAGACCATCTTCTCGTGGCCGGGGGTCGGCAAATGGCTGATCGAGTCGATCGCCCGTCGCGACTACCCAGCCCTGCAAGGCGGGGTGATGCTCGTCTCCACCATCGTCATCGGCGTGAACCTGCTGGTCGACCTGACCTATGGGTTGATCAACCCCCGTATCCGCCATGCCTGAGACCCAGACCCTCGTGGCCCCCACCCCTACACCTGCCCCGGTCGCATCGCCGGCCCCACCCTCGCCCCTGCGCTCGTTCTGGCTCGCCTTCAGCGAGAACAAGGGCGCCGTCGCCGGCCTGATCGTCGTCGCCATCGTCGTCGTGCTGGCGCTGCTGGCCGACTGGGTGGCGCCCTATTCGCCCAATGAGCAGTTCCGCGACGCAGTGCGCGCCGCACCGGCCTGGGCCGAAGGCGGCTCGACGCGCTTCCTGCTCGGCACCGACAGCCTGGGCCGCGACATGCTCTCGCGCCTGATCCACGGTGCACGCATCTCGCTGTTCATCGGCATGTCGGTGATGGGCGTGTCCTTCGTCATCGGCGTGTTGCTGGGCCTGGCCTGCGCATCGCTCGGCAATGCGGTCGACGTCGCCATCACCCGGGTGATGGACCTGATCATGGCGGTGCCCAGCCTGGTGCTCGCGATCCTGGTCGTTGCGGTGCTGGGCCCGAGCCTGGCCAACACGATCATCGCGGTGACCATCGTCTACCTGCCCCGTTATGTGCGGCTGCTGCGCGCCTCGGCACTGGCGGAGTTGAAGAAGGACTACGTCATCGCCGCCCGCGTGGCCGGCGTCGGCAAGTGGCGTCTGATGTTCCGCACCGTGCTGCCGAACTGCCTGGCACCGCTGATCGTGCAGGCCGCGCTCGGCGTGTCGGACGCCATCCTCGAAGCGGCGGCGCTCGGCTTCCTCGGTCTGGGCGCCCAGCCGCCCACCGCCGAGTGGGGCACGATGCTGGCCGACGCGCGGGAGTTCATCCGCTCCGACCCCTGGCTGGTCACGCTGCCCGGCCTGGCCATCCTGATCACCGTGGTGTCGATCAACCTCGCCGGCGACGGCCTGCGAGACGCCCTGGATCCCAAAATGAGGAAAACGTGAGCCAGGGATTGTTGGCCCCTACGGCCCCTTGCGGGGTGCGCCTTGCAGGCCACGCCGGCCCAGAGGCCCGGCCCCTCGGCAGGCACGAACAGTCCTCAAGACTGTTCATGTCCGGCCTCGGCCCCCCAAGTGGGCTCGCGCAGCGGACCGGCAGAGCCGGATCCGCGCACGCCACCGGAATGACGCAGGCTCCTTCGGAGCGCAGCTTCTAAGACATGAATTCAACTCCAAAGCCGCTGCTTGACATCAAAGGGCTGACCGTCAGCTTCGCCACCCGCGGCGGCGCGTTCCGCGCGGTCGATGGCGTGGACCTGCACGTGGCCCCGAACGAAGTGCTGGCGATCGTCGGCGAATCGGGCTCGGGCAAGTCGGTCGCGATGCTGGCCATCATGGGCCTGCTGCCGTGGACGGCGACGGTCAAGGCCGAGCGCATGATGTTCGATGGCCAGGACCTGCTCGCGATGACGCCCAAGCAGCGCCGGGCCCTCGTCGGACGCGATGTCGCGATGGTGTTCCAGGAGCCGATGAGCTCGCTGAACCCCTGCTTCACTGTCGGCTACCAGATCGGCGAAGCGCTGGCCGAGCACACCGACCTCGACCGCAACGCACGCAAGAAGCGCGTGATCGAGCTGCTGGACCATGTCGGCATCCCCGACCCGTTGCGTCGCGCCCGCGCCTTCCCGCACCAGTTGTCGGGTGGCATGAGTCAGCGCGTGATGATCGCGATGGCGCTCGCCTGCAAGCCGCGCCTGCTGATCGCCGACGAACCGACCACCGCGCTGGACGTCACGATCCAGGCCCAGATCCTGGATTTGCTGCAGGCCCTGCGGCGCGACACCGGCATGGCACTGGTGCTGATCACGCACGATCTCGGTGTGGTCGCCGAAGGTGCCGACCGCGTGCTGGTGCAGTACGCCGGCCGCCCGGTCGAGACCCAGCGCGCAGACACCTTGTTCACCGATCCGCACCACCCCTACACCGCGGCGCTGCTGTCGGCCCTGCCGGAGCGCGCGCGCCAAGGCGAGCGCCTGGCCGCGATCGACGGCATGGTGCCGGGCCAGTTCGACCGCCCCACCGGCTGCCTGTTCTCGCCGCGCTGCCCCTTCGTGCAGCCGGCCTGCCGCGCGGCCGCCCCACAACCTGCCAGCGACGCGCTGGGCAGCGCGTTGTGCATCACCCCGCTGGTCCACGGCCAGCCCTCGCCACTGCAGGTGGAAGCGCAAGCCGCATGAGCAGTACCCATACCTCCAACGCCCCGGTGCTCGAAGCTCGCGACCTGCGGCGCGACTATCCCGTCTCGCGCGGATGGATGAAGGGCACCGCCACGGTGCAGGCGCTGGCCGGCGTCAGCTTCTCGGTGCGCGCCGGCCGCACGCTGGCAGTCGTCGGCGAATCGGGCTGCGGCAAGTCGACGCTGGCACGCCTGCTGACGATGATCGAGCTGCCGACCAGTGGCCAGCTGATGATCGACGGCAAGGACGTGGCCCATGCCGACGCCGCGCTGCGCCACGCGCTGCGGCGCCAGATCCAGATCGTGTTCCAGAACCCCTACGGCTCGCTGAACCCGCGCCAGACCGTAGGCGATGCGTTGACGGAACCGCTGCTGGTCAACCATATCGGCAACGCCACCGAGCGCGAGGCCCAGGCCCGCGCGATGCTGCGCAAGGTGGGCCTGCGCGAAGAGCACTTCGGCCGCTACCCGCACATGTTCTCCGGCGGCCAGCGCCAGCGCGTGGCGATCGCCCGCGCACTGATGCTCAAGCCGCGCGTGCTGGTGCTGGACGAGCCGGTATCGGCGCTGGACGTGTCGATCCGGGCCCAGGTGCTCAACCTGCTCGACGACCTGCAGCAGGCACTCGGCGTGGCCTATGTCTTCATCTCGCACGACCTGGGCGTGGTGCGCCACGTGGCCGACGACGTGATGGTGATGTACCTCGGCCGCTGCGTCGAGCAGGGCCCGCGCGATGCGGTGTTCGACGACCCGCAGCACCCGTACACCAAGGCCCTGCTGTCGGCCACGCCGACAGTGGACCCGGCGCTGCGCCGCGAACGCGTCATCCTGAAAGGTGAACTGCCCTCGCCGATCGACCGGCCCACCGGCTGCCCCTTCCGCACCCGCTGCCCGCTGGCTTTCGACCGCTGCGCTCAGGTCGAGCCGGCGCTCGAACCGCATGGCGAGCAGCGTGTAGCATGCTGGGCGGTGACGCCGGCGGTTGCGCAAGCCGCCTGATACTGCGGCCACAGGTCGCAAGGCGCCATCGCCGCAGCTGGCGGGATTCGCCAGAACAAGAACCAACCTGGGAGGATTGACGATGAACCGGCAGCGCCTGTTTCGGATGGCGGTCTGCGCGCTCGGCGCAGCCACGCTTTGCACCTCGACCTGGGCGGCCAAGGCGCCTCCCACGGCTGTCGAGCCGACCTGGAAGTACGTCTCTCTCGGCAGCGACATCGGGGGCAGCAGCATGGTCTCCGCCACCGTCGGCAACGTCACCGAGGTCTACGCCACTGCGCGCAACGATGGGAGCGAGCCCGAGCCGGAGGACAACGGCTACTACTGGTATGCCTTGACGAGGGCTTCCAATTCGCTGGCAGACGGCCTGAAGCAGGTCTTCGTCTCGGAAGAGTTCTTCAGGCCGATCGTCCAGTTGCGAGTGGCCAAGGCGGGCGCTGAACAGCGCATTGTTCTCGCGCTCGACGATGGGACGATCGTCCAGTACGACGCCGTCACGAAGCAGGTCAAGGACCGCAGTGCCGGCCCTTGTGCCACTACTGGCAGTCAGACGGCATTCAGCACAGGCGACCTCAACGGTGATGGAACGGACGAGTTCCTGTCCATCTGCGGCGACAGCTCCCTCGTGGTCCATGGCCCGTCGTACACCCCCTGGAGCCTGGCCGGGGTCAGCGGCACCGGCATCGCCCTGGGCCAGATGGACAAGGACGGCGCAATCGAACTGGTCTCGACGTCGGGACAGGTCATCGATACGCGCGCGAAAGCGGTGCAATGGACCCAGAGCGAATGCCTCGGATCGCACCTGGTCGCAGGCGACATCGATGCCGACGGCCGCGACGAGCTGCTCTGCGGCCGCAGCGGGGAGGTCCGGGCCTACGACGTCGAGAAGAAGCTGCTCAAGTGGACACTGCCGACCCGACAGAACATCGCTAGCCTTCAGTTGGCCGACATCACCGGCGACGGCGTGCGCGAACTGCTGGTCGGCGACGTCAGCGAACTCCATGCCTACGACCCTGCGAACCTGGCCGACGTAGGCCACTTGGTCAGCCCCACTCCCGACGTCACCAACCTGCTCGTGGCCGACACAGACGGCGACGGCATTTCCGAACTCCTCTGGGGAGCGGGACGTAACTTTCAGGCAGCCTCGTTTCTGTTCGTCTCGACTTGGTCGACCAAGCAGATCGACTGGCGCAGCCTGCACCTGTCACAGCACTTCGCAGGGCCTGCGAAAGGCGACCTCGACGGCGATGGAATCGACGAGCTTGTCTTTGCCAGCGTTAGTGGGAGCGACGGCGTCAATGTCGGTGGCCGGATCTTCGTGCTGGACAGCCGCACCTTGGCGATCCGTGGTATCTCCAGCGTCCCAGGTGACGTCCATGACCTGCGACTCAGCGACGTCGATGGCAACGGCCGGCTGGAAATCCTGACTGCAGGCTCTGCAATCACCGCCCATCGATTCACCCGCAAGAACGCCTTCATCCAAACTGCATCGGCATCCACCAACGACGCCGCTCAGCACGGGTCGATCGCGATCGCCGACTTGGACGGCGACGGCAGGCGCGAGTTTATTGCCGGTTCGTATGACGGCTACGTCGACGCCTTCGACCCGTTCACCGGCGGGTTCAAATGGCGCTCGCCGGTCGACATGGGCGGCGGCTGGATCATGGACCTCGCCATTGGCGACTTCGACAAGGACGGCCAGCTGGATTTCGCCGCGATGGGCCTGCGGGAGGGACTGGTGCATGTCCATGATGGCAAGACCCATGCAGTCAAGGCTGTCCTGGAGAACCAGGCCGAAGCCATGGTCGCGGTCGAACGTCTCGCCGGGCCGAACCTGATGTTGGGCATCTTCGCCGGTGACGTCCAGGAGTTTGCCTACCAGGACGGCACCTACAAGCTGATCGACAACTGGCATGCGGCGCCGCGTCTGAACGCCCTCGCCGTGGCCCCCAACGGCGTGACGTGGGTCAGCAACTACGGCGAGTTGAGTGCGTTCAGCAGCGGACACAAGCTTCGCTACACGAGTGTCGACCTGGGCGGCCCCATTTCCAGGTATTGGGTCGGCCGCCAGGTGGTGCGACTGAAGGAATCGGGCCTCGACCTGACAACCGGCTCACGCGGCATCTTCGCTCTGCCCTACGCCACACGCTAGCCAGTGCGGCGAAGAACCGGCGGATCGAAGGGGCCGCCCCGGTTTCGCTGTTCCGATCGAGCATGGGGTCGCCCGGCGGCCAGCTGTCAGGCCAATAGTGACGCGCTGCCTACCGCACGCGTTCGGGTGGGGCTCAACCTTGCTTCTGGTACGTGCCCATCAGCACCGCCTCGGCCAACACATGGCCTTTCATCGCCTGCTCCAACTCGGCCTTGGTCGGCTGTGACATCCCGGGCAATGCGATGTCGAGCGCGTAGAGCTTGAAGAAGTAGCGGTGCCGGCCGATCGGCGGGCAGGGACCGCCGTAGCCTGCGCGCTTCCAGTCGTTCGTGCCGTCGCGGCTGCCCGCTGGCAACGAGCGCCCCTCGCCATCCAACCCACCTGCGCTTGGCGGGATGTCAACTACCACCCAATGCACCCAGGTGCGCTGCGGCTTGGCCGGGTCCGGCGCGTCCGGGTCGTCGACGATCAACGCCAGGCTGGCGGCATTCGGCGGCACGGCGCTCCAGCGCAGCGGCGGCGCCAGGTCTTCGCCTTCACAGGTGCAGCGGCGCGGCATTTCGCCACCGTGGCTGAACGCGCTCGAACTCAGTTCCATCGCGGGGCTCCTTTCTGGCGGACGGCGCCGGCGCCGCCCGCACCGGCGACGCGCTGTGGCCCGCATGCCGGTCGCCGGCAAACGGCGCGCCCATGCCCCCCCTGCAGCCGGCGTGCGATCGGCCAGACGGCGGGTTGGCTGGCGCCCGGCGGTTCAAACGCCGCCGGGCCCTGCCCTGCCGTGCAGCTCGCGCGCAATGCGCTGTGCGCCGTACACCTGCTCCAGCGCATAGACGATCGCCTGGGCATGCACGGCGATCGAGCGGGCCTGCGCATCGGTGTAGATGAAGCGGCCGCCGAGTGCTTCGAGGTTGCTGTCGAACATCAGACCGACCAGCTCGCCACGATGGTTGACCACCGGCGAGCCGGAGTTGCCGCCGATGATGTCGGCCGTGGTCACGAAATCCAGCGGCACCCGCGCGTCAATCCTGGCGCGTGCTTTCTGGATCGACGGCGGCAGGTCGAACGGCCGCTTGCCGTCGAACGCGTCGGCGCGGGCGAGAAGGCCACCGAACGTGGTCTTCCACGGCGTCACCCAGCCGCGTGATTCATAACCCGTCACCTTGCCGTACGACAGCCGCAAGGTGCCGGTCGCATCGGGCGGCAGGTTGCGGCCGTAGATCGTGAAACGGGCCTGCCCCAGGTGGTCGGCGGCCCGCTCGATCGGCGTGTCGACCTGTTCCTCCTTGAAGCGTGCCAGCTCGCGGCGCAATGGGTAGACCTCGCGCGCCAGCTTGATCAGCGGGTCGTCCGAAGCCTCGATGGCCTTGACGCCGCCCGCCATCAGCGCGGTACGCACGGCCACGTCGTCCACGCGGCTGCCGCGCACCCACCGCTCGGCGGCGGCCTCCGGGCTGTCGTTGCCGAGCACCGTCTTGACGAATCGGTGCTCGGCGCCGAGCAAGGCCTGCGCCTCGCGGAACTGGCCCGCCAGGCGGGCAATCTCCAGGTCCTTGTACAGCGGCGCGTCGGCCTTCAGCTTGCGCTCGGTGTCGGGCAAGGCCGATTCGCGAAAGGCCTCCAGTCGTTGTGCCTCGGGCAGTTGCCGCTCGTAGGCCAGCTCGACCAGGTTGCCTGCATGCTCGAACAAGGTCTTGTAGCCGTAGCCGACGGCCCACAGCTCCTTGGCCTTGGCCGCATGGCGGCTGGTCGCGGCTTGAACCGTGGCCCAGGGATCGTCCTTCAAGCCGCGCTCGGCGTAGGCGCTGCGAAAGCGCGCCTCGTCGGCCTGCTTGGCGGCCATCACCGCCGCGTCGTTCAAGGCATCGAACTCGCCACGCATCGACTTCAACCAGTTCTCGGTCCCGAACAGCCGGTCCACGGCCTGCCTTGCGGCCTCGGCCGAACGCTTCGAATACGCCCGCAGCAGCCTCTGCTGGGCTTCGGCGCTGGCCAGTCGCAGCGGCAGCAGCGTATCGCGGTTGGTCTGCAGCTGCGCCACCGTCTGCAGCCGGTCGGTACGGCCGGGATGACCGATCACGAACACCGCGTCGCCTTCGGCCACCGGCTTGTCGGCCAGCTTCAGGTACTGCGGCGAAACGATCGGTTTGCCGTTCTCATAGACCCGCATCAGCGCAAAGTCGAGAGCAAAGCGGGGATAGACGAAGTTGTCCGGGTCGCCGCCGAAGAAGGCGGCCTGGAACTCGGGCGCAAAGACCAGGCGCACGTCGTCCCACTCCTTGAAGCGGTACAGGTGAAACAGCGCGCCGCTGTACAGCGACACCACCTCGCAACGACGGCTGGTCTTCGCATCGTCGCAGTTCTTTTCGAGGCCGGCGATGGCCTCTTTGCGCAGCGCGTTGCGTTGCTCGTCATTGCTGCCGCGGGCCATCGCCTGGCGCACGGTCTCGGTCACGTCTTCGATCGCCTGCAACACCCGCGCAGTGCCGCCCGGGCAGCGCAGCTCTTGGGCGGCCGACGCGGCGATGTGGCCGTGCTTGACCAAGTCTCGCTTGGCGCTGGACAGCTGTTCGATGCAGCCGATCGCCACATGGTGGTTGGTCAGCATCAGGCCGCTGGCCGAGACGAACGAGGCCGAAGCGTCGTAGTTCACTGCGGCGTGCTGCAGGTGTTTCAACAGCGAAGGCGACAACGTCACGCCGTAGCGCTCGCGCACCTGGTCGATCGGCGGGTTGTCGAAGGTCCACATGCCATCGTCAGCGATGGCGGCCGTGGCGGCGGCCAGTGCCATGGTGGCGACAAAAAAGCGCGCACCTGCCCGGTGCAGGCGGTCGGTCATCGGTCTCTCCCTGGTGAAAGCGAGCGGCTGATGGCCAGCGCACCGGCCCACGCCCGCCGGCGTTGTCGACCACCAAGTTTAGGGCCGGCCGCCCAGGCGCAGCAGCGCAGGCCGCCTCAAGCGGCCGCTTCGTCCATCATCGGGATGACAACAATCGCTCGCGTACCGCCGCGACATGTTGGCCCACCTCGTCGACGACCTGGATCAACAACTCTTCATTGCAGCCCAGCTCCTGGCACCAGTAGTGCAACTCCTGCGGGTCCATCGTGTTCACCCGGCCTGGGTCCAGCGGCTTCAGGAAGCTGGCCGGATCGGTCGTGGCTTGGGGGCTGCTCTGCATCATGGGGGCCTCCTGCAGTGGTGCGGGGCGTCGGGCCATGCGGCACCTGTGCGACGCCTTGCGGTCAGTGTGGCCACCGGTCACCACAAGAGCAACCGGCACCGATAAACCCCTGCAGGCGTCATGCTCAGACGGCGGCAGGGCCCCAGGCCAGCGACGGGTGTCAGTGCCCTACTGGACGCTGGCCGTCTGGTCGGCTTTGCCGATCGCTGCGGTCGGTTTGGCGTCGCCCGCCGCGGTGGCCGCCTGGCTCGCCTCCCACTGCTTGGCCAGATCGACCAGCCGCTCGAAAGCGGCCCCCTCGTTCAGCAGCGCTTCCTTGGTGCGGCTGTCCAGCGGATTCTCGATGCCGAACTCGTCGCGCGGCATGCGGTCCTTCCGAACGGATTCGATGACCCGCTTGATCTCCGACGCGGCATGCATCGGCGTCTGCAGCAGCACCAGGCGTTTCATGCCATCCGGGTTGTTCGGCACGTGGCAATCCATGCACTGGCCATCACGCATGCGCAGCGCGAAACTTCTGTAAGCAGCGTCTAGCCTGCCGAGGTATGGGTTGTCCGAACGCAGCAGGCCGTCGAAGACCGTGACCGTGGGTTGGCTGCGGCCTTGCGCGTCGGTCCAGCGCCATTGGCCATCGAACGCCGGCGGCGTCACGTGGGCATTGGCCTGGATTGGGGGATGGGCGCCGAAGACCGTGAACTGGGCGACCTTGACCCGATCGGTCTTCGGATCCCACCACAAGATCAGGTCGTTGGCCTTCTCGTACATGCTCCACTTCTCGGCCTCATGCCAGAAGGGATAGGGAAACTGACCCGGGCGCAGGCCGTTGCGAAACGCGGTTTCCAGCCTGATCTGGTACAGGCCCTCGCGGTCGACGTAGTTGACGCTGAACTGCCCGTTGAACATGAACAGCGGCACGTACATGCCGGCCAGCACGTCGGGCCCGAACTGGGTCAGCTTGGCATCGGACAGCTTGACCGCCGGATCCTTCTGACGGCCCCACAGCACGAAGCTCTGCAGACTGCGCTTGAGCTGCGAATCGCGAAACAACCCGGCGCGGCATTTGTCGAACGCAACCTGGTCAGCGGCATCGGCCACCGGGCACAACCGCGCCAACTCATCGGCGATCTGAGCGGCCAGCTTGATGGCCCGCCCCTGCGGGTCATGGCCCGCAGACGGTGCAGGCGGGGTCTGTGCCTGGGCCGACAACCAGGTTCCAACGAATGCGCAAGCAAGAAGAAAGAACTTCAGCTTCGTCATCAAGGTTCGTGCTCCATCGTGGGTGGGAGGGGAAGACGGTTGGCTTCGCCCCCAATCCATGGGCGACAAAGCACAGGATTGCGCAGACCTGCAGCGGCGTGTCGAACGATGCCGCTAGCCGATGATTCGCCCGGTGCGGTCGACCGCGATCACGTCGACGAAATGCGAACCTTCGAGCTTTTGCGGCCCGAAGTGCACCCGGTAGCCACCGAGGTCGACGTTGAGTTCGGACAAGGCCTCCTGGAAGCGCGAGCGGGTCAGCTGGGTGCCACCGCTCTTGGCCGTGCCGGCCTTGGCGGCCTCGATCGCGACGCGGCCGGCGATGTAGCCTTCCAGGCTGGTGAAGCCCATGCGCGCGCCGCTGCCCAGCGCCGCCAGATCTTCATGGCAGCGCTTGACGACCGTGGCCGACACGGAGCTGGGCCGCGGCACGACCTGGCTCATGATCACGCTGCGGCCCTTGTTGGCCATCGCGTCGATCAGGGTCTGGCCGGCGAACGAAGAGGCGAAGTAGAAGCCGGGGTAGCCGCCGATCGCCATGCCGGACATGATGTCCAGGATCGGCTGGGAGTTGGTCGTGAACAGCACGCAGTCCAACCGTGCGTCGAGCAACTTGCGCACCTCGGCGTCGAAATTTTTCGAATTGCGGTCGAGTGCCACGTTGACCGTCATCTCCAGGCCCACGGCCTTCAGCGCCCTGGCCATGGCCGCCTGGTTGGCCGCTGACGTGTCCTTCAGGTGCACGTAGCCGAGGCGCCGCATGTTGAAGCTCTTGATGTACGACAACATGCGGTGGTATTCGTCGTCGTACCCAGTGCGCACGTGGTAGGCCATCGTCAGCTTGTCACCGCGAATGCCCATGTTGCCGCTGGCCGTGCCGAGCAGCACGACGCGCTGTTCTTCGACGAATGGCATGCACGCTTCAGCGGCGGCGCCGCTGGTCAGGCCGACGAGCGCGGTGACACCCGCGTCGACGAGCTGCTTCACGTTGGTCTTGCAGCGTTCCTTGTCGCCACCATCGTCGAGCGTCGTCAGCTCGAAGCGCGGGCCCTTCGGATCGGCCCTGTTGGCGGCATTGAACGCGGCCAGGATGCCGTCTCGCACGTCCTTGCCGTAGCTGGCCTGACCGCCTGTCAGCGATGCGGACTGGCCGAACTTGACGACCGATGGCTGCGCACGCAGCGGCGCCACCCAACCGGCAGCCGCGAGCGCGGCGCCGCCTACAACCAAGCTTCTTCTTTTCACAACAGCCCCAACTACAAGGAAGGAAAACCGAACGCATCGCTGCGCCTGGCATTGCGGCCAATGCCGATGCTCAGTGCAGGAAGCCCAACTCTGTTCCCGCTGCAGCGAATCGAGCCGGCGTCACATCGGCTCTTGCGATGTTCTCTGGCCTGTGTGACAACTTGGCGAGCGTCACCGTTGGCCCTCTTCGCAGCAACCGGCCAACGCGAATCCGAACGGTGCGACCCGATCGACGCCCTGGCGGCGAGAACCCCTCACAAAAAAAAAGGGTGCCGGCAGCAAGCCACCGGCACCTTGAAAGTCAACCAACTCTTGCCCGAAGGCTCGACGCCGGTTGTGGAGGGATCTGGTTCGTCTTTGCCCGGGAGAAGCTTCTGAGAGCTGCTCGTCTACAGGCCCGCACGCAATGCGGCTAGATAGCTCTTGTGTTCTTAGGAAGGTCTAGCCTTCGCTCAGCCACCGTTGTAGGGGTAGTCGCACAGACCAAACAGCGCCAGCAAGAACTCAAACATCGCGTACTCCTCAACAACGTTCTCGATGGACAGGATTTCAGCAAAGAAGCGGCTGCTTGCCAGCTATCCGGTCGGATAGTTTCGAGGATAGTTTTGTCAGACCGAGAACCATGGTTGGCGACATACGCGCGGCCATCGCGTGCGAAGCACGCAACGTTCAGGGTGAAATCAGCCCCAGCGAAATCGCCTTGAGCACGGCCATGTGCTTCGAAGGTACTTGCAGCTTGGATAACGTTTTCTTGAGGTGAAACTTGACGGTCGGCTCGCTGATGCTGAGCTTGTCCCCCACCTCCCACGCCGTCATGCCTTCCTTGGTCCACCGAAGGACCTCGAGCTCTCGCTTCGAGAGCGACGGCACACTCGGCCCTTCTTCCGGCACTCCCAGAAATCTCAGTGCCGCGTCCTGGCAATGAACGGCAAGCATCTGCAGATCGGCGAGCAGCCGCATGATCCTCTCGTCGTCGGCCGGCAAATCTCGTTCCC
>NZ_DASUNH010000042.1:0-45129 GCF_036277275.1 Ideonella sp. | reverse complement strand
ATGCTCTTTCCGGTGCGACCGAGCTTTCGCGGCGGCAACTACATCGTTCGTGTCGACCCGGCCCAGCGTGAGGCGGTGCTGAAGGCCGCGACCGGGATCATCGAGCGCGTCGACGCCACGCGCATCGTGACCCAAGCCAAGACCCTGACCGAAATGCGCGCCGCCTACTACGCGCAAGACCGCGCGATGGTCTGGCTGATGGGTGGCGTGATCGTGGCGCTGCTGGTGGTCACCGCGTTCGGCATCGTCGGACTGGCCAGCTTCTGGGTCCAGCAGCGCACGCGGATGATCGGCACCCGCCGCGCGATGGGCGCCACGTGCGGGCAGATCCTGCGCTATTTCCAGCTCGAGAACTTCCTGCTGTCGACGGTCGGCATCGTGCTGGGCATGGGCGGTGCATTCGGCCTGAGCCTGGTGCTGATGGCGAGTTACGAGATGCCGCGGCTGCCGCTGGTCTACCTGCCGATCGGCGCGTTGGCCTTGTGGGCGCTGGGCCAGATCGCGGTGCTCGCGCCGGCCCGCCGCGCCGCGGCACTACCGCCGGTGGCGGCGCTGCGCAGCTGATGACGGGCCGCCACCGCGCGAGCGGTTGATATGCTCGCTGGCTCATGCACACCGTTCTGATCATCGACGACAACCCCGGCGTCGGCGAAGCCCTCGGCCTGCTGCTGTCGCTGCAGGACATCCACGCCCTGCACGCCGCAACACCGGCCGCAGGCCTGGAACTGCTGGCCCGCCAGCCGGTCGACCTGGTGATCCAGGACATGAATTTCAGCGCCGACACCACTTCGGGCGAAGAAGGCGTGGCGCTGTTTCGTGCACTGCGCCAGCGCAGCCCTGACCTGCCGGTGATCCTGCTGACCGCGTGGACGCGATTGGAAAGCGCGGTCGAGCTGATCAAGGCCGGTGCTGCCGACTACCTGGCCAAGCCGTGGGACGACGCGAAGCTGCTGGCCACGGTGGAGAACCTGCTGGAGCTGGGCGACTCGAACCGCGAACTGAGCCGCAGCCGGCAAGAACGCAGAACCCGTCGTGACGCCCTGCTGCGCAACTTCGACATCGACGGCCTGGTCTTCCAGTCTGAAGCGATGCTGTCGATGCTGGAGCTGGCGGCGCAGGTGGCACGCACCGATCTGCCGGTGTTGGTGACCGGGCCCAACGGCAGCGGCAAGGAGCATGTCGCGGCGCTGGTGCATGCCAACTCCACGCGCCGACGCTCGCCTTTCGTCGCGCTGAACTGCGGTGCGCTGCCGGCCGAGCTGATCGAGGCCGAGCTGTTCGGCGCCGACAGCGGCGCCTACACCGGCGCCCATCGCGCCCGTGAAGGCCGTTTCGAAGCCGCGCACGGCGGCACGTTGTTCCTCGACGAGATCGGCAACCTGCCGCTGGCCGGCCAGGTCAAGCTGTTGCGTGTGCTGGAGACCGGCCGGTTCGAGCGCCTGGGTTCGAGCAAGACGCGCGAATCCGACGCCCGCATCGTCAGCGCCACCAACGCCGACCTGAAGGCCATGGTCGCGGTCGGCACCTTCCGCGAAGATCTGTACTACCGGCTCAATGTGTTCGAACTGCGTGTGCCACCGTTGGCGCTGCGGCGCGACGACGTATTGCCATTGGCGATCCACTTCCTGGGCGGCCGGGCCGACCGCCTGGGCGACGCGGCGCGCGATGCGCTGTTGGCCCACGCCTGGCCTGGCAACGTGCGTGAGCTGAAGAACGTGATGGCCCGCGCCGCGCTGCTGGCGGGCGATGGCGTCATCGCGCCGGCCCATCTGCAGATCGAGGCACCGGCCCGGCCTGCTGCCGCGCGTGATCTCAACGAGCCCAGCCGCGAGGCCGTGCTGACCGCGCTGGCCGATGCGCACGGCGTGGTCAGCCGCGCGGCGCAGGCGCTTGGTCTGTCGAGACAGGCCCTGTACCGGCGCATGGAGCGCTACGGCCTGGCCATCGAGGCCGGCACCGGCTCGCCCACCTGACACCCATGGCCGCACGCGGGCCATTGATCGGTTTGCAGGCGCGCCTGGCGCTGTTGCTGATGGCGGTCGTGCTGCTGGCGGCATTGCTGCACATGGCGCTGGTGCAATGGGCGCTGCCGCCGATGCTGGCGTTGTTGCATCGCGAGCTGGGCTGGAATGTCAGCGCGCCGGTGCCTGGCAGCGCCGCGGCACTGGGCTGGACGCTGGTGTTGCTGCTGCCCTTCGTGTTCGGGCTGGCCGCCTACGCCACGGCACCGCTGCACCGCCTTCTGCGGGCGTTGCAAGGGGCCGTGCTGAGTTACCGTGAAGGTGACTTCAGCATGTCGATCCGCGCGCAGGGCCGCGGTGAGCTGGGCGAGCTGCTGCGGCTGCACAGCGAACTCGGCCACGCGCTGCGCGAGCAGCGCCAGCAACTGGCTCAACGCGAACTGCTGCTCGACACCGTGGTGCAGAACACCCCGCTGGCGCTGCTGCTGTGCAGCGATGCGCGGCCCCAGGCGGTGGCGCCGTCGCCGCCCGACACGGGCCGGTCGTCGGGGGATGGCCCTGCCTCGCTCCACGCCGGCCAGGTCGTCTACGCCAACATCGCCGCGCGGCAGTTGCTGGCACACGGGCGCAACCTCGTCGGCATGCAGCTCGAGGCGGTGCTGGCCGACGCATCGCCCGACCTGCGCCAGGCCGTGGCCAGCCAGCAGGACCAGTTGTTCTCGGTCGCCGACGACAGCGGCCACCAAGAGCACTTTCATCTCTCGCAGCGTTCGCTGCTGCTGCAAGGCACGCCGCATCGGCTGCTGCTACTGCGGCGCATGACGCGTGAACTGGCGCGCGAAGAGGTGGCCAGCTGGAAGCGCGTCATCCGGGTCATCAGCCACGAACTGAACAACTCGCTGGCGCCAATCTCGTCGCTCGCGCACAGCGGTGCCGAGCTGGCCCGCCGCGGCCAGGCTGACAGGCTGCCACAGGTCTTCGACAGCATCGGCGGCCGAGCCGCCCACCTGCACAGCTTCCTGTCCAGCTATGCGCAGTTCGCCAAGCTGCCGCAGCCACGTATCGAGCCGGTCGATTGGCCCGACTTCCTGGCACGCCTGGCCGGCCACAGCCAGTTTCGCCTGGACGGTGACGCGCCCGGCGCGCCCGCACGCTTCGACGCCGGGCAGATCGAGCAGGCGCTGATCAACCTGCTGAAGAACGCGCATGAATCGGGCAGCGCGGCCGATGCGGTGAGCCTGGGCATCACCAGCCGGGAAGGCGACACCCGCTTCACCATCGCCGATCGAGGCCCCGGCATGAGCGAGGCCGTGCTGGCCCAGGCGCTGCTGCCGTTCTACTCGACCAAACGCAGCGGCACCGGCCTCGGCCTCGCACTGGCCCGCGAGATCGCCGAGGCCCATGGTGGGCGCATTGCGCTGGCCAACCGCGAAGGCGGAGGATTGGTCGTGACGTTGATCCTGCCCGCCGGGTGAACGCCGAGCGTGGAGCAATGCCACCGGCGCTATGCTTTCCGCTCTCTCATCTCTTGAAGTCGTCGCACCATGCTGATCGTGATCACCGGTGGCGTTCTCGCCCTGCTGGGCTTCCTGTCGGCCGTGGTTCTGGTGACAGCGCCGATGGGCTGGATGGCGGCGACCCCCGGGCTGACGCTGTGGGTCCTGTTCCCGCTGTTCACACTGATCGGCTACGGTCTGCTGGTGGTCGGCAGCCGTGACCCCGCCGTGCGGGCGCCGACGCGGCTGCTTGGCGGTGGCCTGCTGTTGCTGGCGTTGCTGGCCGCGATTGGCCTGATGGCCAGTGGCGCAGGCTTGGTGCAGCTGCGCGGCGACAGCAGCGCGTCGCTGTGGTACGTGCTCGTGCTGGGTGGCGTGATCGGCGGGGTGGGCAGCGCCACCTCCGGCGGCGTCAGAGCCTGAGAGGCTCTTAGTCGAAGCGCCTGAACACCAGGTCGCGGTAGCCGCGATAAAAGAATGTGAAGACGAACGTCACGACCGCCGAGAGGCTGACGTACGCCCCGATCAGCAGCACCGATGCCGCCCCTTCGCCGCCGCCGAGCCAGAAGCTCGGCACCGCAGCGATCAGCATCGCCGCGTGACAGGCGCGGCGCTCACCCACCCCACGCGCCAGGCCGCAGAACGCCATGAAGGCAACCAGCGCGCCGGCCATGAAGACCAGGGCCATGCGTTCCGTCTGCGTCGACTTGAACAAGCCGGCGAACGCCCCGACCACCGGCGCCATGGCCAGCACCAGCAGCAACAACAGCGGCGTCCAGCCGCCCAGCATCACACCGTGAAAGCGTGAGGGGGCGGCCGGCGCCTGCTCGGCCTGTGGGGCCGGCCGCCGCTGCATGCTGGGGTAGCGGGCCAGCCGGCGGGCCTGGACAGCGGCCAGTTCGGCCAGTTCGGCCTCCGCCGAGTCGAGCAAGGGATCGATGTCCGGCAGGTCGTGTGCGACCACCATGTGGCCACAGCGCGAGCAGTTGATGTCGCGGCCCGGATCCAGCGGCGCTCCGCAGCCCCGGCAGGGCCAGTTCAGGTGCCGGCCCAGGCCTTGCGGCGAGGCGGCCATCGACTCGGCGCGCGGCCGCAGCGAATGCGCCAACCGGGGCAGATCGAGCACCACCAGCGGCGTGCGGCAATAGCGGCAGTGGTCGTCGCCGGTGGCCGCCGGGCCGCCGCAGTTCAGGCAGTGCAGCGCGAGCTTCTCTTCAGCGAGCGCGCGCCGCTCGGCCAGGCCCGGGCGCCTGACGAGGCCCCGCTCCGACAGCAGGCCGCTGTGGCTGTGCAGGTGGCCGTGGCCATGGCGGCATTCGAGCACCGCGAAGAGGCCGAAGCGGGTCTGGTTCTGCACGGGGCGCAGCCGCGCGGCGCAGATCGGGCAAGTGGGGTGTTCGACCTGCGCCTGGGCCAGCGGCTGCTTCGCCGACGTCTCCATCACCCGCAGCAACCGCACCCAGCCCAATGCCTCCAGGTGCACCGATTCGAAACGGTCGAACCAGACCAGCCGGCAACCCGGGCACTGCTCCACCGTGACCGGCGCCCCTTTGTGCGACGGCAGGGCCAGCACCTGCATCGGTGTTCGGCAGCGCGGGCAGCCCATCGGCGAGTGGAAGGTCGGGTCAGCGGGCGTCGTCGGCGTCACGGCGCGCATTCTCGGCGAGAGGCCGTATCGGCAGGCACCGCCCGCCCGAACCGAAATCACGGCCGAGCGTGAAGTTCGACTCGGCCGTTGGCCGGCGTCCCGCAAATGAGTGAGTCGCCTCCCCAAACTGAAGCTGACATGAAACTGACAACAGCGCTACGATCTGGCCCAAGCAGCCGCCGGAGCCCGCCATGAACCTCGCTCAACTGTCCGCAATGAAGGCCTGGATGGTGGCGCACCGCCGGGGCGCGCCGATCGAGTCCTACGCCTGGGACGCCGTGCTGACACTGTGGCTGATGGGCTGGATGGGGGCACCGGCCTTCATCATGCTGGACGACCCGTGGGCTGTGCTGGCCTGCGTGCTGCTGTTCTTCATGCCACCGGCCTACCTGCGGTTTCGGCGTCGGCTGCACGAACGCCAGCAACTTCGCTGCGACTGGTTGGAGGTGGTTCAGCCCTCGACCCGATCGACGGCCTGAGCCTGAGAGCCGCAGGCTCAGCTGGGCTCGGCGTCCGCGTCGGTGCCGGGCTGATCGCGGGGCATGCCGGCGCGCTCGTCATGCGGCGCACGCGCCACGCTGGCGGCCACCAGCATCTGCACCAGCACGACATCCACCGGCTGGTTCAGGCGGCATTTGTAGCTGCGCGCGCCACGGCCACTGCCTTCCAGCGGCGCGAGATCGGCGGGCAGCAGGTGGCCGTTGAAGATCTGCAGATTGACATGGCCCCGGTGCGGCGCAATCGCCAGCAGCGGCACGCCCGCCCAGACAAAGACCAGCTGGCCCCAGCGCACGATCTCGTTCAACGCCGGCTCGGCCTCACGCACTGCCGCGCGCAACGCCTGAGCCACCTCGCGCTGGGCTTCGGGCTGGAAGTCCAGCCAGGCGGAGACCAGGGCCTTGGAACGGGAGCCGGTGCGCATGATCAAGTCGGGCTCCAGCAGTGCGCGTGATGGGCGGTGGCAGCTCGGTTCGCTAGAGCTGGCGCGACTGGAAGGTGTCGCAGTCCTGCACCCGGCCGCTCTCGAGCCCACGGCGGAACCACGCCACCCGCTGCGCGCTGGAGCCGTGGGTGAAGCTCTCGGGCACCACCTCGCCTTGCGCCCGGTGTTGCAGCGCGTCGTCGCCGATGCGTGACGCTGCGTTCAACGCCTCTTCAATGTCACCGGATTCGAGGATCTGGCGCGCGTTGTTGGCATGGTGGCCCCAGAGGCCGGCAAAACAATCGGCCTGCAGCTCCAGGCGCACCGACAGCGCGTTGGCCTGCGCCTGGCTGCCGCGGCCCCGACGCTGTTCGACCTGATCGCTGATGCCCATCAGGTTCTGCACGTGGTGGCCCACTTCGTGCGCGATCACATAGGCCTGGGCAAAGTCGCCCGGCGCGCCGAGCTGGCGGCGCAGCGTGTCGTAGAAGGCCAGGTCGATGTAGACCTTTTGATCGCCCGGGCAATAGAACGGCCCCATCGCCGATTGGCCCAGGCCGCAGGCCGTGCGCGTCGAGCCGCGGAACAGGATCAACTTGGGTGGCTGGTACTGGCCGCCAGCCTGCTGGAACAGCTGGCCCCAGACGTCTTCGGTATCGGCCAGCACCGTCGAGACGAAGGCGGCCTCGCGATCATTGGCCGGCGGCGCCTGGCCGGGCGCCTCGGCCGCCGGCGGACCGGCAACGGGGTCGCCGCTGAGCAGACCCAGCATCGTCAGCGGGTTGATGCCGAAGATCCAGCCGGCGACGACCGCAACCGCGACGGTGCCCAGGCCGATGCTGCGGCCCCCCAGGCCGATGCCCCCCCCGCCGCCAGCGGCGCGGCGATCCTCGACGTTGTCGCTTTGTCGGTTGCCTTCCCAGCGCATGGCACCATCCCCCACGGTTTTCAGCGCCGGGCGGTCACCCGGCCGGGCCTTGTTCACACACAGCGTCGACCCGAGCCATCGGGTCGTCTGGGGCAAGGGCAAGACTCGCGCCAAGCGCCCGGAGAGCCGGCCGGCAGGGGCGACCGCCTTCACGGGCCCGATCGACCGATTGTGAAACTATTTATGACAAAGTGCGCTGCGGCGAGCGGCTGTAGTGGCACGCATGGAACAGCTGCAGCGCCAACTGGCGCAGCGCGGGGTCGCTGCCGGCATGGGCCAAGGCGATGCGCTCGTAGGCGTAGAGCCTGTCGAAACACATGCGCGTCATCTGCACCGGGTGGCCTTCGGCGGCCATCAGCGCGTGGAAGCGCTGCAGGGCCTGGACGCCGGCATCGCCGCCAGCGGCCCCCAACGGCAGGCTGGCCAGTACCCCAGCGTCCAGGCCGGCCACGAAAGGCAGACGGGCGGGCATGGGGGCATGGGCTGTGGTCGAGGTCGGCATCGCAGTCTCCTGAGGGCGCCTGGCGTGGGACCCAAGCGCCTGCGATGGTGCGGCCAGCGGCAGGCGGCCGATCCGCCGAACAGCGGCCAAAACCGGGCCGAAACGCCGCAGATCGCCCCAGCTCAGTCAGGCCTTCGGCAGTGTGACGCCGCGCTGGCCCTGGTACTTGCCGCCGCGATCGGCGTAGCTGGTCTCGCAGACCTCGTCGCTCTCGAAGAACAGCACCTGCGCGCAACCTTCGCCGGCGTAGATCTTGGCCGGCAGCGGTGTGGTGTTGCTGAACTCCAGCGTCACATAGCCCTCCCACTCGGGCTCGAAAGGGGTGACGTTGACGATGATGCCGCAGCGGGCATAGGTGCTCTTGCCCAGGCAGATCGTCAGTACGCTGCGAGGGATGCGGAAGTACTCGACCGTGCGCGCCAGCGCGAAGCTGTTGGGCGGGATGATGCAGACATCGCTCTCGATGTCGACAAAGCTCTTCTCGTCGAAGTTCTTCGGGTCGACCACCGTCGAGTGGATGTTGGTGAAGACCTTGAATTCGCGCGCGCAGCGGATGTCGTAGCCGTAGCTCGAGGTGCCGTAGCTGACGATCTTGTGGCCGTCGGGCGCATTGCGCACCTGGCCCGGCTCGAACGGCTCGATCATGCCGTGCTGCTCAGCCATGCGCCGGATCCACTTGTCACTCTTGATGCTCATCGGGAGGCCTTCAGGTAAGCCCGAATTCTCTCATCGCACCGGCGCGCTTTTGTCGAGTTGCGCCTCCAGCCGCAGCAGGTGTTCGCGCATGCCCTGACCCATCGCAATCTGCGGGTTCGAATAGCCGTCGGTCTTGCCGGCTTCCTTCTCGCGCTGCTCGATCACGACCCGCGCCTGCGCATGGCCGTGCTCGAACGAACGGGTCTGGCGCAGTTGCTCGGCGTACATCGCGCGGCCGAAGAAGGTCAGCTCCGAGCGACGGCCGCATCCGTACGAGGTGTGCTCGGCGTCAGCCGCCGTCATCACCAACGTGTCCGGGTCGGCCAACGGGGCAATCCAGCTGCCGGAGTAGCAGGCGGAAATCGACACGATGCGGTGGCGGATGCCGGCCTCGTCCAGCCATTGCTTCAAATGCGCGGGCGTGACCGCGTCGACCTCCAGCGGCCAGAAGCTGGCCGCCAGCTCGCCGGACTGCGCGCCATGCGAGGTCAGGTGGAGGAACAGCACGTCCTGCTCGCGGTTCATCTTCTGCGCCACCTGCCGAATCACGCGCTGCAGGTTCAGCGGCGTGGCCCAGGGCCATTCGCGTGCGGCTTCGCGGTGGTTCACCAGCTGGATCGTGCGGCCCTGCGCGTCGAAGCGCTCGGCCATCAGGTCCACCACCAGCTGGCTCTCGCGGCGGAACACATCGACCTCGGCGTAGGGAGCAAAGGTGACGGCATAGACGTCGATCGCGTTCTTGCGCTGGGGTTGCAGCGCCTTCAGGCGTTGCGTCATCAGGGTGGACTGCAGCTCGATCAGCTCCTGCGTCAGCTCGAACGTGTCGATGCTGTCCTCGTCCGTCATCCCGCTGGGCGCCGTGGGGTACCAGTGGCGAAAGTACGAGTCGCCGGCCATCATCAGCGCCATCGCCATCGCAAGCAGCACACTGGCAGCAAGCTTGGCGCGCGGCCGGGCCGTCGCACCGCGCCACAACAGGACGATCTGGGACAACATCGGCCACAACGCCGGCAGCACCATCAGCGACCAGGCGCTCCAGGGGCCAAAGGCCTGCACCAGGTCGAGTTCGCCCTGCACCATCGGCAGCATCAGCAGGCCGATGCAGACGGTGATCGGAAGCGACTGCGCCAGCATCATCGACAGCAACCCTGCGCCGTCTGGTGCGCGACATGCGTTCGGGGCCGCGTCGGCCGGCGCCGGGACCGGCGGCATGACCCACCAGCAAGTCCAGGCCCAGACGACGACCCACACGGCACTGGACATCAACGCCGGCCAGTAGAAACGTGCCGGTCCATCGATGTACAAGCGCTCCAGCCCGATCGCGGCGCCGCAAGCCACCAGCACCAGCCAACACAGATTGGCCGGCGACACCTGCAGCCCCCGCCAATCCGGCCGCATGAACAGCGCAGTACGCACGCCCTGCGCCCACCACGCGCCCAGCGCCCCCTTTTTCATCGGCGCGTGCCGCGGCGCGGGCATGCGCACCGGCACCGCGACAGCCGTTGCCACGGCCACCGGCATCCCCATCTCTTCCGTCATGTTGTGTCTGCCTCCCTTGCAGCCGGCACTGTACCGATGAAGCCGAGGCCCCCGCCGAGCACCGCCAGCGCGGCCAGGTCGAGCAGGTCGATGCCGCCATAGCGCAGCGCGATCACCCCTCTGGCCTCCAGTGCCCGCAGCGCCTTGTTGGCGCTCTGGCGGCTGACCCCCAGCATCAGCGCCAGCTGCTCTTGCGGCAACCGCAACGTCGTGCGCGGCGCGGAGGTCCGGCCGCCATAGCCGTGCGCGACCAGCCACAGCCGCTTGGCCAGGCGGGCCTCGAGCGGGCGGTGCGCTATGTCCTCGATCACGCCGAACAGCATGCGCAGCTTCGCGCACGCCAGTTGCGCGATCGCCTGCCAATGCGCGGGGTACTTGGCCAACCAGCCGAGCAACGCCGCCTGGGGCACCTGCAGCACGGTGGTCGGACCATCGGCAGTGGCATCGTGGGTGCGCGGCTGGCCATCGATCAGCGAGATCTCACCGAACCACTGGCCAGGCTCGACGAAAGCGAGCACCGACTCGCTGCCGTCGGCTTGCACCGCGCCCACGCGCAGCGCGCCCTCCAGCACGCAACACAGGCCTTCGGCCGCCTGGCCACGGCCGAACAGCGCCCGGCCCGGGCCCAGCGACTGCACCCGCCCGAGTTGCAGCAGCGCCTGGCGCAATGAAGGGGGAATGCCGGCGAACCAGGTGTCGGCCCACATCACTGCGCGCCAGGCGGCCAACGCCTCGGGCCAGGGAGCTTCGGGAATGTCCTGATCGTGCATGGTCGTGAGCGCGGGCCGAATGTCGGCGTTTTGACAGTCAGCCCGGCCGCACGCTCCTAGCATGTGGCCACTTGCCGCCCAAGGAGGCCGACCATGCGCCGTGCGAACGAACTGTTGATCCAGTATGCCCACTACCACCGCGACCGCCGCAACATCGCGACGCACTTCGTCGGCATTCCGATGATCGTCTTCGCCATCGGCGTGCTGCTGGCACGGGCGAGCTTCACGGTGGGAGGCTTCGCGCTGACTGCGGCGTGGGTCGCCGCCGCACTGGTGACCGTGTGGTACCTGTTGCGTGGCCGGCTCGATCTGGCCGTGGCCGTCAGCGCAGCCACTTGGCTGCTGGTGGCGCTGGCCCACCAGGTTGCCGGTGGCAGCACCACCGAATGGCTGGTGTGGGGTGTCGGCACCTTCGTCGTCGGCTGGGTGCTGCAGTTCGTCGGTCACTATTACGAGGGTCGCAAGCCGGCGTTCGTCGACGACCTGGTCGGCCTGCTGGTCGGCCCGATGTTCGTGACCGCCGAGGCACTGTTCGCGCTCGGTTGGGGTCGTGAGCTGCATGCCGAGATCGAGCGCCAGGCCGGCCCGACGCACATCCGCGACCTGAAGCAGCCCCTGGCCTCGCATTGACTGCGGCCAAGCTGCCTGCCGCACCGGGGCCGCTGCTGGTGATGGGCGCCGGCAGCGTCGGTGGCTATGTCGGCGCGTGCCTGCAGGCCGCCGGCGCCGAGGTGCATTTCGTCGGCCGCCCACGCACACTCGGGGCTTGGCGCGTGCATGGCCTGCGCGTGACCGACCAGGACGGCCGTGACGAGCGCCTGCCTCCACCCGCGCTGCACCTGTGGGGAGCGGTGCCAGCCAGCGTGACGCCGGCGCTGGTGCTGCTGACGGTCAAGTGCGGCGCCACGCGCGAGGCCGCCGCCGCGTTGGGGGCCATGCTGCCGGCGGGCACGCCGGTGCTGTCGTTGCAGAACGGGCTCGGCAACGCAGACGTCGGCCGCGCCGAGGCGCCGGCGCTTCGCTGGCTGCCCGGCATGGTGCCTTACAACATCGCCGAACTCGGGCCCGGGCATTTGCACCGCGGCACCGGCGGCAAGCTGGCAGCCGAGGACGCCCCGGCCCTTCGAGCCTGGCTGCCGCTGTTCGATGCGGCCCGGCTGCCGCTGCGCCTGTACGACGACTTGAAGCCCGTGCAGTGGGGCAAGCTGCTGCTGAACCTGAACAACCCGGTCAACGCCTTGTCCGGCCTGCCCTTGCGGGCCGAGCTGATGCAGCGCGGCTACCGCCAGGTGTTTGCCGCATTGCAGCGCGAAGCCCTGGCGGCGCTGGCCGCCGCCGGCATCAGCCCGGCACAGGTGGCGGCGGTGCCGCCAGAGCGGCTGCCGACGATCCTGTCGTTGCCGGATTGGTTGTTTCGCCGCATCGCCGCACGCATGTTGCGCATCGACCCCGAAGCCCGGTCCAGCATGGCGGACGACCTGGCCCTGAGCCGCACGACCGAGGTCGACGCCTTGTGCGGCGAGGTCGTGCGCCTGGCCCGTGCACAGGGGCAGGAAGCCCCTTTGAACCAGCGCATCCAGGCCTTGGTCGAGGCGTGGCCGAACGACCCGGGGCCGCTGCCGGCGGCTGCCTTGAAGCAGCGCCTGGGCTTGCATTGACAGGTGTCACACAAAGCCGCCACACAACCGTCACGGAACCCTGTTCAGCCCCCTTGCGCAGCGCTAGCATCTAGTGTCTTGTCCCACAAATAGCTGCCATTGAGATTCGACCAGATGGTGATGATCGTGCGTTTGGACGGCTGGGCCGCCAAGCCGGGCAGATACCACGAGGTATCTGCCCGGCTCGTCGTCTCGCGACCATCCCCATTGCGGCCCATCGCAATGACGGTTTTTTGCGGGACACGACACTAGTCATGCACCGACACCGGGAGGCTGCCATGCCCTCACCTTTCCGCCCGGCCCGTGAGCTGCTGGTCCAGTACGCCCACTACCACCGTGACCGCCGCAACATCGCGACCCACTTTGTCGGTATTCCGATGATCGTGTTCGCCATCGGTGTGTTGCTGGCGCGACCGACGATGGATGTGGCCACGCCGGTCGGCGAGCTGCTGCTCACACCCGCGCTGTTGCTGTGGGGCATCAGCACGCTGTGGTACCTGACACGGGGCGAATTCATGCTCGGCGCTGCCGTCAGCCTGCTCAACGGCGCGCTGATCCTGCTGGCGGCACCACTGGCCGCGCATGGCGTGGCCACCTGGTTGGCTTGGGGCCTGGGGCTGTTCCTGCTGGGCTGGGTGATCCAGTTTCTGGGCCACGTCTACGAAGGCCGTAAACCGGCTTTCACCGACGACCTGATCGGCCTGCTCGTCGGCCCCCAGTTCGTGACCGCCGAAGCCTTGTTCTCGCTCGGCTTGCTGCACGGCCTGCGCGACGAGATCGAGCGCCGCGCCGGCCCGACCCACATCCGCGACCTCGCCTTGCCGGCTTGACGCCGACGACGGCGCGCTGACGCAACGTGCCGCGCCGGCCGATTCGATGCTCAGGTCGATTTCGAGACGCTGATCGTCGGGAACTTGGCCGAGAAGTCCTTGGCCTTTTGAGCCACCCTCACCGCCACCTGGCGTGCGACCGACTTGTACAACCCGGCAATCTCGCCATCGGGTTCCGCCACCACCGTCGGGTGGCCACTGTCGGCCTGTTCGCGGATCTTCATCGTCAGCGGCAATGCGCCCAAGTAAGGCACGCCGCGTTGCTCGGCCATTTTGCGGCCACCGTCGGCGCCGAAGATGTGCTCGGTGTGGCCACAGTTCGGACAGCAATAGATGGCCATGTTTTCGACGATGCCAAGCACCGGCACGCCAACCTTTTCGAACATCGACAGGCCCCGCTGCGCGTCGATCAGGGCGATGTCCTGCGGCGTGGTCACGATCACCGCGCCGGTCAGCGGCACGCGCTGGCTGAGCGTGAGCTGGATGTCGCCGGTGCCCGGCGGCATGTCGACCAGCAGGTAATCGAGATCACTCCAATTCGTCTGCCGCAGCAGTTGGTCCAGCGCCTGGGTCGCCATCGGGCCACGCCAGATCATCGCCTGGTCGGGCTCGACGATGAAGCCGATCGACATCACCTGCACGCCATGGTTTTCCAGCGGCTGCATGGTCTTGCCGTCCTCGCTCTCGGGCCGGCCGCTGATGCCCATCATCATCGGTTGGCTGGGGCCGTAGATGTCGGCGTCCAGGATGCCGACGCGGGCCCCTTCGGCCGCCAGCGCCAGCGCCAGGTTCACGGTTGTCGTGCTCTTGCCGACGCCGCCTTTTCCGGAGGCCACGGCGATGATGTTGCGCACCTGGGGCAACAGCGCGACGCCGCGCTGGACCGCATGGGCCACGACCTTGAAGCCGAACTGGATGTCGACCTGCCCGACGCCTTCGACGCTGCGCGCCGCGGCCGACAACCCGGTGCGCAGCGCGGGATACTGGCTCTTCGCGGGGTAGCCCAGTTCGACCTCGAACGACACGTTGTCGCCGTCGATGCGCAAGTGCCGCAACTGTTTGCCCGAAACAAAGTCCTGCTGGGTTTGGGGATCGACGACGGTGCGCAAGGCGTCGAGCAGCGCGGTCTCGGAAACGGGCATGGTGTGGTGGACTGTGAGAAAGGGCGACGTGCGGCATTCGCGCGGCAACGTAAGCTATGCAGTCTAGCCCAGGCTCTTTTCATGTGCTGATGGGCATTTCCGCTTCCAATCCTGCCCCCGGATCTGCTGTGCCCCCCGAAGCAAGCGTCGATACCCTGTTCGCTCAGGCCGCGCACCTCGCCCGCGTTGGCCAGGTCCGCGAGGCCATCGCTGCCTACCAGAAGGCGCTGGATCTGCGCCCGGCCTCACCCAACAGTTGGTACAACCTCGCGCGGCTGCTGCGACGTGTGCGCCGGTTCGACGAGGCACTGCTCGCCTACCAACAGGCACTCGACTTCAAGGCCGAGCAGCCCGAGGAGGTGCACCTGAACCGTGCCGTCATCCTGGCGGACTACCTGGGGCGCCCTTTCGACGCCGAAGGTGAGCTTCGCACCGCGCTGGGCCTGAACCCTCGCTACGTGCCGGCGCTGCTGAACCTGGGCAACATCTGCGAGCACCGCGGCGACCGCTCAGGCGCGATCGCACACTACAGCCGCGCGCTGTTCATCGACCCGTTCAATGCCCTGGCGCTGGCCCGGCTGACGAGCATCCAGCCGCTGTCGCGCGCCGACGATCTGTTGATCCAGCGGATGAAACAGGCCATTGCCCGTCCCAACGCGCAAGCCGCCGAACGCGCCGATCTGGGCTTCAGCCTGGGCGCGGCGCTGGACAAGGTCAAGGCCTACGATGAGGCGTTTGCAGCCTACCAGGCGGCCAACACGGCCAGTCGGCAGGCGGCTTCTCCGGCAGGCGCGCACTACGACCGGCGGGCCCACGAGGAGATGGTCGACCACCTGATGCAGGCCTTTCCGCAGGCCTCGCCGGCAGGCAGGGCTCACGAGAGCGTTCCCCGGATGGTCTTTGCTTGCGGCATGTTGCGCTCCGGTGCGACGCTGGTCGAGCAGATTCTGTCGAGCCACTCCCAAGTCACCGCCGGCAGTGAGCCAGACCTGCTGCCCACGCTCATCCGCCAGCACCTGCCCGGCCTGGACAGCGGCGTGCCGATCGACATGGTGACCATCGCCCGCATGCGCGAGCGTTACCTGGCCACCGTGCGTGGGCTGCACCCGAACGCCACGGTGCTGATCGACAAACGGCCCGACAACTTCCTCTACATCGGCTTGATCAAGGCCATGTTCCCCCAGGCCAGGATCATCCACACCCGGCGCCACCCGATCGACAACTGCTTGGCGATCTACTTCCTGCACCTGAGCCACACGGTGCCCTATGCGCTGGAGCTGACCGACGTGGCGCATTGGTACGGCCAGTACCACCGGTTGATGCTGCACTGGAAGGCGCTGTACGGCTCGGACATTCTCGACATCAGCTACGACGCGTTGGTCACCGAGCCCGAGCCGCTGCTGCGCGACCTGTTCGGCAATCTGGGCCTGGCATGGGAACCGGCCTGCCTGGACTTTCACCTGAACGACTCCGCAATCAAGACCTCCACGGTGTGGCAGGCCCGCGAAGCGCTCTACACCCGTTCCTCGGGCCGCTGGCGCAACTATGCGCGCCATCTCGATCCGCTGGTCGCCGAACTGCGGCGTCAGTTGGGCCGCGATCTGATCTGAGCAACTGACACGCCGCGGGAACGGGCTTTGCTCCGTTCCCCGCTGGAGGTGCCGTATGCGCAAGTTCACGAGTTCGCTCAGCCTGGTCGCGGCGCTGCTGTTGGCCGGCGTGCCCGCCGTGGTCGAGGTTCAACCCTGCCCGGTCGACAAGACGACGATGACGCCTACCGGCAATACGCGGCAGGAAGCCGGCAAGACGCTCGCCGAGTACAAGTGCGAAAAGGGCCACGTCTATTGGATCGCCGTCGATTGAAGCCCGCCGCGCAACACCGGCTTCATAGGTCTGCGTCGGGGGGCTGCAGCTCGATGTCGCGCTCGAACAGCTCGATCGCGGCCTTGGCCACCTGAGCCGTGTCGTAGTACGCATAGGCGGCCACGCCCAAGGCACCCACCACCGGCAACCAACGCGACGCACCGTGCGACAGCCCTCGTTGCGAAACCTTCAACCCGATCTTCTGAGCCACCGCCTGCAGCACCTTCAACGAGGCTTGCTTGACGATCACCCGCTCGCCCATCCGCACCACCAGGTCACGCACGGCTTGTGAAGCGGTGTGCTTGAACAGGCAGTACAGCATCTGCTCTTGCGTCAACGTGCCGGACTTGCCGTAATAGGCAGCGATGTCGGCCACCATGCCGGCCTGGATCCGCCAGACTGCCAGCATCTCCGGCAGGATCGTCAACCAGCCAAGCGGGCCCGGCGGCAGCGCCAGAGTGCCCGCCGCCGCCGCTGCCTTGGCCGCCGAAGTGGCGGCAATCGTTCGTGCGGCTTCTGCCGGCTGGTGGCTGAGCTTGGCCTTCGAGCCCGGCACCTCCCCCAGAAAGCCGAGGATCGCGGTGGCGACCTTCGAGGCGCTGCTGGGGGCCCTGTTGTCGCCGCGGGTAGCGGGAAGCTGTGCGCGGTCGCGTTTGGAAGCCGAGTCTTTCACGCCACCATCATGACATCGGCTCGCCGGCATCGCCGAACGATGCAGCCGCTGCCACAGTCGGCCGCGAGGGTTCAGGCGCCCGACAGGCGCTTGGCAGTGATCACCACCACCTGCGTCGGCGCGACATCGGCCTGGGCCATCAGCGCGTCGTCGTACTGGCCATTGGCAACCTGGCCCAGCGCCGCCATCAGGCTCAGGGCCATCACCAGCGCAACGCCGGCGGCCGTGCGACGAACCTGAGATTCCTGCTGCGCGAAACGGAGGGGGCTGGTGGTCATGGTCGGCTCCTGGGTGGAGAGGGCTGTCGATGGGTGGACTCTAGGCAGCCCCTTCGACCATCGCCACCGGCGTGCGACCAGCCGCAGCGGCAGCCCGCTGGATGGCATGTGGGAGCGATGGGCCGCGAGCACCAAGCCACCCACGCAGCCGCGGGCGTGTGAATTGCCGCGGGCGCCGATAGGATCGACGCCGAGGCCTTCATGAAAATCGCGACCTACAACATCAACGGCATCAACGGCCGCCTGCCCGGCCTGCTGCGCTGGTTGGACGAAGCCCGGCCCGACGTTGTCTGCCTGCAAGAGTTGAAGACGTCGGATGCGACCTTTCCGAAGGCTGCGATCGAAGAGGCTGGCTATGGGGCGTTATGGAGCGGGCAGAAGTCTTACAACGGCGTCGCCATCCTGGCCCGCGGCAACCAGCCGGTCGAGACCCGGCGCGGATTGCCTGGAGACCCGCAGGACGTGCAGAGCCGCTACCTCGAAGCCGCCGCATCCGGTGTGCTGGTGGGCTGCCTGTACCTGCCCAACGGCAACCCGCAGCCCGGCCCCAAGTTCGACTACAAGCTGGCGTGGTTCAGGCGCCTGATCGCGCACGCCCGCGAGCTGGTCGATCAAACGGAACCGGTGCTGCTGGTGGGCGACTACAACGTCGTGCCGACCGACGACGTGGCCGACATCTACAACCCCCGCTCCTGGCTCGACGACGCGCTGCTGCAGCCCGAATCGAGGGCGGCCTACCGCGAGCTGTTGGCGCAGGGCTGGACCGACGCGATCGCCGCAAAGCACCCGGGCGAGCCCATGTACACCTTCTGGGACTACTTCCGCCAGCGCTGGCCACGCAATGCCGGCCTGCGCATCGACCACCTGCTGCTGAACCCTGCGGCCACCAGACGGCTGAAGGACGCGGGGGTCGACCGTGCCATGCGCGGCGTCGAAAAAGCCAGCGACCATGCGCCCGCCTGGGTGACGCTGGCGGCGAAGCGCGGCGCTTGAACGGCACTGCGGCTATTTCTTGCCGGATTGTTTCGGGATCACCGTGACCTCGCCGCTCGGCTCGAGGTAGATCAACTCGACATCGTCAAAGCTTTTGACGCCCTCTTCATGAACTTTTTCCTTCAGTTCTTCGGCAGTGATGAACTCGCGTCGCATCTGGCTGCGTCGCAATTGCCCATCCTTGAACAGACACTGGCGCCGCCCCATCGCAAAACGCTCGAACGCCGGTGAGCGGTAGGCCAGCGCGTCCAGCAGCACGTTCCAGCCGACGAGCGTGGCGATCAAAAGCATCGAATCGGCCGACGAGGTGGCGTCGCCGATCATGCCGTTCTGCGCGGCGTCGCCGATCAGCACGATGAACAGGAAGTCGGTGACCCCCATCGAGCCGGCATCGCGCCGCAGCACGAAACGGAACACCAAGAACAAGAACCAGTAGAGCAACGTGCCCCGCAGCATCAGCTCGAGGGGCGGTACCGTGAGTGCAAAGAGGTGGGACCAGTCCATGGTGATGCGCGTGGGGCGATACCAGAACTTAGCGGTTGGGCTGGCTCACCCGTGTCGGCCGGCGCACCGGTCGGCAGTCAGACAACACCGCAGCCGGCGTCGACGCCGCTCCTGCGAGGAAGCACATGCGCAGCGATCGGCCATGAAAAAAGGACTGACCTTGCGGCGAGTCCTTCTTCATTCGAATTTGGTGGGCCCTGTAGGATTCGAACCTACGACCAACGGATTAAGAGTCCGCTGCTCTACCAACTGAGCTAAGAGCCCTGAGATCTCATTCGACGCCTGCTGGTCTGGCCTTGCGGCAAGCCTTCAGGTTGGTGGGTTGTGCAGGATTCGAACCTGCGACCAACGGATTAAAAGTCCGCTGCTCTACCGACTGAGCTAACAACCCTTACCGGTAGAGCCCTAGATCATATCATGACTTTTTCTTGATTGGGAAGAGGCGTGTTGCGAGAGGCACAACGCCAGTGCCTCGCCCGCCGCCGCGAAGCCAAAACTCGCGGTCACCGTGACCGCCGAACCATAGCCATGGCAGTTCAAGCTGCCATCACCCGTTTCGGTATCGCACGCCGCGTCGGTCGGCGGCGCGACGCTCTCACGCGAGAACACACAGCGCACGCCGATCGTGCCCTGGCCGGCTTTGGTGGCGCCATGTTCGCGACGCAGGCGCTGGCGCAGCGATGCAAGCAACGGGTCGTGCGTCACCGCGGCCAGATCGGCGATGTCCAGCCGCTCGGCGTGGCGCTTGCCGCCGGCCGCACCGCAGCACACCAGGAAGACGCGCTCTTGCAAGGCCCAGGCGGCCATCGCGGCCTTCGCGCGAACCTGATCGCAGGCGTCGATCAATGCATCAACCGGCCCGGGCAGGAGGTGTGGCCAGTTCCCGGCATCGACGAATTCGTCCACCACGTGCACCACGCAACCCGGGTGGATGTCGGCCACACGCTGCGCCAGCGCCTGGCCCTTGGCCATGCCCAGCGTGGCACCGGTGGCCTGGATCTGCCGGTTGATGTTGGACTCGGCGACATGGTCCATGTCGATCAGCACCAGTTCGGCCACACCCGAACGGGCGAGCGCCTCGACCGCCCACGAGCCCACGCCGCCCAGGCCGACGACTGCAATGCGCAGAGCGCGCAGCCGTTCATACGCGGCGTGGCCATACAGCCGCCGCAGGCCGCCGAAGCGGCGCTCCAGATCGGGCGTGTCTTCAGGCGGCGCACTGGGGAGGCTCGCGTGGTGGTGGTTCACCCGGTCACTTCAGCGTGACGATGCGCTCGCGGCCGGCTTGCGCGGCTTCGGACTTCGGGTACTGGCGGATCAGTTCTTCGAGCGTGCGCTTGGCGCTCTTGTTGTCCTTCAGCTCGGCCTGGCAGTTGGCCAGTGCGAGCAAGGCTTCTGGCGCGCGCAGGTTGTCCGGCGCGGCAGCCACGAAAGCCCGGAAGGTGGCGATCGCATCCTTGTACTGGCGCAACCCGTATTGCGCGTTGCCCAACCAGTAACGTGCCGAATCGACGTAACCACTGCTCGGGTAGCGTTTCAGGAAAGTGACCAGCGCCGGCGCTGCCTTGTCGAACTCGCCGGCGCGCATCGTGGCCATCGCGTCGTCGTAGGCGCGCTTCTCTTCGGCCTCGACCAGGAAGTCCTTGCCGTCGACCGACACCTGCTGCGGCTCGAGCCTGCGCACCCGCTCGTCAACGTTCTGCGCAATGTCCTTTTGGCGTCGCTGCACTTCGGACACATCGCGCAGCATCTGCTCGTTCTGTCCGACCAGTCGGGCCATTTCGGAGCGCAACTGCTCGTTCTGGTTGTTCAGGTCAAGCAGGTTGCGCTGCAGCGTCTGGATCTGCTCGGTGAGCTGCTTCACCTGGGCCGCCAGTTCGCCGCGTTGCTGCTCACCCTGCGTCACCTTGTTGCGCAGGTCGAGGATGGCCCTGCGCGCTTCTTCGTCGTCGAACAAGCCCGCCTGGGCGGGCAGCCAAACGGCCATCAGCGCGCCGAGCGCGACGCTGCGCAACATGTGTCGGGCAAGCAGCATGGGCTCAGCGGTCCTTCAACTCGGCGCGGCGATTTTTGGCCCAGGCGGCCTCGTCGCTGCCTTGGACGGAAGGGCGCTCTTCGCCGAAGCTCACCGCTTCGAGCTGGCCTTCGGTCGCGCCGACCAGCAGCATCGATTTCTGCACCGCTTCCGCGCGCTTCTGGCCCAGCGCCAGGTTGTACTCACGGCTGCCACGCTCGTCGGTGTGGCCTTCGATCAGCATCTTCTTGGCCTTGTTGGCACCCAGAAACTTGGCATAGCCCTCGACGATCGGGCGGTATTCGTCCTTGACGACGAAGCTGTCGAAGTCGAAGTACACCGTGCGGCCCAGCCCGGCGGGCGGCGTGGCGTTGGCGCCCAGGTCCACCGTCTTCACCGCGCTCTCGGCGGGCTTGGCGGCAGTGTTGCCTGCGCCGACCTCCGTCGGGGTGCGGTTTTCCACCGGTGCCGGCTCGTCCAGCTTGGTCGAGCTGCAGCCCGCCAGCCAGACCAGCGCCAATGCCGACATCGTGCCAGCCCCAACGTTCCACTTGACCTTCACGGCTCTCTCCTTCGTGTTGACGTGATTGTTTGCGATGCGCCTGGACGCTCTTACCTGCCGTAAGGGCCCCATACCGGCTCGCGGATATCGAGGCCGCTGGTCAACAGCCTCGTCTTGATCTTGCCATCCAGGGTGGTCGTCATCAACAGTTCTCGCCCTGAGGCGCGGGTCGCATAGATGATGAAGCGGCCGTTGGGCGAGAAGCTCGGGCTTTCGTCGTCGTTGGTGTCGCTGACCGATTGCATGGTGCCGCTGGACAGGTCCATCGTCATCACCTTGAAGGCGCCGCCGCCCTGGCGCTGCACGAAGGCCATCGTGCGGCCGTCCGGGCTGATCGCGGGGCTGACGTTGTAGCCGCCCTGGAAGGTCACGCGCTCGGCACTGCCGCCGCCGGCGGGCTGGCGATAGATCTGCGGGCTGCCGCCGCGGTCGCTGACGAAATAGATCGACTTGCCGTCGGGGCTGAATACGGGCTCGGTGTCGATCGCCGGGCTTTGCGTGATGCGGCGCGGGCTCGAACCATCGCGGTTCAGCAGGAACAGCTGCGAGCCGCCATCGCGCGACAAGGTGACCGCCAGCTGGCGCCCATCCGGCGACCAGGCGGGTGCACTGTTCGAACCCTTGAAGTTGGCCACCATGCGGCGCTGGCCGGTCGCCATGTCCTGCACCCAGACCACCGGCTTGCGCGTCTCGAACGACACGTAGGCCAGCTCACGGCCGTCAGGCGACCAGGCCGGCGAGATGATGGGATCGGGGCTGGTCAGCGGCACTTGGCCGCCTTCGCCGTCGGCATCGGCCACGCGCAGCGTGTAGCGCCCCCCGCCCTTGGTGACGAACGCGATGCGGGTCGCGAACACGCCCTTCTCGCCGGTCAACTTTTCGTAGATCGCGTCGGCGATGCGGTGGGCCGCGAGTCGCAGGTCGCCGGCCGGCACGGCCAGGCTCTGGCCGCCCTGGTCGGCGCCCTTGACCACGTCCCACAGCTTGTAGCGCACGTCGAAGCGGCCATCGACCAGCTTGCTGACCGAACCGGCAACCAGCGCGTCGGTGTTGCGGCTGCGCAGGTCGGCAAAGCCGGGTGCGCCGGTTTCGTCGATGTTCAACGGTGCGTCCACGAAGCGAAACGCGCCGCTGCGCTCCAGGTCGGCCTTGATGATGGCCGAGATCAGGTCCTCGCCGCCCTGCTCTTCACCGCGGAAACGCAGCAGCGTGATCGGCAGTTGCGTCGCACCGATGCCGGAGATCTCCACCCGGAACTCGGCTTGCGCCGGGAGCGCGGCGGCGCCGCCCAGGGCGCCGAGCGCGCCCATCCAATGTCGTCGGGACCACATAGGGGCTGATCGAGTCATGCTGCGGGCCGAAGGTTCCCCCCGGCGTCTGTTGTCAAGGTCTGGCGCGGCGCATTTTAGGGGCGCGGCCCGGGCGGCATACCATCACGCCCTCGGCCACGCCTGTTCCGTCTGTCGCCATGAGTATCCTGCCCCCGATCAGCCGCTTCCCCGTCCCGACCATTGCCGAGCTGCCCGAAGACCTGCGCCAACGCATCCTCGAGGTGCAGGAAAAGGCCGGCTTCGTGCCCAACGTCTTCCTCGCGCTGGCCCATCGGCCGGCAGAGATGCGCGCCTTCCTGGCCTATCACGATGCCTTGCTGCTGAAGGAAGGCGGCGGGCTGTCGAAGGGTGAGCGCGAGATGATCATCGTCGCGACTTCGGGCGCCAACCGCTGCCTGTACTGCGTCGTCGCGCATGGCGCCATCTTGCGGGTCTACGAGAAGAAGCCGCTCATCGCCGACCAGGTTGCCACGAACCACCGAAAAGCCGACATCACGCCGCGCCAGCGCGCGATGCTCGATTTCGCGATGAAGGTCTGCCTGCACGCCGACGAGATCGAAGAAACCGACTACGCCGCGTTGCGCGAGCACGGCTTCAACGATGAAGACGCCTGGGACATCGGCGCGATCGCCGCGTTCTTCGCCCTGTCCAACCGCATGGCCAACCTGATCGGCCTGCGCCCCAACGACGAGTTCTACCTGATGGGCCGCGTGCCTCGGGAGCCCCGGCCAAAATGACGCCAGATACCCCTGCATTGAAGCTTTCCCCCCTGGTCGCCGGCGCCTGGCGCCTGGCCGAGTGGGCTTTCAACGTCGACCAACGCATCAGTTGGATCGAAGGCAACATCGAACGCGGCCTGACCAGCTTCGACCATGCCGACATCTACGGCGGCTACCAGGTCGAAGCGCTGTTCGGCGAGGCACTGGCGAAGTCGCCCGGCTTGCGCGGGCAGATGCAGCTGGTCACCAAGTGCGGCATCAAGCTGACCGGCCCGGCGCGGCCGGCGCACGAGACGCATTGCTACGACACCTCAGCCGCACACATCACCACGTCGGTCGAGAACAGCCTGCGCGCCCTGCACACCGACCGCATCGATCTGCTGCTGATCCATCGGCCCGATGCGCTGATGGACGCCGACGAAGTGGCCGCCACCTTCGAACGCTTGCGGCGCGACGGCAAGGTGCTGCACTTCGGCGTCTCCAACTGCACGGTGCAACAGTATGAGCTTCTGAACAGCCGCATCCGGCTCGAAACCAACCAGGTCGAGTGTTCACCATTGCAGCTGGCGCCGATCCACGATGGCACGTTCGACCAGGCCCAGCGCCTGCGCGCCCGGCCGATGATCTGGTCGCCACTGGCCGGCGGTCAGCTCTTCAACGCCGACACCCAAGCCGCGCACCGCGTGCGCTGGGCGGTGGGCGAGATCGGCGCGCGGCTGGGCGTGTCGACCACCACGCTGGCGATCGCGTGGTTGCTGCGCCTGCCTTGTCAGCCGATTCCGGTGATTGGCTCACGCCGCCTGAGCGCATCGGACGAGGCCGTCGCTGCGTTGAACGTGAAGCTGAGTCCGGACGACTGGTACCGGATCTGGAGCGCGTCGACAGGCCACGACGTGCCCTGACTCACGGCGCCGCAACCTCGCTTCATCGCGCACTGTCGCTGTTCGCTCCGGCAGGGATTGGCACCGAGCCACCAGGCGCGTATGGTGAGCGGCTTCGTCCACCCCTCAGGAGAGACCCATGAGCGTGAATGTCTACCTCTTCTTCGACGGTCGCGCCGAGCAGGCGATCGAGTTCTACAAGAAGACGCTCGGCGCGCAGGTCGATTTCATGATGCGCATGTCGGAAAGCCCCGAGCCGCCGCCGCCCGAGTGCGCGAACATGCCCGGCGACGCGATCATGCACGCGAACTTTCGCATCGGCGACTCGGTGCTGATGGCCTCGGACGCACCGCCTTCCGGCGACAAGCCGTTCAAGGGCTTCTCGCTGTCCCTCAGTTACGCCACCGAAGCCGAAGCGCACAAGACCTTCGATGCGCTGGCGCAAGGCGGCAAGGTCGAGATGCCACTCGGCAAGACCTTCTGGTCACCCTGCTTCGGCATGCTGACCGACCAGTTCGGCGTCGGCTGGATGGTTGGAGTCGAGCACGAGCAGCAGTAGCCCTCGCGGGCGCCCGAAGCGCCGACCGCTTTCAAGTGGCGTGCGCGGATCCGGCTTTGCCGGTCCGCTGCGCGCCCCCCCTCGGGGGCTTCGCTCGGACATGAACAGTCCTGAGGACTGTTCTTGCCTAGCAAAGGGCCGAGCCTCTGGCTCGGCGCGGCCTGCAAGGCAGCCCCCGGAAGGGGGCGTGGGGGCCTACAGCAAGACGATGTCGTACTGCTCGGGGTTCATCGTCGGCTCGGCCGACAGCGAGATCGGCTTGCCGATGAAGGCCGACAGATCGGCCAAGTGCTGGCTCTCTTCGTCGAGCAGCATCTCGACAACCGAGGCGCTGGCGACCACGCGGAACTCTTTCGGATTGAACTGCCGCGCCTCGCGCAGGATCTCGCGCAGCACGTCGTAGCAGACGCTGCGCGCAGTCTTGACCTGGCCACGCCCGCCGCAAGTGGGGCACGGCTCGCACAGCATGTGGGCCAGCGACTCGCGCGTTCGCTTGCGCGTCATCTCGACCAGGCCCAGCGCGGTGAAGCCGCTGACCGTCGTCTTCGTACGGTCCTTGCTGAGCTGCTTGCGGAACTCGGCGAGCACCGACTGCTGATGGTCCTCTCGCACCATGTCGATGAAGTCGACGATGATGATGCCGCCCAGGTTGCGCAGCCGCAGCTGGCGCGCAATGGCCTGGGCCGCCTCGAGGTTGGTCTTGAAGATCGTGTCGTCGAAATTGCGTGCGCCGACATAACCGCCGGTGTTGACGTCGATCGTCGTCAGCGCTTCGGTCTGGTCGACGATCAGATAGCCGCCCGACTTCAGCTCGACCCGCCGCGCCAGCGCACGCGAGATCTCTTCTTCGATGCCGAAGAGGTCAAAGATCGGCCGCTCGCCGCGGTAGTGCTCGAGCTTGGCGATCGCGGTCGGCGTGTAGACGCCGCCAAAGGCCTTCAGCGTGTCGAACTGCATCTTCGAATCGATGCGGATCGACTGGGTCTGCTCGGTGGCGAGGTCGCGCAGCACCCGCTCGACCAGGCTCAGGTCCTGGTGCAGCAGCGTACCGGGCGGTTGCGACAACGCGCGCTGGCGGATCTGGCCCCAGGTCTTGCGCAGATAGGCGATGTCGTCAGCGAGTTCCTCGTCGGTCGCCTCCTCGGCGTTGGTGCGCAGGATGAAGCCGCCGCCACCACCCTCTTCCGGCTTGCCGACCAGCGTCTGCATGCGGGTGCGCAACTGCTCGCGCGCTTCGACCGAGCCGATCTTCTGCGAGATGCCGATGTGGTTGTCCTGCGGCAGGAAGACCAGCATGCGCCCGGCGATGCTGACCTGCGTCGACAGGCGTGCGCCCTTGGTCCCGATCGGGTCCTTCACCACCTGCACGGTCAGCGTCTGGCCTTCGAAGACCTGCTTCTCGATCGGCGTCGGTGCGCTGTTGTCGTTGCTGGCGCGGGGGTTGAAGCCGGCGGTGTGCAGGTCCGCCACGTGCAGAAAGGCAGCGCGCTCCAGGCCGATGTCGATGAACGCGCTTTGCATGCCGGGCAGCACGCGCGCGACCTTGCCAAGGTAGATATTGCCAACCAACCCACGCTCCAGCGTGCGCTCGAGGTGAAGCTCCTGGATGGCGCCGTTTTCGATGAGGGCGACCCGCGTCTCTTGCGGGGCCCAGTTGATCAGTATGTCGTGCATGGGGCCTCGCCCCGTCGCTGCAATCTACACGCGCAGACCGGCGCGGCGCAGCAACTGGGTTGTCTCGTAGAGGGGCAAACCCATGATACCGGAGTAGCTGCCAGCGATGCGCTCGATCCAACCCGCGAGCGAGCTCTGGATCGCATACGCGCCAGCCTTGCCGAAGGGTTCGCCGCTCTCGACATACGCGGCGATCACCTCGCGCGGCAACGGCGCGAACTTCACGTGAGAGTCGTTGACGGCCAGCGTCGCGCGACGGCCGTCGAACACCGCCACCGCGGTCAACACACGGTGGCTGCGGCCCGACAGCGCGGTGAGCGTGGCAACAGCGTCAGCCGCGTCGACCGGCTTGCCGAGGATGCGACGGCCGAGCGCGACGGTGGTGTCGGCGCACAGGATGGGCGCCAGCGGCAGGCCTCGGCGCTTCAGGCGCTCGCGCGCCGCCTGCAGCTTGGCGCGTGTGACCCGCTCGACATAGGCGCGCGGCAACTCGCCCGCGCGCGTGGCCTCCAGCGCCTCGGCGTCCTCCTCACCATCGGCCAGCAGCAGCTCGTGCCTCACGCCGATCTGGCCCAGCAGCTGGCGCCGGCGCGGGCTTTGGGAGGCGAGGTAGATGAAGTCGTGGCTGGCCATGGTCATGCTTGCCAGCGCAGGCGCCAGCGGCGGTTGATCGGTTCGGCGAAGTGCCTGGAAATGAGCGCGGCCAGCAGCGCGCTGCTCAGGACGAAGGCCAGCAACAGCGGTGCACGCTGGTCATGGTGCAGCGACTCGCGGCTGAAGAACTGGCGCATCCCAGCCAGCACGATAACGTGGAACAGGTACAGCTCGTAGCTGTGGCGGCCGAGCCAGCGCAGCGGTGTGGTCGCCCGCACCAACGCGCGCCTCAGGCCCCCGCCGAAAGTCGTCGCAGGCCTGCGTGTGGCCCAGATGAACACCGCCGCCGAGAGCGCCATCGCGCTGAAGCCAAACACCGGGTGGTTCGCAAAGCCGATGAAGTAGACCACCACCATCGCCACCGCCGCCAGCGGCGCCAGCACCTTCGCCCAGCCCGCGGGCAACATCCACCGGCGGCACGCCAACGCGCACAGGCAGCCGAAGGCGATGGCGTCGAAGCACGCCGGATAGGCGTAGAGGTAGGCGACTTCGTTGTCGCTGTGCTGCGCCCGAAACATGGGCCCGAGCGCCACCAGCAGCAGGCAGGCTGCGGCGATCAACGCCTCACGCCGCAGCAGCAGACACAGCAGCGGGAACACGAGGTAGAACACCTCCTCGACCGACAACGACCAGTAGACGTTCAGGCAGTAGTTGAAGTAGCCCGCGCTTTGCATCAGCTGGTTGTGCCAGAAGGTCAACACCGAGCCGACCGCCGGCCACCAGAAGCTCGCCGGGCGGACCACATCGCCATCGCTGTTGTCGAAGTACGGCACGCCGGCGAGGCCCAGCGGCACGATGATCGCGAGCGCCAGCAGCAAGGGCGGCAGGATGCGGCCTGCGCGGGCCACGTAGAACTGCTTCAGGTTCAGCCGCGACAGCTCACCGTGGCGCGCCAGCAGCCCGCTGGTGATCAAGAAGCCCGAGACGACGAAGAACACGGTCACGCCGTAGTTGCCGCTGCGCACCAGCGCACCGGTGAAGGGCCGGCCGAGGAGATCGCCGATCAGGCTGTCGGAGACACCGAAGGCCAGCGCGAAGTGCAACAGCAGCACGAGTGTGATCGCGATCCCGCGCAGGCTGTCGATCGCCGCATCGCGGGCCGGGGTGGGAGCGTTCATTCGCGGTGGTAGGGGTGGCCGATGGCCAGCGACCAGGCGCGGTACAGCGCCTCGGCCAGCAGCACGCGCACAAAGGCGTGCGGCAGGGTCAGGTCGGACAGGCGCAAGCTTTCGTCTGCGGTCGTCTTCAGCACCGGGTCCAGCCCATCCGGGCCGCCGATGAAGAAGACCACATCGCGGCCTTCGCTGCGCCAGGCATTCATGCGTTCGGCCAGTTGCACGGTCGTCAACCGTGTGCCGCGCTCGTCGAGCAGCACACGCCGCGCGCCCTTGGGCGCGACCGCCTCCAGACGTGGCGCCTCGGCCGCCATCAGCTGCGCAGCGGTCTTGCCACCGCTGCGCGGCTCGGCCTTGACCGCCTTCAGCTCCAGCCGCATCTCGGGCGGGAAGCGCTTGGCGAAGTCGTCGTAGGCGGTGTCGGCCCAGGCGGGCTGGCGCTGGCCGACCGCCGCGATCAGCAGGCGCATGGGCGCGGTGCCGGCGGCTTCAGCGCGCCGTGGCCTTGCGCGGCGCGGCCTTCTTGGCCGGCGCCTTCTTCGCGGGCACGGCCTTCTTCGCGGCTGCCTTCACCGGCGCGGCCTTCCTGGCCGGCGCCTTCTTGGCCACTGGCTTCGGCGCCGCGGCCTTGCGGGCCGGAGCTTTCTTCGCCGCGGGGGCGGCGGCACCGATCTTGCCGCTGCTGACTTTGCGCGCCGGGGCCGGCTTCTTCACGGCGACTGGCGCATCGTCGGCGCTCTTGCGCTTTGGCGACGCCTTGCCGAGTGCCGCGCGGCCGGCAGCCGACTTTTCGGTTCGTGCCGGGTGCGCCGACTTGGCCGGGGCCTTCTTCGCCGCCGGCTTCTTCTTTGCCGGCACCGGCTCGTCGTCGTCATCGCTTTCCGACGCCTTCGGCAGCGAGACCTTGTCGTCGGCCAGCTTCAGCTTGACCGGCTTGCCACCCCAGATCTCTTCGAGGCGGTAGTAATCGCGGATCGCCGGCTGCATGATGTGCGCCACCGCCGCACCGCAGTCGACGATGATCCACTCGCCGTTGTCTTCGCCCTCGGTGCGCAGCACCTGCTGCCCGCTGGACTTGACCGCGTCGCGCACGCTGGCGGCGAGCGCCTTGGTCTGGCGGTTGCTGGTGCCCGAGGCCACGATCACGCGCTCGAACAGCGGCGACAGGTGCTCGGTGTTGAAGACCACGATGTGTTGGGCCTTCACGTCTTCGAGGCCATCGACGATGGCGCGTTGCAGTTTGCGGATGTCCATTCAGTGTCCGGGGGTTGCCCGGTAGAGCTGCTGTTGATCAATATAGCCTGCGACCGCCTCGCCCACCAGCGGGGAAACGGGCTCGCCGGCGGCGGCGCGGCGGCGCACGTCGGTGGCCGAGATGTCGATGCGGGGCAATGGCAGTTCCCGCCAGGCCAGCGGCGGGCTGACCCATGCGGCGGGCGGTTGGACGGCCTGCCCCTCGCGTGCGGCGACAGCCAGCGTGGCCAGGCGGACGATGTCGCCGGCCTCTTTCCAGGTGTCCAGGCGCGCGAACTGATCGGCACCGATGACGAGGAACAGTTCGGCACCGGGTTGTTCAGCCGCCACTTCGCGCACCGTGTCGACGGTGTAGCTGGGCCCTCGGCGATGCAGCTCACGGGGATCGATGACGAAGCCCGCTTCGCCTTCGACCAACAGATGCAGCATCGCCTCGCGCTGCGTGGGACTGGCCACCAGGCGCCCCGGCTTCTGCCACGGTTGGCCGGCGGGTTGCCAGCGCAGTTCATCCAGCGCCAGCGTGTCGCGCGCCACACGGGCCAGCGCCAGGTGCGCGAGGTGCGGCGGGTCGAAGCTGCCTCCGTACAAGCCGATGCGACGGGTCACGCAGGGCTTTCGTCGGTCCACTCGCGTGGGCGCAGGAAGTCCGAGTACAACCTGGCTTCGGGGGAGCCGGGCTCCGGCTGCCAGGCGTAGCGCCAGCGCACGATCGGCGGCATCGACATCAGGATCGCCTCGGTACGGCCGCCAGACTGCAAACCGAACAAGGTGCCGCGGTCGAAGACCAGGTTGAACTCGACGTAGCGGCCCCGTCGGTACGCCTGGAAGTCGCGCTCCTGTTCGGTGTACGGCGTGCCACGCCGGCGCTCGACAATCGGCACGTAGGCGTCGAGGAACGCATCACCCACACTCTGCGTCAGTGCGAAGCTGCGCTCGAAGCCCAGCTCGTTGAAGTCGTCGAAGAAAATGCCGCCGACGCCGCGCGGCTCGTTGCGATGCTTCAGGAAGAAGTACTCGTCGCACCAGCGCTTGAAGCGCGGGTGGAACTCGTCACCGAAGGGCGCGAGCGCAGCACGGCAAGTGCGGTGGAAATGCACCGCGTCGGCCTCGACGCCGTAGTAGGGCGTCAGATCCATGCCCCCCCCGAACCAGACCACCGGCTCGGCGTCTTTCGGCTTGGCAGCGAACAAGCGCACGTTCAGGTGCACGGTTGGCACATGCGGGTTGCGCGGGTGCAGCACCAGCGACACGCCCATCGCCTCGAACGGTGCACCAGCCAACGCCGGACGGTGCGCCGTCGCCGAGGCCGGCATCGCGGGTCCCTGCACATGACTGAAATTGCAGCCGCCGCGCTCGAACAGGTTGCCCTCCTCGACCAGGCGCGAGATGCCATCGCCCTGCAGGCGTTCGCCTGGTGGGCGGGTCCACGCGTCAGTCAGGAAGGGTTGACCGTCGACGGCGGCCAACGCCGTGACGATGCGCTCTTGCAGGCCGAGAAAGTAGGCGCGCGCGGTGCTGGCGTCGAAGCTCATGCAGTCACCTTTTGAAGACGATCGGCGCAGCCAGCACCGGGTGCTTGCCAGCCACGCTTTGGTAGGCCTGGGTGATCGCCGCCAAGTCGGCGTCGAGGTCCCCGCTCAACAGCAGGAACCGCTCGACACCGATGCGCTTGCGGCCATAGTCGAAGAAGGCCAGGCCCAGCGGTACGCCGCTTTGTACCGCGACCTGGTAGAAGCCGCTGCGCCAATGCGGTTGGTACCTGCGCGTGCCTTCGGGTGCCAGCGCCAGCCACAGGAACTCGTCGTGCTCACGGGCCCATTGGAAGCGCTGCGCCATCTCGCCGACGATGCCACTGGCATTGAAACGGTCGACCGGGATGCCCCCCAGCCAGCGCAGCCACGGGCCGAACAAAGGGACGCGGAACAGGCTGTCCTTGCCCCAGAAGGCGAAGTGAATGCCCAGCGACCACTTGGCCAGCACACCGACGATGAAGTCCCAGTTCGACGTGTGCGGGTAGGCAATGAGGATGCCTTGCCGCGCGGGCAGGCCGTCGAACACCAACTCCCAACCGGCCAGGCGCAACAGCGCCCGGGCGAGGCGACTGCCGCGCGGGGCCGGCAGCCGGCTTGTGACGACCTGCGGGCTGGGTTCAAGGAATGACGGGCCGCTCCCGAATTCCTTGCCCCCCTCGGGGGGCAGGCTGGACACCAGCCCAGCCATGGGGGCGCGATGGCTGTTAGCGCTTGATGGCACGGTGGCCGATGTCGGAACGGGAGATCGCACCATCGAAGTGGATCGCCTGCAGCACCTCGTAGGCGCGATGCTGTGCGGCGCGGGCCGAGTCGCCCAGCGCGGTCACGCACAGCACGCGGCCGCCGCTGGTGACCAGACGCTTGTCCTGCTGCGCGGTGCCGGCATGGAAGACCATCGCGTCTTCGACACCCGCCGGGTCGGCGGGCAGGCCGCTGATCGCGTCGCCCTGGCGCGGGTTCGCCGGGTAGCCGGCAGCGGCCATCACGACACCGAGTGCGAAGCGGCGGTCCCAGTGCAGCTCGACCTGGTCCAGCGTGCCGTCGGTGGCGTGCATCATCACGTCGACCAGGTCGCTCTTGAGCCGCATCATGATCGGCTGCGTCTCGGGGTCGCCCATGCGGGTGTTGAACTCGAGCGTCTTCGGCTGGCCGTTCGCATCGATCATCAGGCCGGCGTAGAGGAAGCCGGTAAACGCGATGCCGTCTTTCGCCATGCCGGCGATCGTCGGCAGGATGATCTCGTGCATCGCGCGGGCGTGCACGTTGGGCGTGACGACCGGGGCCGGTGAGTAGGCACCCATGCCACCGGTGTTCGGTCCGGTGTCGCCGTCGCCGACGCGCTTGTGGTCCTGGCTGGTGGCCAGCGGCAGCACGTTCTTGCCGTCGCACAGCACGATGAAGCTGGCTTCCTCGCCCTGCAGGAACTCTTCGATCACGACGCGCGCGCCGCCGGCGTTGTGCACCACGCCGAGCGTGTTGTCTTCGAGCATGAAGCGCACGGCCTCGTGTGCCTCTTCGAGCGTCATCGCGACGACCACGCCCTTGCCCGCCGCCAGGCCGTCGGCCTTGACGACGATCGGCGCGCCGAGCTGGTCGATATAGGCGTGCGCCTGGGCCGGGTCGCTGAAGGTCTCGTAGGCCGCGGTCGGGATGCCGTGGCGCTTCATGAAGTCCTTCGCGAAGGCCTTCGAGCTTTCAAGCTGCGCCGCCGCCTTGGTGGGCCCGAAGATGCGCAGGCCGCGGGCGCGGAAGATGTCGACCACGCCTTGCGACAGCGGCGCCTCGGGGCCGACGACCGTCAGGCCCACCTTCTCGGCGACCGCAAAGTCGGCGAGCTTGTCCGGGTCGGTGATCGCGACGTTGGTCAGCCGCTTGTCCAGCGCCGTGCCGCCGTTGCCGGGCGCCACGAAGACATGCTGCACCTTCTCGCTCGCCGCCAGCTTCCAGGCCAGCGCGTGCTCACGGCCACCGCCGCCGATCACCAGGACGTTCATCAGGCCGTCCTCCGACGAGCCGTGTCTAGGAGGACGAGGGCCCCCTCGGGGGGCTGCGGACGAAGTTCGCGTGGGGGCATCATGCTTCTTCGATTTCAGCGTTGTGGTAGACGTCCTGCACGTCGTCGAGGTCTTCGATGATGTCGAGCAGCTTCTGCATCCGCGCGGCATCTTCGCCGGCCAGTGCGATGGTGTTCTCGGCGCGCATCGTGACTTCGGCAATCTCGGGCTTCAAGCCAGCGGCTTCGAGCGCGTTCTTCACCGCTTCGAAATCGGCCGGCGGCGTCAGTACCTCGATCGCACCGTCGTCGTCGGCGATCACGTCTTCGGCGCCGGCTTCGAGCGCCACTTCCATCACCTTGTCTTCCGAGGTGCCAGGGGCGAAGACCAGCTGGCCGCAGTGCTTGAACTGGAACGCCACCGAGCCTTCGGTGCCCAGGTTGCCGCCGTACTTGCTGAAGGCGTGCCGCACTTCGGCCACGGTGCGCACGCGGTTGTCGGTCATGCAGTCGACGATGATCGCCGCGCCGCCGATGCCGTAGCCCTCGTAGCGGATTTCCTCGTAGTTGACACCTTCGAGGTTGCCGGTGGCCTTGTCGATGTTGCGCTTGACGGTGTCGACCGGCAGGTTGACGGCCTTGGCCTTTTCGATCGCCAGCCGCAGACGCGGGTTGGCCGTGGGATCGCCGCCACCCAACCGCGCGGCGACCATGATTTCACGGATCACGCGCGTCCAGGCCTTGCCGCGCTTTTCGTCTTGGCGGCCTTTGCGGTGCTGGATGTTGGCCCATTTGGAATGACCGGCCATGAGAACTCCTGTGCCGCTGCCTCGGGCGCCATCAAGGGAAAGATGGCTGGCAGCGTTGTCGTCGACGGGGGGAACCTGGCATTTTAGCTGCGCAGCGCGTTGACAGGGGTTCCGGCAGCCTCGCACACTGACCCGTCGCCAACCACGCGACCCACTTCGGCTTCCACCAACCCGCATGGCCCTTGCCCCCACCGAGCAGGAACTCGCCGCCTCGTGCCTGAGCCTGCTGGCCCAACCCGCGCTGTGGCCGCAGCTGCGCCTGCCCCCACCCACCACTACCCGCGCTGCCGAGGCACCATGGGCCACCTACTGGGCGACGCGGGTCGACGCGGCGCTCGACGTGGCCGAAGCGCGGGCACTGCTGGAAGCCGCGTTCGCCGCTTTCACCACCCAACAGGACCGGCTGGGCGAGCTGCTGTGCCTGGCCGCCATCATCGAAAGCTACTACGTCGACGAAGGCCCGTTGGAACCACTGGACGGCTGGATCGACCAGCTGGCCAGCCGCCTGCCCGACCGTCAAGGCTGCTGGGCTTCGCAGGAGCTGGAAGCGCGGGTGCTGGCCTGCGGCGTCGGCATCCTGTTGCGTGACCAGGCACACCCGCTGCTGGCAGGGTGGGCCGAGCGCGGCGCCACGCTGGTGCGGCAGCTCAAGCCCGGCGCCTCGCGGCTGAAGCTTGCCACCTTCCTGGCCCAATACCACCTGTGGCGCGGCGAATTCAGCCGCGCCAGCCTGATCGTCGACGCGCTGCCCGGGTTGGACATGAGCGGCCTGCTGCCGGGCGAAGCGCTGGTCTGGCTGGAAACGCTGGCCACCCACGCTCGCTACGCCGCGCAGCCCGAGCGCGGCCGCGAGGCGATCGACGCCGCACTTCAGCTCGTGCGCCAGCACGGCCTGCGCGAGCACAAATACGCGCTGCATGCCCACGGTGCCGCGCTGGCCCTGGCTGCACAGGACGCGCCGGCCGCCCGCCAGCACCTGGATGCGATGCGCCCGGTGCTCGACCGTGGCCCGCAGGCCGACCAGACGCACTACTGGCACTTCCACGCCGGCCTGGCGCTGCTGGAGGGGGACGCGGCGCAGGCGGTGGAACTGGCGCGCGCGGCGCTCGACAACTCGGCCGAGATCGGCGGCCCGTTTCGAACGGCCACCCACGCGCTGAGCCTCGGCCAGGCCCTGCTGGTGGCCGGGGAGACCTCGACCGCGTTGGCGGCGTTCGAGCGTGCGCTAGTCGCAGCGCGGCCGATCGGCGCCGAATTGCTGGTCTTCACCGCTTTGCTGATGCGTGCCGCCTGCCTGCAGCGTCTGGATCATGGCGATGAAGCGCTGTCGGACCTGCGCATTGCGTGGGGCGAAGGGGCCCGACGCGGCTTTCGCACCACGGCCGTCTGGTGGTTGCCGCAGGTGATGGCCGAGCTGGCGCGGCTGGCACTGGCGCACGACATCGAGCCAGCCTTCGTGCGGCGCTTCGTGCGCCAACATGGTTTGCCCGGGCCGGATGCAACGGTGGACAGTTGGCCGTGGCCCCTGCTTTTGCGCGGCTTCGGCGAGTTCGAAGTCACGCTCCACGACATGCCACTGGCCCGCAGCGTCGGCAAAACCGCCCAGCGTCCGCTCGATTTGCTGCGCGCGCTGCTGGCGCATGGCGACAGCCCGCTGCCGGTGGCCACCGCGCTGGACTGGCTGTGGCCCGACGCCGAGCCGGCGGCGCAACGCAAGTCGTTCGACGTGGCGTTGCTGCGCCTGCGCCGCATGCTGGACGACCCGCGGCTGGTGCACCTGGAAGGCGGCCGGTTGTTTCTGGACCCGCGTTGGGCCTGGAGCGACGCCGGCGCCTTGCATGGGCTGATGCAGCAGATCGGCTCGGCCCACGCCGCGTCGCTGCCCCGGTTGCGCGGTTGGGGCCAGCAGTTGCTCGGCCTGATGCGCGGCCCCTTTCTGGTCGGCGAAGACGCGGACTGGGTGCAAGCGGCGCGCCAGCGCTACCGCCAACGCTTCGTCATCACGATCGCCCAGCTGGCGTCGCACATGGAACCGCTCGACCCCGCCGCCTCGGTGCAGCTCTACGAACGCGCGCTGGATATCGAGCCCTTGGCCGAGTCGCTGAGCCGGCGCCTGATGCGGCTGCACAGCCAGCTGGGCCAGCACGCCGAAGCGCTGCGCGCCTGGCGCGCCTGCTGCACGATGCTCGACGTGGCGGCGGGCATCGGCCCGTCGGACGACACGCGCCGGCTGGCCGCCGAGCTCGGCCTGCCCGCTTGGCGACCCTGAACCGGCCGGCCCCACGCCAGGGGCACACCCCCAGTTCCAGGGGAGCGCGGTAGGTCAGCCGTAGGGCATTGGTAAGACGGTCCGCGCGAAGCTGACAGCCGGTCGTACCGACCTGTCGACTCGCTCACATCCACCAACGAACAGGAGGCCTCATGCTTCGCCACCCCTTGATCCTTGCCGCCGCCCTCGCCTTTGGCGCCTGGCACCCCGCGGCCCATGCCACTGCCGACTGGCTGACCGTTGCACCCACCTGCGTGCCTGATTCATCACAGTCGCTAGACTTCGGGCTGACCAGCCTTGGTGGCGGCTATGTGCGCTCGGCCGGCCGCAACCCGCCGGTGGCCTATTTCTGCCCGGTCTGGAACCCCGACGACCTGGCCGCGACGCCGAGCTGGAAGTTCCTGAAGCTGCAGGCGCTGGACCCGAACGGCGGCGGCGGCAGCGTCGTGGCGACGCTGTACGCGAAAAACCGCATCACCGGCGCCGTCAGCCCGGTGACCAGCGTCGCGAGCCCCCTGTCGAGCATCGTCATGGTCACGAGCGTGCCGCTGCCAGCACCGCTGAGCTTCAAGCGCAACGCCTACTACGTGACGATCCAGATCGACGCGCCGACGATGCCGGCCGAAGCCCACATGGTGATGCTGACGAACTAGGGGCTCCGCTCCCCCCATCCTGCAGCGCGATCGGAAGGCGAACGGTAGGACACCTGGCCCAACAGTGAAGACCGGTCGAGACATCGGCCCCACTCATCCAACCTTCACTGGAGACCATCATGTCCATTCAACGTCGCCTCATTCCCGCCCTGCTTCCGCTGGCCGCCGGGCTGCTCGGCGCCCCTGCACTGGCGCAGACCGAACGCAGCTGGACCAGCATCGGATCCGCCGGCGCCGTCAACCCCACCCAACAAGCCAGCGTCGAACACTCGATCAACTGGGCCCGCGTGCCGTTCAATGCGACAAGCGGCGAAGCCACGCTGCACTACAACGTCACCGCGGTCGATGGCTTGTTCGTCCCACCGCCGAACCTCAGCTCGTTCGCCTTCGGCATGCGCTTCATCGACAACGGTGCGTCAGGTCGCGTGCAGCTGCGCTTGCGCTCCTACGACCGGTCCAACGGCACCCTGACCACGCTAGAGACGCTGGACAGCAACAACGTGGCACCCAGCAGCAGCGCACAGTCGACCTTCCGGTGCATCGCGCACGAATTCGACTTCTCGCGCAGGGCGTACTTCGTCGAGGCAGTGCTCAGCAAGACGGCGTTGGCCGGCCGGGCCCAGATCGGCGCGATGTGGCTGACGCCGACCGACTGCATCGTCACCCCGTGATATGCCGACCAGAAGGAGCCTCCCATGAACACCCGATTCCCGCCCGCCCGGCTGGCGCGCGCGCTGGCCGCCGGCGCGCTCCTCGCCGTCACCGCCAGCGCCCACGCCGCCTTCATCGACGACTGGCAAAGCGCTGCCAGCGCCTGCACGCCGATCAACTCGAGCACGCTGGGCACCGCGACCATCCCGACCACCGGCGCTTACGTCCGCGCACCGCTTGCGCCGGCGGCCAAGCTGGTTTATGTCTGCAATGTGCTGGACTCGTTCGCCACGGCGGCACCGACCTGGGACTACCTGCAGCTGCAGTACCTCGACCCGGTCGGCGGTGCCGTGCGTGCCCAACTGTTCGAAAAGAGCAAGGCCACCGGTTCCGTTGTCTTGCTGGCCAGCGCCGTCAGCGCGGCCGCCGTGCCGATCAGCACGGTGACGGTACTGGTACCGGCGATGAACTTCGCCGCCAACAGCTACCACGTGGTAATCACGTTGCTGCCCCAAACGTCCACCCAGGTGCAGGCACACATGGTGACGTTGACGCAGTAACCACCGTGGCGTGCAAGCGAGCTCCGCGCCGCCCGACCCCCGTCTTGCAGGCCGGCCGCAAGCAGTCCCGGCCTGGTGACTCCGCTAGACTGGGGTGGCCCGCCACTCCAGTCCCTCGCGAAGCCTCACACATGGCCGAACCCATCCTCGTCGCCCAGCATGGCGACATCGCGTGCCACCTGTTGCCCGGTCTGGCCAACCGCCACGGGTTGATCACCGGCGCCACCGGCACCGGCAAGACGATCACGCTGCAGACGCTGGCGGAAAACTTCTCGAAGATCGGAGTGCCGGTCTTCCTGGCCGACGTCAAGGGTGACCTGACCGGCATCACCCAGGCCGGCCGGGTCAGCGACAAGCTCGCCGCCGTCCTGAAGGAACGCGGCCTCGATGCCCCCGAGCCCTTCGCCTGCCCCGCCACGCTGTGGGACGTGTTCGGCGAAGCCGGCCACCCGGTGCGTGCCACCATCACCGACATGGGACCGCTGCTGCTGGCCCGCATGCTCGCGTTGAACGAGACCCAGAGCGGCGTGCTGAACCTGGTGTTCAAGATCGCCGACGACCACGGCCTGGCGTTGCTCGATCTGAAAGACCTGCGCGCGATGCTGCAGTACGTCGGCGAGAACGCCAGCCAGTTCACCACTGAGTACGGCAACGTCAGCGCGGCCAGCGTCGGCGCGATCCAGCGCGGGCTGCTGCAGATCGAAGAACAAGGCGGCGATCAATTCTTCGGCGAGCCGATGCTCAACATCGGCGACTTCATGCAAACGATCAACGGCCATGGGGTGATCAACATCCTCGCCGCAGACAAGCTGATGAATGCGCCGCGCCTCTACGCCACCTTCCTGCTGTGGATGCTGTCGGAGCTGTTCGAGACGCTGCCCGAAGTGGGTGACGTCGAGAAGCCGAAGCTGGTCTTCTTCTTCGACGAGGCGCATCTGCTGTTCAAGGATGCGCCGGCCGCACTGGTCGAGCGCATCGAGCTGGTCGTGCGGCTGGTGCGCAGCAAGGGCGTCGGCGTCTACTTCGTGACGCAGAACCCGCTGGACGTGCCCGATACCGTGCTGGGTCAGCTCGGCAACCGTGTGCAGCATGCGCTGCGCGCCTTCACGCCGCGCGACCAGAAGGCCGTCCGCACCGCCGCCGAGACCATGCGCCCCAACCCTGCCCTCGACGTGGCCGCCGCGATCAGCGAGCTGGCCGTCGGCGAGGCGCTGATCAGCTTCCTCGACGAGAAGGGCCGTCCATCGATCACCCAGCGCGTCTACGTGCTGCCGCCGGGCAGCCAGATCGGCCCAATCGCGCCAGCGCAGCGCCAGGCCCTGCTGCAGAACTCGCTGGTCGCCGGCGTCTACGAAAAGACGGTGGACCGTGAATCGGCCTATGAAGAGCTCAAGGGCCGCGCCGTCGCCAGTGCCGACACGGCCCAGTCCATGTCGGAAGAAGCCGAGCGGGCCGCACGCCAAAGCCCGGCGCCGACCAGCACCGCCGGACAAGCCCCTGCGGGTGGCGGGCTGTGGGGTGGCATCAGCGACGTGCTGTTCGGCAGCACCGGCCCGCGCGGCGGCCGTCGCGAAGGCCTGGCCGAATCGGCCGCCCGCAGCGCGATGCGCTCGGTCGGCTCCGCCGTCGGCCGCGAAATCGTGCGTGGCGTGCTGGGCTCGATCCTGGGTGGCGGCACCCGGCGGCGGCGCTAAGCCGCCTGCGCCAACGTCGGCCGCGCGGCCTCCGGTCGCCGGTACCCACGCACCTCCAGGTCGTACTTGTCCTCAGCCACGGCAGCCAGCAACTCCTTTCGGATCTGGCGTTCGAGCAAAGGCTTCAGCAGCACGCCGACGACAGGTGGTAGCGGCAGCCGGATCGTGACCGTCACACGGGTGCCGGCGCGCGCCTCGCGCGTCTCGGCACCGAACTCGAAGTGCAGCGAACCGCCCTTGTTGAAGCCTTCGACCGAGGTGTCGGTCATGCTGCCGCCGGCGCCGAACTCGCGCTCGAACACGTCGCGCTGGCGGATGCCCAGCAGCCTGACTTCCTGCACATAGCGCGCCCGCCGGGCGGACTGGTGCTGTACCTCGAAGTGCAGCTTCGGGTGCACGTTCGCCTGAATGTGGTGTTCGAGGTCGGCGAACTGCGACTTGACGATCGGCAGGTCGGCGGCGATCCACTCCTCGTGGCGGACTTCGGCAAAGCGGGTCATCGGTGTCTCCTCGGCAAGTCGCCGCTACAGCCCGCGGCGTCAAACAAGGCATACGCACTCAACGCGGAGCCGGATTCACCCCATCCAGCTTAAGCCACGCCGATCGCGCCGCCCTATCCCCTCTTCGCGCGCGCCGGGCGCCAACTGTCGCGCCAGGGCTGGCCAGGAGATCGGCGACGCCGACAATCGCCCCGATGGCTGATCAATCGATTTCCGCGTCGCCGGCCGCCGCGCTTCCGCTGCGCGCCTGGGCACTGCGCTCGCTGCAGCACGTCGGCTATGCGCTGGTGCTGGGCACCGGCGTCGCTGTGCTGCTGATGCTGCTGTCGCGGCGCAGCTCCTGGCACACGCTGGTCTATTCCTGGTGCATCTCGATCGGCTGCAGCGTCTCGATCGACGTGCTGCGGCACCTCGCCACCGCGTGGGTGCGCCGGCACGAGACGCAGCCCAGCATCGAGAAGCAGGTCGACTGGCCCGGATGGGGCTGGATGTCAGCCTGCCTGGGGCTGGGCACGCTGTCGGGCATCACGCTCGGCACCCAGCTCGGCAACCTGCTCATCGGGCGGGAAGGCCATGTGTTCAGCGGCGGCCCGGGCATGGTCGCGGCGATGCTGGTGATCTCGCTCCTGCCGGGCGTTGGCATCACCTACTACTACCGCGCGAAGGGTCGCCTGCAGACGGCGCAGGCGCTGGCCGAGACGGCGCAGCGCCAGGCCAGCGAGACGCGGCTGAAGCTGCTGGAGTCGCAGCTCGAACCGCACATGCTGTTCAACACGCTGGCGAACCTGCGCGCGCTGATCGCGCTGGATCCGGAGCGTGCGCAGGCCATGCTCGACCGGCTGATCGACTTCCTGCGCGCCACGCTCGGCGCCAGCCGTGCACCCTTGCACCCGCTGTCAGCCGAATTCGCGCGCCTGGCGGACTACCTGGCGCTGATGCAGATCCGCATGGGCGACCGGTTGCGGGTCGAACTCGAACTGCCGGACGCGCTGGCGGCGACGCCAATCCCCCCGCTGCTGTTGCAACCGCTGGTCGAGAACGCGATCAAACACGGGCTGGAGCCCAAGCGCGGTGCCGGCTTGATCCGCGTGCAGGCGCTGGTCGACGGCGCCGAGTTGGTCCTGCGCGTGACCGACAGCGGCGTCGGGCCGCAGGCGTCAGCGGCGGCAGCAACAGCAGGTACCCGATTCGGCCTGGCCCAGGTACGCGAACGGTTGACCACCTTGTACGGCGACCGCGCTTCGCTGCAATTGGAGCCAGGCCCGCCGAATGCCGGTGGCACGGTGGTCACCTTGCGCTGGCCGCTGGCGGCCACGCCTACCACGCTTTCCTCCCCTTCATCGATGACGCCATGACCCAGCCCTTCGCCGACGATCCTCAACTGCCCGCGACGGCGCTGATCGCCGAAGACGAACCCTTGCTGGCCCAGGCGCTGCAGGCCGAACTGAAGCGCGCTTGGCCGGGGCTGGAGGTCGTCGCGTCGGCCCCGGACGGCGACAGCGCGGTCGAGCTGGCGCTGCAGCACCAGCCCGAGCTGTTGTTCCTCGACATCCGGATGCCCGGCCGCAGCGGGCTGGAAGCGGCGCAGGCGATCGTCGAGGACTGGCCGGCCGACCGGGCCTTGCCGCTGGTCGTCTTCATCACGGCGTACGACCAGTACGCCCTGCAGGCCTTCGAGGCCTGCGCGGTCGACTACATCCTCAAGCCGGTCCAGCCGGCGCGGCTGGCGGCCGCCTGCCAGCGCCTGCGTGGCCTCGTCGCCCGTCGGCGGCCGGTCTCGGGCACGCCCGCACCGGTGGTCTCGACAGCACTGGCCGACGGTGACCAGTTGCTCAGCCAGCTGCGTCAGCTGCTGGGGGCACCAACGGCCGGCAGCGCGCCGCAGCTGCTCAGCGTGATCCAGGCCTCCAGCGGATCGACCGTCCACATGGTGCCGGTCGAGGACGTCGTCTACTTCGAGGCGGCCGACAAGTACGTCCGCGTGCTCACCGCCACACACGAGCACCTGATCCGCACCTCGCTGCGCGAGCTGCTGCCGCAGCTCGACCCGCAGCGCTTCTGGCAGGTACACCGCGGCACCGTCGTGCAGGCCCGCGAGATCGAACACGCGCTGCGCGACGAGGCGGGCCGGGTGCAGCTGGTGCTGCGCCATCGGCCCGAGCGGCTGAACGTCAGCCGCATCTACGCGCCGCGTTTCAAGGGCATGTGAGGCCGGCGCCGTTGGCGCCGCGGACGAGCCATTCGCGAACGCCGGCGACCACGCGTCGCAACCGGCTGGAGCGACTGGGCTTGCCGCGCGACGATGCAGTCACCCCGAACGAACCGAGAGACTGCGATGAACGACTGGACCACCCCGACCGCCTCGAACGCCGCCGATGCCCAGCTGTTGCGCCGCGCGCGCCGCCGCGTCGCCATGAAGACCGGGTTCTTCATCCACGCGCTGGTCTTCACGCTCGTCAACCTGGGCTTGTTCACGCTGAACCAGGCGATCGGCGGCCGCCACTGGAGCATGTTCCCGCTGTGGGGCTGGGGCCTGGGGCTCACGATCCACGGTGTTGTCACCTTCCTGAACCTGGTCGGTGACGGTTGGCGCGAACGCATGCTGACGGCCGAGCTGGCGCGGCTACGCGGCCAGGGCTGAAAACACAAGCGGCGCCGGCCGGCCCCCGGAGGGGCTCGGACCGGCGCCGCGTTCAGCGCCTGGACGGCATTGGGCCTGAAGCGGCCCGGTCAGGACGCCTTTTCGCCCAGCAGCGCCGGCTTCAGCGAGGTGTCGGCCGGCTTGTCGCCCAGCCAGATCTTCAGCAACGCGTTGTAGAAGGCCAGATCGGGCAGCGGCTCTGAGACCGACTTGCCGTTCAGCGTCATCACCGTGCCGGTGCCCGGCACCCAGTCGGTCACCAGGATGTCACCCTTCTTCAGGTTGCCCTGGGCGGTGAAGATCTCGCCGAACTTGGCCATCTGGTTGATGATCTTGCTCTTCTCCGCCTTGTCGGTGTTCTTGTTGATGCCGCTCATGAAGGCTTCGCCGAAGTCTTCGCCGCTGATGTCACGCAACATCACCAGCGTGAAGCGGCGGGGGCCGTCGACAGCCAGCACGTCGGCGGTGGTCTTCTTCTTGTCGGGCAGGTACAGCCCCATCACGTAGACCTTGAAAAACGCACGCGTGCGCACGCCGGCGCCGTTGAGTCTCAGGTCTTTCCCGGCGACCTTTGCGCTGTCGTCGAGCTTGACGCCTTCGACCTCGACGGCCGCAGCCGGCAGGGCCAGCGCCATCGCGCACAGCAGCCCACCCATCAGGCGGGGGATCGCGGAACTCAGTTTCATGCGTACTCCAGGCAAGGAATGACAAGGGTGAGGACGTGGCCAGGCAGCCGGTCTCGTATCAGGGCACAGGCGCCGCCGGCCTGTCAAGGTCGGGAAACAGTTGATGGCGCATCCGCGATGGGATGCGCTTGAACGACAACGCGGCCGGAGTGGCCGCGGTTGTCAGCGGACGCGGGATGTCCGGCTCAGGCTTGCAGCCCGCGCCGGGCGAGGACGCCCGGCCCCTTCGTAGGCGCGATCCGTGCGCAGGCACGGCTCGCGTCCGACTCAGGCGTGCAGCTTGAACAGGCTGACGGTCTGCTCGAGCGTCTGCGACTGGCCGCGCAGCGACTCGGCCGCGGCCGCCGCCTGTTCGACCAGCGCGGCGTTCTGCTGGGTCGAGCTGTCCATCTGGTCGATGGTGCGGCTGACCTGCTCGATGCCCTGGCTCTGCTCCTGGCTCGCGGCGCTGATCTCGCTCATGATGTCGTTGACGCGGCGCACGCTGGCCACGACCTCGTCCATCGTCGTGCCGGCCTGGGCGACCAGCTTGCTGCCGAGTGCCACCTTCTCGACCGAGTCGGTGATCAGCGTACGGATTTCCTTCGCGGCTCCGGCCGAGCGTTGCGCGAGGGAGCGCACTTCGCCCGCCACCACGGCGAAGCCGCGGCCCTGCTCGCCAGCGCGCGCGGCTTCGACCGCCGCGTTCAGCGCCAGGATGTTGGTCTGGAACGCGATGCCGTCGATCACGCCGATGATGTCGCCGATCTTCTTCGACGACGCGTCGATCGAGCCCATCGTCTGCACGACCTGCGAGACGACCTCGCCGCCTTGCTTGGCCACCTCGGACGCCGAGCGGACCAGCGAATCGGCCTGACGGGCGTTGTCGGCGTTCTGGCGCACGTTGTTGGTCAGGTCCTTGATCGAGTGCGCCGTCTGCTGCAGCGAAGCGGCCTGCTGCTCGGTGCGGGTCGACAGGTCCATGTTGCCGCTGGCAATCTCGGCCGAGGCGGCGGCGATCGATTCGGTGCCCACGCGCACGTTGCCGACGATGCGCTGCAGGCACTCGTTCATGTCCACGAGCGCCGCCATCAGTTGGCCGGTCTCGTCCTGCGTCTTGACTTCCATGCGGCTGGTCAGGTCGCCGGCGGCCACACGTTGGGCGATCCTCACCGCATGCGTCAGCGGCACGGTGATGCTGTGGGTCGAGAAGTAGGCGACCCCCAGGCTCAGCGCGGCGGCGCCGAGCGCCATGCCCAGGATCAGCAGGCCGGTGCGCTTGGCCTGCGCGGCCGAGTCGACGCGCGCCTCTTCCATCTGGCTGTGCTGGTAGCTGATGAACTTGTCGAGTGCGGCGAAGTACTTCAGCTGCACCGGGCGGATCGCGAAGATGAACTTCACCATCGCATCGTCCTTGTTGTCCTCGGCAACCAGTTGCGAGAACGCGGCCGACACCGGCTTGAACTTGTCGCGCAGCGCGGCGATTTCCTTCAGCTGCTCCTGGCCGGCCTCATCGGTGATCAGCGTCTTCAGGCTGGCGAAGGTCGCATCATTGGCCTTCATCACCTTGTCGATGTTCTCGAGCTCCTTCTTGATCTGACCCGGCTCGGTCATGATCAGGATGTTGCCCATGTTGCGCGACACCTCGTTCAGCTCGGACTTGATCTGCCCGGCGACCACCGTCTTCTGATAACGGTCGCCGACCAGCAAGGAGATCTCGTCGCTCATCGCGCCGATGCGCATGTAGGCCATCGCGGCCATGACGCCAAAGACGGCGATCACGACGCCAAAGCCAAGGGCCAGCCGCTGGCCAATCTTCAGTCGGGTGATGTTGAGCATGCAGTTTCCGTGGTCTTCACCGGCCCGTGGCGGCCAGCCGGCGGCCCTCTTGCATCACGCAGGAGCCAGCCTTCTCATGGCCATTTTCGGCAGCAGCAACGTTTTGTTGAGTGCAGAAATGCAGGGCGAATCGGCGTCTTCTGTGGGGTGCCATCTC
>NZ_DASUNH010000041.1:0-8208 GCF_036277275.1 Ideonella sp. | reverse complement strand
CGCGTCAGTGAGCCGGAGGCGATCAAGTACCTGGCGCAGCTGGACCGGTTGGGCATCATCGAGCTGCGGCCGATGAACCGCTACCGCTTGCGCGTGGCCAAGACCTTCCGCTGGCGACCGCATGGGCCGGTGATGCAGTACTTCCGCGAAGAGGTCGTGACCGACTACTACGCCGGTGGCTTCGACGGCGAGGGCGAGATGCTGACACTGGTGCACGGCCAGATCGGCCGCAGCCTCGCGGCGCTGTTCAACGAACGGCTGCAGCGCGTCGCGCAGGACTTTGCCCAGCAGCACCTGGCCGACCAGAAGCTGCCGCAAGACCAGAAGCGCCCGTACACGCTGGTGATCGGCATGCGCTCGTGGCTGTTCGCGGCGTTCCGCGACATGAAGCGCGAGGCGTGACATGGTGCGCCGGCTCCTCACGGTCGCCTTTCCGCGCCTCGATGAAGGTCGCTTCACCGTCCTCACCACACTGCCTCTGGCCAAGTAACGGGGCGCATCGCCCGACAACCGACAAGCTTTCTTGAGTCCAACGACACTCGCCGTTCCATGCAAATCGTCATCCCCACCCTCGACCACCTGCCCGGCTACATCGCGGCGCTCGAACGCGGCTGGTCGCCTGACAGCCAGCGCGGCGAAGTCGCGGCGCGCGAAGAGCTGGCCCGCCTGCGGCTGGACGAACTGCTGTTCATCCAGCAACAGCAGGACCGCGAGGCGCTGGGCGGCCCGGTCACCTTGCCCGACGGCAGCCAGGGCGCGCGCATCCCCGGCTTCAAGATGTGGTTGTGGGATGGTGAGTTCGCCGGTGTCATCAGCTGCCGCTGGCAACGCGGCACGACCGAGCTGCCGCCGCACTGCCTGAGCCACATCGGCTACAACGTCGTGCCGTGGAAGCAGCGGCGGGGCTATGCCACGCAGGCGCTGGCGCAGATGCTGCCGCTGGTGCGTGCCGAAGGCCTGCCGTTCGCCGAGATCACGACCGACCCGGCCAACCACGCGTCGCAACGCGTGATCGAGGCCAATGGCGGCGTGCTGTTCGAACGGTTCATCAAACCCGCGTCGTTCGGCAGCACCGAGGGCCTGCGATACCGGATCAGCTTGGTCCCTCCGGAGGCGCCATGACCATCAGGATTCGCGAAATCGACCACCTCGTGCTGCGCGTGGTCGACCTGGACGAGATGCAGCGCTTCTACATCGACGTGCTGGGCTGCAGCATCGAGCGGCGGCAGGACGCGATCGGCCTGGTGCAGCTGCGCGCCGGCAGCGCACTGGTCGACCTCGTGCCGGTGGACGGCAAGCTCGGCAGCATGGGCGGTGCTGCGCCGGGCCGCGAAGGGCGCAACGTCGACCACTTCTGCTTCCGCGTCGAGCCGTTCGATGCCGATGCGATCTACGCCCACCTGGCGCAGCACGGCGTGCAGGCCGGGCCGGTCAGCCAGCGCTACGGCGCTGAAGGCGAAGGGCCGTCGATCTACCTCGACGACCCCGAGGGCAACACCATCGAACTGAAGGGCCCGCCGGACGCCTGAGCTGGGTCGAGCATCGATTCAGGCACTGATGCCCACCGTCAGCGTCGCGGTGAAGCCGGCCGACACGCTGCCGTCGACCGTGGCCAGCTGCAGCGCAGCGCCGTCGTCGCTGAACACGTTGTCGCTGGACAGCGAGACCTGCGCGAAGCTGCTGACGCTGGCGTCGTAGCCGCTGGCCACGCCGTAGACCTGCTGGCAGGCGGCGCTCGGCAGCGCCAGCTGCGAGGTCTTGACGTCGTTGTCGCCGCTGGTCGCTTCGGCCATGCTCGAGTAGACCTCGAAGTGCATGTGCGGCCAACGCCCGCTGTAGCAGGCAGGGAAGATCGTCGTGAACGTGACCTCGCCGTTGCTGTCGGTCAGCTGCACGCCGCGCAGATAGTTCTCGTCGGTCACGCCGCTCGAATACAGCGAGTAGTTGCCGCCGCGGTCGCAGTGCCACAGGTAGATCGCATAGCCGGCCAGGTTGGCGCAGCTGGATGCCGTGTTGACCAGCTTCAGCGTCACCGTCAGCGGCACGCCGTCGGCCACGTTGTCGCCGAAGTCGCCGAAGCTCGACGTGATGTTGCTGCGCACGATGCCGGTCATCGCCAGTGCGTTGACGGGGCCGTCGCTGTTGCTGTTGGTCCCATCGGCCGGGTAGGGGCCCGCAGTCTCGCTCGGGATCACCGCGCAGCTGCCGGTATCGCCGCCGCTGGTGTCGCCACTGCTCCCGTCACCGCTGTCGCTGCCGCTGTCACCCGCGTCGGTCTCACCACCGCCTCCGCAGCCGACCAGGGCCATCGGCCCTGTCAGCATGGCGCCAGCCGCCAGCCAGCGCAGCATGCCGCGGCGCGCCAATGCGCGCTGGGCCAAGGTGTCGAGGTCGGCCGCCAGGCCGTGCGGGTGAGCGTCGTGCAGTGGTTCCATGGGCCGCATCGTGGCGGCCGCGTGTATCGGGCGTTTGGGCGCTGTGTGTCAGTCTCGACACATTCGCCAAGCTGGCGAGACTTCAGGCCGCCGGCAACCACAGGCGGGCGCGCAGGCCGCCCTCGGCGCGGTTGGCCAGCGTCAGCAGGCCGCCATCGCGCTCGGCCAGGTCGCGCGCGATGGCCAGGCCCAGGCCCTGGTGGGCTCCGCCGCCCGTGCCCAGCTGCACCCAGGGTTGCAAGGCCTGTTCGATCAACGCCGGAGCGATGCCCGGGCCGTCGTCGTCGACCCGCAGCACCACCCCGTCGGCGTCGGATCCGACGCTGACGCGCACCTGGCGACCGTGGCGCAGCGCATTGCCCAGCAGGTTGTCGACGATGCGCCGCAGTGCCAACGGATGGGCACGGGCGCGCAGCGCCGGCATGTTGGCTGTGGTGTCCAACAAGGACACGTCGTGCCCTTGTTCGGCCAGGTCGTCGACAGCCGCCTGCGCCAGCGCCACCACGTCGACCACGCTGGGCGCGGCGCTGTCGCGCTGCTCGCGCAGCACCGCGAGCGAGCTGTCGATCAGCGCGTTCATCTCGTGGATGTCGCCGATGGCCGCTTGCGCCACCGGCGCGTCCAGCCCTTCGAGCCGCATGCGCAGGCGCGTCAGCGGCGTGCGCAGGTCGTGCGACACCGCCGCCATTTGCAGGCCGCGGGCATCGAACTGCGCCTGCAGCCGCTGGGCCATCCGGTTGAAGACCTGGGCCGATGCGCGCACCTCGCGTGTGCCGTGCTGCTCGTCCAGCGTGGGCAGCGGCTGGCCCCGTGCGAGGCCGTGCGACAACTGCTCGGCGGCACCGGCGAGCCGGCGCATCGGCGCCGCCAGCCAACGCGCGCCCAGCGCTGCGCCAAGCGCGATGACGAGCAGCCGGATCGCATAGTCCAGCCACAGCGCCTGCGCGGGCAGCGCCGGCGGCGTACCTTGAGGCGGGGCGCCGCGCGGTGGCGCGCCTGGGGCGGCGGCGAGAGGTGCCTCGTCGGGTGCCATCAGCGATCCCGGGGGCAGCGACGGCAGCGGCGGCAACTGCGCCAGCCGGCTGGGGCCCGCGTCACCCGGCGGTCGAGCCGGCACCGCCAGCCAGTAGGCCGCGGCATGGCTGGCCACCAGCACCACCCACATCAACACGAACAGGCGCAGGCCCAGCGTGTCGAAGCGGCGCCAGCCGCGCAGCATGGCGGGGGTCGATCGGCTCATCGCGTGGCCTCCACGGCAGGATCGAACCGGTAGCCTTCGCCGCGAACCGTGCGGATCAGCGGTGCGCCGCCGCTGTTCAGCAGCTTGCCGCGCAGCCTCGACACCGCGAGGTCGATGCTGCGGTCGTTGGCCGCGGCGCCGGGTGCTCGCGACAGTTCGAGCAGCCGGTCGCGGCTGAGCACCTGGCCCGGGTGTTCGGCGAACGCCGACAGCAGCCTGAACTCGGCCGCTGACAGCGGCACGACGGTGCCGTCGGGCGCCAGCAACTGGTGCCGCAGACGGTCGAACGACCAACCGTGGAAACGCAGGGTGGTGGGTGCGGCATTGGCGGCGGCCAGCACTTGGCCGCGCCGCAGCACGGCCTTGATGCGCGCCACCAGCTCGCGCGGCTCGAACGGCTTGGGCAGGTAGTCGTCGGCGCCGATCTCCAGCCCGAGCACGCGCGACAGCGGGTCGCCCTGTGCGGTCAGCATGATCACCGGCAGGGCCGGCCACTGCTGCTTGGCCCATTGGCACAGGCCGAGCCCGTTCTCGTCCGGCAGCATCAGGTCCAGCAGCAGCAGGTCGACACCGCCGGCCGGCAGCCGCCGGCGCAGCGCCGCGCCATCGGCCAGCGCCTCGACAGTCAGGCCGAACGACTGCAGGTAGTCCAGCAGCAACGTGCGAATGGCGGGGTCGTCATCGACCAGCAGGCAACAGGTCATGAGCGGGGTGGTGAAGCGGCGACGCCACCAGTATCCGGCGTGCCGCACTGGCGCAGAACCGACGCCGGTTGAGGGGGCCGCCCCTGCCGCCCCTGTCGCCCCGTTGACAGCCGGCACTGACCGGCGTGGCTAGAGTGGCCGCACTGGTCCACTGGTCACTTGCAAGGAACGACGATGGGTGCGCTCAAGGATCCGCTGGCGCAACTGCGCGCCGTGAACGAGACGGCGGCGTTCAACCGCTGGTGCGGCATCGAGGTGCTCGGCGCAGTGCCGGGCGAGGTCGAGATTGCGATGCCATGGCGACCCGAGGTCGGGCAGTACGCCGGCTTTTTGCATGCCGGCGTGGTCGGTGCGCTGATCGACACGGCCTGTGGTTATGCCGCGGCCACGCTGGTCGGGCAGGTGCTGGCCGCGCACTATTCAGTCAACTGCCTTCGGCCGGCGATCGGCGAGCGGTTCATCGCCCGGGCGCGGGTCGTCAAGCCTGGCAAGTCGCAGGTGTTCACGGCCTGCGAGCTGTTTGCCTGCAACGGCACCGAAGAAACGCTGGTGGCCACCGGCGACACGCTGTTGTCGGTCGTGGCATCAAGCACCGGCGAGGCGCCGCCGCGCTGAGTTTCCGCGGCGGCGGATGGTGAATCAGCGCGCCTTCAACACCTTGCTCAGCCGATCGGCCGCGCCCTCGACTCGCTCCAGCCGCGGGTAGCGCAGGCCGCCGCGCCAATCGATCGTTACCGTGCGGTACCGCTCACCGTCCTTGACCAACAGTCGGATCGGGGCCTCCCCCTGGGTGTTGGCGCGGATCGCCGCTTCGAGACGGTCGGCCTTGTAGGCGACGTCGTTGACGGCCAGCAGCGTCATGCCCTTGGTCAGGCCGGCGTCGAAGGCCGGGCTGTTCCAGAAGACCTGGGTGATGCCACCGTCACCGATCACCCGCACGCCCAACGAGTGGACCAGGTTCTGCGGCCGCTCGGTGCCGTCCTCGCCTTCCCAGCCGCGCTCGTTGCTCTCGAAGCGGCTTTCTTCGGTGGCCCAGGCCAGGCGCCAGCCGCTGTTCGCGAGGCCTGGCGTCGGGCCGCCGACACGGTCGAGCCGCTCGTGCAGGAAACGCCGCCAGTCGTGCGGGTGGGCCGCATCCAACGCGGCCAGCAGTTCATCTTCCGTGTAGGGGTGGGGTGCGATCGAGCCATCCGCGCGCTGCTGGGTGCGGCCACCGAAGAAGGCGCGGGCGACGTCGTCGAGCGAATGCCGATCCTGGCTCAGCGTGCGCAGCGTCAGGTCGACATCGAGCCAGACCAGCTGCGCCTCGTCGTAGTAATCGGCATTGCGCTGCCACTCGTCCCACTCACGCGATGGGCCAGGGCCGATCGCCGGGTCGATCACCGTGTCTTGCAAGGGCCGCCAGCTGCGGCCGCTGCGTGCGGCGACCTCGGCATAGACATTGGCCAGCCGATCGCGGGCCTGCTCAGGCGTGCTCAGCCCGGCACGTGCGGCCAGCACATGGCCCCAGTACTCGGTCAGCCCTTCGTAGGCCCACAGCAGGCTGTTGCCCATCGGCTGGTGGTAGTCCGGCGTGGCCAGGTCGGCCGGCCGGCGGTGCTTGCCGTTCCATGAATGCACGTACTCGTGGGCCAGCAGCTCGCGACCGCGGATCGCCTTGTCCCAGTCCTTGAAGTAGTCGGGCCGCAACACGTTTTCGCTCGACTCGTGGTGCTCCAGGCCCATGCCCCCGAAATCGTCGGACAGGGCCAGCATCAGGTCGTAGTGGCGAAAATGCCGCGCGCCGCCGAACAGCTTGTCGGCCTGCGTGACGAGGGCGCGGTGGGCGTCGAGCTGCGGCTTGCTCGCCTCCAGCATCGGGGCATCGTCGGCCAGCACCGTCAACGTGACCGGGTGCGTGGCCCCCGGGGCGTCGAGCGGCACCTGCTTCACATGGCGGCCGGCGAACAGCGGCGAGTCGACCAGCGTCTCGACCGACACCGGCGCGAAGTCGACCCAGCCGTCGGCGCCTGCTTGCACCACGGCGCCCGATGATCCGCGCAGCGCGCTGACCTGCTGCCACTTCGGTGGCAGTCTGAGCCGCGGCTGCACGCGAATCGCATGCACCGCGGGCCCGGCCGGGTACAGCAGCACGTTCTCCCACTCGACGCCGAGCATCTCACGGGTCACGCTGATGCGCTCGCCGCTGCCACGCACCGGTGCGAGGTACTGGAAGCTCAGGTTCAGCGTGGTCGCGCCGGCCGGTACGTCGACGAGAAAGGTGAACGGGTCGGCCGCTTCGCGCCGCCAGGGCAGGCGCTGGTTGCCGGCCTGGATCGTCAAGCCGGCCAACCGCGTCACGTCGCCGTAGGGGCCGTGGCCGCCCGGCAGGTAGCGTGCGTAGCGCAGCGCCAGGCGCTGCCCTGGCGTCGCCACCGACAGGGTCTGCTGGACCCGCAGCACACGGCGATCGAGGTCGGTCGCGTCGACCGACAGTGCCATCGTGCCGGGCCAACTGGCCGGTGGTGGGGCGGTGGGCTGGGCCGCGGCGCTGGTGGCCGGCTCGGCGTGATGGCCATGGTCGCCATGCGCGCTGGCCGGCAGCGCCGAGCCGGCCAGCGCAGCCCACAGCGCGAGGCCGAGCGCGCCGTGCCGGAGCGACGCTGCCGCGCTCACTTCGCTGCCCAGATCGCGCCGAGCCGGTCGGGCGCGTCGTCCATGCGCTCGAGCTTCGGGTAGCGCAGGCCACCGCGCCAGTCGATGCGCATCAGCTTGTAGACTTCACCGTCCTTGACCAGCAGCTCGATCGGCGCCGAGCCGTTCTTGTTGGCGGTGATGGCGGCCGCCAGCCGCTCGGGCTTGTAGACCTGCATGTTGACGGCCATCAGCTTCTGGCCGGTGGCGGCGCCGGCCTGGAACGCGGGGCTGTTCCACATCACCTGGTCCAGCTCACCGTCGCTGGCGATCTGCAGGCCGAGCGAGAACATGAAGTCGTCCGGCCGCTCGCGCCCGCTCGGGCCGCCGCGGCCTTCGCTGTGCTTGGCGAATTCGCTCTCGGTCTCCGACCAGCCGAGCTTCCAGCCGCTGCGCAGCAGGCCGTCCAGCGGCGCGCCGGGGCCGGTGCGGTCCAGCCGCGCGCGCAGGAAGGTGGCCCAGTCGTGCGGCTGCACGCCGTTGAGCGTCTTGACCACATCGTCGAAGCTGTAGGTCATGCTCTTCGGGCTGCCGTCGTCGTGCGGCTGCATCGTCGGGCCGAAGAAGGCGCGGGCGAAGTCGTCGAGCGACTTGGTCTCGCGGCTCTTCTCGCGGATCAGCGTGTCGGCGTCGAGCCAGATCAGCACCGCCTCGTCGTAGTAGTCGGCGCTGCGTTGCCAGTCGCGCCAGATCTTGTTGCGCTGCGAGGCCAGCGTGCCTTCGGTCGTCGTGTCCTGCAGGCTGCGCCAGGTGCGGCCGCTGCGCGCGTCGAGGTTGGCGGCCAGCTGCGCCAGCGCGTCGCGTGCCTGCTCGGGCGTGGCCAATCCGCTGCGTGCGGTCAGCACCTGGCCCCAGTACTGGGTCATGCCTTCGTAGACCCACAGCAGCGGGTTGCGCATCGGCACGTTGTAGTGCGGCGTCCACAGGTCGGCCGGGCGGCGGAACTTGCCGTTCCACGCGTGGGTGTATTCGTGCGGCAGCAGGCCACGGGCGCGGATCGCCTTGTCCCAGTCCTTGAAATAGTTGCCGCGCACGCCGTTCTCGCTCGACTCGTGATGCTCCAGGCCGATGCCGCCGAACGAGTTCGACAGCGCGAGCAGGAAGTCGTAGTGGCGCCACGGGCGCGAGCCGTAGAGCTTGTCGGCCTGCTGCACCA
>NZ_DASUNH010000040.1:0-14639 GCF_036277275.1 Ideonella sp. | reverse complement strand
ACGGCCACGCTGCGCTACATGGCGCACGACCCGGTGCAGCGCCCTGACGGCAGCTACGCGTACCGCGTGCGCGCCCGGCTCGATGCGCCCACCGACCACCGCGTCGGCCTGCAGGGCACCGGCCGCCTGCAGGCCGGCTGGGTGCCACTGGCGTACTGGGTGTTGCGCCGGCCGCTGGCCATTGCGCGCCAGTACCTCGCGCTTTGAAGGCGCCATGACCGACGCCGCGACGCTGCCGCCGCTGCCGCCGCTGCGTGAGGAGCTGGCGCTGCACCCGGGCTCGCGTGGGGCCCAGGGCCAGCCCGGTTGGACGCTGCACGACCCCGTGCGCAACCAGTTCTTCCAGCTCGACTGGCCCACCTTCGAGCTGCTGAGCCGCTGGCACCTGGGCTCGCCGCAGGCCGTGATCGACGCGGTGCACAACGAGACCACGCTGTCGGTCGATGCCGACGACGTCGCCCGCCTGCTCGACTTTCTGCAGGCCAACCAGTTGCTGGCGGCGCGACCCGGCCAGGCCCGCGAACTGGCCGGCCGGAAGCAGCGCCAGCATGGCGGGCTGTGGACCTGGCTGTTGCACCACTACCTGTTCTTCCGCGTGCCGCTGCTGCGCCCCGACGCGTTGCTGGACCGGCTGGCGCCGCGGCTGGGTTGGCTCTATGGCCGGCCGTTCCTGCTGCTCACCGTGGCGGCCGGCCTGCTGGGGCTGGGCGGGGTGTCGCGCCAGTGGAACGCCTACGCCTCGACGCTGGTCGACCTGTTCACCTGGCAAGGCCTCGTGGCCTACGGGGTGGCCATCGTCGCGGTGAAGTCCGTGCACGAGTTCCTGCATGGCCTGACCGCCAAGCGCTACGGCTGCCGCGTGCCGACCATGGGCGTGGCGATGATGGTGCTCTGGCCGGTGGCCTACACCGACACCACCGAGGTCTGGAAACTCGCGAACGCGCGCCAGCGCATGGCGGTGGCCGGCGCCGGCATCTGCGCCGAGCTGGCGATCGCCGCGTGGGCCACGCTGGTGTGGCTGTGGCTGCCCGAGGGCACGGTGAAGACAGCGGCCTTCCTGCTGTCCAGCACCACCTGGCTGTCGACCCTGCTCGTCAACGCCAGCCCCTTCATGCGCTTCGACGGCTACTTCCTGTTGTCCGACGCGCTCGACATGCCCAACCTGCACGCGCGCTCGTTCGCGCTGGCGCGCTGGCGGTTGCGCGAGTGGCTGTTCGCGCTGGGCGAGCCGGCACCCGAGCCGCTGTCGCCGCGCCGCACCCGCTGGCTGGTGGCATTTGCCTGGGCCACCTGGGTGTACCGGCTGGTGTTGTTCCTTGGCATCGCGGTGCTGGTCTACCACTTCGCGGTCAAGGCGGTGGGCATCCTGCTGTTCGTGGTGGAGATGGTGTGGTTCGTCGCCTCGCCGCTGTGGGGCGAGTTGCAGGCCTGGTGGGTGCGCCGCGAGCGTATCGGCCGGCGCCGCCGCCTGGTGCTGCTGGTCGGCGTGGGCGGGCTGCTGGCGATGTTGCTGGTGCCGCTGCCGGGCCGCGTCACCGGCATGGGCCTGCTGCAGCCGGCCGAGCAACTGACGCTGTATGCGCCCGCCGGTGCCCAGGTCACGGCGCTGCCGTTCCAGCATGGCGACGCGGTGCCCGCCGGGGCCATGCTGTTCGAAGTGCAATCGCCGGCGCTGCGCCTGCGCGCCCTGCAGGCGGCCGCGCGCATGGCCGGCGTGCAGGGCCAGGTCACCGCCGCGGCATTCGACGACCAGCAGCGGCGCGACTGGCAACTGGCCGCCGAGCAGTTGCAGACCCGCCGCGCCGAGGCGCAGACCGTCACGGCCGACGCGCAGCGCTACGCGCCGTTGGCGCCGTTCGCCGGCCGCTTCGTCGATACCGACCCCGACCTGCACGCCGGCGACTGGGTGGCGCAAGACGAGGTGCTCGGCCGCCTGGTGGCCACCGGCGCGCGCCAGGTCGTGACCTATGTCGACGAGCAGGAGGTGCGGCGCATCGCCGTGGGCGACCGTGGGCTGTTCATCGTCGATGCGCTGCTCGGCCCGTCGCTGCGGCTTCGCGTGAAGGCGATCGAACGCGACGCCACGCGCACGCTCAACGAGCGGCTGCTCGCCAGTCACCTGGGCGGCCAGGTGCTGGTGCGCGAGCAGGGCCAGGCGTTTCACCCCGAAGGCGCGGTGTTCCGCGTGGTGCTCGAAACGGTCTCGGGCCAGGACCACCCCGAACAGTCCTGGCGCGGCTGGGTGGTCATCGCGGCGCGGCCCGAGCCGCTGCTGCGGCGCTTCGCCAACCAGGTGCTGAGCGTTTTCTGGCGCGAAGCCGGGTTCTGAGCGGCCTCATGCGAGAGGCAGGGCGCGCCCTGTGTAGATCGCCTTCGGCTCGTTCGTCGCGCGGTTGACGCGGCATCTTCCGCCTCGCCGCGCTGCACGGTGACAGCATTCACGGAGCGACTGTCAATGAACTCATCCACCACCCGCCTGGTGCCCATTCTCGGCAAGACCTGGAAAGAGGCCCGCCGCCCGCCGGCTTTCGACAAACCGTCGAACGACCGGCCGCGGCGCGCGCGGTGGACCACACCTTCTGGCTCACGCCCGGCCACGCCAGCGAGCGCGACACGGGCTTCCAGCCTCCAGGTCAAAGTTCGATTGGCAGGGGGCTCAGAATTCAGCCACCAACCGCGGTGAATCGGTGGCGTGTGACCTCCTCGTGCCGAGGCGCTTCGACCAGTGTGGGTTGGCGCATCGAGCGAGCTCACGACAGGAGTTACGCTGCGTTCGGGTTCGTCTCACAACCAGGCAGTGAACGCAGGATGAATGCCTCTCCGACGCGAAACACCAAGGTCGAAACCGCGTGATCGCTGCATAGGCGTAGGATCCGTCTACTCCGGCATCGAGTGGCGCGCGCAACATCTGACTTCAGAGAAGGACTTTAATGTACGACGACCCTTTCACTCAGAGCTTTCTCGCGATCATTCGTCGCCGACTCAAGGAGCACGAGGCCAAGTTTCCAATGCAAATGGTTCGGCTGAAAGCGGAGGTGCTGGCGGCAAGCGCGGCCTACCGTTTGGCGGCAACGGATGATGACCGTGATCGGGCGATTGAACGCGAGAACCTGGCTGTTGCGGGTTTGTTGTCTGGTCGACCCAAGTTGACTCTCAGGACCACTGGCTGAGGCTGCGGCCAAAGGCGCACTCGACCAGGAAGCGAGGGGGCGGGAAGGGGCCTGGCCGCCGATCAACATTTGGATTCCCAGCAATGGTGCATCACCGTGAAGTCGATATTGGAGGCAGGAATGAATGCATCCACGACGACAGTTTGCACGTTTGAAGTTCCCATCCATGGGGAAGAAGAAAGACAAGCCGTGCAGGCGCGCATCGATGCGTTGACCCGGTTGTTGGTGCGCTCTGAACAAAGTGGGGTTCAGTTTCAGGGCTGGCTCTTTCGCAGCGTATCCGCGAAGCTTCCAGACGATGGCTCCGATGACCGGATGATCGTGAAGCTGGTCCGTGGCGTTGAATTGCCCACGACGTTGAACGAGAAGATCAACCCCCGCCAGCTGTTCGAAGACGCGCTGGCCCTTCCGTCACGAATAGGTGTGGCGCCGGGCGTGTGGCTCGAACGATCTCTCGCGTGAGCATGCCCGGCGGGCCGCAGTGGGCAGTTTGACAGCGCCGGATGCGCCGGACGTCGGTGGCGTTTCTGCCATGCCTTCGCTGCTGCCCATTCGCGTGAAGACGACGGTTCGCCCAGGATTCGCCAAGTCTCCGTGTCGGCATGCACGAACTGCCAGTTAGGTGCGGCGCCGAACAGATGGTGCTTGGAAGCGAGCGTAGAAGGGACTGGCGCGGCAGTCGTGCGTGTCAAGTCCCTACCGGTCGGCGCTGCGAACTGCCGTGACGGGCTTCGAGCGGTACAAATCACGTGTCCTTCCCCGAATTCAACTGAAGAGGCTGACGGCCAGATGACTGAGCATGTCCCTATCACCTGCGTGAGGGCCATGTTCCAGCATCGAAGTCCGGCAGATCAACCGAGATGATCACTGACCTGGTGCCAATGTCGGCTGATAAGCCTCTCACCGCCGGACCAAGTGCGGCGCTTCCTGATGTTGCCAGCAACGCATTGCGCGAATCCGAGATTCGATACCGACGCCTTTTTGAGGCGGCGCAGGACGGTATCTTGCTGATCAACGCCAAGTCGGGGCAAATCGAAGATGCCAACCCCTATCTGATTGCGATGCTGGGCTACTCGCACGTCGAGCTGTTGGGCAAGAAGCTGTGGGACGTCGGCGCTTTCGTCGACATCGAGAAGAGCACCGAGATGTTCCAACGACTGCAGGTGGAGGGTTACGTCCGCTACAACGACCTCCCGCTAAGGACGCGCAGCGGGGCGCTCATCAGTGTGGAGTTCGTCAGCAACGCCTACGACTGTGGTGGCGTACGTGTCATCCAATGCAACATCCGCAACATCACCGACCAGCGGCTGGCAGAGGAGCAAGTGCGAAAGCTGGCCGTGGCGAAGCTCGCTGCCGAGGCCGCGAGTACGGCCAAGAGTGCATTCCTCGCAAACATGTCGCATGAGATCCGCACGCCGCTGGCCGCCATCATGGGGTTGACCTACCTGATCAGGCGCACCCGGATGACGGCACAACAGACGGCGTGGCTGGCCGAGTTGGATGTGGCTGGCGAGCACCTGTTGGAGTTGATCAACGCGGTACTCGACCTGTCGAAAATTGAAGCCGGCAAACTGGTACTGGAGGTCACACAGGTCAATGCCGGAGGCATCGCGGGCAGTGTCGTCTCCATCCTGTCTGAGCGTGCGTCGACAAAGAACCTGAACCTGTCGATCGAAGCGCATCCGCTACCCCAGGGGCTTATGGGCGATGCCTCCCGGCTGCAGCAGGCGCTGCTCAACTACGCCGGCAATGCCGTCAAGTTCACGGCGGCGGGAAGCGTCATTCTGCGTACCCTCTGCATGGAGGAGACGGCAGACACCGCCCTGATTCGATTCGAGGTGCAGGACACCGGCCCGGGCATTGCGCCGGAGGCACTGGCGCGCTTGTTCGTGCCCTTTGAGCAGGTTGACAACTCGATTGCCAGGCTGCATGGCGGCACAGGCTTGGGCCTCGCGATCGTGCGGCAACTTGCACGTCTGATGGGCGGGGAAGCCGGTGCGCAGAGCACTGTCGGTTGGGGCAGCACCTTCTGGTTCACGGCCCGGTTGCGCAAGGAACGCCGACCCGACGTGGCGCACGTCCTCACGGCCTCGTCGCCCGAGGCCGTCTTGGCGCGCGACCATGCGAGCGCCCGCGTGCTGTTGGTTGACGATGACCCCGTGAACCGTGAGATCGCCATGACCATTCTGAGCACGGTATTTGACAGGGTGGATGTCGCGCGGGAGGGCAACGAAGCCGTTCGCATGGCAGGGCAGAACGCCTACGATCTGATCCTCATGGACATGCAGATGCCGGGCATCGGTGGCCTGGAGGCGACCCGCCGCATTCGCATGCTGCCGGGGGGCACGGACAGCGTCATTGTGGCGTTGACGGCCAACGCCTTTGCCGAAGACAAGGCGGCCTGTTTCGAGGCTGGCATGGACGAATTCCTCGGCAAGCCGGTCAGGGTCGGGGCGTTGTTCGAGACCTTACTCAGGACGCTTCTGTGCCGCCAGCATCGGTTGCCGCCACGCAAGCTTCATTGAGTGAGTGCGGCAGCGCGCAGGTCCGGACAGATCGCGGCCCTGTTGTTGAGGGGGAAAGGCACACCACGGTCTCGGCCGTCAAGGGGGTCCGCTGACCTTGCTGACGCTGGACGCTGGGACTTCTTGCGCACGACGCGTGGCGAACGCACGATGCTCGTCCCTGCGAAGCTGCCGGCTTAGTGCTCTCGGTCGAATGGAGCAGGCACGGCACGCGACCGTTCGACAGCGCACCGACCCGGCAGGTCTCCCGCGACCGAGCGGCGAAGCGGTCATCGTCGTGAACGGCAGCGCCGCCAACGCGCCCCAGGCCGTTGCCGGGGCCATGCAGAAGCTCAAGCGCACGATCGGTGCCGCCATCGCCAAGCGTCATCCACACCATCAGCCGGTGCAATCCTGACGGCGCATCGCCGCGGCGGTGGAGAGTGCTCTGCCGCCTGCGACCGCTGAAGCGCAGACGCAACCCTGCGTGGCGCTGGTTGGCACCTTCGCCCGCTCCAATCCTCGCGACCAGTTGGAGGCTTGACCACGGCAGGTTGGGGGAGCCTATCGTTTGCGCAACGCCTCCTGCAACTCGGGGAGCGCTCTGCGAACAGGGCGGTGATTGGCCACCTGTTCTCTCGATCGGTCGGTGCGATCTGCTGCAAGATGGTTTTGCAAGTTCCTTGCACGCCACCCAGTCCCCGCTACCTGTCACACGGCTTGATTGCCGGTGCGAGTTCGCTTCGAACTCCGGGGTGATGCCTTCGACAGGCATCTGCGTTCGAGCGATTGACCGCTGACTGCGCGAACGGCGTGATGCCGCGTCGTTGTCTGCGGACCCGCCCCAGCCCAACTACCCCCGGACGTCACCGCCCCGATCAGGGCTGACCACGACGCATTTGCGCGTGGCCCACGCTCGCCGGATTGACGATCGCGCATGGCCTCAAGCCCTCTCCACGTGTCGAGCGCCATTGGCCCTCGACCCGCTCCGCTGCAACCCAGGACAGCTCCACATGAACATGCCAACCGATGCCCGCGCGCTGTACGACCAGACGGCGGCCAACTGGTCGAGACATCAGCCCAGCTCTTTGTCCGACTACACGGCCCGGCCGCAGCTGATGGCCCTGTGCGAGCCGCTTGCGGACAGGTTGGTTCTCGACCTCGGCTGCGGCGAAGGCTATTGCAGCCGCATGCTGCGACAGCGCGGTGCGCAGGTGGTAGGGCTTGATATCTCCGAACGCATGATCGAGCTCGCTCGCCTGGCCGAGCGGACGCAGCCACTGGGTATCCGCTACGAGAAGGCTGATGCCGTCACGGCTGATCTTGGTGACGCCAGCGTCGACCTCGTCGTTGCCGTGTTTCTGTTCAACTACCTCAACGTCACACAGATGCATCGGGCCATGGCCAACGTGCATCGCATGCTGAAGCCTGGAGGCCAGTTCGTGTTCGCAGTGCCGCACCCGGCATTCGCGTTCATGCGCGAGCCGGCTCCGCCGTTCTACTTCGATATCGGCTCCGCCGGGTACTTCAGCGCTCGCAACAGCATGTTCAGCGGGCGGATCTGGAAACGCGACGGCGGCGCACTCGACGTGCAGCTGGTGCACAAGACCCTGCAAGACTACTTCGAAGGCCTGAGCGAGGCAGGGTTTGCCGCGATGCCGACCGTGACCGAGCTGGCCGTCACCCGCGAGATGGTGGACATGGACAAGGACTTCTTCGGTCCGCTCTTCGATCTTCCGCTGCACATGGCCGTCAAGGTCGTCCGTGCTTGAGCGCCAATCACCCGACTCCCCGAAGGCCAGCCTCATGAAGTCACTCCCGTCCGAAATCCCCCAACCGACCCTCGACGCTCGGGCACGGTTCCGGCAAGTCGCCGAAAGCCACCCGCTTTGGTCCCATCCTTTCGTTGAGCGTTGCCGTGCGGGTCAACTGACGCTCTCCCAGGTGCGCGTGATTGGCGCACAGATGTACAAGTTCTGCCATCAGTTCCCGAGCTTTCTGGCCTTGGCCCTGGCAGCTTGCCCGCAGGAAGACGCGCGCATCGTGATTGGCAAGAACCTGTGGGAAGAACTGGGAGAAGGCGATCCGCAGCGGGCCCATGCATCCCTGTTCCGGCAGTTCACGCGGGCGCTGGGGGTGGATGACGTTCACCTGTCGGCGATACCGGCGCAGCCCGAGACCGCGGCGTTGATCGACACCTACCGCAGCCTGGGAGACGATTATGGCGTTCAGGGCATCCTGGGCGCCCTGTGCTACGCCTCTGAAGGCATCGTCGCGGCGCTGTACTCGCACATTCAAAGGGGGCTGCGACAGGCAGGCACCTTCGACAGGGAAGCGCTGATGTTCTTCGAGGTGCACATTCATGCCGACGATGAACATGCCGACAAGCTCGAAGCCATCTTGTTGCCGATGCTGAGCACGTTCGAGGACGAACTTCTCGTCCAGCAAGCGATCCGTACTGCCATGGACGCACGCTGCCTGTTCTTCGACGGCGTGTTGCGCGAGGCTGAGCGGGTCGCAGATTTCAAGCTCGCCACGGTCGATTGAAGGTGTGGCCATGAACCGTCTGCCCACCTGGTTGCAAGGATTGTTCGCGGTGCTGCCGACGCCGATGATGCTGGACGGAAGCCTGGACATGGAGAGCCTGGACCGCGTGGTGGATCACTACCTGATCGGCGGCGCCGTCGGGCTGGTGCCCGTCAGCATTGCCGGCGAAGGGGATTTGCTCGATGACGCCGAGCGTCTACGGGTGGTCCGGCGCGTTGTTTGTCGATCCGCCGGTCGTGCGTCGGTCGTCGTGGCCGTCTTGGCCGGCCGCATCGATCGTGCGCTGGCCCAGGCCCACGCCGCGGCCAACTGTGGCGCAACGGGGCTGCTGGTCAAGCCGCCGATGGGCAGCGCGCAGGAGGTGCTGGAGCATGTCGGTGCGATCGCGCGGTCCGTGCGCCTGCCGATCATCCTGCTCGACAACCCGAAGGTCGGAGCACGGCTGCCGATGAGCCTCGTTCAGGCCCTGGTCGATACCGTGCCCCAGGTCTGCGGCATCAAGCTGGAGGAAGAACCCACGGCCGTGAAGATGGCCATGGTGCGGGCCCAACTTGGAACCCGCATCCGGATCTTCGGTGGGCTGGGCGGCGTGCATTGCCTGCATGAACTCGAGCACGGTGCCGATGGCTTCTTCACGGGCTACCCACACCCGGAACTCCTCGTCACGGTGATGGATCGTTTTCGCCATGGCGACCTGGCCGGGGCAGCGGCCGCCTATGAGGCGTTCCTGCCAGTGGCCATGAAAGAGCGTGGGCATGCCGCGACCATGATCCGCCAGCGCAAGACGATCCTGTTCGACTGCGGCGTCATCCGCAATGCCACCGTCAGGATGGGCGCAAACTCCCCAGCGTTCGCTACCGCACAGACTGCCGGGTCGCACCCTGTGCAATGTTGATGCGCTTGCGCGACACGGAAAGCTCAAGGGGACTGGAATGTATGGTTTGGTCAATCAGGCGCTGGAGGACTTCGTCAAAAAGGGGTTCGGCAATACCGCCTGGAACAGGATTCGCGAGGGCGCCGGCATCCGTCTGGACATGTTCGTCTCCATGGACAGCTACCCGGACGAGACCACCCACAGGCTGGTCAGGTCCGCCAGCGAAGTGCTGGACCTGGATTCGTCCGAGATTCTGGAAGGCTTCGGCGAGCATTGGGTGCTGTACACCGCGCAGGCAGGCTACGGCGAAATGCTCGCGATGTTCGGCTCGGATCTGCGCTCGTTCCTGAACAATCTGGACAACATGCACAGTCACGTGGCGATGAGCTTTCCAGCCCTGCGGCCGCCCTCTTTTGAAGTGGAGCAGATCGAAGGCGACCCGGGGCTGCTGCTGCACTACCGCAGCGAGCGCGCCGGATTCGCCCCGATGGTGGTCGGGTTGATCAAGGGCCTGGGCAAGCGGTTTTCTCAGGAGGTCAGTGTTCGGCAAACCGCCTATCGCGAGACAGACGAGCACGACGTTTTCCGCATCGACTACGTCGACGCAGGAGCCTCACCGCCCCGATGATGGCCGACGCTGCAATGAACCTGTCGCCGCCGCAGTTCGCTGCAGCGTTCCCGTTTCACATCGTGCTCGATCAGCAACTGCGCGTGCTGCAGAGCGGCTCGGTACTGAGCCGTCTGTGCCCTCTGATGATCGAAGGTGCTGCATTCGGCGAACACTTCATTGTCCAGCGGCCTGTCATGCCGCGCCTGGATTTCGATGCGATCCACCAGCGCGGCAAATCGCTGTTCGTATTGCAGTACCGGGAGGGACCGTTGCGGCTGCGCGGCGAATTCGTCGCCCTCGATCAGCAATTGTTCTTCCTCGGTTCGCCCTGGGTCGTCGAGATGGTCGATGTGGCTCGGATCGGGTTGACGCTCAGCGACTTCGCTGTTCACGATCCTGTCGTCGACTTGCTGTTCCTTCTGCAAACCAAGAACAAGGCCTTGGTGGATGCGCAAGAACTTTCGCGCATGCTGCGGGCCAGCCAGCAGCGATTGGCGCAGGCGCAGGGGTTGGCGAAGCTGGGCAGCTGGGTGCTCGATGCGCAGACCGGCGAGGTCGAATGCTCGGACGAGGCACTGCGCATCTACGGGCTCACCGCGACAGCGGCGACACCCACGCTGGCACGGCTGCTGACGCTGATGCCCGAGGGGCACCGGGCCGAGTTGCGCGAAGCCATCGCGCATGCCGGCCAAGGCGACGCACCGGTCGAGCTCGAGCACCGCGTGCACGCTCTTGACGGGACCGACCGCTGGGTGCACGTCAACCTGCAGCGATCCACGGAAAGTGGTGCCACCACCGTGCGTGCCACCGTGCGTGACGAGACCACACGCAAACAGTCCGCACTGCGGATGGAGCTGACCAACGACATTGCTCGAGAGCTGGCGGCAGACGTCGAACCCGAGCGTGCGGTGGCCTGCATCTTGTCATCGGTTGGAGCGCAGCTGGGTTGGCAAGCCGCCGTCTGCTGGGGAGTGGGCCCCGACGCTCAAGTGCACTGCCTGGGTGCCTGGGCGGCGGCCGACGATGCGGCCGCGCAGGAGTCTGTCGCTACCATGCGCGGCTTCCGCGGGCCACGTCAGGGCAGCCATCTCGACGCGGCCTGGGTCGTGGCCATTCCGCTGTGGCGAGCCATCCCCGTGAGCGACGTCGCACCGACAATCGACCAGATCGCCAGCCGCAGCGGGCTGCAGGCGGCCGTCGTCATCCCGGTCATTGCGGGCGCGCAGTTCGTGGCCCTCGAGTTCTTCAGCCGCTCGCCGATCGGCGTCGATCGCGAGATCGAAGCGTTCCTGCGCTCCATTGCCAGTCAGTTGGCCCAGTACCTGCAACGCAAGCAAGCCGAGACGGCATTGCGCTACGCGGCCCACCACGACGCGCTGACGGGGCTGGCCAACCGATCCTTGCTGCACGAGCGGCTGGAGCATGGCATCCAGCGTGCCGCACGGGATCGAAGCAAGGTCGCCGTCTTGTTCATGGATCTCGACCGCTTCAAGCACGTCAACGACAGCCTCGGCCACAGCGCCGGCGACGTCTTGCTGCGCGCCTGCGCCGACCGTCTGCGGGACAGCGTACGAGAGAGTGACACCGTGGCCCGTTTTGGTGGGGACGAATTCGTGCTGATCCTGGAGGGCCTGAACAGCGCCGCCGAGGTGATTGCGCCGCTGACCAAGGTGCTGAGTCGATTCAACTTGCCGTTTGAGGTGAACGGGCGCGAATTGCCGACGACAGCGAGCGTCGGCATCAGCATCTTTCCTGACGATGGGCAAGATGTCGAAGCCCTGCTGATGAACGCCGATGCGGCGATGTATCGGGCCAAGGAGAAGGGGCCCGGCAACCACTATTTCTACTCCGTTCAGATGAATGCACAGAGCCAGCAGCGGTTGGCGCTGGAGAGTTGCCTGCCTCGTGCGCTGGAGCGAAACGAGCTGTTCCTCGTCTACCAGCCGAAGCAGAATCTCTCCACCGGGCAGGTCACCGGGGTGGAGGCACTGATGCGCTGGCGTCACCCCTCGTTAGGTGTGGTTTCACCCCTGCAGTTCATCCCTATCGCGGAAGACATCGGGCTGATCGACAGCTTTGGCCGGTGGGCGCTGCAAGTGGCCTGCCAAGATGCGAAAGCCTGGCTGGATCAGGGGCACGCCGTGCAGGTCAGCGTCAACCTCGCGGCGCGACAGTTGGACCGTCCCCGACTTGCCGAGGAAGTGGCGGGGGTCATTGCAGACGCGGGCCTCGATCCGGAGCAGTTCGAGTTCGAGATCACCGAAAGTGGCGTGATGCGCAACCCGGCTCAAGCTGCACTGCGACTGCGCGAGTTGCGCGATCTGGGCGTGTCCCTGGCCATCGACGATTTCGGCACCGGATATTCGTCGCTGTCGTACCTGCGAACCTTCCCATTGGGCACATTGAAGATCGACCGATCCTTCATCAAGGATCTGCCCGGAGATGAGGACGCAGCAAACCTGACGGCAGGCATCATCGCGCTGGCCCATCGCTTGCGAATGAAGGTGGTAGCAGAGGGTGTCGAGACGCCCGAGCAAATGGCTTACCTGCGCGCCCAAGGCTGCGACGAGATCCAGGGCTACTTTCTCAGCAAACCGATCACCGCTGACGAAATCAGCCGCTTCCTCAAGCGCGATCCGCACTGTCTCGTGACCCCGGTGGCAGCGGCCACTGTTTAATTTTACGGGATCGAGCGTCAGCCGTCGGTGCGCTGGCGAACGGAACGATTCGGCTGTCCGCGTGAAGATTCTTTTTTGGAAAAGTCTGCCGACTGGAGGGTTAATCATGCGCTGGAGCAACAGATGAATACGCCGCTGCAATCAGCTGTGCAGGCTTCAGTTCAGCAGAAGCTGAATGTCGTCGTCGTTCAGAGCGAGCAAATCCACGGTGCCGTTGCCGAATGCGCTGCTGAGTTGTGCTCTGTGAATTCAACGCTTGACCACGAGCTTTCGATTGGCCCCGCGCAACCCGCCCTGGACGACGCGCTTGAGCAAAGCCAAGCCATCGAAGCCAAGGTGCAGGTCTGCGCAGACGGCTTGATCCAAGTGACCCAGGCCTTGAAGGACGAAGTCGAGGAGCGGAATTTGCTTGAGCGAGAGTTGGAGGCCGCGCATCAGGAGGCGGCGGCAACACGCCTCGCTTCTCTTCATGATCCTCTCACTTCGTTGCCCAATCGCAGTCTTTTCGATGACCGTCTGGCGCATGGACTCGCTCAGGCAAGACGGCACGGATGGACGCTCGCGGTGATGTTCATTGATCTGGATGGATTCAAGAGCATCAACGATTCATATGGACATGCCGCGGGGGATCAGGTGCTGAAAACGATTGCGGGTCGATTGAAACGCATGACACGCGAGGACGACACCGTCAGTCGCCATGGCGGTGATGAGTTTCTGTACCTTCTGATGGAATTGCGGCAGGAGTCGGACGCCTCAGGAATCGCTGAAAAAATCATTGCTCGCGTTGCGGAGCCGTTTGAACTCGAGGCACAAGCCGTGCCGGTCGAGGTCAGCGTGAAATGCAGTATCGGAATCTCGATTTTCCCGCGCAATGGAAGCACCGACACATTGCTTATTGCCAGCGCCGACAGGGCGATGTATCAGGCAAAACGTGCAGGAGGCGGGTATGCATATGATCTGGAAGTTCTCCAACAGTAGTTGACAGGCTGGCAAGGTGCGGCGGTGAACCGCACTGCGAATCCGATGGTTCACATCCGTACTATCCAGGCGCTCTCCCGGCAGTCACCATCGGCTGATGAACACATTGCCTTGGTCCCACCACAGCTTCACCGCCCCATTCACCACCACGGGACGGGCGGCGTTGGTGAAGGCGCCACCCTGGCACTACGCCGGTTGGTTGCTGAACGTCGCTTTCCGCTTTGACGCTGACACCGCCGCGGCGTTGGTGCCGCCCGCTGCGGGCCGACCCACCGGGACGGGCTGCGTGCACTTTGCCGATTGGCAGGCTTGTACGGATGGCCATGAGCTGCTGGACCCTGTGCTGGCCCAGTACCGCGAAACCATCGTCGTGCTCGAACTCGAGCGGCCCGACGGTACGCGCTGCGCGTATTGCCCTGCCATCTGGGTCGACCAGGACATTTCGCTCGTGCGCGGCCTGCTGCAGGGGTGGCCCAAGAAGATCGGCAGCACGTGGTTGACGCGCAGCCTGCCGCTCGATCATCCTGCCGCCTCTCCCTTGCGGGCCGGAAGCCGGTTGGGCGCCAGTTTGGCTGTGAAAGATCGGCGTGTGCTCGAGGCGCGAGCGGAGCTGACCGGCGATGTGGGCCGTCCCTTGGGCTTCCTTGCCTTGCCGACGATCGGCGCCGTGGGGTGGCCCGACCTGCGGCGCCCGGCAGACTTGCCCCAACCCGTGCTCGTGAAGCCAGACATCGTCGACCGGGTGGGTGGTGGCTGGCATGCGGCGACGGCATCGCTCCAACTGACCGCGCACCCACAAGAGGACATCGGCCTGCTCGGCGACATTCAAGCCATCGAGGCCAGTGCCGGGTGGATGGGGATCACCGTGCGTGGAGCTCTTGATGCGTGACGGCCCGTGGCTGGATCGATTGACGGCAAGCCCACCGCGATGGCGCTGAACCGGTCCGAGGTGCGGCGCCTGCAAGTGTTCGACCTCGAGCACGTTCGGCACCGCCAGCCCGGCCAGGAATGGGTGCCGCACTGGCACGCCGATTGGTCCTTCGGTGCCATCGTTGACGGGGAGTGCCGTTGCAGCGTGGGCGGCCGTCCCTTCCATGCCCGCCCAGGCGATCTGTTCGCCATTGCCCCGGGCACCGTGCACACGGGGGCGCTGACGCCACATGAGCGCAATGCGGGCGCGTTGGTGGTGATGCTGTATGTGCCGAACGATTGGCTCGTCCATGCCGGGCTTTCCGGCCCTGCGCGCAGCGGGTGGGTCCATGCACCGGAGGTGGTCGG
>NZ_DASUNH010000039.1:0-45462 GCF_036277275.1 Ideonella sp. | reverse complement strand
TTCTGGATCAGCTGGTTGGCGGCCAGCGGCCGGCCGAACTGCTTGCGGTCGAGCGTGTACTGCCGAACGCGATGCCAGCAATCCTCGGCCGCACCGAGCGCGCCCCAGGCGATGCCGTAGCGGGCGCTGTTCAGGCAGGTGAACGGGCCCTTCAGGCCCCGCACCTCGGGAAAGGCGTTTTCCTCGGGGCCGAACACCTCGTCCATCACGATCTCGCCGGTGAGCGAGGCGCGCAGGCCGACCTTGCCCTTGATGGCGGGTGCCGACAGGCCCTTCCAGCCCTTCTCGAGCACGAAGCCGCGGATGGCGCCCTCGTCGTCCTTGGCCCAGACGACGAACACGTCGGCGATCGGGCTGTTGGTGATCCACATCTTCGAGCCGGTCAGGCTGTAGCCACCGTCGACCTTGCGGGCGCGGGTGATCATGCTACCGGGGTCGGAGCCGTGGTTCGGCTCGGTCAGGCCGAAGCAGCCAATCCATTCGCCGGTGGCCAGCTTGGGCAGGTATTTCTGCTTGGTGGCTTCGTTGCCGAATTCGTTGATCGGCACCATCACCAGCGACGACTGCACGCTCATCATCGAGCGGTAGCCGGAGTCGACACGTTCGACTTCGCGTGCCACCAGGCCGTAGCAGACGTAATTCAGGCCGGCGCCGCCGTATTGCTCGGGGATGGTGGGGCCCAGCAGGCCCAGCTCGCCCATTTCGCGGAAGATCGCCGGGTCGGTCTTCTCGTGGCGGAAGGCCTCCAGCACGCGCGGGGCCAGGCGGTCCTGGCTGTAGGCGCGCGCAGCATCGCGCACCTGGCGCTCGTCGTCGGTCAGTTGCTGGTCCAGCAACAGCGGGTCATCCCAGTGAAAAGAGGCGCGAGCAGCCATGGCGAAGTCTCCAGTTGTTCCAGCGTGGAATCATAGAATCCTGAAGTCAGGCAATCAAACGCCTTTTTCGCACTGATCTGTGCGTTGATGGAACTCCGGAGCGCCGAATGCGCCGAAAACTGCCTTCCACTGCTGCGCTGGCCGCTTTCGAGGCGGCAGCGCGTCACCAGAGCTTCACCAAGGCGGCCGCCGAACTGGCGGTGACGCAGAGCGCCGTCTGCCGCCAGATCGCGTCGCTTGAATCGTTCCTGGGCGTGGCCCTGTTTCGCCGCAGCCAGCGCGGCGTGGGGCTGACCGAAGCCGGCCAGCGCTACAGCCGCAGCGTGGCCACCCGGCTGGACGAGGTCGAGCGCGACACGCTGGACCTGATGGCGCAAGCCGGGCTGGGCGGGCAGGGCGGGGCGCTGGAGCTGGCGGTGGTGCCGACCTTCGCGACGCAGTGGCTGCTGCCGCGGCTGGCGGGGTTTCAGGCGACGCACCCCGGCATCACGGTCCACTTCAGCTCACGCACGCGGCCGTTCCTGTTTGCCGATACCGGCCTCGACGCTGCGATCCACGCCGGCAACGGTCTTTGGCCCGGTACCGAAGGACGGCTGCTGATGGCCGAAACGCTGGTCACGGTCGCCAGCCCGGCGCTTTTGAAGGGGCGCACGGACTGGACGCCGCAATCGCTGTCGACCTTGCCGCTGCTGCAGGCCAGCACCCGGCCCTATGCCTGGCGGCATTGGTTCGAGTCGCAAGGCCTGGAAGTCGAGCACGACATGGCTGGCGCGCGGATGGAGCTGTTCTCGATGCTCAGCGAGGCGGCGGTGCAGGGCCTGGGCGTGGCACTGGTGCCGCGCATGCTGGTCGACAACGAGCTGGCCAGCGGAAGGCTGGTGCAGGTGGTGCCTCACGCCTTCCTGAGCGATCGGCGCTACTACCTGCTGTACCCGGAGCACAAGGCCGCGTCGCCGGCGCTGAAGGCGTTTGCGGATTGGCTGGATGCGGAGGCGGCGGGCTATCGTGCCGAGGTCGGCTTGGTGTAGCGACCAAGGTTTCGACAAGCTCAGCCTGAACGGATGAGTTGGCTCAGCCCGAACGGAGCGGGAAGAGTTCAGTCTCCGTGTTTATCGGCTTCCGAGGTGAACGCGTCGGCGTAGAACTCGTCGTCGGGCAGGCCGCACTGAACCTCGAAGTCCTTGTGGGCCGACTCGACCATGATCGGCACGCCGCAGGCGTAGACCTGGTGGCCGGAGAGATCGGGCCAATCGGCCATCACCGCATGGTGGACGAAGCCGGTGCGGCCGGTCCAGCCGTCTTCGGCCTTCGGCTCGGACAGCACCGGCACATAGCGCAGGTGCGGCAACCTGGCCGCGGCGGCTTCGGCCCAGTCGTGCAGGTACAGATCGGCCTTGCTGCGGGCGCCCCAGTACAGCACCGCCGGGCGTGTGCTGCGCAGCTCTTCGAGACGTTCGATCAACGCCTTCACCGGTGCGAAACCGGTACCCGAGGCGAGCAGGATCAACGGCTTGTCGGAGTCTTCGCGCAGGAAGAAGCTGCCGAACGGGCCCTCCATCCGCACGATGTCTTTCTCTTTCATCGTGCCGAACACGTGGTCGGTGAACTTGCCACCGGGCATGTGGCGGATGTGCAGCTCGATCGACGGCGGGGTGCCCAGGTTGTGCGGCGCATTCGCCATCGAGTAGCTGCGCCGGGAGCCGTCGCGCAAGATGAACTCGATGTACTGGCCGGCGCGGTACTGGAAGTTCTGGTTCGCGGGCAACTGCACGCGGATCACCGCGACGTCGCCGGTCGGGCGCTCGATGCTGAGCACACGGCCCGGCATCTTCAGGATCGGGAATTCGCCGGCGCCAGGCACGGTACGGGCTTCGACCAGGCAATCGGTCTGCGGCGTGGCGCAACAGGTCAGGATCAGGCCACTCGCCTCTTCGGCTTCCGACAGCGCCTTGAGCTGGTGCGCCCCGTGGATCACGCGGCCTTCGAGCAGACGGCTCTTGCAGGTGCCGCAGGCGCCGTCCTTGCAGCCATAGGGCAGGCCGATGCCCTGGCGGATCGCGGCGCCGAGGATGGGCTCGTCACGCGTGACGTCGAAGCTGCGGCCCGAGGGCTGGAGGGTTACGGTGAAAGTCATGGTCGAAGCAGACAGAGGCGATCGCGGCGAGGCTGGCGAGCCAGGTGGGCGGCGCGCAGGCCGGCAGGCAGGCAAGAAGGGGCGGGGCGCCGCCTACACTGGCGCGCGGTCCAGCCGCCATTTTGCCCGGCGCCTTGCTGCCCCCATCTGATGCACCCCAAGACCCTGCGTGCCAAACGCCCCACGTTGCTGATCGTCGGCTGCGGCGATGTCGGCCTGCGCGTGCTGCGCCTGCTGGGGACGGCGGGTCACCGCTGGCGGCTGTTGGCGCTGACCAGTTCGTCTGCGCGCGTGGCGCCCCTGCGCGCCGCCGGCGCGGTGCCGCTGCTGGGCAACCTGGACGATCCGGCCACGCTGGCCCGTCTGGCCGGCCTGGCCGATGCGGTGCTGCACCTGGCGCCGCCGCCGGGCGAGGGCACGACGGATCGCCGGACTGGCAACCTGCTGCGTGCGCTGGCGCTGCGTGGCGGGCCGCGCCGCATCGTCTACGCCAGCACCACCGGCGTCTATGGCGATTGCGAAGGCGCCTGGGTCGATGAGAGCCGGACGCTCGCGCCCGCCACCGCGCGCGGGCGTCGGCGCGCGGACGCGGAAGCACGCCTGCGCTGGGCCGGCAGGGCGTTCGGCTGGCGTGTCAGTCTGCTTCGCGTGCCGGGCATCTATGCGCTGGACCGCGAAGGCGGCGATCCGCGTGACCGGGTGCGCCGCGGCGCGCCGGTGCTGGCCGCCGCCGATGATGTCTACACCAACCACATCCACGCCGACGATCTGGCGCGAGCCTGCGTGGCCGCCTTGCTGCGCGGCGCAGCGCAGCGGGCCTACAACGTCTGCGACGACAGCGTGCTGAAGATGGGGGACCACTTCGACGCCGTCGCCGACCGCTTCGGTTTGCCACGCCCACCCCGCATCAGCCGCGCCGAGGCGCTGCAACGGATGACGCCGGTGCAGATGAGCTTCCTCAGCGAGTCGCGACGCCTGTCCAATCAGCGGTTGAAGCGGGAGCTGCGCCTGCGGTTGCGCTATCCGACGGTCGCGGATGGCCTGCAAACGCCTTGAACGGCGGTGTCGCGTCGTTCAGGTGCCACAGCGGATGCGCTGCTTGCTCAAGGCCACGTCGTCGAACCACAGCATCATCGGCTGCCCGGCATAACTCTCCCAGCCGATGCGGAAGTCGACCGGTGCCGGGCGCCAGCTGCCGCGGGCCAGCCATTGTGAGTCGACCTCCGGTGTGGGCGTGGTGTCCACGTGCAGGCCCGCGACCTCCGGGCCGTTGAACCAGGTCTTCATGACACCCTTGTTGCCATTGACCACGAACTCGACGCAATGCCACGCGCCGGCGGCCGGCGATACGCTCAGCGCGATGCCAGCCGGGCTCAGAACCGGCACGGTGGCGTCGTCGGATTCACGGTTCCACATCAGGATGCGGTTCTGGCCGCCCAGCCGCAGATCGCGCTGGTTGTCGTTGGCGTCTTTCATCGCCATGAACGTGACGTGGCCGTCCCCCAGCGGTTCGGCGAAACGGACGAAGAAGCGGCCGAAGAATCGCAGCCCCAGCGAGGCCGGGATCGGCGTGGCGGCGAAGATGTGGTTGCAGTAGCCGCCGGTGCTGGTGACCTTCAGCGATTGTTTGCCGCGGTGGGCGATGGTGGCGTCCACCGTGGCCTGGCCAGTGCCTGTGCAATTGGCGCCGCCCACGGCCCACAGCCCGGGGTTCGGTGGGCCGCCGGGTGTGGCCGACTCGAAGTTGTCGCACAGGGCGACATCATTGCAGGAGCCGGCCGGTTCCGACCAGCGCTCGGCGTCACCAGCAAGCGCGCCGGCGCCTGCCGCACATTGCGTGGCCAGCAGCAGGATGCTGGACAACGTTGTCTTTCTGAATCGAGCGGGGCGTTGGCGCAAGCCTTGCATGGGTCTTGTCTCCGGAGTTGGGGTGCGGGGGGTGTGGGGCCAGGACGCGTGGCACCGGCGGGTCGGGGCGAGCCCAGCCGGGGGGCCATTGACACGACCGGCGGCGATGCTAGGGGCGTCGGTCGTGTCCGGCAATGCCTTCCCGCGGCTTGGCCGCAGACCTTACGCGCCCTTACAGCGCCAGGGTGTGGTCGAGCCGGCGTTGCGGCGCGTCGACAGACCACCTCGTCGCCAGTGCGTGGCCGGCTACGTTCCTTCGGGCTGCTTGATCGTGGTCTGCCTGTCCACCGTATGCAGCGGCACACGCATCGAGCGGCCGTCTCGCAAGATGTCCAGCGACACGTCGCGCTCCGGCGCACCGCCACCCCAAAGCCGGTGCCACAAGGTCTGCAGGCTGTCGACGGCCTGCCCGTCGATGCGCACGATCTGGTCGCCCGGCCGCAGGCCAGCGGCTTCCGCCGGGCCTGCGCGGTTGACACGCAGCACCCGCACCTCACCGCCCAGCTCGATGCAATTCACACCCATCCACGCGCGTTTGCTTTGGGTGGAGCGGCCCTGGGCCAGCAGCTCATCCAGGATTGGCTTGAGCAGGTCGATCGGCACGAACATGTTGCCGGCCACCGACGGCTGGTCCGGCCCCAATGCATCGCTGACGACCAGGGAGCCGACCCCCAGCAACTCGCCTTGAAGGTTGAACAGCGCCGCGCCGCTGTGGTCGGTGCGCGGCGGTACGGTGAACAGCGCATGGTCGAGGTGGTACTCCCAGTAGCCCGAGAACGGGCGCTGCGACACCCGCCTGGCCATGCTGATGCCGGCACCTTCGCCACCCGAGATGACGAGCAGCGTGTCGTTGTCGCCGACGGTGGCCGGCTCGCCCAACGGCGCCGCCGGCAGGTCCAGCGGAATCAAGGACTTGATCAGCCCGAAGCCGGTGGCCACGTCGTAGCCCACCACCCTGGCCGGTACGCGGCGCCCGTCGTCAGGCAGCAACAGCACCTGGTCGGCTTCGAGGATCAGGTAGCCGATCGTCAGCACCAGACCATCGGCGCCAATGACCACGCCCGATCCTTGCCGCACGGCGCCCAATGTGGCGCTGGAGTTGGCGTTGTCGACCGCTACCGCGAGCACACCGACCACAGCGTCGCTGGCCCGCTTGATCCCTTGCGACGACGCGGCCTCCTCGGCTGCCAACACCGTCGGCCCACTGCAGGCCAACGCCCAGGCCCATGCCCAGAAAAGGATGGTGCGAACGACGCGACCCATGGCACACCTCCACGACGGCTGGCCGTGATTCGCTCCCAGCATGCGCCGAGCGGCGTCGGCAATCAAGCCGCAGGGTTACTCGCCGAACGTGCCTGCCGCCTTCGTCTCGGCCAATGGCGCCGGCGCGCGGTGTCAGCGGCGGCGGCGTGACGGGAAGGGGGCCTGGCCGCGCCAGAAACGGATCATCAGCCATCCGCCCAGCATGCCGCCCAGGTGGGCGAAGTGGGCGATGCCGTCCCGGCCCAGCAGGCCTTGCAGCAGCTCCAGCCCGCCGAACACCGCGACGAATGTCCGCGCCTTCATCGGGATCGGCGGGAACAGCGGCATGATCGTCCGGTTGGGAAACAGCATGCCGTAGGCGAAGAGCAGGCCGAACAATCCACCGGATGCACCCACCGTGGGCACGTACGAGTGGCGCAGCGCCGTGAACACCAGCTGGGTGGCTGCGGCCGTCAGCACGCTGGCCAGCAGGAAGGCCAGCAGGCGCTTGTGGCCCCACAGGCGTTCCAGCTCAGAGCCGAACATCCACAGGCCGAGCATGTTGAAGAACAGATGCAGCGGGTCGCCATGCAGGAAGGCATAGGTGACCGGTTGCCATGGCAGGAAGCGGCCGCTGTCCAGGGGCCACAGCGCGAACCAGGGATCCAGTGGAATGAAGTTGCCGAGCAGCAGCTGCACGCAGAAGACCGCCGTGCAAATCAGCATCAGCGCCTTGGTGACGGGAGGCATCGGCGGCATGGCGTGTCGCTGGAAGCGTGAAGCTGAGGGTCACTGGTGCCCGGGGCCGGACTCGAACCGGCACACCTTGCGGCGGGGGATTTTGAATCCCCTGCGTCTACCGATTTCGCCACCCGGGCCAGTGTGTGCTTGCGTGTGCTCGTGCCCGTTGGTGACTGCGTGGCGCAGCACCCAAAGGCACGTCGGGCGCGGATTATGGCATGCGCCGGCGCCGTCTTTGGCCCTGCACCCATAATGCAACGCAGCCTTCTTCACGACCTCGACATGCCTGCCTACAAGACGCTGGAAGACGCGATTGGTTCGACCCCGCTGGTGCGGTTGCAGCGCCTGCCCGGCCCGGAGGTGCAGGCGCGCGGCAACGTGATCCTGGGCAAGCTCGAAGGCAACAACCCGGCCGGCTCGGTGAAGGACAGGCCGGCGATCAGCATGATCCGCAATGCCGAGACGCGCGGCGAGATCAAGCCCGGCGACACGCTGATCGAGGCGACCTCGGGCAACACCGGCATCGCGTTGGCGATGGCGGCGGCGATCAAGGGCTACCGGATGCTGCTGATCATGCCGGAGGACCTGTCGGTCGAGCGAGCCCAGACGATGAAGGCCTTCGGCGCCGAGCTGATCCTGACGCCCAAGTCGGGTGGCATGGAGCTGGCGCGCGACCTGGCCGAGCAGATGCAAAGAGACGGCAAGGGCCGCGTGCTGGACCAGTTCGCCAACCCGGACAACCCGCGCATCCACTACGAGACCACCGGGCCCGAGATCTGGGCCGATACCGAAGGCCAGATCACGCACTTCGTCAGCGCGATGGGCACCACCGGCACGATCACCGGTGTCTCGCGTTTCCTCAAAGAGAAGAAGCCCGGCGTGCGCATCATTGGCGCGCAACCTTCGGAGGGCTCCCGCATCCCCGGCATCCGCAAATGGCCGCCGGCGTACCTGCCGAAGATCTACGACCCGAGCGCGGTCGACGAGATGGTCTACGTGAGCCAATCCAACGCCGAGGACATGGCGCGCCGGCTGGCGGCCGAAGAGGGCCTGTTCGCCGGTATCTCGGCAGCGGGTGCGCTGTGGGTCGCGTTGCAGGTGGCGCGGGTGGTCGAGAACGCGACCATCGTGTTCGTGGTCTGTGACCGTGGCGACCGCTACCTCTCGACCGGCGTCTTTCCGGCCTGACGCGCATGGCAGCGGACTACAAGTTTTGCCCCCAGTGCGCTGGTGCGCTGGCGTGGATCGAGGCCGATGAAGATGGCGGCGTCAAGAGCCGGCTGCGCTGCGCCGCTTGCGACTTCACCCATTGGAACAACCCGACGCCGGTGCTGGCGGCGGTGGTCGAATGCGTGGACCGTGGCGGCAAGCTGCTGCTGGCCCGCAATGCGGCGTGGACGGGCCGGATGTTCGCGCTGATCACCGGCTTCATGGAGGCCGGCGAATCACCCGAGGCGGGCATTGCGCGCGAGGTGCAGGAAGAAACCTCGCTGGTCGCCGAGGCCGTCAAGCTGATCGGCGTTTACGACTTCCAGCGCATGAACCAGGTGATCATCGCCTACCACGTGCAGGCTCGCGGCGAGATCGTGCTGTCACCCGAACTGGCCGAGTACAAGCTGTTCGAGCCCGGCGACACGCTCTGCTGGCCGGCCGGCACGGGCTATGCGCTGGCCGAATGGCTGCGGGGCCGCGGCTTCGAGCCGAAATTCATCGAGTTCGCCAAGCCGCAACCCAAGCCTGAGGGCGCGGGCGTCGGCGAAACCACCGCTTCATAGAAACCGAGGACGAACCATGGGACAGGCCATCGACGTACACAAGGAGCTGGACACCCGGGGCCTGAACTGCCCGCTGCCGATCCTGAAGGCGAAGAAGGCGCTGGCCGACATGAGCAGCGGCCAGATCCTGAAGGTCGTGGCCACCGACCCCGGCTCGATGCGCGACTTCCAGGCCTTTGCCCGCCAGACCGGCAACGAACTGCTGGACCAGCAGACGCAGGACGCGGAGTTCATCCACTTCTTGAGGAGACGTTGACCCCCACGCTCCCTCCGGTCGCTGCCTTGCAGGCCGCGCCGAGCCAGAGGCTCGACCCTTAGCTAGGCACAAACAGTCCTCAGGACTGTTTGTGTCCGAGCAAAGCCCCCCGAGGGGGCTCGCGCAGCGGACCGGCGAAGCCGGATCCGCGCACGCCACTTGGAAGGCGCCAATGAAAAAGGCCGCCTGTGAAGGCGGCCTTTGTTCATGGCGCGGAAGCTTCAAAGCTCGAGCTTTTTCAGGTACTCGCGGAAGCCCGGGCCGAGCTGTGGGTGCGCGAGTGCGAGTTCGACGTTGGCCTCGAGGAAGCCTTCCTTGCTGCCGCAGTCGTAGCGCTTGCCCTTGTAGCGGTAGGCGAAGACCTTTTCGCGGCGCATCAGCGCGGCAATGCCGTCGGTCAGCTGGATCTCGCCGCCCACGCCACGCGGTTGGCTCGCGATCTCGCGGAACACGCCGGGCGTCAGGATGTAGCGGCCGGCCACGCCCAGGTTCGATGGGGCGTTCTCCGGCGACGGCTTCTCGACGATGTGGGTCAGGTCCATCATCCGGTCGTTCACCGGCGTGCCGGCGACGATACCGTAGCGCCTGGTGTGTTCCGGCAAGACTTCCTGCACCGCGATGATGGACGCGTGCCACTCATCGAACTGTTCGACCATCTGGGTCAGGATCGGCGGTTCGCCAACCATCAGGTCGTCGGCCAGCAGCACCGCGAACGGCTCGTTGACGACCACGCACTGCGCGCACAACACCGCATGCCCCAAGCCGAGCGCCTTGGGCTGGCGGATATAGATGCATTCCATGTCGTCGGGCTTGACCGACGAAACCAGCTCCAGCAACTCTTTCTTGCCGGCCGCTTCCAGCTCCGACTCCAGCTCGTAGGCGGTGTCGAAGTGGTCGGGGATCGCGCGCTTGTTGCGGCCGTTGACGAAGATCATCTGCCGGATGCCGGCGGCGTAGGCCTCTTCGACCGCGTACTGGATCAGCGGCTTGTCGACGACTGGCAGCATTTCCTTGGGTTGGGCCTTGGTGGCGGGCAGGAAACGGGTGCCCAGGCCAGCGACCGGGAAGATGGCCTTGTTGATTTTCTTCACGCTGTGTGTTCCTTGTAGACGATTCGTCAAGGGGGCAAAGATTGTGCCGCCCCGGGCGCTTCAAGCCGCGGGCAAGCGGCCCAGTTGTTCACGCAACGAGGCCAGCGTGCGATCGTGGTCGGCCAACCGTTTGCGCATGTCGGCCACCACGGCTTCGGGCGCACGGGCGACGAACTTCTCGTTGCCGAGCTGCGCTTCGGCCTTGGCCTTCTCGCCCTCGATCCGAGTGATCTCCTTGGTCAGGCGAATGTGCTCGGCGCCGACGTCGATTTCGACCTTCAGCGCCAGACGGGCATTGCCCTGCACGGCGACCGGGGCCATGGCCGTGGCCTCGGCGAAGGCGGCTTCGTCGGGCATGATCTGCACTTCGCTCACCTTGGCCAGCGCCTTCAGCACCGGCGTCGCGGCGGCGAAGAACTCGGGCTCGCCGATCACGATCAGCGGCACCCGCTCGGCCGGCGACAGACCCATCTCGCCGCGCAGCCCGCGGCTGGCGCCCACCATGGCCTTCAGCTGCGCGACCCAGGCGTCGGCCACCGGGTCGATCTTGTCCGGTTGCGGCACCGGGTAGGTGGCCGTGGCCAGGGTGGTGCCGTCGCCTTCCGTGCGGCGGCCGGCGACCACTGCGACCGTGTCCCACAGCTCGGCGGTGATGAACGGCGTGATCGGGTGCAACAGGCGCAGCACCGTTTCCAGGACGCGGACCAGCGTGCGGCGCGTGGCGCGCGCTTCGGCTTCGCCGCCGGTCTGGATCTGCACCTTGGCGATCTCGAGATACCAGTCGCAGTACTCGTCCCAGACGAACGAGTAGATCGCGTTGGCGACGTTGTCGAGCCGGTAGTCGGCAAAGCCTTGCACGACAGCCATCTCGACGCGCTGCAACTCGCCGGCAATCCAGCGGTCGGCGGCCGAGAACTTCATGTAGCCGTGGAAGGCGCCGCCCGGCTCGCAGTCGGCCTTGCTGTGCTCCTTCAGGCCGCAATCGGCGCCCTCGCAGTTCATCAGCACGAACTTGGTCGCGTTCCAGAGCTTGTTGCAGAAGTTGCGGTACCCCTCACAGCGCTTCGAGTCGAAGTTGATCGTGCGGCCCAGCGAGGCCAGCGCCGCGAAGGTGAAACGCAGGGCGTCGGCACCGTAGCCCGGAATGCCTTCGGGGAACTCCTTCTCGGTCGACTTGCGCACCTTCGGCGCCGTCTCGGGCTTGCGCAGCCCCACCACGCGCTTGTCCAGCAGCTCGGGCAGCGCGATGCCGTCGATCAGGTCGACAGGGTCGAGCACGTTGCCCTCGGACTTGCTCATCTTGTTGCCGTGGGCATCGAGCACCAGGCCGTGGATATAGACGTCCTTGAACGGCACCTGGCCGGTGAAGTGCTTGGTCATCATGATCATCCGGGCGACCCAGAAGAAGATGATGTCGTGGCCGGTGACCAGCACGGATGACGGCAAGAAGAGCGATTGTTCCAGCGTCTTTTCAGGCCAGCCCAGTGTCGAGAACGGCACCAGCGCCGACGAATACCAGGTGTCCAGCACGTCCGGGTCGCGCGTCAGTGCACCGCGGTAGCCGGCCGCGTCGGCCTTGGCACGGGCCTCGGCCTCGGTGCGGGCGACGAACAGCTCGCCCTTGTCGCCGTACCAGGCCGGAATCTGGTGGCCCCACCAGAGCTGGCGCGAGATGCACCAGTCCTGGATGTTCTTCATCCACTGGTTGTAGGTGTTGACCCAGTTCTCGGGCACGAACCTGACCTGGCCCGAGTCGACCGCGTCGATGGCCTTCTGCGCGATGCTGGTGCCATCGGCGCCGGGCTTGGTCATCGCGACGTACCACTGGTCGGTCAGCATGGGCTCGATCACCTGGCCCGAACGGGCGCAGCGCGGCACGGTCAGGCGGTGCTTCTTGGTTTCGACCAACAGGCCTTCGGCTTCCAGTTGCGCGACGATCTTCTTGCGCGCCACGTAGCGGTCCAGCCCGCGATACGCCTCGGGCGACTCGTCGTTGACCTTGGCTTCGAGCGTGAAGATGGTCAGCATCGGCAGGCCGTGGCGCAGCCCGACCTGGTAGTCGTTCGGGTCGTGCGCGGGCGTCACCTTGACGACGCCGGTGCCGAAAGCCTTCTCGACGTAGTCGTCGGCGATCACCGGTACCAGGCGGCCGGTGATCGGCAGGCGCACCTGCTTGCCGATCAAATGGGCATAACGTTCGTCTTCAGGGTGCACCATCACCGCGGTGTCGCCCAGCATCGTCTCGGGCCGGGTGGTGGCGACGACCAGCGATTCGTCGCTGCCCTCGATGGGATAGCGGATGAACCAGAGGTGGCCGTCTTCCTCTTCGCTCTCGACCTCGAGGTCGGACACGGCGGACATCAGCCCCGGGTCCCAGCTGACCAGGCGCTTGCCGCGGTAGATCAGGCCTTCTTCATACAGCCGGACGAAGGTCTCGGTGACGGTGGCCGACAGCTTGTCGTCCATCGTGAAGTACTCGTGCTCCCAGCTCACCGAGTCGCCCATGCGGCGCATCTGGCGGGTGATGGTGGCGCCGCTCTGCGCCTTCCATTCCCAGACCTTGGCGACGAAGTTCTCGCGGCCCAGGTCGTGGCGGTTGGTGCCTTGCTCTTGCAGCTGGCGTTCGACGACGATCTGCGTGGCGATGCCGGCGTGGTCGGTGCCCGGCACCCACAGCGTGTTGAAGCCGCGCATCCGGTGGTAGCGTGTCAACGAGTCCATGATGGTCTGGTTGAACGCATGGCCCATGTGCAGGGTGCCCGTCACGTTGGGCGGCGGCAGCTGGATGCAGAACGAGGGTTTGCTGGCGTCCAGCGTCGGCGCATAGATGCCGCTGGCTTCCCACAAAGGGGCCCAGCGGGCTTCGATGGCGGCGGGCTCGAAGGATTTGGCGAGTTCGGTCATGGGCGAGGAATGGCGATTGCTGCAACAGCTTGACACGTAAAGCATGTCAACCCGCAAGGCGCCAAAAGAGTTGGGCCGATTGTAGGTCGCCCCTGTGGGCGGTCGAGACCAACGAGGAGACCCGGATGAGCTTGAATCCCCGAGTGAAAAAGACCTGGCTGGGCCGTTGGCCGGGCCGCGCCGCTGCGCTGGCCGCTGCTGCGTTGGTGGCCGCCTGCGGTGGCGGCGACGGAGGGCCGCTGACCTGTTCGGCGTCCGACGAGAAGATCTGGCTGCGCGAGTACATGGACGACTGGTACTTCTGGTACAAGGTCAGCCCCAGCCCGAACCCCGACGGCTACCTGTCGGTCGACAGCTACTTCAACGCCTTGCTCTACCAGGGCGGCCTGGCCGATTTTCCGAAGGCCGACGAGTGGAGCTACATGGTCTCCCAGGAAGCGTTCGACCGCACCTATGGCGATGGCCGCACGCTTGGATACGGGGTGATGGTGGCCGGTCTCGAGGTGGCGGGACACCCCGATTGGCCGCTGTACATCCGCTACATCGAGCCTGGCTCGCCGGCGGCGCTGGCTGGCCTGCAACGCGGTGACCGGATCATGGCCGTCAACGGCAAGTCGGCATCGCAGATCATTTCGGACAACAACTACGCCGATCTCTCGCCGGCCGACACCGGCGACATGGTGACGATCGACATCCGCAACGCCGACGGCGACAGTCGGGTGCAACTGACGGCGACCATCTACGACCTCGAGCCGGTCCCCAACAGCCGTGTGTTCTCGACGCCGGACGGCCGCAAGATGGGCTATGTGCAGGTCAAGGACATGATCGACCAGGCCTTGTCGCCATTCGACACGGTGTTCGGCCAGTTCAAGGCCGCCGGCGTGCAGGACGTGATCATCGACCTGCGCTACAACGGCGGCGGCCTGATTTCAGTGGCCAACAAGATTTCGTCGTTCCCCAATGGGGCGGCGACCAGCGGCAACGTCTTCGCGAGCCTGCTCTACAACGACAAGCGCTCGGGCCACAACGAGAGCTTCCGCTTCCAGAGCTATGCCAATGCGACCGGCCTGTCGCGCGTCTATGTGCTGACCGGGCCGCGCACCTGCTCGGCCAGCGAACAGGTCATCAACGGCCTGCGGCCCTACGTGACGGTGGTGACGATCGGCGACTCCACCTGCGGCAAGCCGGTGGGCTTCCTGCCCCAGGCGGATGGTTGCGGCGCGGTGGTCAACGCGGTGAACTTCGAGACGGTCAACTCGCAGAACCAGGGCCGCTATTTCGACGGCTTCGACGCGACCTGCGCGGTGGCCGAGGACTTCAGCCAGCCGCAAGGCTCGGCGACCGATCCGCTGATCATCGCCGCCGAAGACCTGGCCGACGGCTTCGCCTGCCCGACGCTGGCGGTGGCGGCGAAAAGCAAGCTGCTGGGCCTGCGCAAGCCTGCTGATCGGCCCCAGTGGGTCGAAGCGGGCGAACGCCGCGGCATGATCGGGAAGTAAGCCCCGGCGGCGGATTGCCGCCGCCCCTTGCAGCCGAGCCGGTCGCAACCCGACCGGCTCTTTCGCTGGGTGCTGCGCACGTTCACATGAACAGGTGCTCGCCCGCGTTCTCGCCGCCCAGCACGACGTAGTTGACCTTCTTCAGGTCGGGCAGCGCGCGGCCGCCCGCGTAGGAGATCGAGCTTTGCAGGTCTTCCTGCATCTCGCGCAGCGTCTCGGCCAGCGTGCCCTTGATTGGCTCGAGAATGCGCTTGCCTTCGACGTGCTTGTACTCGCCCTTGTTGAAGTCGCTGGCCGAGCCGAAGTATTCCTTGTAGAGCTTGCCGTCGACCTCGACCGTTTGGCCGGGCGATTCTTCATGGCCGGCGAACAGTGAGCCGACCATGACCATCGCGGCGCCGAAGCGCACGCTCTTGGCGATGTCGCCGTGATGGCGAATGCCGCCGTCGGCAATGATGGGTTTGGTCGCCACGCGGGCACACCATTTCAGCGCCGAAAGTTGCCATCCGCCGGTGCCGAAGCCAGTCTTCAGCCGCGTGATGCAGACCTTGCCCGGGCCGACGCCGACCTTGGTCGCGTCGGCGCCCCAGTTCTCGAGATCGATCACGCCCTCGGGCGTGCCTACGTTGCCGGCGATCACGAACGATTGCGGCAGCTTCTGCTTGATGTGGTCGATCATGCGGCGCACGCTCTCGGCGTGGCCGTGCGCGATGTCGATCGTGATGTAGTCGGCGCCCAGTCCTTCGGCGGCCAGGCGGTCGATCGCGGCGCGGTCTGCATCTTTCACGCCGGCGCTGATCGAGACCATCTGGCCCAGCCCGCGCATGCGGCGCGCGAACTCGACGTTGTCGAGGTCGAAACGGTGCATCACGTAGAAGTAGCCGTTGGCGGCCAGCCATTCGGCGATCGGCTCGTCGAGCACCGTCTTCATGTTGGCCGGCACCACCGGCAGCTTGAAGCGGCGGCCGCCGAATTCGACACTGGTGTCGCATTCCGAACGGCTGTCGACCCGGCACTTGCGCGGCAAGAGCAGGATGTTGTCGTAGTCAAAGATTTCCATGGCTTCGCATTGCGTGTCATGGCGGCGCGTTGATCGCAGTGCGCCGCCGTGGGCTGCGAGCGCTTGACCTGGACCGGCCATGTGCCGCTCAAGGGCGCCAGCGGTGGCGCGAAGCGGACACAAGAAACCGGGCGCCAGAGTTTGGGCCCGGTGGCACATTCTACGCAGGCGCACCTGCCAGCAGGCGCGAAAGGTCTAGCGTCGATTCGCGGCCCAGTTGCCCGCCGTGCAGGTCCCACCAGACCTCGGCAGCGGCTGCGCCCAACGCGCGCAGGTGTTCGAGAAAAGGCAGGTGCGCGATCAACCGGGTTTCACCCGCCAGGGCGGCCAGATGCGGCCGCCCGTCCACCAGGTGCAACCGGCGGCGGCGCAAACGGCGCTCGCGGGCGCTCATCGGCCAGCCGCCGGGGGCGTTGCGCCAATCGGCCAGCCACTGGAGTTCGCGCATCAGCGGCGTGGTGAAGGCCAGTTCTTGTGCGTGGTGTCGGATCTCTTCGGCGCTGCGCGGCGGGCCACCGTGGCCGGCGGGCGGGGTCAGCAGCACCAGCAGCAGGTCGTCGGCAGAGGTCTCGGTCAGCAATGGCCACAGTGGCGGGTTGGCGGCAAAAGCGCCGTCCCAGTAGGCCTCTCCGGCGATCAAGACGCTGTGGTGCAGGTTGGGCAGGCAGGCCGACGCGAGCAGGGCGTCGGCACTGATCTCGTGTTCGCGAAACAGGCGCAGGCGGCCGGAAGCCGCATGGGTGGTCGCAATGAACAACTGCACCGGGCTCTCGCGGCGCAGGCGCGCGAAGTCGACCTGGGCCTCGACGATCTCGCGCAGCGGGTTCAGCCCCATCGGGTTGAACTGATAGGGCGACACCAGATGCACCCAGCGCAGCGCGGCGCGGGCGGCTGGCGCGAAACCGGGTGCTTCATGTCCACCGGTGGTGAACCACTCGAATGGCAGGCGGGTGCCAAGCGCCTGCCAAAACGCACGCAAGGCTGCTCGTGCACCGTCGCGCCCGCCCTCGGCCAGGCCGTGGGCCAGCACCACCGCATTCATCGCACCGGCGCTGGCGCCGCTGAGCGCACGCACCTCCACGCTCTCGCGGGCCAGCAGCGCATCCAGCACGCCCCAGGTGAACGCGCCATGGGCGCCGCCGCCTTGAAGCGCAAGGGCCAGGGGGCGAGGGCGGTTCCACGGCGACCAGGTCATCGGCGATCGGTGAAGCAGGCGGTCCAAAGCGAAGAGGGCACGCACGAAGCATGCCCCGTTGGAGTGACATCCGTCGGTCGAGCCCTGAGGCCGGGCGCCCCGTCCCTAGAATGCAACGATGACAGATCTATTCGCCGGCGCGGACGCCGCAGCCCGCCACCCGGCCGCGGGCGACGCGCTGCTGCGTGCCCTGAACCCTGAGCAACTGGCTGCGGTGACGCTGCCCGCCGAGCCGGCGCTGATCCTGGCCGGCGCCGGATCGGGCAAGACCCGGGTGCTGACGACGCGCATTGCCTGGCTGCTGCAAACGGGCCAAGTGTCGCCCGGCGGCGTGATGGCGGTGACATTCACCAACAAGGCCGCCAAGGAGATGATGACGCGCCTGGGCGCGATGCTGCCGGTCAACGTGCGTGGCATGTGGATCGGCACGTTCCATGGCCTGTGCAACCGTTTCCTGCGCGCCCACTGGAAGCTCGCCGCATTGCCGCAAAGCTTTCAAATCCTCGACAGCGGCGACAGCTTGTCGGCCGTCAAGCGCGTGATCAAGGCGATGAACCTCGACGAAGAGCGCTTCGTGCCCAAGCAGGTGGCCTGGTTCATCGCCGGCAGCAAGGAAGACGGCCTGCGGCCGAAAGACGTCGAGATCCGCGATGGCCAGATGCAGAAGATGGTCGAGATCTACCAGGCCTATGAAGACCAGTGCCAGCGCGAAGGGGTGGTCGACTTTGCCGAGCTGATGCTGCGCAGCTACGAGTTGATGCGCGACAACCTGGCGCTGCGTGAGCACTACCAGCGTCGTTTCGCGCACATCCTGGTCGATGAGTTCCAGGACACCAACCGCCTGCAGTACGCGTGGCTGAAGATGTTCGCCGGCCCGCCGCGCGATGGTGCCGGCGCGGTGTTCGCAGTCGGCGACGACGACCAGAGCATCTACGCGTTTCGTGGCGCCCAGGTCAGCAACATGGCCGACTTCGAGCGCGAGTTCCGCGTCAAGCACCTGATCAAGCTGGAGCGCAACTACCGCAGCTTCGGCAATATCCTGGACAGCGCCAACCACCTGATCAGCCACAACACGCACCGGCTGGGCAAGAACCTGCGCACCGAGGCCGGCCCGGGCGAGCCGGTGCGCGTGCAGGAATCGAACAGCGACTTCAACGAGGCGCAGTGGCTGCTCGAAGAAGCGCAACAACTGCACCGCAGCGGCATGCCGCGGCGCGAGATCGCGATCCTCTACCGCAGCAACGCGCAGTCGCGGGTGCTCGAATCGGCGCTGTTCAATGCCGGGGTGCCCTACCGCGTCTACGGCGGCTTGCGCTTCTTCGAGCGGGCCGAGGTCAAGCATGCGCTGGCCTACCTGCGGCTGGTCGAGAACCCGAACGACGACACGAGCTACCTGCGCGTCGTCAACTTCCCGACCCGCGGCATCGGCGCCCGCACGCTGGAACAACTGCAAGACGCGGCCCGCAGCAGCGGCCGCAGCCTGTGGCAGTCGGCCGGGGCGATCAGCGGTAAGGGTGGCGCGAACCTGGCGGCCTTCCACACGCTGATCGACAACCTGCGTGCGACGACCCAGGGCCTGACGCTGCGCGAGATCATCGAACAGATGCTGCAGGCCAGCGGCCTCATCGACTTCTATCGCACCGAGAAAGAAGGGGCCGACCGGATCGAGAACTTGGAGGAACTCGTCAATGCGGCCGAGGCCTTCGTGACGCAAGAGGGTTTCGGCAAGGACGCCGTGGCGTTGCCGGTGGATGAGCAGGGGCCGGGCACGCTGGCCGTCGGGTTGCCACCGGCGCTGGCCGCCGTCGATGTCACGCCGGATGCAGAAACCGGCGAAATCATCAGCCCGCTGGCGGCATTTCTGACACATGCGGCGCTGGAGGCTGGTGACAATCAGGCACAGGCAGGTCAAGACGCCGTGCAATTGATGACGGTTCATTCGGCCAAGGGTCTCGAGTTTGATGCCGTGTTCATCACCGGCCTCGAGGAAGGCCTCTTCCCGCACGAAAACTCGTTGTCCGATGCCGACGGCCTCGAAGAAGAGCGGCGCCTGATGTACGTGGCGATCACGCGCGCGCGCCAGCGGCTGTACCTGAGCTTCAGCCAAACCCGCATGTTGCACGGCCAGACACGCTACAACGTCAAGAGCCGCTTCTTCGACGAGCTGCCGGAAGGCGCGTTGAAGTGGCTGACGCCGCGCAACCAGGGTTTCGGATCGGGGTATGCGCGTGACTATCAGGCGGCATGGCAGCGTGGCAGTGGCCTGGGCTCGATGGTGGGCGCTGGCCGCCATGCCGGCTGGCAGCCGCCCGCCGCACCACCGGTGCCGGCTCGCATGGTCGAGGCGGCGGCCAAGCAGGCCGGACACGGCCTGCGCGTGGGGCAGGGCGTGTTCCACAACAAGTTCGGCGAGGGCGTGGTGGTGACACTCGAGGGCGCGGGGCCTGATGCGCGCGCCCAGGTGCACTTCGGGCGTCACGGCACCAAGTGGTTGGCTCTGTCCGTGGCCAAGCTGACGCCAACGGAATAGACGATGACCCAGCCGCGGCGGCAGCCTCCATTTTGTCGGCGCATCGCCGGCATGGGGCTGCTGCTGTCGGCGCTGGTCCCGGCCACGCTCAACGCCCGGGCCGGTGTCGAGATCGATGCCGTCGAGCGGTTGGAGCGCGAGAGCCGCGCCAAGCCGGACGTCATTGCCGACGAACTGGAGAAGCTGCTGGCCAACGGGCCGGTCGAGGGCGCGGCGCGTCTGGATGCCGAGCACCTGCTGGGCATGTTGCGGGCCCACCTGCACCAGCCTGGCGCGGCCGAGACCGTCGCTCAGGCCCTGGTCAAGACGGGCGCGCCGGCGTACAGCAAGCTGCCGGGCGAGCAACTCCACGCCGCTGCGATGTGCATCCGCGCGCAGGTGGCGCTGAGCAACGGCGGTTCGCTGACGCGGGCCGATACGCAGTGGGACGAGATCGAACATTCGCTGCGTGCGATCCCGTCGGTGCGCGTGCGCATGCGGTGCCTGTCCGCTGCCGCCGGGATCAAGCAACGCATCGGCCACATCGATGAGTCGGTGCGCTTGTCGCAGGAAGTGATCCGCCTCGCCGACGAAGGCGGCATGGCATGGCGACGCAGCGTGTACCGCTCGGCGCTGGCGTACACGCTGTACCGCGGCGGTCAGCTCGAACATGCGACGCGCCTGAACGACGAGGCCAAGAAGATCGCCGCCGAAAGCCAGGACTGGATGTCGATGGCCGAGGCGATGACGACCGACAGCATCCTGCTGACGGACAGTGGGCGCCCGAAAGAGGAACTGGCGGCACTGAACGGCGCGATCGAGTATGCCCGCAAGGCCGGCGCCGCGCGCGACGAGGCGCTCGGCTTGGCCAATCTGTCGGACTACTACCTGCACGCCGCCGAATACTCGCGCGCCTACGAGATCGCCCAACGAGCCGTGCCGCTGGCTCGCGCGCTGCACGACGTGTCGACCGAGAACCTGGCGCACCTGAACAGCGGGCTGGCGTTGATCTCGATGAAGCGCAAGGACGAGGGCATGGCATTGATCCGCCCGCTGCTGGAGTTCGACCGCGCCGCCAACGACATCGCCAGCCTCGCCGAATCGACGCGCGACGTGGCCACCTACCTGGAAAGGGCCGGCTACCTGACGGAGGCCTATGCGGCCTACCAGTCGCTGCGTGGGCTGTCGAACGAGCTGGCTCGGCGCGACCAGCAAGAGGCCGTGCTGGAGCTGCAGGAAAGCTTCGACGCCCAGCAGCGCAAGCGCGAGCTGGCCTTGTTGAACGAGGACAACGCGCTGAAAGAAGAGCAGCTGCGCGGCCGCGAGCTCGAATACAAGATCTGGGCCCTGACCGCGGGGATCGTGCTGTCGCTGCTTGCGCTGGCGGCGCGCATGTACGGTAGCCTGCGCGCCACGCAGCAGGCGCTGCGCCTGCGCAATGCCCAACTGCGCCGCCACAGCCTGCAAGACCCGCTGACCGGCCTGGCCAACCGGCGCCAGTTCCACGAGATCACCAGCGGCGACGGCGCGAGCGGCTCGGCGCGGGGCACGCTGTACCTGCTGGACCTGGACCACTTCAAGAGCATCAACGATCACCATGGACATGCGGCCGGCGATGCGGTGCTGGTCGAGACCGCTCGCAGGCTGCGGGCTGTGCTGCGCGAAGAAGACCTGGTGGTGCGGTGGGGAGGCGAAGAGTTTCTGGTGCTGGTGTCGGCGATGGCGCACGAACGCGTCGAGCCGCTGGCCCAGCGGCTGCTGAACGCGGTGGCCGGCATGCCGATGATCGTGGGCGACAAGCGCGTCAACGTGACCACCTCGATCGGTTTTGCCGAGTTTCCGTTCCCGCCGCATCGGTTGGACCTGCCATGGGACCTGGCCGTCGACATCGTCGACAACGCGATGTACGTGGCCAAGACGCTGGGGCGCAATCGGGCCTGCGGCGTCGGCGCGGTGCCGGCCGGCACGCTGGCCGAAGTCGATGCGGTGGTGCAGGATCTGGAGCAGTCCTGGCGCGAAGGGCGGGTTCAGCTGACGGTGCTGGAAGGCCCCGCGGCGGAGGCCAACCCATGAGGCCTGTTCACATCGTCGCGGTCTGCTTCATCGTCGCAAACCTGACCCTGGCCTGGCCGCTGGTCGGCCAGCCGGCAGCCCCGCAGGCCGCGGCGCAGGGCGCGCCGCAGACGGTGATGCAGGAAGCGCCGCCGAGCGCTGGCACGCCTGTCAGGGCCGGCCAGAACGCCCCGGCGACAGCCTCGCTGGAGGCCTGGCGCGGTCTCGACAAGCTCGAAGGCGCCATCGCGCTGGCCGAGTTGAACGAATTGGCCAACCGCTGGGCCGTCGAAGGCTACGACGAACCCGACATCGTGCTGCAACGGCTGGACGAACTGCAAAAGGGCCTGTCGGCGGCGCCATCACTGGCCTGGACCCGGGTGGTCGAGCGCACCCGGGGGCTGGTGGCCGCCCGCGCGGGGCGTGAGGCCCAAGCCCAGGAAGCGGCTGGTCGGCTGTCGCAGATGGCCGATCGCGACCCGGTGGCTGCCGCCGACGCGGCGATGGTGCGGGCCATGCTGGACGACCAGCTGTGGCGCACCGAGTCGGCCACCGGCCATGCGCAGGAGGCCGATGCGGCCTATGCGCGGGCCTGCGCCGGCGGACAGCGCAGCGGTGCCTGCGATCACCGTGGGTGGTGGCAGGTCGTGCGCCTGTTGACCTTGCGCGCCGACCGCCAGGGCAATCGGCTCGAGGCGGCCCGGTTGCAGCAGCGCGCGAACGAGCTGGCCGCGCAGGTCAACGACGACGTGCTGCTCGCCTGGGGCTTGTCGTCGCAGGCGGTGTTGAGCCACTACCTGAACGACCCCGAAAAATCTCGACGCGAGATGGCCCAGGCCGAGCGGCACGCGAGGAAAGACCCGACTGGCCAGGCGATGATCCGGGTGCTGATGAACAGTGCGGTGCTGGCGTCGGCCCGCAATGAGAACGCCGGTTCGCAACCAACACTCGAAGAGGCCGTGCGCATCGCGCGCAATGCGGGCTCGATCCGCCTCGAGGCGCAGATCCTGGCCTCGCTGAGCGACGAGTTCTTGCGTGCCGGCAAGCCGCGCGAAGCCCTGGCGGCGGTGGAGCGCGCGCTGCCGGTGATGCAGCGCTTCAATGACCGGCGCAACCTGCCGGTGATGCTGCACAACGGTGGCCTGGCGCGGGTGCGGCTGGGTCAACTCGCGCAGGGCAAGGCCGATCTCGAATCGGCGCTGCGATTGTGGGAGCAGGCCAAGGCCCGCGCGCGCATCGAAGCGGCGCTGAACGAATCGGCCGATGCGCTGGCGGCGGTGGGTGACGTGAAAGCCGCGCTGGAGCATTTCCACCGTGCCATCGAGCTGCGCGAGCAGATCGACAGTGACACCCGCGATGCCGTGCTTGGCCAGCTGAAGGAGCGCTTCCGCACCGAGGCCGGCCAGCGCGATCTGGAACTGGCGGAGCGCGAAAACAGCCTGAAGACCACGCGGCTGGAGAACCAGACGCTGATGCAGCGGGTCTGGATGCTGGCCTCGTTCATGCTGGCGATGGCGGCTGGTGTGCTGGTGGTGCAACTGCGCCGCACACGCCACGCGAACCTGCAGCTGCGCCGCAGCGAGGCGCTGTTGAAGGTGCAGAGCGAACGCGACCCGCTGACCGGTCTGGCCAATCGTCGCCATTTCCGCGAGGCGCTCGCAGCCCGGCAAGACGACGAGGGCGACGGCTTCGTCGGCGGCCTGATCCTGCTCGATGTGGATCATTTCAAGCGCATCAACGACGAGCACGGCCACGCGATCGGCGACGCGGTGCTGGTGGAGGTGGCGCAACGCCTGGCTGCCTGCGTGCGCGCTGGCGACGTGGCCTGCCGCTGGGGCGGCGAAGAGTTCCTGGTCCACACGCCGGCGCTGCGTGGTGAAGCGCTCGAAGCGCTGGCGCTGCGCGTGCTGGGCGAGATCGGCAACAGGCCGTTCAAGCTGGCCGACGGGCGCGAGATTTCAGTGACGATGTCGATGGCCTACGCGGGCTTCCCGTTGCCGCCGCACGGCGTGACGCTGCCGTGGGAGCAGGCGGTCAATCTCGTCGACATGGCGCTGTACAGCGCCAAGGCGATGGGCCGGGATCGTGCCGTGGGCCTGGCCGCCACCAGCGCCAACACGACTGAAGGGTTGGCCCGCGCGGCAGCTGACTTCGAGCGTGCGCGCCTGGAGGATCGGTTGACGGTGAAGGTGACGCCGCGCGCTGCCACCTTCTGACCCGCCGTGCTCAAGGCTCGCCGAAGCAATCGCGGAAGCTGAAGTACAGCGAGACGTAGAAAACCGCGGTCAGCACCAGTCCGACAGGCATCACCAGCAGGCTGGTCACCGCAGGGCCGAACACTGCGGCCATGAGACTGGTCAGCATGCCAGCCAGCACCAGCACTGCCAGACACCCGACGCCGAAGGCGAAGAAGGCGGCCCGCGCGCGCCATAGCGCCAGCGCACTCGAAAACAAGGCTTGCGCAGCCCCTTGCTGGGCCCAGAACACAAGCGCCGGTGCGAACCAGAACGGGATGCTCAGCAACGTGCTCAGGCCCATGCGCCACAACGCGCCGGCGGTGACCCCGGGGGCATTGCCCAGGCGCGCCAGCTCATCCGGCGGCGTATTGCCCTTGGCCACTGCCGTCAGCCAGGTGTTGAAGGCGCCGCCATCGATCCACTCGCACCACCACAATGCGGCGGCGGTCAACACGGCGTAGGTGATCAGCAGCGTAAGCAGCGGTCTGCGGCGGTTGGGCTCGCGCTGTTGCCAGGGCACCAGGAAGATGCCGGCATGCACCGGCCGCCCTTGCAGCGAGGCATGGGTGGCCATCATGAAACCCAGGCTCAGCAACGGCACGGACAACATCAGCAGCACCCCGCCTATCCAGGGCAGCAGCATTGTCAGCAGCACGGCGAACATGAAGGCCATGAACAGGCCGATGTACGCCAGCGGGCGGCGGAAGTACTCGCCGAAGGCCTGAGTCACCCAGCGCCAACCGGCGGCGGCCGGCACGTCTTGCAGTTTCAATCCCATCGGTGTTCAGGCGCCGGGGTGCCAGGGGTTGGCCACGCAGTCGCGCAGCACGCGCTCGAAGTGGCGCGGGTCCTTGGGTGTCAACAGGGCGGCGTCGCGCGGTGCGTGCCAATCGGCCAGGCGCGACAACCAGAAGCGCAAGGCCGCAGCACGGCGCATCGCCGGCAGCGTGCGCCATTCGACGCCGGTGGGTTCGCGCTCGGCGCGGTAGCCGGCGATCAGCGCATTGGCGCGGGTCTCGTCGAGGTGACCCGAATCGTCGTCGATGCACCAGTCGTTGATTGCCACGCCCAGGTCGAACGCGAAGCTGTCGACACCGGCGAAGTAGAAATCGATCACGCCGCACAAGCGCTCGCGGCCGGGCAGGCCGTCGAACAAGGCGTTGTCGCGGAACAGGTCGGCGTGCACCGCGCCGTGCGGCAGTTGGGCGTAGGTCGGCGAGGCGGACAGGTGCACCTGATAGGCGAGCTCCGCGTCCAGCAACGCAGCGCTGTCGGGGTCCAGCTGGGAGCGCACGAGCGGCGCCGTGGCCTGCCACCAAGCCAGACCGCGCAGGTTGGGCTGGTAGGGGGCGAAATCGGCGACCGCCTTGTGCATCCGCGCGAGCGTCGCACCCACCTGGTCGGCATGGTGCACATCCGGCGCGTCGACTGGCACGCCGGGCAGCCGGTTCACCACCGCGGCCGGCTTGCCGGCGAGGTCATGGCACAGCACCCCGCTGCCGTTGGCATGCGGCTCAGGCACCGGCAGCCCATGCTGGGCCAGGTGCTGCATCAACTGCAGGTAGAACGGCAATTGCGCGGCCGACAGGCGCTCGAACAGCGTCAGCACCCATTCGCCCGCGTCGGTCGTCAGGAAGTAGTTGGTGTTCTCGATGCCGGAGCCGATCGGCTCGAGCGCACGAACAGCCCCCAGCTTCAGCTGGGTCGACAGCGCCTGCGCCTGCGCGAGGCTGACTTCGGTATAGACCGCCATGACTTGCCGGTGAAGCGCCGCGCGAACACGGCGCGGCGGTGTATCAGAAGGTGATGGACAACCAGACTCGCTGGCCGGCCTTGGGATCGTCGGCCGGGGCGCGGCCGGGTTCGGGCGGGGCGATCTCGTAGGGGCCGACGCCGCGAATCTTGGGCTGCACCGTCAGGCGTTTGGTCTGGCCACGGACCCGTAATTCCTCGATGCGGATCTTCTCGTCTTCGGTGACTTGTTGCAGCACCTGCGGCTCGGGCGGCGTTCGCCGCGCGGTCTCTTCGGCCCGCACGGCGGCAGTGGCCAGAAGCAGCAGCGTGAGCGAAGCATACCGAAGCGTTTTCATGCGCTGGATTCTATGCCTCGGGTTTGCCCTGGCCATGTCGGACGAGACCACCAGGCCACGTCAGCGGGGTGACGTGGCGCTGAGGCGAGGTAACAGGTAACAAAGACTCCGGTCTGGTCCTGTTGCGCATTGAGAAAAGCAGGCAGCAAATGGAACGAACGGTCGTGCGATTCCGGGGCGTTCGACCGTAACTCCAACCTCCCCGGGAACGGAGACTTTCACATGCCGAAATTTTTGGGGCGGCGCCTTGCTGCCCTGGTTGTGTGCCTGCCGTTGTTCTCTCCCATCGCCTCTGAAGCCGCGAGCTGCCGTGCACCCACCCCCGCCGAAGCAGCCATCTACACCACGCCGTTGCTGATGCCCGGCGTCATCTCGCCAAAAGACGGGACCTGTTTCTTGAACAACTTCACCGTCGCCACAAGCGATGGCGTGAGGTTGACCGCGAATGTCTTCCTGCCCTCTGGCGCCGGCGATGGAAGCAAGTTCCCTGCCGTGGTCTATCCCGCCAGCTGGGCGGCTGCCGATTTCTTCGAGTACCTGGGCGAGCAGCAGCGCATGGCGCTGGGCGGCTACGTGGCGCTGGCCTATACCGCACGGGGCTTTTACGGCTCGGAAGGGGTCGTCGGCGTCGCCAGCGAGCAGGACGCTTCGGATTTCCGCAGCGTGCTCGACTGGTTGGTGGCCAACACCGCGACCGACGTGAACCGAATCGGTGCGGCCGGGATTTCCTACGGTGCCGGGCTGTCCATGATCGGTGCGGCGAATGACAGCCGGGTGAAGGCGGTGGCCTCGATGTCCGGCTGGGCGAACCTGATCGACCAGATGTACGGCAACTCCGTGCCGAACCCTACCTGGTTGTCGATCCTGACGCTGTCGGGCACTTTCACCGGCAACATGGACCCGCTCATCTACGAGTACGACGCGGCGATCCGTGACCCGGACACCTCGCAGGCCAAGATCGACGAGATCGCGGCCTGGGGCGTGATCCGATCGCCGATCAACGCGGTCGACGCGTTGAATGCCCGCAAGGTGCCGGTGCTGATCAGCAAGAACTACCAGGACGACATGTTCTCGCCGAACTCGACGCTGCTGATGTACACCCGGCTGACCGGGCCGAAGAAGCTGTTGCTGCAACCGGGCATCCACGCTTCGGCCGAGCTGCCCGGCGCCCTGTTGGGCGTCGACAACCCGGTGTTCGACCAGGTGCACCGCTGGATGGACCGCTGGTTGAAGGGCATTCCGAACGGCGTCGACACCGAGCCGAAGGTGACCATGCAGCTGAAGTTCGGCGGCAGCCGCGACACGCTCAGCAACTGGCCGGCACCGGAGCTGCGCAGCACCACCTACTACCTCGGGCCGCGGGGCAACCTGCGCTGGGACTTCGGCTGCTTCTGCTGGAAGGGCGTGACCGGCACGCTCGGCACCTCACCCAACCGCCAGAGCCATGGGGACCAGATCGACAGCTTGCTCGACACGACCGCCACGACGGGGTTGATCCCGATCCTGTCGCCGATCATGGAGAGCGTTGGTTTGCCGGTCATCAACCACATGGCCACGATCCTGGCGGGCAACGGCATCCGCTACGAGGGTGATTCGCTGAATGCGCCGCTCAAGCTGCGTGGCTCGCCGAAGCTGCAGATCCGGGCCAAACCAAATCTCAAGCGCGGCATGCTGGTGGCCTACCTGTACGACGTGGACTGGGCCGGTTTCGGCACGCTGATCACCCACGGCGCGCGGGCGGTGCACTGGGCATCGCCCGGTGTGGCGACCGACTTCTCGTTCGACATGAACGCGATCGCCTACGACGTGCCGGCCGGCCACCACCTGGTGCTGGTGTTCGACACGGCCGACAGCTTGTACGGCTCACCGGTGCACTGGGGTGACATGTTCCGCATGTCGCTGCCGTTCGATGGCAACAGCCAGATGACGATGACGCTGCCGGTCCGGTAGCCGCCGACAGCGCGGGACGGAGGGCGCTACATCGCGTCCGTTTCCGCAGCCGGACGGGCGCGAGGGCCACCCGCCCTCGCGCACAATGCCGCGCATGAGTGAAGACAAGACCTTGCTGCTGGTCGACGGCAGCAGCTACCTGTACCGTGCCTACCACGCCTTGCCCGACCTGCGCGGCCCGGGCGGCGTGCCCACCGGCGCCGTCCACGGCATGGTGGCGATGATGAAGCGCCTGCGCGAACAGGTGCCGTCGGGGCACGCCGTGTGCGTGTTCGACGCCCCTGGCAAGACCTTCCGCGACGAGTGGTACCCGCAGTACAAGGCCCATCGCGCGCCGATGCCGGACGACCTGCGCAAGCAGATCGAACCCATCCACGAAGTGGTCAAGCTGCTCGGCTGGCCGGTTCTGATGGTGCCTGGCATCGAGGCCGACGACGCGATCGGCACCCTGGCCTGCATCGGGGCCCAGTCGGGACACCGGGTGGTTGTATCAACCGGTGACAAGGACCTGGCCCAGTTGGTCAACGAACGGGTCACGCTGATCAACACGATGAGCAACGAAACGCTCGACATCGAGGGCGTCAAGGCCAAGTTCGGCGTGCCACCGGACCGCATCATCGACTACCTGACGCTGATCGGTGACGCGGTCGACAACGTGCCCGGCGTCGAGAAGGTGGGCCCGAAGACGGCCGCGAAATGGATCGCCGACCATGGCTCGCTGGATGGCGTGATCGCCGCCGCGGCGAGCATCAAGGGCGTGGCGGGCGAGAACCTGCGCAAAGCGTTGGACTGGCTGCCGCAAGGGCGCCGGCTGATCACCGTGGTGACCGACTGCGACCTGGCCGACCACGTGATCGGCTGGCCGACGCTCGATGCGCTGGAACTGAAGCCGGTCGACAACGACGGCCTGCTGGGCTTCTACGAGCGCTTCGGCTTCAAGGCCTTCCGCAAGGAACTCGAAGCGTCGTTGGGGCGCACGAGCGCTGCTGCCGGTGCCCCTTCCGTGGGCGCTGGTGCGGTGGCCGTGCCCACGGACGCATCGGTGTCGCGCGCTGCCAGCGCGCTGACCCTGCCTCCACTCGCCCTGGCCCGCGAGTACGAGTGCATCACCAGCCGCGAGCGCCTGGACGCCTGGCTCGAAGTGCTGCGTGGCGCGCCGCTGACGGCGATCGACACCGAGACCGATTCGCTCGATCCGATGCGCGCCCGCATCGTTGGCATTTCGTTCGCCACGGAGCCCGGCCGCGCCGCCTATGTGCCATTGGCGCACGACTACCCCGGCGCGCCGGACCAGTTGCCGCTGGACGACGTGCTGGCGCTGATGAAGCCGTGGCTCGAAGACGCTGCGGCGGCGAAGGTCGGCCAGAACATCAAGTACGACCAGCATGTATTTGCCAACCATGGCATCGAGGTGCGCGGCTACACCCATGACACCCTGCTGCAGAGTTATGTGCTGGAAGCGCACCTGAAGCACAGCCTCGAAAGCCTGGCCGAGCGTCATCTCGGCCGGCAGGGTTTGAGCTATGAACAGGTCTGCGGCAAGGGCGCGAACCAGATCCCGTTCTCTCAGGTCGATGTTGCTCAGGCCACCACCTACAGCGGCGAAGACAGCGAGATGACACTGCACGTCCACCAGACGCTGTGGCCGCAGATCGAAGCAGAACCGGGCCTGCGCGGGATCTACGAGCGCATCGAGATGCCGGTCTCGACCATCCTCGAGCGGGTGGAGCGCAATGGCGTGTTGATCGATGCGGCGCTGCTGGCGACGCAAAGCCGCGAACTGGCCGAGCGCATGCTGGCGCTGGAACGCGAAGCCTACGAATTGGCGGGCCAGCCCTTCAACCTGGGCTCACCCAAGCAGATCGGCGAGATCCTCTTCGGCCGCCTCGGCCTGCCGGTGAAGAAGAAGACCGCCAGTGGCGCACCGAGCACCGACGAAGACGTGCTGCAGGAGCTGGCGGCCGACTACCCGCTGCCGGCCAAGCTGCTGGAGCACCGCTCCTTGAGCAAGCTGAAGGGCACCTACACCGACAAGCTGCCGCTGATGGTGAACCCGAGCACCGGCCGCGTGCACACCAACTACGCGCAGGCAGTAGCAGTGACCGGCCGGCTGTCGAGCAACGACCCGAACCTGCAGAACATCCCGATCCGCACGCCGGAAGGCCGGCGCGTGCGCGAAGCCTTCATCGCGCCGGCGGGCCACAAGATCATCAGCGCCGACTATTCGCAGATCGAGCTGCGCATCATGGCCCACATCAGCGGTGACCCGGGCCTGACCAAGGCCTTCGCCGAAGGCATGGACGTGCACCGTGCCACTGCGAGCGAAGTGTTCGGCATCGCGCCCGACACGGTCACCTCTGAACAACGGCGTTATGCGAAGACGATCAACTTCGGACTGATCTACGGCATGGGCGCCTTTGGCCTGGCGCAAAGCCTGGGTATCGACCAGAAGGCTGCACGCAACTACATCGACCGCTACTTCGACCGCTTTGCCGGCGTCAAGCGCTACATGGACGAGACCAAGGCCCGCGCCGCCGAGCTGGGCTACGTCGAAACGCTGTTCGGTCGCCGCATCTACCTGCCGGAGATCCGCGGCGGCAACGGCCCGCGCCGCTCGGGCGCCGAGCGCCAGGCGATCAATGCGCCGATGCAGGGCACGGCGGCCGATTTGATCAAGTTGGCGATGATCGCGGTGCAGGGCGCACTCGACACCGAACAGCGTGCCACGCGCATGGTGATGCAGGTGCACGATGAACTGGTGCTCGAAGTGCCCGAGGCCGAGCTCGACTGGGCCAAGGAGGCGGTGCCGCGCCTGATGGCCGGCGTGGCGAGCTTCAGCGTGCCGCTGCTGGCCGAAGTCGGCGTGGGGATGAACTGGGACGAGGCCCACTGATAGGGCGGAACGGGCCTCGGCGGCGGGCTGGATCCCGCGGTGGCCCGGTCTCTCGTGGTTTGCACCACCTTGGTGTTTACAAGCGTGTCGGCCCAGGCGCGGAACGTGCATGATGGATCACGCCCGCGAAGAGGCTCGCACCCATGTCAGACCCGTTCCACATCCTCTGCCTCTGCGCCCAGCCGCCGGACTTGGTGACCTCGGCCTTCGGGCCGTTCGTGGTCCAGGCCTGCACTCGGCTCGATGAGCTGGACAGCCAGCTGCATGCGCAGGCCTACGACGCGGTGCTGATCGATCTCAGGCTGACGGGCACCCCCGATCGGCTGTTGCACTGGGCGGGCCTGCCAAGGGCGGTGCTGGAATCGGCCGTCGTCGTGATCGGGCCGGAGCCCACGCCTGCCGTGTGCATGCGGCTGCTGCAAGCGGGCGTGCGTGACGTGTTGTCCAGCCGCGAGGCCTCGCCCGAGGTGTTGGGGCGTGTGTTGCGCCTGGCGGTCGAGCGCAAGCGCATCGACGATGCGGCGCGGCGCGCCTACAGCATCGACCTGACGACCGGCCTGCCCAACCACAACCAGCTGCAAGAGCACATGACGCATTTGCTGGCGCTGCGCGAGCGCGAGCCGGCGGCCATGGCACTGATCGTGCTGCATCTCGACGGCTTTCGCAGCGTCGAGGCCAGCCTCGGCGCCGAGGCGGCCAATGTGCTGCGCCGCAAGGCCGCGGTGCGGCTGCGCAGTTCGTTGCGGGCCAGTGACGTGGTGGCTTCGCTGGGGCCGGACATGTTCGCGGTGCTGCTGGCCTGGCTGGACGCCGATGACGATGCCGACCATGTGGCCCGCAAGCTGCTGGCGGCGGTCAATCAGCCGTTCCAGGTGGCGGGACAGGACGTGCCAGTGGGGGCGCGGATCGGCGTCAGCCAGTATCCGGGCCATGGCAAGGATGCGGGCACCTTGCTGCGTCACGCGGTGGGCCTGGCGTCAGGCGGCAGCTTCGGTCGACTGCTGGGCCAGGGCGCCGCCGCGAACGACGAGTCGTGAGCGCTACGCGGCCTTGCCGCGCCCGCGCCACCAGACGGTGAACAGCCCCAGCAGGCCCACACCACCCGCCAGCAGCCAACCCCAGGGCAAGTCGTCGTCCACCGGGGGCGTTGTCGCGGCGGAAGCTGCCGCATCCACCCGGGCAAACGGGTTCAAGGCGATGTGTCCGGCCTCACCCGGAGCCGGGGCCACCGCTGCTGCAGGCGCCGGTGTCATCGTCAAGGCCGGCAGGCCGGAGAGTTCGGCAGTCTGCAGCCCCGTGCGCCACAGCCAGCCGAGTCCGCCCCACAACAGGTAGACGTCGTCGTCATCGTCGTCGCTGGTCGGCCCGCCGGGCATCGGTGCCAGCCGCGGCTGGCGGTCCTTCGGGCCGACGACATAGACCTCGCGGCCAGGCTTGGGGCCGGTCAGCACATCGACGCCCAGGGCGACGACGCCGTCCGGGCCGGCGGCCAGCGACAGCGGGCGGCTGCGCTCCAGGCCCGGCCGCTTCCACAGTCCGCCGGCGCCAAAGCCATACTCCAGCGCGCCGTTGGGTTTCAAGCGCCACAAGCCGGTGTCGTTCTCGCCTTGCGAGCCGTACAAGGTGCCGGTGACCCAGGCGCCGCCATCGTCGGCCGGCAACAGGTCGACCACCATCAGGCGCTGGCCGACGGGTGAGGCAATGCTGCGGCCAGCGGCGCCCCAACTGGTGTCGGCCATCCCGTTGGCCTGCAGGCGCTGCACCATGGGGCTGCTGGTTCCCGTTGCCAACGAGGTGACGCCGAGCCAGATGCGGCCGCTGGTGTCCACGCGCAGCACGGCTACGCTGGCGTCGATGCCGCCGAAATCCAGCGCCAGCCGGCCGGCCTTGCCAAAGGCCGTGTCGAGCGCGCCGCCGGGCAGCTTGCGCTCCAGCAGCGAAGGTTCCTCGTCGTCGTTGACGCGCCAATGGGTGCCGTCCGGCCCACGCACGGCCATCGGGCCGGCCAGCACGACGGCGTGGAACAGACAAAGGGCCAGGGCGGCCCCGGCCCTTGCAGCCACGCGCCGCGCGTTCACTTGTTGATATCGCCCAGGCAGAGGTATTTGATCTCGACGTAGTCGTCGATGCCTTGGTGAGCGCCTTCGCGGCCGAGGCCCGATTGCTTGACGCCGCCGAAAGGCACTTCTGCCGTCGAGATCAGGCCGGTGTTGACGCCGACCATGCCGTACTCCAGCGCTTCGCCGACGCGGAAGATGCGGCCGATGTCGCGGCTGTAGAAGTAGCTCGCGAGGCCGAATTCGGTCGCATTGGCCAGCTCGATCGCCTCGGCTTCGGTCTCGAAGCGGAACACCGGGGCCACCGGGCCGAAGGTCTCTTCACGCGAGACCATCATGTCCGAGGTCACGTTGGAGAGCACCGTCGGGCTGTAGAAACGCTCGCTGATGCGCTCGCCGCCGGTCACGACGGTGGCGCCCTTGCCGAGCGCATCGGCCACGTGCGATTCGACCTTGGCGACTGCCTGGTCGTCGATCAGCGGGCCCTGGCTGACGCCGGCCTCGAAGCCGTTGCCAACCTTGATGCCCTTGGCCTTTTCTGCCAGCTTGGCGACGAACTCGTCGTAGACCTTGGCCTGCACGTAGAAGCGGTTCGCGCAGACGCAGGTCTGGCCGGCGTTGCGGTACTTGCTGATCATCGCGCCCTCGACAGCCGAGTCGATGTCGGCGTCGTCGAACACGATGAAGGGCGCGTTGCCGCCCAGCTCGAGCGAGAGCTTCTTGATCGTTGGCGCGCACTGCTTCATCAGGATGCGGCCGACTTCGGTGGAGCCGGTGAACGACAGGTGTCGCACGACATCTGAATCACACAGCACCTTGCCGACCTCGATCGAGTTCGACGCATCGGCGGTGACGATGTTCAGCACGCCGGCGGGCATGCCGGCGCGTTGCGCCAGCTCGGCCACGGCCAGCGCCGACAGCGGCGTGGCTTCGGCCGGCTTGATCACCACCGGGCAGCCGGCGGCCAGCGCCGGGGCGACCTTGCGGGTGATCATCGCGATCGGGAAGTTCCACGGCGTGATCGCCGCGCACACACCGACCGGCTGCTTGATGACGAGGTAGCGCTTGTTGTTGTCGGTCGACGGGATGGTCTCGCCATAGACGCGCTTGGCCTCCTCGGCAAACCACTCGAGGAAACTGGCGCCGTAGTTGACTTCGCCCTTGGCCTCGGCCAGCGGCTTGCCCTGCTCGGCGGTCATGATGCGGGCCAGGTCGTCTGCATTCGCATGCAGCAGCTGGAACCACTTCATCAGGATCGCGGCGCGCTCCTTCGCGGTCTTGCCGCGCCAGGCTGGCCAGGCCTTGTTGGCCGCAGCAATCGCGGCTTCAGCCGATTCGGCGCCGAGGTTGGCCACATCGGCCAGCTTCGAGCCCGTGGCTGGGTCGGTCACATCGAAACGCACCGAGCCGGCGACCCATTCGCCGCCGATCAATGCATCCGTCTTCAGCAGGCTGGGGTCGGCAAGCGACGCCAGCGGAGAGGTCTTCATGTCCATGGGTACATCCTAAGCGGAGGCAAGCCTCCGCCTGTTTCAGGCCGCGACGGCCGCGTCGAAAGCGTCGGCCAGGATCTTCAAGCCTTCTTCCAGCTGCGCTTGCGGCACGGTCAGCGGCACCAGGATGCGCAGCACGTTGGCATAGCTGCCGCACGACAGCATCACCAGGCCGCGCTTGAGGGCTTCGACGCAGACGCGCTTGGTCAGGTCGGCATCCGGTTGGTGGGTGTCGCCGTTCTTGAACAGCTCCACCGCCACCATCGCGCCCAGGCCGCGCACGTCGCCGATCGCCTTGTGCTTGGCGGCGATGGCCTTCAGGCCGGTCATCAGCGTCTCGCCGACGGCCTTCGAGCGGTCCAGCAGCTTCTCTTCCTCGAACACGTCCAGCACGGCCAGCGCCGCGGCGCAGGCCAGCGGGTTGCCGGCGTAGGTGCCGCCCAGGCCGCCGGGCAGCGGCTTGTCCATCAGCTCGGCCTTGCCGATCACGGCCGAGATCGGGAAGCCGCCGGCCATCGACTTGGCCATCGTGACCATGTCGGGAGCGACCCCCCACTGCTCGCACGCCAGCCAGGTGCCGGTGCGGCCGGCGCAGGTCTGCACTTCGTCGGCGATCATCACGATGCCGTGCTTGTCGCAGAGCTTGCGGACGGCCACGGCAAATTCCTTCGGCGCGACGTAGAAGCCGCCTTCACCCTGCACCGGCTCGAAGATGATCGCGGCGACACGGTCGGCCTCGACGTCGTACTTGAAGATGTGCTCGAGCGACTTCAGCGAATCCTCGACGCTGACGCCGTGTAGCGCGTTCGGGTACTCGGCGTGGTAGATCTCGGCCGGGAAGGGGCCGAAGCCGGCCTTGTACGGCGCGACCTTGCCGGTCAGCGCCATGCCCAGCAGCGTGCGGCCGTGGAAGCCGCCGCCGAAGGCGATGACGGCCTGGCGCTTGGTGGCGTAGCGGGCGATCTTGATCGCGTTCTCGACGGCTTCGGCGCCGGTCGACAGGAAGTAGGCCTTCTTCGCGAAGTCGCCCGGGGTCTTGGCGATCAGACGCTCGGCCAGGTCGATGTAGGGCTCGTAGGCCAGCACCTGGAAGCAGGTGTGGTGGATCTTGTCCAGCTGGGCCTTCACGGCAGCGACGATCTTCGGGTGGCGGTGGCCGGTGTTCAGCACCGCGATGCCGCCGCCGAAGTCGATGTAGCGCTTGCCTTCGACGTCCCAGACTTCGGAGTTCTCGGCGCGCTCGGCGACCACGTCGTAGGTCTGGCCCAGGCCCGAGGGCAGGGCGGCGCGGCGGCGCGCCATGAGGGCGGCGTTGCTTTTTTCCGCGTTGGTGGCAGTGGCGGCGGGGTCGCGGTGCATATCGGGCTCCTGAAGGTGTGCGGCGCCGGGCGGATGCCGGGTGGGCGCCAAGAATGCGACTCTAGTCCCACGGGGGCTGCCGGTACCATGTACAGCGCCCAAGCCCCCTGTCGCGCACTGTGCTGGGTGCGCACCCAGTACAGCCTCCAGACCACGCATGCTGACCCTCGATTCCCAGGCCGCCGTGCCGCTCGTCACCCAGATCGTCGAGGGCCTGCGCCGCCAGATCGACGAGGCGGCGCTGCGTGAAGGGGCGAAGCTGCCGTCGATCCGCCAGTTCGCGCTGACGCACCAGGTGAGCGTCTTCACCGTCGTCGAGGCCTATGACCGGCTGGTGGCGCAGGGTTACCTGGTGTCGCGGCCGCATTCGGGCTTCTTCGTGCGGAAAAGGGCGGCGTCCGGAGCGGTCGAGCCGGTGGCGGCCAGCCCGCAGGGCTTCGACTCGGCCTGGTACCTGCGCCGGATCTTCGAGAACCGCCACCTGGCGGTGAAGGCCGGCTGCGGCTGGCTGCCCGGCGACTGGCTGTTCGAGGATGGCCTGCGCCGCGGCCTGCGGGCGCTGGCGGCCGATGACGCCGACCTGGGCGGCTACGGCGACCCGAAGGGCTATCCGCCGCTGCGCCAGGCCATTTGCGAAGCGCTGGCCGAACAGCAGGTGAGCGTGCCGCCCGCGCAGGTGCTGCTGACGCAGGGTTCCAGCCAGGCGCTCGACCTGTGCGTGCGCCGCCTGGTGCGGGCCGGCGATGCGGTGCTGGTCGACGACCCGGGCTACGCCAACCTGTTGTTTTCACTGCGTTTCCAGGGCGCAAAGCTGCTCGGCGTGCCGCGCAGCCCGCAGGGCTACGACCTTGCCGCGCTAGAGGCGATGCTGCAATCGACATCCGGCGAGCACCGGCCCAAGGTCTTCTTCACCCAGCCGCGGCTGCAGAGCCCGACCGGCTCGGTGGCGCCGCTGGGCCAACTGCACCGCGTGCTGCAGCTGGCCGAGAAGCACGATCTGACGATCGTCGAGAACGACATCTACGTCGAGCTCGACCCCGAGCCGCGCCCGAGCCTCGCCAGCCTCGACCAGCTGACCCGGGTGATCTACATCGGCAGCTACTCGAAGACGATCTCGCCCAACATCCGAGTCGGCTTCCTGGCTGCGCACCCCGATCTGCTCGAAGACCTGGCCCAGCTGAAGATGATCTCGGGGCTCACCTCGGCCGAATTCGGCGAACGTCTGGCCCACTCGGCGCTGCTGGACGGCCGCCGTCGCAAGCACCTGAAGGCACTGCGCGAGCGCCTGGCCGAGGCGCATCAGCAGGTCGGCGGCCGGCTCGTGGCCATGGGTTTCGAGCTCTTTGCCGAGCCCAAGGCCGGCATGTTCCTCTGGGCCCGCCACCCCCGGCTGCTGGACACCCCGGCGCTGGCCAACCGCGCCGCCGAGGCCGACGTGATGCTCGGCCCCGGCCACCTGTTCCGCGCCGGGATGCAGCCGACCGATTGGTTGCGCTTCAACGTCGCTTTCTCAGGAGATGAGCGCCTGTTCGCGTTTCTCGCACGCGAGCTCGGGCAGCGCTGAACAAGCCCCTTGCGGGTTGCGCATCCCTGCTTTGGGCGGCCTGCGGCGTTGCAAATCCTCGCCATAGGCGGGCTATGGCTGTGGTTTGCGCCTTGCATCCCATCCCAAACCAGGGCGCGCACCCTCGCAGGGACTTGCCCAGCGCTGCCATAATTTCAGGTTCCTTTCCCCGTCCAGACCCACCGAGAGAGACCCCGGATGAAAGCCTCCGAGATCCGCCAGACTTTCCTGAAGTTCTTCGAATCGAAGGGCCACACCATCGTCGCCTCGAGCCCGGTGGTGCCCGGCGACGACCCGACGCTGCTGTTCACCAACGCCGGGATGAACCAGTTCAAGGACGTCTTCCTCGGCTTCGACAAGCGGCCGTACAACCGCGCGACCACCTCGCAGAAGTGCATCCGCGCTGGCGGCAAGCACAACGACCTCGACAACGTGGGTTACACCGCGCGCCACCACACGTTCTTCGAGATGCTGGGCAACTTCTCGTTCGGCGACTACTTCAAGCACGACGCGATCCAGTACGCGTGGGAGCTGCTGACGGTGCAGTTCAAGCTGCCGGCCGAGAAGCTCTGGGTCACCGTCTATTCCGAAGACGACGAGGCCTACGAGATCTGGAACAAGGTGGTCGGCGTGCCGGCCGAGCGCATCGTGCGCATCGGCGACAACAAGGGTGCGCGCTACGCCAGCGACAACTTCTGGATGATGGGCGACACGGGCCCCTGCGGCCCCTGCACCGAGATCTTCTACGACCACGGCCCCGAAGTGGCCGGTGGCCCCCCGGGCAGCCCGGACGAAGACGGTGACCGCTACATCGAGATCTGGAACAACGTCTTCATGCAGTTCAACCGCACCGAAGACGGCGTGATGCACAAGCTGCCCAAGCCCAGTGTCGACACCGGCATGGGGCTGGAGCGCATCACCGCGGTGCTGCAGCACGTGCATTCGAACTACGAGATCGACCTGTTCGTCGCGCTGCTGGCGGCGGCGAAGAAGGCGGTCGATGCGGCAGGCGGCGGCGACAGCGACAAGGATTCGCCCAGCCTGAAGGTCATTGCCGACCACATCCGCGCCTGCACCTTCACGGTGGTCGACGGCGTGATCCCCGGCAACGCGGGCCGCGGCTACGTGCTGCGTCGCATTGCGCGCCGCGCAATCCGCCACGGCTACAAGCTGGGGGCGCGCAAGCCGTTCTTCTATTCGCTGGTGCCGGCGCTGGTCGAGCAGATGGGCGAGGCCTATCCCGAGCTGCGTCAGGGCGCGGCACGCGCGACCGAGGTGCTGAAGCAGGAAGAAGAGCGCTTCTTCCAGACCATCGAGCGCGGCATGGAAATCCTCGAGACGGCGCTGGCTGCCAAGCCGGCGGTGCTCGATGGCGACACGGCGTTCAAGCTGCACGACACCTATGGCTTCCCGGTCGACCTGACGGCGGATGTGTGCCGTGAACGAGGCTTGACCGTCGATCAGGTGCGTTTCGACGAGTTGCTGGAGCGCCAGAAGCAAGGCGGCCGCGAGGCCGGCAAGTTCAAGATGGCGCAGGGGCTGGCGTACGAAGGCACGCCGACGACCTTCCATGGTTATGACGAGTTGGTGCGTGAAGGTGCCAAGGTCACGGCCGTCTATGTGGATGGCAGCCCGGTCGACGTGGCCCGCGCGGGCGATGACGTCGTGGTCGTGCTCGATCACACGCCGTTCTACGCCGAGAGCGGCGGCCAGGTCGGCGATGCCGGCGAGTTCCGCAATGCGACGACGCGCGTCGTGGTCGACGACACGCTGAAGATCCAGGCCGATGTCTTCGGCCACCACGGCACCGTCGCCGAAGGCGAGATCAAGGTCGGTGACGTGTTCACCGCCAAGGTCGACGCTGAGCGCCGCGCCAAGACCGTGCGCAACCACAGCGCGACTCACCTGATGCACAAGGCGCTGCGCGAAGTGCTGGGCGGCCATGTGCAGCAGAAGGGCTCGCTGGTCAACGCCGAGCGCACGCGCTTTGACTTCGCCCACACCGGCCCGATGACCGACGAGCAGATCGCCAAGGTCGAATCCATCGTCAACGCCGAGATCCTGGCCAACGCCGGTGCGAAGGCCGAGGTGATGGCGCTTGACGACGCGCAGAAGAGCGGCGCGATGATGCTGTTCGGCGAAAAGTACGGCGACACGGTGCGGGTGCTCTCGATCGGCTCCAGCAAGGAGCTGTGCGGCGGCACGCACGTCGGCCGCACGGGTGACATCGGCCTGTTCAAGATCGTCGGCGAGGGCGGCGTGGCCGCCGGCATCCGCCGCGTCGAAGCAGTGACCGGCGAGAACGCGCTGGCCTACCTGCGCAGCCTCGAGAACACGGTGAACGGCCTGGCTGGCTCGCTGAAGGTCGCGCCCGGCGAGGTGCCGGCGCGCGTGGCCAGCGTGCTCGACCAGGTCCGTGCGCTGGAGAAGGAAGTCGCCGCGCTGAAGGGCAAGCTGGCCTCGGCGCAGGGCGACGAGCTGCTGTCGCAGGCCGTCGATGTCAAGGGCATCAAGGTGCTGGCCGCGACGCTGGAAGGCGCCGATGCCAAGGCCTTGCGCGAGACGATGGACAAGCTGAAGGACAAACTGAAGACAGCGGCCATCGTGCTGGCGGCGGTCGAAGGCGGCAAGGTCCAGATCGCCGCTGGCGTCACCAACGATTCGATCGGCAAGGTCAAGGCCGGCGAACTGGTGAACTTCGTCGCCCAGCAGGTCGGCGGCAAGGGCGGCGGCAAGCCCGACATGGCCATGGCCGGCGGCACCGACGCCAGCAAACTCAGCGGCGCCTTAGCCAGCGTGGCCGGCTGGGTGGCCGAGCGCGCCTGACGCGCCATTCCAACAAAAAGGGCCGAGACGCTTTGCGGCGTCTCGGCCTTTTTGCTGTCCGTGCTTGTTGAAGCAGGGCGCAGCCTGTCGAGCGGGGGTGTGTTGGCGAGAGTCTCGCGCTAGACGTGGGATGTGCGCCGCCAGTCTTGCCCGAGCCGGCGGCACTTCCAGCATTCCTGGGGTTGATTTTCATGCGCAAGCCGACGTGAAACTGCCTGCGTATCATGGCGCTCCACCCAAGAAATCAAGGATCCACCATGGCCATCACCCTGTCATCCGCCAGCTTGCCGATCTTCCGTACCGGCCTGGCCAATCTGGACCATTGCCTGGCCAAGGCCGAAGCGAATGCAGCGGCGCGCAAGTTCGATCCCAACGTGCTGGTGACCGTTCGCCTGGCGCCGGACATGCTCCCGTTCGCCGCACAGATCCGCATCGCCTGCGACGCCGCCAAGCTGGCCGTCGCACGCATCTCGGGTATCGAGGCGCCGAAGTTCGAAGACAACGAGACCACCTTTGCCGAGCTGCGTGCTCGCATCGCCAAGACCCAGGAATGGCTGGCCACGGTGCCGGCCGACAAGCTGGATGGCCGCGAGGAGATCGACATCACCTTCCCGGTCGGGCGCGACAAGACCCGCACCTTGAAGGGCGAGGCCTACCTGAAGCATTGGGCGTTGCCGAACTTCTTTTTCCACATGACCACCGCCTATGCGCTGCTGCGTCACAACGGCGTCGATCTGGGCAAGTCCGACTACCTGCTCGGCGCCCAGGCGGGCAACTGACGGAAGGCTTGGCCGATGGTGTTCCAGATCCGCCCGTTTGAGGATGCCGATGAACCGGCTGTCGTGGCACTGTGGCAGCGCTGCGGCCTGACGCGGCCCTGGAACGATCCGGGCAAGGACATTCGACGCAAGCTTGCCGAGCAGCCGGAGCTGTTCGGCGTGATGGTCGATGGCGGTGAGGTGGTGGGCACCGTGATGGCCGGCTACGAGGGCCATCGCGGCTGGATCAACTATCTGGCGGTCGAGCCGTCGCGCCAGCAACGGGGTTTGGGACGCCAATTGATGGATTGGTCGGAAGCGCGGCTGCGCGAGCGTGGTTGCCCCAAAATCAACCTTCAGGTCCGGCAAGGCAACGAAGCCGTGCTGGCCTTCTATGCGGCGTTGGGATACGCAGGCGACAACGTGGTGAGCCTGGGCAAGCGGCTCGAACACGACAACCTCTGATTGATCGTCTAACCAGCAGCAGGCGCCCACAAGGCGCCAGGGAGACATGGATGAGTTCGACCCCACCGGCCCTGTCAGCGCCCGCCTTGTTGGCCGGCCTGCAGTACAGCGAGTTGCGCCAGCATGAGCTGCGTAAGTCCCGCGTGATGATGATCGACGGCAACCTGACGCAGAACAGCAGCAGCAGCGACGGGGGCACCAGCGCCCGGGTTTATCGCGACGGCTACTGGGGCTTTGCTTCGGTGCCGGCCACCGGAGCCGATGCGACTGAGCGCGTGGGGCGCCAGGCGCGTGACAACGTGCAGGCGATGGCGCGCTTCGGGCAACGCTCGTCGGTGGCGTTGCCGATGGGCGGCTACCGGGGCGAGCATGTCTACCGTGGCCGTGCCGCACTGGACCAGGCCGAGATCCAGGACCGCCTGGGGGCCTTGAACGCCTGGTGCAAGCAACGCTATCCAGGCCTGAAGTCGATCCGTTTCGTCGTCAGCGATGAGCACCACACCAAATGGCTGGCGACCAGCACCGGCGGCCAGTCGCTGGCGAGCATCCAACGTGCGGTGTGCCAGGTGGTGTTCGTCGCCCAATCGGCCGACGGGGCACCGGTCGAGTTGGCGGAGCAGGTGTCCGGCAAGGGCAGCCTGGCCGACATCGACTGGTCGATCGACACATTGGCGCCGCAGCTTGACGAGCTGCACCGGCACTTGCGCGCCAAGTGCGAAGCGGTGCCGGCGCGTGGGGGCTTGCAGACCGTGGTGCTGGCACCCCCGCTGGCCGGCATGCTGGCGCATGAGGCCATGGGCCACCCCTGCGAAGCCGACATCGTGCTTGGCGGCGCCGTCACCGGCAGCCTGCGGGGCCAACGGGTCGCCAGCGACCTGATCAGCATGGTCGACTATGCCCACCACTACCAGGGCACAGAGGTGATGATCCCGGTCTATGCCGACGATGAAGGCACGCCGGCACGCGATGCGGTGCTGATCAAGGACGGCGTCCTGACCGAGTTCATGAACAGCCGCGAGACGGCGGCGCGCCTGGGCATGGCGCTCACCGGCAGTGCACGCGCCTATGCGCCGAGTGACGAGCCACTGGTTCGCATGCGCAACACGGCCATCCTGCCCGGCAAGTCGACGCTGGACGAGATGGTTGCCGGTGTCGACGATGGCTACCTGCTGCTGAAGACGGCCAATGGCCAGGCAGACTCCACCACCGAGTTCATGTTCGGCATCAGCCTGGCGTACGAGATCCGCAGCGGCAAGCTCGGTCCGGCGATCCGCGATACGACGGTGTCCGGCTCGGCGATCAAGGTGCTGCAGTCGGTCGATGCAGTGTCCAGCGACATGTACTGGAGCTGCAGTGGCTACTGCGGCAAGAAGCAGCCGATGGTGGTGTCGATGGGCGGGCCGGCGCTGCGGGCGCGCGCGCACATGGGGGGTGAATGAGCATGACCGCATTGAACTTTGATCCCGCACTGCTGGACCAGGCCGAACAGGTGTTGGGCCTGATGCGCGCTCAGGGCTTCGACCAGGCCCAGGTCAGCGTCGGCCGGCATCGGCAGCGTGAGCTGAACGTGGCCCACAACGAGCCCAGCCTGATGCGCAGCACCGAGCAGATCCAGGTCTCGCTGCTGGGCCTGTTGGACGGCCGGCGCGCCAGCACCCAACTCAGCTCGCTCGACGAAGCGGCGCTGCGCCATGGCGTGGCCGAGCTGTGGGCGGCTGCACAGGCAGCGCCGCAGGATGCGGCGAACACCGTGTCGGCCGGCCAGCACGCACGCATCGTGCAGGGCCCGTTGGAGGTCGAGCCCGCCTCGTTGGCTGACAAGATGGCCGAGCTGCTGGCCTTTCGTGCCCGCGAGACGCCGCGCTTCACGCTCGAAGAAAGTGCTGCCTCGCACCACCAGAGCCAGTCGCACACGCTGACCACCGGCGGCAGCGACCTGGCCGACCGCGCAGGCTGGCTGTCGTTGAGCGCGTTCGGCACCGCCCGCGAGGGTGACCGTGCCAGCTCGTTCAACTACGCCGGCGGCGACGCCCACGATTGGGTCGACCAGGCGGCCGAAACCTGGTTCGGCATCGGCGAGATGATGCGCGACACCTCGCAGCAGATCGACACCCAGCCGCTTGGCGGCAAGTTCGTCGGCGAGGTGGTGTTCACGCCGAATGCCGTCGGCGACCTGCTGGGTTGGTTGCTCGGTCAGTTGGGCGATGCGCAGCTGATCGCCGGCAGCTCGCTCTACCGCGACCAGGTGGGCCAGGTGATCGCTTCGCCGTTGCTCGCACTGAAGAGCCGGTTCGAAGCCCCGGGGGTGGTGCCGTTGTCGGGCGACGCTTGCCACACGCCGGCGGTCAGCGTGCTGGAGGAAGGGCGGTTGCAGACGTTGCTGCCCAGCCTGTACGGCAGCCGCAAGACCGGCTTGCCCCATGTGCCGACGACGTTCGGTTGGGAGATGGCTGCCGGCGCTACGCCACGGGCCGAGCTGGTGGGCCAGGTGCAGCGCGGGGCAGTCGTCGGCCGCTTGTCGATGGGCATGCCGGCCGCCAACGGCGACTTCTCCGGCGTGATCAAGAACAGCTTCCGGATCGAAGACGGCGTCGTCGGTGCGGCCCTGTCCGAAGTCATGATCAGCGGCAACATCGCCCGCATGCTGAAGGACATCCTGGCCGTCAGCCGTGAGCGGCTCGACACCGGCAGCACGGTGCTGCCCTGGCTGCGCATCGGCGGCCTGCATTTCTCGTGAGCACGATGAGCGACTCCAACGCCACCCCCTGGACCTTGCGCCGCGCACGTCCGACCGACGCCGAGGCCTTTGCTCGCATGATGCAGGAGCATGAGGTATTCCGGCAACTGCTGCAACTGCCATTCCCGGATGCCGAGCTGTGGCGACAGCGGTTGAGCAACCAACAGGCGCCCAACAGCCCCGAGCTGCACCTGGTGGCCGAAGTGCAAGGCGAGGTGATCGCCAGTTCCGGCCTGCATCCGGTGGGAGCCCATCTGCGGCGGCGCCATGTGATGGCGCTCGGCATGTCGGTGGCGGTGCCGTGGCAGCGCCGTGGCGTGGGCTCGGCGCTGATGGCCGAGCTGTGCAACTACGCCGACAACTGGCTGGGGGTGTTGCGCATCGAGCTGGGCGTCTTTGCCGACAACCTCTCCGCGCAGGCGCTGTACCGCAAGTTCGGCTTCGAGCTGGAAGGGCGGCAACGTGCCTTCGCGCTGCGCGACGGCGAGTATGTCGACTCGTTGATGATGGCGCGCCTGCACCCGAACCCGCCGCGCTGGTCGTCGGCATCCGAATCGACCGCCTGAGGCGGAACCGGCGTTCCATCGTCGCAGCGCACATGCGACACTGCCGGGTTGCGAGAACGCAAGAGGAATGTGGGCGATGGCCGAACCCCGGATGAGCACTGAAGAAGAAATCGAGGCGCTGGACGCGTTGTGCCAGCGCATGGCTGGATTCGAGGACGAGGTGTCGCTCGAATGGCTAGATGGTTACATGGCGGCCTTGCTGGCCGGCCCGCGCCGGATCGAAGCCGACGAGTGGCTGGCGGTGTTTGCCGACGGCGTGTTCGCCCGCACATTCAGCGACCCGGTGGACGCCGCCGCAGCGCGGGCGGTCATCGACGCGCGCTGGCAGGTGCTGGCCGACCAACTGGACCCGGAGCTGATCCTCGACGACCCGGACGTGCTCCGCCTGGCGCCGCTGATGATCGAGCTGAGCGACGAAGACAAGCAACGCCTGGTCGACGAAGGGCATGTGAAGCCCGATGAGATGGCGCTGCTGGAGCAGACGGGCGAGGTCTGGGCGGTCGGCTTTCTCGATGCCACGCAAGACTTCCCGAAAGACTGGCCAGAGCCCGATCTCGAGACCGAGGAGGGCCAGCTCTACGACGAGACCCTGCTGCGCATCGCGTCGTTGACGATGGACGACGACGAGCTGAAGGAGGTCTTCGAAGAACTCTACGAAGGTGAGCAGCTCAGCCGCGACGAGTTGATCCAGGAAGCGCTGTACGCCGCGCAGGACTTGCGCCTGTACTGGCTCGACCATGCGCCGAAGCCACCGCCGCGCCGTGTCGACGCGCTGCCGGGCCGCAACGACCCTTGCCCTTGCGGCAGCGGCAAGAAGTTCAAGAAGTGCCACGGCGCACAGATGCAGTGACCAGACGGGCGGTGCGCTGATGTCGATCAACACCCCTGTCACCACCGAGCTGGCCGGCAAGCACGTCGTGCTGGGCCTATCCGGTGGCATTGCCTGCTACAAGTGCGCCGAGCTGGTGCGTGAACTCGTCAAGGCCGGCGCTACCGTGCAGGTGGTGATGACCGAAGCCGCCGAGGCCTTCATCACGCCGGTGACGATGCAAGCCTTGTCGAACCGCAGCGTCTACACCAGCCAGTGGGATGCGCGCGAGCCGAACAACATGGCGCACATCAACCTCACCCGTGAAGCGGATGCGGTGCTGGTGGCGCCGGCGAGCGCCGATTTCATGGCCAAGCTGGTGCAAGGGCGCGCGGACGACTTGCTGTCGCTGATGTGC